>NZ_JBIBUO010000002.1:812174-895446 GCF_043079545.1 Streptomyces sp. NPDC015171
CCGCCCGGCCCCGGGCCACTGCCCGCTCCCGCTCCTCGGCTCCCGCGCCCGCGGCTGACCGCCGCCCAGCCTCGGGCCACCGCCCGCTCCCGCGCCTGCGGCTGACCGCCGCCCGGCCCCGGGCCACTGCCCGCTCCCGCTCCTCGGCTCCCGCGCCCGCGGCTGACCGCCGCCCAGCCTCGGGCCACCGCCCGCTCCCGCGCCCGCGGCTGACCGCCGCCGGGCCTCGGGCCACTGCCCGCTCCCGCTCCCCGGCCGCCGCGCCCGCGGACTTCGGAGGCGCCGGCTCCGGTCCGCCCGGACGAGCACCAGCACCAGGACGCCCGCGACCACCCCGGCGAGGCCCGCGACCACCCGGGCGAGGCCCGCGACCACCCCGGGCGGGGTCCGTGACCACCCGGGCGAGGCCCGCAGCCACCCCCGGGCGAGGTCCGCGGCCACCCGGGCGAGGCCCGCAGCCACCCCCGGGCGAGGCCCGCGACCACCCGGGCGAGGCCCGCGACCACCCCGGCGAGGCCCGCCACCACCCCCGGCGAGGCCCGCGGCCACCCGGACGAGGTGCGCGGCCCCCCGGGCGAAGCCCGCGGCCACCCCGGCCAGGCCCGCCACCGCCAGCGCGCGGGTCAGCCCCGAGGCGAACGCGGCGCACGGGGTGTGCCCGAGGAAGGTGCCGCGCGGTTCCGGGCGTCCGTGAGGGGAGGACGGTGCCGAGAGGGCCACCCAGAGCGGGCACCCCGGTCGCCCGACCGTGTTCGCCGCGCTGCCCGCCGAGCGGCCCCCTCGGCCGGCGGGGGGGCGTCCAGCAGGAGGAGGCGACGCCCCCTTCCGCGCCGGGGGGAGGGGAACGGCTGGCGTACCGTCCGGCGCGCTGACCCCGCCTCCTCCCGGCCCGGGTCAGCCGCCGCTGCGCCGCAGCCGTTCGCCGCCCGCCAGGATCGCCGCCGCCAGCGCGTTCGCCGCGCCCTCGGCCGGGCCCCGGCGCTGCCCGTGGACGACGACGAAGTCGACCTTGCCCAGCTCCGGCAGGCCCGCCCGGTCGGGCAGCCGGAACAGGCCCGGCGGGATCAGCCGCCGGGAGTGGGCCATCACCCCGAGACCGGCGCGCGCCGCGGCGCTCAGGCCGTTGAGGCTGCCGCTCGTGCACACGATCCGCCACTCCCGGCCCTGCTCCTCCAGGGCCCGCAGCGCCCGGGCCCGGGTGATGCCCGGCGGCGGATACACGATCAGCGGAACAGGCCGGTCCGGATCCAGCCGCAGCCGCTCGGCGCCGATCCACACCAGGTCGTCGCGCCAGACCAGCTCGCCGCGTGGATCCTCCGGGCGCCGCTTGGCCAGCACCAGGTCGAGCTTTCCGGCGGCCAGCTGCTCGTGCAGGGTGCCGGACAGCTCCACCGTCAGCTCAAGATCGACCTCCGGATGGTCGTAGCGGAACGACTCCAGGATCTCCGGCAGCCGGGTCAGCACGAAGTCCTCCGAGGCACCGAAGCGCAGCCGGCCCCGCACGCGCGTGCCGGTGAAGAACGCCGCCGCCTGCTCGTGCACCTCCAGGATCCGGCGGGCGAAGCCCAGCATCGCCTCGCCGTCCTCGGTCAGCTCCACCGTGTGGGTGTCCCGGGAGAACAGCTGCCGGCCCGCCGCTGCCTCCAGCCGGCGCACATGCTGGCTGACCGTGGACTGGCGCACTCCCAGGCGTCGGGCGGCCTGGGTGAAGCTCAGCGTCTGGGCGACCGCCAGAAAGGTGCGCAGCTGCGTCGGCTCGTACACCTGGCCGAGCCTAGCGCAGTCATCGCGATTCATGATGACAGTCAGAGTGGTGTGCGGGATTCCCGATCGGCGTGCCGAGGAGGACGATGGAGAGGGGCCCTGCGGGCCCCGACGACCTGACGGACACAGCAATCGGAGCACTGTGAAACGCCTGCGCCGGCCGAGTCGGATGCCGATCGACCTGTACATCGTGCTGCTCCTCGGGACAGTGGGTCTCGCGGCGCTCTTCCCGGCCCGGGGCACCGGCGCCGATGTGGCCTCGGGCGCCTCCACGGCCGCGATCGCCTTCCTCTTCTTCCTGTACGGCGCCCGGCTCTCCACCCGGGAGGCGCTGGACGGGCTGAAGCACTGGCGGCTCCACGTCACCGTACTGGCCTGCACCTTCGTGCTCTTCCCGGTGTTCGGCCTGGCCGCTCGCGGGCTGGTGCCCGTCGTGCTGACCCAGCCCCTCTACCAGGGCCTGCTGTTCCTCACGCTGGTGCCGTCCACGATCCAGTCGTCCATCGCGTTCACCTCGATCGCCCGCGGCAACGTGCCCGCCGCGATCTGCGCCGGGTCCTTCTCCTCCCTGGCCGGCATCGTCGTGACCCCGCTGCTCGCGGCGGGGCTGCTCGGCGGCGACGGGGTCGGGTTCTCCGTGGACTCGCTGGTGAAGATCGTGCTCCAGCTGCTGGTGCCGTTCCTCGCCGGGCAGACGCTGCGGCGCTGGATCGGCGGCTTCATCACCCGGCACAAGCGGATCCTCGGCCTCGTCGACCGGGGATCCATCCTGCTCGTCGTCTACACCGCGTTCAGCGAGGGCATGACCCAGGGCATCTGGCACCAGGTCAGTCCCGCCCGGCTGGCCGCACTGCTCGGCGTCGAGGCCGTCCTGCTGGCCGTGATGCTGGTCCTGACCTGGTACGGGTCCAAGGCGCTCGGTTTCGGCCGGGAGGACCGGATCGCCATCCAGTTCGCCGGGTCGAAGAAGTCCCTCGCCTCGGGTCTGCCCATGGCCAGCGTCCTCTTCGGCAGCCAGGCCTCGCTGGCGGTGCTGCCGCTGATGCTCTTCCACCAGATGCAGCTGATGGTGTGCGCGGTCATCGCCAAGCGGCGGGCCCGCGATCCCGAGGTGACCGCGGACCCGCCCGAGGAGTCAGCGGCCCACCCGGTCCAGGGGCAGCCGCAGAACCGTGTCCTGCGCTGACCGCAGCACCCGCGGATCCGCCAGCTCCGCGTCGCTGAGCGCCCGGTCCCAGACGCGCACCTCGTCCAGCGCCCCGGTGAAGAAGGCGCGGCTGTCCATGCGCTGGCCGATGTGGACGCCGAAGGGCGAGTTGCGGCTGACCGAACCCGGTACGTCGGCGGCGGACGTCTCGGTCCCGTCGACGGACAGGGACAGCCGGCCATCGCCCCGGCGCAGTACGGCGTGGTGCCACCGGCCGTCGTTGTAGGCGCCATCCGTGCGCACGAACGCGGTCCGCGGGGCGGCGGCGCCGTCGCGCACGGTGATCAGGGCCTGCAGCCGGTTGCTCGCCGGCTCCCCGCGCAGCCACACCTGCGGCTGGCTGGTGCCGATCCCGCCCATCCACAGCATCGGCTGCTCACCGGTCGTGGCCGTGTAGCGGAACCAGAGCGAGGCCGTGAAGTCCTTCGTGCCGAGGGGGAGCCCCGAGCGGTACGGCAGCCGGACGGCGTCGTCGGTGCCGTCGAACTCCAGGGCGCTCCCGGCCGCCCCGTCCGTCTTCTCCGGGTTGCCGAGCACCGCCGCCGGACGGCCGTGCGGGGCGAGGTCGGCGGTGACCGGGTCGGGGCCGCGACGCGGGGTGAGCCAGTCCTCGGTGAAGCGGGCGAAGCGGATCTCGTCGCGGGCGTCCACCGCGCCGCCCTCGTACAGCAGGCCGATCGTGCCGGAGCCGATGCGCACCAGGTCGGAGTAGCCGGACCAGTCCGTGGTGACGACCGTGCCGCGGTCCACGCTGTCCCAGGTGCGGCCGCCGTCGTAGGAGGAGCGGATCATCATCGTGCGGCGCCGGTCGGGATCGCCCGGGCAGGCGAGCAGGACGCGGTCGCCCACGCGCAGCATCGAGCCCTGCACCTGCGGGGCGTACAGGTCGGGCAGGTCCTGGAAGGGCGCGGTGAAGCCGGTGCCGCCGTTCCGGCTGACGGCCTGGGTGCGGTGGCCGAGGTCGGTGCCGTCCTGCTCCCGGCCGCTGACCAGGACCGACCCGTCGTCGCGCTCGGTGAGGGTGAGTTCGGAGGGCTTCTGCCGGAAGGTGCCGTCGGTGGCGACGGGCCAGGTGTCGGTGGCGCCGATCCGCCAGTGGCCGCCGTGGTCGTCACTGACGATCAGGGCCGCGTGGTTGGCGGTGACCCTGCCGTCCCAGGTCTCGGTGTTGACCCCGAAGACCAGGCGTCCCGCGTACCGGCCGCGGGTGAGCTGGATGCCGTGCACGGGCCCCGTGGCGTACCAGGAGTTCCAGTCGGCGGGCAGGATCTCGGGGCTCAGGTCGCGCGGCCGGGACCAGGTCAGGCCGTCGTCGTCGCTGTACTGGAGGTGGGGGGTGCGGTCGCAGGGGACCGAGCAGCTCGCGCCGTCCGTACGGCCCGTGTTGTACGTCTCGGCGAGCCAGACGCGGCCGGTGTCGCGGTCCACGATCGGCGCCGGGTTGCCGTGGGTGTCGCCGGCGCCCTCGTTCACCACTCGCAACGGGCTCCAGGTGCGCCCGTCGTCGGTGGAGCGCTTGACCACGATGTCGATGTCGGCCGCGTCCCCGCAGTTGAGGACCCGGCCCTCGGCGAAGGCCAGCAGGGTGGAGTCGGTCGTGCGGACGACGGCCGGGATGCGGAAGCATGCGTAGCCGGGGTCCTGGCCGGCCTTGAACAGCACCTGCTGCTCGAACTCCGCCGCCCGGGGCGCCGGTTGGGCGTGGGCCGGGCGGGCGGGGACGAGCGGGAGGAGCAGCCCGGCGGCGAGCGCGGCACCGGCCGCGAGCGCGGATCTGAGACGGGTGCGAAGACATGACGGCACGGTGCGACCTGCCCTTCGTCGGCCGGACATCCGGACGTCCGGACATCCCACGTCCAACGTGCGTCCCCATGACGGTAGTTGGGTGTGCCGCACGTCACAAGAAGCGTGCAGGCGGTTACATGCGCAGGACGACCTTGCCGAGGTTGGCCCGGCTCATGACCGCCTCGTGCGCCGCGGCCGCGTCCTCCAGGGCGAACTCCGCGTGCACGGCGGGTTTCAGGGCGCCCTCGGCGTGCAGCCGCCACAGCTCCTGCCGCCACCGCTCGTACGTCTGGGGCCGGCCGCGGGCGAGCAGCGCCATCTGGAAGCCGATCACGGACTTGGCCCCGGCCAGCAGGTCGTACGCCTGGATCGTGCCGCCGCCCGAGCTGTAGGCCACCAGGCGGCCGTGCGGGGCGAGCGCGGCGAGGGCGGGGGTGAGCAGGTCGCCGCCGACGGCGTCCAGGACGCAGTCGACCGGATCGCCCCAGCCGCCGTCGCCGTAGCGCACGCAGTCGTCCGCGCCGAGCGAGCGGACGAACTCCGCCTTGTCCGGGGCGGACACGGCGCCCACCACGCGGCCGGCGCCCCGGATCCGCGCCAGCTGCACCGCGAGATGCCCGACGCCGCTCGCCGCCGACGTGACCAGCACCGACTCGCCGGGCGCGAGCCGCGCGGCCTCCAGTGCCCCGAGCGCCACGAGGCCGCTGCGCACCAGCGCGATCGCGGTGACCTCGGTCGCGCCGTCCGGCACCGGCGAGGCCATGGCCTCGTGCACCACGGCGAACTCGGCGTACCCGTGCCCGAAGCACAGTCCGGTCACCCGGTCGCCGACGCGGAAGCGGGTCACTCCCGCGCCGGCCGCCACCACCTCGCCCGCGACCTCGCCGCCCAGCGGCACCGGCTCGGCCGCCTCGGTCACCTTGCGGACCATGGGCAGGGAGATGCCGACGGCCGCGCAGCGCACCAGCAGCTCGCCGGGGCCGGGCTCGGGGGAGGGTGCTTCCTCCAGGAACAGCGGGCCGCCGGTGGCCTCGTACCGGACGCGGCGCATGAAACCTCCAGGGGCCGGAGGGACCCGGCCCGGTCAATCGTTGGGAACACCCACGAATTCGTTGGCGGCCCCAACGGTATAGGAGGTTCATGGGGAAGTCCAACGATTCTTCGGCTAGTCTGCCGTCATGGCCGAAGCACCCCTGCCCGCGATCCGCTCCCTGCCCAGCTGGCTGCTCGGCCGGGCCGCCGCGCGCGGCCGTGACCTGGTCGCCGGCGCGCTCGCGGCCGAGGGGCTGAAGATGTGGCACCACGTCGTGCTCTCCGCGGTCCGGGACCTCGCCCCGGTCGCCCAGGCGGACCTCGGCCGCGGTGTGCGCCTCGACCCCAAAGACCTGGTCGGCATCCTGAACGACCTGCAGTCCGCCGGCCTGGTCCACCGCGCCCCCGACCCCCGCGACCGGCGCAAGAACGCCGTCTCCCTCACCGACGAGGGCGCCCGCACCCTCGTACGCTGCGAGAAGGCCGCACGCGAGGCCAACGACGAACTGCTCGCCCCGCTGACGGCGGCCGAACGCGATCAGTTCACAAGCCTGTTGATCCGGATTTCCGGCACGGACGGATGACGACGGCTAACGTTCCGTCATGACCGCAGCTCCCGTGCTCGATCCGCAGCGTACCGCCCTCGTTCTCGTCGATCTGATGGAACGGATCGTCGCGCTGCCCCTCGAACCCCGCACAGGCACCGAAGTGCTCGCCGCCGCCGAGGAGTTGGCGACCGCCTTCCGCCGCGCCTGCGCCCCCGTCGTGCTCGTACGGGTCGAACGCCCGGCCGTCGCCGAACAGCCGCCCGGCAGCGGGCTCGTGCCCGGCCTGCTCCGGGACGGCGATCTGGAGGTGGTCAAGCGGACCCTCGGCGCCTTCCAGGGCACCGGCCTCGACGAGCGGCTGCGCGAGCGCGGCATCACCACCCTGGTGTTCGGCGGTATCGCCACCAACCTGGGGGTCGAGTCCACCGCCCGCGCCGCCGCCGACCTCGGCTACGACCTCGTCTTCGCGGAGGACGCCCTGGCCGCGCTCACGGCCGCCGAGCACGAGGCGTCCGTACGGCTCGACTTCCCCCGCCTCGGCACCGTCGTCACCGCCGCCGAGGTCCGGCTCGGCACCGGCTGACGGTCTACACCAGCAGCCCGCCCCCGTCCACGACCACCGTCGAGCCGCTGCTGTAGCCGTTCCGCATCAGATACAGGTACGCCTCCGCGACATCCGCCGGCTCGCCGACCCGTCCCACCGGCAGCGACTCGGCGGACGACCGGAACAACCGCTCCCGCTCCGCCTCCGGCAGTTCCCGCCACAGCTCGGTGCGGACCACCCCCGGCGAGACCGCGTTGACCCGCACCGGCGCCAGCTCCACGGCGAGCGCCCGGGTCAGCGCGTCCATTGCGCCGCACAGCGCCGAGGCCGCGCTCGAACCCGGCATCGGCCGGCGCCCCGCCGTCCCCGTCGTCAGCACCACGGACCCGCCCGGCCGGATCGACCCGACGGCGTACTTCACCGCCGCGTACGCACCCCACAGCCTGGTGTCCAGAAACCGCCGGGCCCGGGCCGGGCTCGTCTCGGCCAGGGGCTCCAGCAGCAGCGACTCGCCCGCCGTGTACACCAGGTGGTCGAAGGCACTGAGCTGCGCGAAGAAGCCGCGCACCGCGTCCTCGTCGGTCGCGTCCAGCGTCTGCCCCCGGGCGGTGTCCGGCAGCCGCTTCAGCGCAGCGGCCACGCTCTCCGGCCGGCGCGAGGCCACGACCGCCTCGGCACCCTCCCGGGCCGCGCCCTCGGCGACCGCGAGCCCGATGCCCGACGTACCCCCGATGACGACGACGCGCTGTCCCCGCAGATCCATGGGAAGCCCCTTTCCGCTCCGGTCTCTCGTCTGGTTCCGACGCCCTCCAGCCTGCGCTCGCGCGGACGCGGTCGTCCAAGACCTCTTGCGGCGGCGGCGATACCCTGGAGGTATCGCCACCCGTACGACGAGAGGGGCGGTCATGGACCTCGACCTGCGCAAGGTCCGCTACTTCGTCGCGGTCGCCGAACTCCTGCACTTCGGCCGCGCCGCCGAACGGCTGCACATCGCCCAGCCGGTGCTGAGCCGTCAGATCCGGGCGCTGGAGAAGGACGTGGGAGCCGAGCTGTTCGTACGCGACAGCCACGGTGTGGCGTTGACCGGCGCCGGACGGCAACTCCTCGAAGACGGGAGTGCGTTGCTGGCGTCCGCCGACGCGGCGCGGCGCCGCGTCCTGCGGGTGGCGCGCGGGACGCGCCGGCTGCTCGTCGGCTTCCGCGCCGGCATCGTCGTCGCCCCCGCCCTGCGCGCCTTCTCGGCCGCGCACCCGGACGTGCGGGGCAACGCCCGCCGCGTCGAGTGGGACGACCAGGAGCGGCTGATCCTGGACGGCACCGTGGACATCGCCTACGTACGGCGGCCGGTCCGCGAGGACGGCCTCGAACTGCTGCCGCTGTGCACCGAGCCGCGCGTGGCCATGCTCCCCGAGGGCCACCGGCTCGCCGGGAAACCGGGGATCACCCTCGCCGACCTCGACGGCGAGACCTGGCTCCGGTACAACGACCCGGGCCCGGACGACCTGCCGATCCGCACCGTCGAGGAGAAGTTCGAGTACGTCGCCTCGGGCACCGCGATCACCATGGTCCCGCGCTCCGTCGCCGAGCAGTACTCCCGCCCGGACATCAGCTACGTCCCGGTCACCGACGCCGCTCCCGACCAGGTGCTGCTGGCCTGGGCGGCCGGCCGGCACTCCTCGCTGATCACCGCGTTCGCCGAGATCGCCAGGACCGTGGCCGGCCAGACGGCGGGGGAGTCCTGAGAGGGGCGGGGCACGGGGCGGTCCGGTTGCGGGGAAGGGGGCGGCCGTGGCGGGGCCCCAGCGGCGCAGGGGGCGCTCCCCGCCGGGCGGGGCCCCGCCGCCGTGTCGCGGGGGCCGGTCAGCTCTGCTCGGCCGGCGCGTGCAGCGCGATCCGGTGCTCGCCCGCGTACACGTTCATGGAGCTGCCCCGCAGGAAGCCCACCAGGGTCAGGCCGGTCTCCGCCGCCAGGTCCACCGCGAGCGACGACGGCGCCGATACGGCCGCGAGCACCGGGATGCCCGCCATGACCGCCTTCTGCGCCAGCTCGAAGGAGGCCCGGCCGGAGACCATGAGGATCGACCGGGACAGCGGCAGCGCGCCGCTCTGCAGCGCGCGTCCGACCAGCTTGTCGACCGCGTTGTGCCGGCCCACGTCCTCCCGGGTGTCCAGCAGCTCCCCGTCCTCGCTGAACAGGGCCGCCGCGTGCAGGCCCCCGGTCCGGTCGAACACCCGCTGGGCCGCGCGCAGCCGGTCGGGCAGGGCCGCCAGCAGCCCGGGGGTGACCCGGAGCGGCGGAGTGTCGGCGATCGGCCAGCGCGCGGTCGTCCGTACGGCGTCCAGGCTGGCCTTGCCGCACAGGCCGCACGAGGAGGAGGTGTAGACGTTCCGCTCCAGAGTGAAGTCCGGGAGCGCGACACCGGGCGCGGTCGTCACGTCGACCACGTTGTAGGTGTTCGAACCGTCGGCGGTCGCCCCCGCGCAGTACACGATGTTGCGCAGGTCGGACTTCTCGGCGAGGACGCCCTCGCTCACCAGGAAGCCGGCCGCGAGCGCGAAGTCGTCGCCCGGGGTCCGCATGGTGATCGCGAGCGGCTTGCCGTTCAGCCGGATCTCCAGGGGCTCCTCGGCGACGAGCGTGTCCGGCCGGGTGGAGACGGCCCCGTCCCGGATGCGGAGGACCTTGCGGCGTTCCGTGACGCGTCCCATGATCTGATCAGCCCCGGTTCTGTACGTGCCGGCGGCCGAGACCGCCCTGGATACGGAGAGTGCCGCCGGTCACCGGGTCGCGGTGCCCGCTGTGGTGCGCGGAGGCGGTCTTCACCCGCTCATTCTCCTCATGCGGCGCCGCGCAGCGCGAGCAGGTCCGAGATGGCGTGCACGGTGCGCAGGGTGGGCACCTCCACGCCGGTGATCCGCGCGAGTTCGACGACCGCCGCGAGCAGGACGTCCAGCTCCAGGGGCTTTCCGCGCTCCAGGTCCTGGAGGGTGGAGGTGCGGTGGTCGCCGACGCGCTCCGCACCGGCGAGCCGGCGCTCGATGGAGACGCCCACCTCGCAGCCCAGGGCCTCGGCGACGCGGAGCGTCTCGCGCATCATCGTCTCGATGACCCGGCGGGTCCCGCCGTGCCGGCACATCTGCCCCATGGTGGCCCGGGCCAGGGCGCTGATCGGGTTGAAGGAGATGTTCCCGAGCAGCTTGAGCCAGATGTCGTTGCGCAGGTCGGGTTCGACGGGGCACTTCAGCCCGCCGGCCCGCATCGCCCCGCTCAGTTCGAGGCAGCGCGCGGACACGCTGCGGTCGGGCTCGCCGAGGGAGAAGCGGGTGCCCTCCACGTGCCGGACCACGCCGGGGGCCGCCAGCTCCGTCGCCGCGTAGACCACACAGCCGACGGCCCGTTCGGGGGCCAGGACCGCGCTGACGGCGCCGTCCGGGTCGACGCTCTCCAGGCGGTGGCCGTCGTAGGGACCGCCGTGCCGGTGGAAGTACCACCAGGGGATGCCGTTCTGCGCGGCGACCACCGTGGTGCGCTCGTGCAGCAGCGGTGCGATCAGCGGCCCGCACGCCGCGTACGCGGTGGCCTTCAGGCCCAGGAAGACATGGTCCACCGGGCCGACCTCGGCCGGGTCGTCGGTGGCGTGCGGACGCGCGGTGAAGTCACCGCGCGCGCTGACCACCTGGACGCCGTTCCGTCTCATGGCCGCGAGATGCGGTCCGCGGGCGACGAGGTGGACGTCGGCGCCGGCGCGGTGGAGCGCGGCACCGACGTAGGCGCCGATGGCACCGGCGCCGAGGATGGCGACTTTCACGGGACGCTCCGTTCGGTTCGAGGGAGAGGGATACCGCGGAGGGGGAGGCCGGCAGCGAGGACGCCTACCGGCCAGGCGACTGAATGCTGTCGACGAAATATTGTCTACAGTATGGAGGGAGGGTGGGCAAGGGTCCGTGCGACGACCGCCCGACGCGCTCCGGATACCGTTCACCGCATACGGTCGACCGGACCCCTTCCCAACTCCCGTTTCCCGCCCTACCGTCCGCGGGCATGAGCAGCCCCCCTCTCGCACCCCCGGGCTGGAGCCGCTGGCTCGTGCCGCCCGCCGCTCTCTCCGTCCACCTCTCCATCGGCCAGGCCTACGCCTGGAGCGTGTTCAAGCCGCCGCTCGAGTCCGCCCTCCACCTCGACGGCACCCAGAGCGCGCTCCCCTTCCAGCTGGCGATCGTGATGCTCGGTCTCTCGGCCGCGTTCGGCGGCACGCTCGTCGAGCGCAACGGACCGCGCTGGGCGATGACCGTGGCCCTGGTCTGCTTCTCCTCCGGCTTCCTGATCTCCGCGCTCGGCGCCCGGACGGAGCAGTTCTGGCTGATCGTCCTCGGCTACGGCTTCGTCGGCGGGACCGGCCTCGGCATCGGCTACATCTCGCCCGTCTCCACGCTGATCAAGTGGTTCCCGGACCGGCCCGGCATGGCCACCGGCATCGCCATCATGGGCTTCGGCGGCGGCGCCCTGATCGCCTCGCCCTGGTCGGCGCGGATGCTCGACTCCTTCGGCGGCGACAACGACGGCATCGCCCTCGCCTTCCTGGTGCACGGGCTGTCCTACGCCGTCTTCATGACCCTCGGCGTGCTGCTCATCCGCGTGCCGCGCGGCGAGAGGCCGACGGCCGGCGGATCGGGCGTCGTCGGGGGCGTGCGGGTCTCCGCGCGCAACGCCGTACGCACCCCGCAGTTCTGGTGCCTGTGGGTCGTGCTCTGCATGAACGTCACCGCGGGCATCGGCGTCCTGGAGAAGGCCGCCCCGATGATCACGGACTTCTTCGCGGACAGCTCCACACCGGTGTCCGCTGCCGCCGCCGCGGGGTTCGTCGCCCTGCTGTCGGCCGCCAACATGGCGGGACGCATCGGCTGGTCGTCCACCTCCGACCTGATCGGACGCAAGAACATCTACCGCCTCTACCTCGGTGCCGGCGCGCTGATGTACCTGCTCATCGCCGTGTTCGGCGATTCGTCCAAACCGCTGTTCGTCCTGTGCGCGCTGGTGATCCTCTCCTTCTACGGCGGCGGCTTCGCCACCGTCCCGGCGTATCTGAAGGACCTCTTCGGCACCTACCAGGTCGGCGCGATCCACGGCCGGCTGCTCACCGCCTGGTCCACGGCCGGTGTGCTGGGGCCGCTGATCGTCAACTGGATCGCCGACCGCCGCAAGGACGCGGGCGAGCAGGGGCCGGCCCTGTACACGCTGTCCTTCGGCATCATGATCGGGCTGCTCGTCATCGGCTTCGTCGCCAACGAACTGATCCGGCCCGTCCACCCCCGCCACCACATTCCCGCCCCGAGGGAGGCCGCCGATGCCGAACGACAGCAGTCCGCCTGACGCTCCCCCTGCCGGACCCCGCCCGGGCGGAGGGAGCCGCGGCCGGCTGATCGCGTTCGCCTGGGTCTGGGTGGGCGCCCCCTTCGCCTACGGTGTGTACGAGCTCGTACGCAAGGCGGCACAGCTGTTCACGGGGTGAGTGTGCGGGCGTCCGGGAGTCTGCGGGAAGCCGACAACTCGGACGCCCGATTCCTGTGGCCTTACCTGCCGTCGTACCCACCGGTCACTGACCAGACTGGAGGATCCCGCTACGCAAGGCATCGAGGGGATCCCCGGCATGAACGGCTCACGCATCGTCGCCATCGGCCACTACCAGCCCGCCAAGGTACTCAGCAACGACGATCTGGCGGGTCTGGTCGACACCAGTGACGAGTGGATCCGCAGCCGGGTGGGCATCCGGACCCGGCACGTCGCCGGACCCGACGAGCCCGTCGACGAGCTGGCCGCGCACGCCGGCGCCAAGGCCCTGGCCGCGGCAGGGCTGGCCCCCGGCGACATCGACCTGGTCCTCGTCGCCACCTCCACCGCGATCGACCGCTCCCCGAACACCGCCGCCCGGGTCGCGGCCCGGCTCGGCATCCCGGGGCCCGCCGCCATGGACGTGAACGTCGTGTGCGCCGGGTTCACCCACGCGCTGGCCACCGCCGACCACACCCTCCGGGCCGGCGCGGCCACGCGCGCCCTGGTCATCGGCGCCGACAAGATGACCGACGTCACCGACTGGACCGACCGCACCACCTGCGTCCTCGTCGGCGACGGCGCCGGAGCCGCGGTCGTGACGGCGTGCCCGCCGGGCGAGGAGCCGGGGATCGGCCCCGTGCTGTGGGGATCGGTACCGGAGATGGGGCACGCCGTGCGGATCGAGGGCACACCGCCGCGGTTCGCCCAGGAGGGGCAGAGCGTCTACCGCTGGGCCACCACCCAGCTCCCGGCCATCGCCCGCCGGACCTGCGAGAAGGCCGGACTCGCCCCCGAGGAGCTGGCCGGCGTCGTCCTGCACCAGGCCAATCTGCGGATCATCGAGCCGCTGGCCGAGAAGCTCGGCGCCGTCCACGCGGTGATCGCCCGCGATGTCACCGAGTCCGGCAACACCTCGGCGGCCAGCATCCCGCTCGCCTTCTCCAAGCTGCTCGAACGGGGAGAGCTGCGCACCGGTGACCCGGTGCTGCTGTTCGGGTTCGGCGGGAATCTGTCGTACGCCGGACAGGTCGTAAAGTGCCCATAGGAGCCTGAGGCGGCTCAGTTGCGAAGCTCGGCCGGATCGGCGCGTGCCCCTGTGCGCCCCGGTGATGGATCCTGTGCACCGTAGACTGTAGACGAAAGACAATTGATACTGAGCGTCCCACGCTGACGCGTGCCGGCCCGCACAGGAGGGGACACCGCGATGTTGTCGACCGGACTGCCGCAGGGGACCGTGCCCAAGCTGGAACGGCCCGGCCCGCTGCGGGAACGCGTGTACGAGGCACTGCTGGAGCTGATCACCACCCGCGCCCTGCGACCCGGCCAGCACCTCGTGGAGAGCGAACTCGCCGGGCATCTCGGCGTCTCCCGGCAGCCCGTGCGCGAGGCCCTGCAGCGGCTCGACACCGAGGGCTGGGTCGATCTGCGGCCCGCCCAGGGCGCGTTCGTGCACGAGCCCACCGAGGAGGAGGCCGACCAGCTGCTCACGGTCCGCACCCTGCTGGAGGCGGAGGCGGCCCGGCTGGCGGCCGTGCACGCCGGCCGGCCCGGCATCGCCGCCCTGGAGGAGCTGTGCGCCGAGGGCGAGCAGGCGGTCGCGGCCGAGGACGTGGACCGAGCGGTGGCCCTCAACGCCGCTTTCCACGCCAAGGTGATGGAGCTGGCCGGCAACACGGTCCTCGCCGAACTGGCCGCGCAGGTCGGCCGGCGGGTCCGCTGGTACTACACGCCGGTGGCCCGGCAGCGCGGCCGGCAGTCCTGGATCGAGCACCGCGCGCTGATCGACGCGATCGCCGGCGGTGACGAGCAGCGCGCCACCCGTCTGATGCGCGAACACACCGAGCACACCCGCCGCTCGTACCACGAGCGGAACGGGTCCTGAGCGAACCGGACCCGGGCCTGCCCGCAGGGCGTTCCCCCTCCGGCGGTCACCGGCCGGACCGCGGAGAGGCAACGCCCCGGGAGGCGGGGCGGCCGGAGCCCCGCCGTCAGGAGGCCGCTCGCGGCCCCTCCGCCGGCACCCGCCCCCGGCCGCCGGTGCGGCCCGGCTGCCGCAGCAGCAGCGCGATGGCCGCCGCCGCCATCGACACGCCCCCGGCCAGCGCATAGGCGCCGTCGTAACCCCAGGCGCCGACCACCATCGAGCCGAGGCCGCCGCCGAACAGGCCGCTGACCAGCTTGCCGCTGTACACCAGGCCGTAGTTGGTGGCGTTGTAGTTCTCGCCGAAGTAGTCCGGCGTCAGCGCGGCGAACATCGGGTAGAACGCGCCGCCGCCGAAGCCGGAGAGGAAGGCGAAGAACAGGAACAGCCACTCGTTCTTCACGTCACCGGCCCAGATGACGCCGAACTGGGCGAGCCCGAGCACCACGATGACGAACACCAGCGTCGACTTGCGGCCCCACAGGTCGGACAGCCAGCCGACCACCGCCCGGCCGATGCCGTTGATGACGGCCATGACGCCCATCGAGGAGGCCGCGACCAGCGGGCCGAAGCCGACGTCCTTGGCGAAGTCGACCTGGAAGGAGATCCCGAAGATCGACACGCCGGCGGTCATCACGACCGTGATCCACATCAGCGGGAGCATCCCGGTCCTGATCGCCTCCCTGGGCGTGAACTGCCGTACGGCGGGCGGGTTCTTCGCCAGGCTCGCGGCGCCCTTGGTGTTCCCGGAGTGCGACAGCGGGTCGATGTCGGCCGGCCACCAGTTCTTCGGCGGGTCCTTGAAGAAGAACGCGCAGACCGCGACCACGATCAGCACGTAGACGCCGATCAGATCGAGCACCGCGTGGTAGTTCCCGGTGTCGAAGGTGTAGTTGAAGATGAAGATGAAGGGCAGCGAGCCGTAGGCGAAGCCGCCGTTGACGAAGCCGGTCCTGGCGCCGCGCCTCTCCGGGAACCACTTGCCGACCATGTTGATGCACGTCGCGTAGATCAGCCCGGAGCCGACCCCGCCCACCACACCGAAGCCCAGGACGGCCGGCAGCACCTCGTCCAGGTGGGACAGGGCAAGGAAGCCCAGCAGACACATCGCGGAGCCCAGGTACATGGCCCGGCGTGCCGTGAGGAGGCCGCGTTCGCGCATCCAGCCGGCCGGGAAGGCGATGCCCGCCTGGAAGAAGACCCAGACGCTCAGGATCCAGAAGGTGTTGCTCTGGGTCCAGCCGTGGGCCGTCGACAGGGTGTCCTCCGCCGAGCCGTAGGCGTACTCGGAGACGCTGATGGCCATCATGGAGACCCAGGGGAGGTACACCATGGACGTGCGGGAGTGGCCGAGGATGTCCCGGTCCGTCTCGCCGACGCGGTAGACCCGGCCGCGCGCGTCGGTGACCTCGCGGTACGAGCGGTTCGGCGTGTCCGGACCGGCCGGAGTGTTCCGTGTTGCCGTGGGATCTGCCGTCATGTCAGGCCATCTCCTCGCCGAGGGGGTGCGGATTGGGGACGATGCGCCGGGCGCTCGGTCGGCCCGGAGCCTTGAGGAAGAGCGCCGGCACGGCGCAGGCGAGCCCGGTGCAGCCCGCCAGGACGAAGGCGTCGTGCGGGGCCGGGGCGCCGCGGGTACCGGCCGCGATGCCGAGGCCCACGAGCACCGCGACGGCCGGGGAACCGGCGACGAGGCCGAAGACGCTCGCGCTGCGGTTCTCGCCGAAGTGGTCGGCGGCCATCGCCGCGAGCAGTGCCAGGACCGCCCCGCCGGCCGGCCCGGCGACCGCCGCGCAGCCGAGGAACAGCGGGACGCTGCCGGCCCGGCCCGCGGCCAGCACCCCGAACTGCGCGGTGCCCAGCGCGAGACAGGCCGCGATCACGGTGGTGCGCCGCCCGACCCGGTCGGAGAGCACACCGACCGCGCCCAGCCCCGCTCCGGCGGCCACGGCCAGCGCCGGCGCGGTCCGCACCACCGGCCCGGAGAAGCCCGACTCCCGCCCGAACGGCTCCAGGAAGCCGATCCCCAGGGCGGTGCCGCCGGCCGCGCCCAGCAGACAGAGCCACATCAGCCACAGCACCGGGGCGCGCGCGGCCTCCCCGGCGGTGTACTGGCGCACGGCGGGCGGGTTCCTCGCCCCCGGCCGGCGGGCCGCGGGCGAGGCCGCCGCCCGGAGCGGGTCGCTGTGCGGCGGCCACCAGTTCCGCGGCGGGTCCCGGAAGAACCAGCCGGCCGACGCGGTCACGAGGCACACCCCGGCCCCCGTGGCGGCGAGCAGCAGGCGGTGGTCGGCCCGGCCGGGCGCGGAGCCGAGGACGGGCAGGAACGGCAGGGCCCCGAAGGCGAGCCCGCTCGCCACGAAGCACGTCGGGCCGCCCCGGCGCTCCGGATACCACTTGCCCGGCAGCGTCAGACAGGTCGCGTGGACCAGCCCGGCACCGATGCCGCCGGCCACACCGAAGCCCAGACAGGCCACGAGGAGGTTCGGCGCGAAGGCGAGCGCGAGGTGTCCGGCGAGGATGCCGGCCGCGCCGGTCAGCACGGCCGCGCGGGCGGTCAGCCGGCGGCTCTCGCGCAGCAGCCCGGCGGGCAGGGCGACGGTGGCCTGGCACAGCGCCCACAGGGCCGCCGGCACCAGGAGGTCCCCGCCCCACGGGTGGCCGTCACGCAGCCCGTCCCGCGCGGCGGCGGACGCGTACCCGGCGCAGCCGGCGCCCGTGACGGCGAGCCAGGGCAGGACGACCATCCAGATGCGGCCGCGGCCCAGCAGGTCGGCATCGCTCTCGCCGACCCGGTACACGCGGCCCGTACGGTCTCGCACCTCCCTGCACAGGAGGGAGGCGGGTGGATCGGTGGTTTCCATGTCGCGGGTGCACCCCTTGCGTCGAAAGTTCTGGCCAGCGCCCCCTGTCCCATGCCTTTCGTGCGCGCGCGGGTTCCGGGGCCGGCCGGCGCGCACCGCCGGCCGGCCCCTTTCGGCTCAGCTCATGAACCGCCCCCCAGGAGCCCCGCCGCCCGCGCCCACCGGTACTTCGCGCCGAGCACGGCCACCGGCATCTCGGTCGTGTACGGATAGGCCACGACCCCCCGGTCGAACAGGTACTGGCACGCCTCCTCGACCTCGACGTCACCGGCGAGGGAGGCCACGACCGGCTTCTCGACGCCCCGTTCGCGGAACTCGGCGACCACGCGCGCGGTGAGTTCGGCGAACACCATCGGCGGCGTGACGACGGTGTGCCAGTAGCCGAGCACCAGGGCGTGCACGCGCGGGTCCGCGAGGCCCAGCCGGATCGTCGCCTCGTACGTCGACGGCGGCTCGCCCCCGGTGATGTCGACCGGGTCGCCGGCCGCGCCGAACGGCGGGATGAAGCGGCGGAACGCCTCGTCCAGATCCGGCGGGATCTGCATCAGGGACAGCCCGTTGTCCGTCACCGCGTCCGACAGCAGCACCCCGCTGCCGCCCGCGCCGGTGATGATGACGACGTTGTCCCCCTGGGGGGCGGGCAGCACCGGCAACGCGCGCGCGTACTCCAGCATGTCGTTCAGGCCCGGTGCCCGGATGACCCCGGCCTGCCGCAGGATGTCGTCGTACACCGCGTCGTCGCCCGCGAGCGCGCCGGTGTGCGAGCCCGCCGCCTTCGCGCCGGCCGCCGTACGGCCCGCCTTCAGCACCACGACCGGCTTCTTCGGCACCGTCGCGCGGGCCGCGTCCACGAACGCCCGCCCGTCCTTGAGGTCTTCGAGGTGCATGGCGACGCACTCGGTGTGCGGGTCCTCGCCGAACCAGGTCAGCAGGTCGTCCTCGTCCAGGTCCGACTTGTTGCCGAGGCCGACGATCGCCGACACGCCCGTCCTCGTGGTGCGGGCGAAGCCCAGGACGGCCATGCCGATGCCACCGGACTGCGAGGTCAGCGCCACCCCGCCCTTGACGTCGTACGGCGTGCAGAACGTGGCGCACAGGTCCTGCCAGGTGGAGTAGTAGCCGTAGATGTTCGGGCCGAGCACGCGGACGCCGTGCCGTTCGGCGATCTCCACGATCTCCGCCTGGAGCGCGTGCTCGCCGGTCTCGGCGAATCCCGACGGGATGAGGACGGCGTTCGGGATCCCCTTGCGGCCCGCCTCCTCCAGCGCCGCGGCCACGAAGCGGGCCGGGACGGCGAAGACGGCCACGTCCACCTCGCCCGGCACGTCCGTGACGCTCCGGTACGCCTTGCGGCCCAGGATGTCGTCGGCCCTGGGGTTCACCGGGTGGATGTCCCCGGCGAAGCCGCCGTCGACCAGGTTGCGCATCACCGAGTTGCCGATCTTGCCGGGCTCGGCGGAGGCGCCGATCACCGCGACGGAGGCCGGCTGCATCAGCCGGCGCATGGAGGCGAGGATCTCGTCGCGGGTGTACCGCCGGCGCGGCGCCGGCGGCCGGTCGGCGAGGATCACCCGGATGTCGGCGGCGACGGCGCCCCCGGCCGTGGCGATCACCGGGTTGAGGTCCACCTCCGCGATCTCCGGGAAGTCGGCGGCCAGTTCGGAGACGCGCCGGATCTGCTCGGCCACCGCCCGCCGGTCCACCCCGGCCTGCCCGCGGACCCCGCGCAGGACCTCGGCCGCCCGGACGGAGTCGAGCATCGACAGCGCCTCCTCGCCGGAGACCGGCGCGAGGCGGAACGTCACGTCCTTCAGGACCTCGACCAGCACCCCGCCGAGCCCGAACGCCACCACCTTCCCGAAGGCCGGGTCGGTGACCGCGCCGACGATGACCTCCTGGCCCGCCGGCAGCAGCTCCTGTACCTGCACGCCCTCGATACGGGCGCCCGCGTCGTACGCGCGCGCGTTGTCGACGATCCGGTGGAACGCGGCCCGGACGTCCGCCGCGCCCTCCACCCCCACCACGACCCCGCCGGCGTCGGTCTTGTGCAGGATGTCCGGCGAGACGATCTTCAGCACCACAGGACCGCCGAAGCGGGCGGCGGCGGCCACCGCCTCGTCCACATCGGTCGCGAGGTCCTCGCCCGGTACGGCGATCCCGTACGCGTCGGCGAGCACCTTGCCCTCGGGCGCGGTCAGGGCGGTACGGCCCGCGGCCCGCACGGACTCCAGCAGGGTCCGCACCCGCGTCATCCTGTCCTCGGCCGGCATGTCAGATCACTCCGTTCGACTTCAGCAGGCGCAGCTCCGCGTCGCCGAGGCCCAGCTCGCCGGCGTAGACCTCCTCGTTGTGCTCGCCGAGGAGGGGGGAGGTGGTCACCTCGACGGGGGAGTCGGAGAGCTTGAGGGGGCTGCCGACGGTCACGAACTCGCCGCGCTCGGGGTGCGGGACGCGGACGACCATCTCGTTGGCGGCGAGCGAGGCGTCCTCGATGATCTCCCGGGTGGACAGGATCGGTCCGCACGGGACGTCGTGGGCGTTCAGCCGCTCCAGCACCTCCCACTTGGGGAGCGTCGCCGACCACTCCTCGATCAGCTGGAACATCTTGTTCAGCTTCGGCAGCCGGGCCTGGGGGGTCGCCCACTCGGGGTCGTCGGCGAGTTCGGGCCGGCCGATCAGCTCGGTGATCGGCCGCCAGCCGACGGGCTGGACGATGACGTACACGTAGTCGTTCGGGCCGCCCGGCGCGCACCGGACCGCCCAGCCCGGCTGACCGCCGCCGGACGCGTTCCCGGAGCGGGGCACCTCGGTGCCGAAGTCGTCGTTGGGGTACTCGGCGAGCGGCCCGCGGGCCAGGCGCTGCTGGTCCCGCAGCTTGACCCGGCAGAGGTTGAGCACGGCGTGCTGCATGGCCACGTTGACCCGCTGCCCGCGTCCGGTCCGCTCGCGCTGGAGGAGCGCGGCGAGTATCCCCGCCACGGCGTGCACGCCCGTCCCCGAGTCCCCGATCTGGGCCCCCGTCGCCAGCGGCGGCCCGTCCTCGAAGCCGGTGGTCGACATCGACCCGCCCATGGCCTGCGCGACGACCTCGTAGGCCTTGAATCCGGTGTACGGGCCGTCCCCGAACCCCTTGATGGAGGCGTAGACGATCCGGGGGTTGATCTCCCTGACGCGGTCCCAGGTGAAGCCCATCCGGTCGACCGCGCCGGGCCCGAAGTTCTCGACCATGACGTCCGAGCGCCGGATCAGCTCGGTGAGCAGCTCCTTGCCGCGCTCGGTCTTGGTGTTGAGGGTGATGCTCCGCTTGTTGCAGTTGAGCATCGTGAAGTAGAGGGAGTCGACGTCCGGCAGGTCCCGCAGCTGCCTGCGGGTGATGTCGCCGGACGGGGCCTCCAGCTTGACGACGTCGGCGCCGAGCCAGCCGAGCAGCTGGGTGGCGGACGGCCCGGACTGGACGTGGGTCATGTCCAGGACGCGGATTCCGGCCAGGGCCTTGGCGGGCGTTCCAGTCATACGGGCCACCTCACTTGTACATGGTCTGGTTCATGGTTCCGGGGGCGTAGGCGTCGGGATCGACCCAGACGTTGATGAGCGACGGCTTGCCGGACTCGCGCGCCCGGCGCAGGGCGGGGGCGATGCCGGCCGGGTCCCGGACCTCCTCGCCGTAGCCGCCGAGGATCTGCGCGAACTTGTCGTACGGGACGTCGCCGAGGGTGTTGCCGACCCGTTCGCGGTCCGTGCCGTACTTGGCTGCCTGGCCGTAACGGATCTGGTTCATGGAGGAGTTGTTGCCGACGATGCCGACGAACGGCAGGTCGTAGCGGACGAGGGTCTCGAAGTCCCAGCCGGTGAGGGAGAAGGCGCCGTCCCCGAAGAGGGCGACGACCTCCTTGTCGGGGCGGGCCTGCTTGGCGGCGAGCACGAAGGGGATGCCGACACCGAGGGTGCCGAGGGGGCCCGGGTCCATCCAGTGGCCGGGCGACTTGGGCTGGACGACCTGGCCGGAGAAGGTGACGATGTCGCCGCCGTCGCCGATGTAGACCGAGTCCTCGGTGAGGAAGTCGTTGATCTCGCTGACCAGCCGGTAGGGGTGGATCGGGGAGGCGTCGGAGCGCAGCCGCGGCAGTCGCTCCAGGAGGGCCGCCTGCTCGGCCGCCCGCAGTTCGTCCAGCCACTCCTTGCGCCTGGACGCCCCGGTGTCGACGCGTCCGGCGGCGGCCTCGGTCACCGACTTCAGCACCAGGCCGGCGTCGCCGACGATGCCGAGTCCGATGTCCCGGTTCTTGCCGACGGTGCGGTAGTCGAGGTCGATCTGGACGACCGTGGCGCCGGGGGAGAGGCGCTTTCCGTAGCCCATGCGGAAGTCGAACGGGGTGCCGACGACGACGATGACATCGGCGTTCGAGAAGGCGTACCGGCGGGAGAGCTGGAAGTGGTGCGGGTCCCCGGGCGGCAGCGTGCCGCGTCCCGCGCCGTTCATGTACGCCGGGACGTTCAGGGTGCGCACCAGCTCGATCGCGGCCTCGGTGCCCCGGGTCGTCCACACCTGGCCGCCCAGCAGGATCGCCGGCTTCTCGGCGTGCACCAGCAGGTCGGCGAGGGTCTCGATCGCCTCCGGGTCGCCGGCCGAGCGGGTCGAGGCCCGGTAGGCGCCGGCCTGCGGGACCCGGGCCGAGGCGCGCGGCACCTTGGCGTCGAGGACGTCCCGCGGGATCTCCAGGAAGGAGGGGCCGGGAGCGCCGTGGTAGCACTCGCGGAACGCCATCGACACCATGTCGGCGGTGCGCGCCGTGTCCGGCACCGTCGCGGCGAACTTGGTGATCGGCGTCATCATGTCGACGTGCGGCAGGTCCTGGAGGGACCCCATCCGGTGCTGGGCGAGCGCGCCCTGACCGCCGATCAGCAGCATCGGGGACTCCGCGCGGAAGGCGTTGGCCACCCCGGTGACGGCGTCGGTCGTCCCGGGTCCTGCGGTGACCACCGCGCAGCCCGGCCGGCCGGTGATCCGGGCGTAACCGTCGGCGGCGTGCGCGGCGACCTGCTCGTGCCGTACGTCGACGACGTCGATGCCCTCGTCGACGCAGCCGTCGTAGATGTCGATGATGTGGCCGCCGCACAGGGTGTAGACGCGGTCGACCCCCTCGGCCTTCAGTGCCTTGGCTACGAGATGGCCACCGGAGATCACGTCCTGGGTGTCGTCGGGCATGGCGGAGTCCTGTCCCTTTCGTAGGGGTCGGGTGGCTCGCGGTGCGCTGGATACGTCCTCCGTCGAGCCGCATGCAGTAGATTGCATACAGTCGACGAATACTGTATGAAGCCGTTATCCCGCATCAGGTGGGTGGTGTCCAGGGGGCATACACGCTTTTCGGTCATCGGAGTTCAGCCCATTCCGGACACCGCAGGCGCTCGCGATGACCCCGCAGACGGCGCCGGAATGGACCTGTACGAACACCAGGCGCGACAGCTCTTCGAGGCCCACGGCATCCCGGTACCGCGCGCCGAGGCCACCGCGCTCGCCCGGCCGATCCGTCCCCCGAACTGGACTGCGGGCCGCTGATCAACGCGGCCAGGGCCCCCGTCCCCCCCGCTGCGCGAACGCGTCCAGCGGCGCGCGCTGGTCGCCACGCTGGCCACGGACGACCCGGCCGCCTACGACCGGCTCGCCCCGCAGATCCGCGCCTTCAAGACCGGCCACGGCGTCCCCCGCTCCCGGGGCGACCGGGGCGACCGGGGCGACCGGGACGAGCTGTTCGGCGGGCTCGGCGGACCCTGGCGCGGCGCGTTCGTCGGCGGCGACCTCCTGGTGCGGGCCGTCACCCGCGGCCCGGCGGGGGAGCGGCTGTCAGGGAACTTCCCGGAGTGCCAGCTCATGCCGTGATTCTCACGCACCGTACGCGCGACTTCGCCGACCGTGCACGACCATCGATCCGGCGGCCCGACCACCCGGGGGCCGCCCCCCGGCATCCGTCCAGCGCGACGGATACGCAGGTGAAACGCACTCTGAAACCTTGGTATTGTTGTCCATGTCGCCGCGGGGAACACCCCCCCGCAAGGCGGCAGACACCTAGTCCGGGTGGCGGAATGGCAGACGCGCTAGCTTGAGGTGCTAGTGCCCTTTATCGGGCGTGGGGGTTCAAGTCCCCCCTCGGACACCAGCAACCAGCAGGAACCCCAGTCGATCTGGGGTTTTTCTGTTTCTCCGGTGTCCCCTGCCGGGCCGTGGAAAATCCGGTGCCTTCCCGCTGGTCGTTTCCCTAGACTCGCTCTGCACCGCGCGCCGTGCCGACACCGCGGCGGCGCGTTTCATCAGCCGTGGGAACGAGGGGAGCCGGGCCGTGCGTGACCGTACCGCCGTCGTCGTCTCCCCCGCGCGGACCGAGGTGATCCTGGTGTCCTCGTCCGTCCGGTGCCCGCTGCGCGGCCGGCACCGGATGCCCGTGACGCCCCGCTGACACCGGCGGCCCGTCCGGCCGCCGCCGTACCGTCCGCCGTACCGGCACACGGGAATCGCGCTGCCCATCTCCTGCATCCCTTCCCGAAAGGCACCGGGCCGTGCGCACGCACATCGACACTCTCCTGGCCGTCCGCAACCTCGGCATCCTCGCCCACGTCGACGCGGGCAAGACCACCGTCACCGAGCGGATCCTGTACGCGACGGGCACCACGCACAAGCGGGGCGAGGTCCACGACGGCACCACCGTCACCGACTTCGACCCGCAGGAACGCGACCGGGGCATCACCATCTTCGCCGCCGCCGTGAGCTGCTCCTGGGACGGCCGCCGCATCAACCTCATCGACACCCCCGGCCACATCGACTTCGCCGACGAGGTCGAGCGGTCGCTGCGCGTCCTCGACGGCGCGATCGCCGTGTTCGACGCCGTCGCCGGGGTCGAGCCGCAGAGCGAGTCGGTGTGGCGGCAGGCCGACCGGCACGGCGTCCCGAGAATCGCGTTCGTCAACAAGCTGGACCGCGCGGGCGCCGACCTCGACCGGGCCGTCGACTCCATCCGGGACCGGCTGCACCCCGCCCCGCTGGTCGTCCAGCTGCCGATCGGCGCCGAGGACGGCTTCACCGGAGTGGTGGACCTGGTGCGGATGCGGTCCCTGGTGTGGAGCGACGGGCAGGGTACGGCCGTGGAAGGTGCGGTGCCCGAGGAGCTGCGCGAGGAGGCGGTGCGGCGCCGGCGCCTGCTGGAGGAGGCGGTGGCGGAACGGCACCCGGCCGCCCTGGAGGAGTTCTGCGACCGGGAGACGCTCTGCGCCGAGACCCTCGCCGGGGCCCTGCGCGACCTGACCCGCAGCGGGGACGGCGTGGTCGTGCTGTGCGGCTCCGCCTACCGCAACCGCGGCATCGAACCGCTGCTGGACGCGGTGGTGGCCTACCTGCCCTCGCCCCTCGACGTCCCCGCCGTACGCGGTGTGCACGAGGGCACCGAGCAGCGGCGGGCCGCCGATCCCGAAGCGCCGTTCGCGGGGCTCGTGTTCAAGGTGAGCGCGAGTGCCACCGGCCGCCTGTCCTATGTGCGCGTCTACTCGGGCGCGGTGGAAAAGGGGGACACCGTGCGGGACGCGGGCGGCGGGCGCACCGAGCGGGTGGCACGGATCCTGCGGGTCATGGCGGACCGGCACGTCCAGCTCGACCGTGCGGTCGCCGGTGACATCGTCGCGCTCGCGGGCGTGAAGTCGGCGAGGGCCGGCGCCACCCTGTGCGACCCCGGCGCCCCGCTGCTGCTGGAGCCGCCCGCGGCCGCCGAGCCCGTGGTGTCCGTTGCGGTCGAGGCGCGGCGCGGCACGGACACCGGACGGCTCGCGACCGCGCTGGCCCGGCTCGCCGAGGAGGACCCCTCGCTGGTGGTGCATACCGACGCCGAGACGGGGCAGACCGTGCTGTCCGGGATGGGCGAACTCCATCTGGAGGTCGCGGTGGAGAAGATCCGCCGCGCGGGCGGACCCGAGGTCGGCGTGGGCCGGCCCCGGGTCGCCCATCGGGAGACCGTCGTCACGGGCGTCCGCGGATTCGTGTTCCGGCACGTCAAACAGGACGGCGGGGCCGGGCAGTTCGCGCATGTCGTCCTCGATGTGCAGCCGCTCGGCGCCGAACCGGGCGGTACCGGCTTCGAGTTCCGCTCCGCCGTGGTCGGCGGGCGGGTGCCGCAGGAGTACGTGCGCGCGGTGGAGGCCGGATGCCGGGACGCGCTCGCGGAGGGACCGCTCGACGGGCATCCGGTGACCGGGCTGCGCGTCACGCTGACCGACGGTTCCACCCATGTGCGGGACTCCTCCGACACGGCCTTCAGGACCGCGGGCCGGCTCGGCCTGCGAGCGGCGCTGCGGGCGTGTACGGCGGTGCTGCTCGAACCGGTCGCCGAGGTCACGGTGACCGTGCCGGAGGACGCGGTCGGCGGGGTCCTCGGGGACCTGGCGGCCCGGCGCGGGCGGGTCGCCGGCTCGGCGAACCGGGGCGGTGCGGCCGTACTGACCGCGACCGTGCCGCTCGCCGAACTGTTCGGCTACGCCACCCGGTTGCGCAGCCGTACCCAGGGCCGGGGCACCTTCACCACTCGGCCCGCCGGGTACGCGCCGGCGCCGAGCCGGTAGGGAGCGTCCGGCGACGGCACGCCCGCGCCCCGAGCCACGACGGCTCGGGGCGCGGGCCGTCGCATCGCGATGGCGGCGGCTGGCGCGAGGGCGGCGGCGGCGTTTCGGTCGGGGTCCGGACACCTTATTGAATTGGTCGGTCTAAAATCGTAGAGTGACGGTATGGCCCGACCGAGGATGTTCGACGAGGAGCGGGCCCTGGACGCGGCGATGCGCACATTCTGGGCGAAGGGCTACGAGGCCACTTCCACCCAGGACCTGTGCGAGGCCACCGGGCTGGGGCGCAGCAGCATCTACAACACCTTCAAGAGCAAGCACGACCTGTTCCAGCGCGCCCTGCACCGCTACATGACCACCATGAACGAGGGCCAGCTGGCCGTGCTGGAGGACCCCGGGCGCAGCGGCGCCGACCGGGTCCGGGACCTGTTCGCCCTGGTGCTCGACGGTGACGCGGACAACCGGCCGGCGGGCCACAGCCTGGGCTGCCTCAGCGTGAACACCACGGTGGAACTGGCCGGCCGCGACGCCGTGGCGGCCGGGATGCTGGAGCGCGACACGGCCCTCCGGCTGGCCTCGCTGCGCGCGGCCGTCGAGGCCGGGCGGCGGGACGGCAGCATCACCTCGGCCCGGGACGCGGGCGATCTGGCCCGGTTCCTCAACGCCACCGTCGCGGGCCTGCGGGTCTCCGCGCAGGGCGGCGCCGACCGGGCCGCCCTCGAAGGCATCGCGGCGGTCGCACTGGACGCGCTGACCGCCTGACCGCCCGAAGGCCCGACCGCCCGACGGCGCCCGGCCTCCCGTGCGGGTGCGACGGTCCGGGTCCGGCTTGTGCACGCCCCAGTTTTGGACTGATCTATCCATAATTCTCTCGCTCCCGAAGGGGGTTCATCGCCCGTGCCCCGTGCTGTCCATGTCCTGGCGCTCGGCATCTTCGCCATGGTGACCAGCGAGTTCGCGGTCGCCGGCCTGATGCCGCAGATGGCCTCCGGTCTGCGGGTCACCGTCCCGCAGATCGGCTACCTCATCACGGCGTTCGCCGCCGCCATGGCCCTCGGCGGGCCGGTGCTCACCGTGGCGCTGGTGAGGCTCCCGCCCCGCACCGCCCTGCTCGTCCTGTTCGCCGTCTTCCTGGCCGGCAATGTGCTGGCCGCCACCGCGACCGGCTACGGCACCATGCTGACCGCGCGCATCGTCACCGGCGTCGCCTCCCAGGCGTTCTTCGGTGTCGCCCTCTCCCTGTGCGCCCGGCTCGCCCGGCCCGAGATCCGGGGCCGGGCCGTCGCCGTGGCGATGAACGGACTGATGCTCGGGACCCTGCTCGGGCTGCCGCTGTCCACCCTGATCGGTGAACGGCTCGGCTGGCGGGCGGCGTTCTGGACCGTCTCCGCGCTCGCCCTGGCCGCGGCGGCGGCCACCGCGGCCGGGGTGCCCCGGCTCGACCCGGAGCCGGGCCGCGGCCTGCGTGCCGAGGCCCACGTCTTCGCCCGGCCCCGGCTGTGGCGGGCGCTGGTCGGCAGCACCCTGATCATCGGGGCCACCTTCTCGGCCTTCAGCTACTTCACGCCCGTCCTCACCGGCCTCACCGGTTTCTCCGCCGGCACCGTCCCCCTGCTCCTGATCGCCTACGGCGCCGCCACCGTGATCGGCAACACGGTGGTCGGCCGGCTCGCCGACCGGTACACCCTGCCCGTGCTCGCCGTGGGCCTGCTGCTCAACCTGGTCTTCCTCACCGGGTTCGCGGTCCTCGCCACCATGCCCGCCCCCGCGCTGGTCTGCCTGCTGGGCATCGGCCTGGCCGGCGTCACCATGAACCCGGCGATGGTCACCCGGGTCCAGCGGGCCGGCAACGCCGGTCCGCTGGTCAACACGGTCCACACCTCCTTCATCACGCTCGGCGTCATCATCGGCTCGTCCCTCGGCGCCGTCGCCATCGACGTCGGGAGCCTGCGCGGCCCGCTCTGGCTCGGCGCCGCCCTGGCCGCCCTCGGTCTGCTCACGGTCCTGCCCGAACTGCGCCCCGGCGGCGGTGCGGCCCCGGTGCGGCGCGGGACGACGTCGGTCCGCGGTGGCGCGGCGGAGGCGGGGGAGGGTGCCCGCACCGGCTGACCCGGCCCGGTGCGACGCGTGCACGGCCGAGCGGGCCGGATCGGACTGCCGGATCCCTTGACGATCGCGCTTCCTGCGGATTAACTCACGTCCTAAATTAAGTCATGAGTGCAATCCCTGAAGGGACACCGGGAGCCATGCGCAGCATCCGAGCCGCGGCCGTAGGCGCCGTCACCTTGTCTCTCGCTCTCGCGGCCACGGCCTGCGGGGGCGGATCGTCCACCGGCGGCGGGTCCAACGACTCGCCGAAGACGCTGACGTACTGGGCTTCCAACCAGGGTGCCAGTGTCGCGGTCGACAAGAAGGTTCTCCAGCCCGAACTCGACAAGTTCGAGAAGCAGACCGGCATCAAGGTGAACGTCGAGGTGGTCCCCTGGTCGGATCTGCTCAACCGGATCCTGACCGCGACCACCTCGGGCGAGGGCCCGGACGTGCTGAACATCGGCAACACCTGGAGCGCCTCCCTGCAGGCCACCGGCGCGCTGCTGCCGTGGGACGAGAAGAACTTCGCGAAGATCGGCGGCCGGGACAGATTCGTGGACTCCGCGCTCGGCTCCACGGGCGTGCAGGGCAAGGACCCGGCGGCGGTGCCGCTGTACTCGATGGCGTACGCGCTCTACTACAACAAGAAGATCTTCGCCGACGCCGGCATCAGCAAGCCCCCGGCCACCTGGGACGAACTGGTCGCCGACGGCAAGAAGATCAAGGCCGCGGGCAAGTCCGTGCTCGGCGCCGAGGGCTCGAACCTGTCGGAGAACATCCACCACGTCTTCGTCTTCGCCAAGCAGCACGGCGCCGACTTCTTCACCGCCGACGGCAAGGCCGACTTCACCAACCCCAAGGTGGTCGACGCCGTCAAGCAGTACGTCGATCTGATGGCCAAGGACAAGGTCATACCGACCGGCGACGCCGAGTACGCGCAGAACCAGTCCGTCAGCGACTTCGCCAAGGGCAAGCAGGCGATGCTGCTGTGGCAGTCCGCCGCCGCCAACCTCAAGTCCCAGGGCATGAGCGAGGACGCCTACGGCATCGCCCCCGTGCCGGTCCGGTCCGGCACCCCCGGCACCGGCACCCAGCTCAACTCGATGGTCGCCGGCATCAACATGGCCGTCTTCAAGAACACGGACAACCTCGACGGCGCCACGAAGTTCGTGAAGTTCATGACCTCCGACGCCGAGCAGAAGATCCTCAACACGGCGTACAGCTCCATCCCGCCGGTCAAGGCCGCCCAGGGCGACCCGGCGTTCAGCACGCCCGCCACCGCGGTGCTGAAGGAGACCCTCGCCACCAGCGCCGCCGCGCTGCCGCAGGTGCCGGCCGAGTCGCAGTTCGAGACCACGGTCGGAACGGCCGTCAAGGAGCTGTTCGCCGACGCCGCCGCCGGCCGCGCCGTGACCACCGACTCGGTCAAGGCGAAGCTGGAGAAGGCCCAGCAGCAGATGCCGGCGGCGTGAGCGGCATGACGACCACCGCACTGAAGGAAACGGTGCGCGAGACCTCCCCCGGCGCGGCGCGCGAACCGCGCCGCCGCACCGGGTGGATCCGCCGCGTCTCCCTGCCCTACCTGCTGCTCCTGCCCGCCCTGCTCCTCGAACTCCTCGTCCACCTGGTGCCGATGGTGATCGGCATCGTGATGAGCTTCAAGGAACTCACCCAGTTCTACATCCGCGACTGGGGCACCGCCCCCTGGAGCGGCCTCGACAACTACCGGGTGTCGGTGGACTTCGACGCCCCCGTCGGCAAGGCCCTGCTGCACTCGTTCACCGTCACTGTCGGCTTCACCCTGCTGTCGGTCGGCCTGTGCTGGCTGATCGGTACGGCCACCGCCGTCTTCATGCAGGACACCTTCCGCGGGCGCGGCCTGCTGCGCGCCCTGTTCCTGGTGCCGTACGCGCTGCCCGTCTACACGGCCGTCATCACCTGGGTGTTCATGTTCCAGCACGACAACGGCCTGGTGAACCACGTCCTGCACGACCAGCTGCACCTCACCGACGAGCGGTCCTTCTGGCTCATCGGCGACAACAGCTTCTACGCGCTGCTGACGGTGTCCGTGTGGAAGGGCTGGCCGTTCGCCTTCCTCATCGTCACGGCCGGGCTGCAGAACATCCCCCGGGAGCTGTACGAGGCCGCCGCGCTGGACGGCGCCGGGATGTGGCAGCAGATCCGCCGCATCACCCTGCCGTCGCTGCGGCCGGTCAACCAGGTGCTCGTGCTGGTGCTGTTCCTGTGGACGTTCAACGACTTCAACACGCCGTACGTGCTGTTCGGCAAGTCCGCGCCCGAGGCCGCCGACCTCATCTCGGTGCACATCTACCAGTCGTCCTTCGTCACCTGGAACTTCGGCACCGGCTCGGCCATGTCCGTCCTGCTGCTGCTCTTCCTGCTCGTCGTGACGGGCGGCTATCTGCTGTTCACCTCGCGCGGACGGAGGGCCGCCGATGTCTAGCCCCGACTCGCCGATGGCGCCCCCGCGTTCGTTCCTGTGGTCCCGGCGGATCTTCCTCACCCTGCTCACCGGCTTCGTGCTGCTCCCGGTGTACGTGATGGTCTCCAGCTCGCTGAAGCCCCTCGCCGATGTCACCGGCGAGTTCCGCTGGCTGCCGAGCGGTCTGACCATCCGGCCGTACATCGACATCTGGTCGACCGTGCCGCTCGCGAAGTACTTCGTGAACTCGCTGGTCGTGGCGGGCGCGGCGACCATCTGCTCGGTGGTCATCGCGGTGTTCGCCGCCTACGCCGTCAGCCGCTACGAGTTCCGGGGCAAGCGGGTGTTCACGGTCACCGTGCTGTCGACGCAGATGCTCCCGGGCATCCTCTTCCTCCTCCCGCTCTTCCTGCTCTACGTCAACATCGGCAACGCCACCGGCATCGCCCTGTTCGGCTCGCGCGGCGGGCTGATCCTGACGTACCTCACCTTCTCGCTCCCGTTCTCCATCTGGATGCTGATCGGCTACTTCGACTCGGTGCCGCGCGACCTGGACGAGGCGGCGCTCGTGGACGGCTGCGGCCCGCTCGGCGCGTTGTTCCGGATCGTGGTGCCGGCCGCCGTTCCCGGCATCGTCGCGGTCGCCGTGTACGCCTTCATGACCGCCTGGGGAGAGGTGCTCTTCGCGTCGGTCATGACCAACGACACCACCCGCACCCTCGCCGTCGGCCTCCAGGGCTACTCCACCCTCAACGACGTCTACTGGAACCAGATCATGGCCGCCTCGCTGGTCGTCAGCGTCCCCGTGGTGGCCGGCTTCCTGCTGCTGCAGCGCTATCTCGTCGCGGGTCTGACGGCGGGTGCCGTCAAATGACCCCCACCCCTGATCCTGAAGGGACTCCCGTGTCCGAACCCATCGACCTCGCCGCCTTCCCGCACGACTTCCTGTGGGGCACGGCCACCGCGGCGTACCAGATCGAGGGGGCCGTCGCCGAGGACGGCCGCTCGCCCTCGATCTGGGACACCTTCTCCCACACCCCGGGGAAGATCGCGAACGGCGACAACGGCGACGTCGCCTGCGACCACTACCACCGCTGGCGCGAGGACATCGGCCTGATGCGGCAGCTCGGTGTCAACGGATACCGGCTGTCCGTGGCGTGGCCCCGGGTGATCCCCGGCGGCACCGGCCCGGTCAACCCCAAGGGGCTCGCCTTCTACGACGAGCTGGTGGACGCCCTGCTGGAGGCGGGCATCACCCCGTCCGTCACCCTGTACCACTGGGACCTGCCGCAGGTGCTCCAGGACCGCGGCGGCTGGCCGGAGCGGGACACCGCCCTCGCCTTCGCCGGCTACGCCGAGGCCGTCGCGGCCCGCCTCGGCGACCGCGTGCGGCTCTGGACCACCCTCAACGAGCCCTCCTGCTCGGCCTGGATCGGCCATCTGGAGGGCAAGATGGCCCCCGGTCTGACGGATCTGACCGCCGCCGTCCGTGCCTCCTGCCATCTCCTCCTCGGCCACGGTCTCGCCGCCCAGGCGATCCGCGCCGCCGCCCCCGGCGCGCAGATCGGCATCGTCAACAACCTCTCCACCGTGTACCCGGCGACCGACAGCCCCGAGGACCTCGCGGCGGCCCGCCGGCACGACGGCCATGTCAACCGCTGGTGGCTCGACCCGGTGCACGGCCGGGGCTTCCCCGCCGACATGGTGGAGACCTACGGAGTCGAACTGCCCGTCGACGACGCCGACCTGGCGACGATCGCCGCCCCGCTGGACTGGCTCGGCCTGAACTACTACTTCCCGGCCCATGTCACCGGCGACCCCGAGGGCCCCGCGCCGTACGTGCGTTCCGTCCGCCGCGAGGGTGTCCCGCGCACCGGCATGGACTGGGAGGTCGACGCCTCCGGCATCGAGGCGCTGCTGCTCCGGCTGACCGAGGAGTACGGCGCCCGGAAGATCTACGTCACGGAGAACGGCTCCGCGTTCCCGGACGTGGTCCGCCCGGACGGCACCGTGGACGACCCCGAGCGCCAGGAGTACCTGGAGCGCCACCTGGCCGCCTGCGCCTCGGCCGTCCGCAAGGGCGCCCCGCTGGCCGGCTACTTCGCCTGGTCCCTGCTGGACAACTTCGAGTGGGCGTACGGCTACGACAAGCGCTTCGGCCTGGTCCACGTCGACTACCGCACCCAGGTACGCACGATCAAGGGCAGCGGCCACCGGTACGGGGACATCGTCCGCGTCCACCGCGGCCAGGCCCGCCGGGCCGCCTGACCCGGCCGCTCCCGGGGCCGGCCACCTGAACCGGGCCGGTGGACACGAGGGAGAGCCCGTGTCCACCGGCCCGCACCACCCGGCCTGTGGATCTGTCATGAGCACGACATTACTGAGCACGGCATCACTGCACGGCATCACCGCACGGCATCACTGCACGGCATCACCGAGAACGGCATCACCGAGCGCGCGACACCGCACCTCCGAAGTGCACCTCCACCCCACGAGGAGAGCCGCATGCCATCCCGTGTCTCCCGCACGCCCCGCCCCCTGCTCGCCGCCCTGGCCGCCACGGCCCTGCTGTCCACCGGTGCGGTCCTGGCCGGTCCCGCCACCGCCGCCCCCGCCGCCGCGGCCCCCGCCGCCGGCTGGGACACCGACCGCGCGGCCGCCGCCTACGCGGTGAACCCGGCCGTCGTCACCGCCTCCGGCAGCGAGAACGCCGGTGTCGGGCCGGCCCTCGCCGTCGACGGCGACGGCGCCACGCGCTGGTCGAGCAACTTCGCCGACGACGCCTGGCTCCGCGTCGACCTCGGCTCCGTGATCCGCGTCGACCGTGTCGTCCTCGACTGGGAGGCCGCCTACGGCAAGCGCTACGTCCTGGAGGTCTCGAAGAACGGCACCGACTGGACGCCCTTCTACACCGAGACCGACGGCACCGGCGGCTCGGTCACCGCGCACACCTATCCGCAGGAGGCCACCGGCCGCTACGTCCGGCTGCGCGGCCTGGAACGCGCCACGCCGTACGGCTACTCGCTGTGGAGCTTCAAGGTCTACGGCGGCGAGCCCGCCGCGGCCTCCGCCACCCGCACCAACCTCGCCCTGAACCACCCCGCGTACACCAACTACTACCAGCACGCGGGGAACTCGCCGGCGTTCGTGACGGACGGCGGCTGGCCCGCGGGCCTGAAGGGCGACAGCACCCGCTGGTCCAGCGACTGGAACGCGGACCGCTGGGTCTCCGTCGACCTCGGCGCCACGTCGACCATCGACAGCGTGGACCTGTACTGGGAGGCCGCGTACGCGGTCGACTACCTGATCCAGGTCTCCGACGACAACCGCACCTGGCGCACGGTCCACGAACCCTCGGCGGCCGACATCGCCGCCCGCCGCGCGAACGTCGCGTCCCCCGGCGACGCGGCCGGCCTGCACGACACCGTCACCCTCGCCACCCCGGCCACCGGCCGCTACGTCCGTGTGCTCGGCAAGGAACGCCGCTCCTTCTACAACCCGGCACCCGCCACCGCCCAGTTCGGCTACTCGCTCTACGAGTTCCAGGTGTGGGGCACCGGCGGCAGCGCGTCGGCCGCCTACCCGGCGCTCCCCGCCGACCCCGCGGGCACCTACCGCACCACCTTCTTCGACGACTTCACCGGCGCGGGCCTCGACCGCTCCAAGTGGCGGGTCGTGCGCACCGGCACGGAGATGGGCCCGGTCAACGGCGAGTCCCAGGCGTACGCCGACTCCCCGGACAACATCAGCACGCGGAACGGCAGCCTGGTCCTGAAGGCCAAGTACTGCAAGGGGTGCACCCGGGCCGGCGGCGGCACCTACGACTTCACCTCGGGCCGTGTCGACACCCACACCCATGTCGACTTCACCTACGGCAGGGTCAGCGCCCGGATGAAACTCCCGGTCGGCGACGGATTCTGGCCGGCCTTCTGGCTGCTCGGCAGCGACGTCGACGACCCCTCCGTCTCCTGGCCGGCCTCCGGGGAGACCGACATCATGGAGAACATCGGCTACCCGGACTGGACCAGCACCGCCCTGCACGGCCCCGGCTACTCGGCCGACGGCAACATCGGCGCCCGCCAGACCTACCCGGGCGGCGGCACGGCCGACCAGTGGCACACCTACGCGGTCGAATGGACCCCGACGGCGATGCGCTTCCTCGTCGACGACCGCCTGGTCCAGGAGACGACCCGCAACAAGCTGGAGTCCACCCGGGGCCAGTGGGTCTACGGCCACAACCAGTACCTGATCCTCAATCTCGCCCTCGGCGGCGCCTACCCGGCGGGCTGGAACAAGGTCACCTCCCCCTACTGGGGCCTGCCGCAGTCCAGCGTCGACAAGATCGCGGCCGGGGGAGTGCAGGCCGAGATCGACTGGGTGCGGGTCGAGCAGAAGGGCTGAGCCCGCCCCTCAGCCCACGGCAACTGGCGTGTTGACCGTGTCAACACGCCAGTTCATTGCAGGGCTCAGAGGGCGTGTGTACGGTGGCCGGTATGACGGACCACTCCGCCCCACCCCCCGGCGGACCCCTTGTCACCGGCTCCGAGATCGCCCGGATCGCCGGGGTCACCCGTGCCGCCGTCTCCAACTGGAGGCGGCGCTACGACGACTTCCCCGCACCGGCGGGCGGCAGCGCCAACAGCCCCCTGTTCGACCTGACCGCGGTGCAGTCCTGGCTGGACCGGCAGCACAAGGGGCAGGACGTCTCCGAGGAGGTGCAGCTGTGGCAGGCGCTGCGGGCCGCCTCCGGCGACGACATGGCCGGCGTGCTCGCCGATGTCGCCCAGCTCCTCGCCGGCGGCGGACCGGACACCGTGCCGCTGCCCGCCGACACCGTCCGGCTCGCCCGCTCCCTCGCCGCGCACGGCTCGCCCGGCGAGGTGGCCGAGTCCCTCGCCGAACGCTTCACCGACTCTGTGCGCCGGGCGGGATCCGACCAGGTCACCGCCCCGCGCATCGTCCGCGCCGTGCGGCACCTGGCCGGCGTGGTGCCGCCCGGCGCGACCGTCTTCGACCCGGCCTGCGGCATCGGCACCCTCCTGCTGGCCGTCGGACCGCGCACGGGGACACGGCGCCGCGGACAGGAGTCCGACGCCCGCAGCGCCCGCTTCGCCCGGCTGCGGGCCGAACTCACCGGGTACGCGGACGTCACCGTCGTCCCGGGGGACTCACTCCGGGACGACCGCTGGCCCGGGCTGCAGGCCGACCTCGTCGTCTGCGATCCGCCGGTCGGCGACAGCGACTGGGGGCGCGAGGAGCTGCTGCTCGACCCCCGGTGGGAGCTGGGCATCCCCTCCCGCGCCGAAGGGGAACTCGCCTGGCTCCAGCACGCCTACGCGCACACCGCGCCCGGCGGACGCGTGCTGATGGTCATGCCGGCCTCGGTCGCCTACCGCAAGGCGGGCCGGCGCATCCGGGCCGAGCTGGTGCGCCGGGGCGTCCTGGCCAAGGTCACCGCGCTGCCGCCGGGCACGGCCGCCTCGCACGCCCTGCCCGTGCACCTGTGGGAGCTGCGCCGTCCCCGCTCCGCCGGCGACACGGCCACCGGTGTGCGCATGGTCGACCTGACCGCCAACGACCCGGACGGCGCCCTGGACCCGGAACCCGCCCAGACCGCGGACGTCCCGCTGATCGACCTGCTCGACGACACCGTCGACCTGACGCCCGGCCGGCACGTCAGGGCCTCCCGCCGCGACCACGCCGCCGAATACCTCGCCCTGCGGACGGAACTGACCCGACAGGTCGAGGAGCTGGCGGGGCTCCTCCCCGACCTGTCGGCGGGCGAGGGCCCCGGCGCCCTGGACGGCCCCTCGGTGAGCGTCGCCGACCTGGCCCGGGCCGGACTCATCGAGTACGGCGACCCGGAACCGGTCTCGGTCAGCGACCAGCTCGACACCGGCTTCCTGCGGGGCTTCCTGCGCAGCGCCGCCAACACCCGCCGCTCCACCAGCTCCAGCGGCACCTTCCGGCTCGACGGCAAGGGCGCCCGCGTCCCGCAGATGGACCTCGCCGAGCAGCGCCGCTACGGGGCCGCCTTCCGGGCCCTGGAGGAGTTCGAGGAGCGGGCCCGCAGGATCGCCGAGATCACCCGGCAGGCCGCCGAGCTGGCCCGCGACGGCCTGGGCAACGGCACGCTCACCCCCCGGGACTGAGGGACCCGGGCGCGTGGCCCCGCATCAGCCGGGCCGCCAGCGCGCGGACCTCCGCGAGCAGCCCGGACGGCTGCCGGTCCAGGTCCAGGGCGTGCTGGTGGAGGACGATCCCGGAGTGCCGCACGGTGTGCGCCGCATGGGCCGCGTTGCCCTTCGCGTACACGAGATGCCCCTCGCGCAGCCCCAGGGCCGTGCAGTACGCCAGCATCTGGTACAGGTCGGCCTCCGGGAAACCGCCGCGCCTCTGCGCCTTGTACTTGGCGTCCACCACCGCGCACGGCCGCCCGTCCGGGCCGTGGAGCACCAGGTCGGGCCGGATGCGGATCGCGGCGGCCGCGTCGAGGTGGTGCGGATCCTGGAGCTTGGCCGTGTACGGCGAGTCCCGGCAGGCCTCCCGGAGGGCCACCGTCACGAAGTCCTCGAAGAGCCGGTTCATGTCGCACAGGTAGCCGTCGACGCGCAGACCGCCGGGCGCGTGCTCCACCGACGCGTCCCGCAGGACGACCCCGGCGAGCCGCAGCGCCGGATGGTAGCGGGCGTTGAGCCGGGTCGGCCGCCAGCCGGGCAGCGGCCGGCCGCGCACCGGCACCGTGACATCGGCCAGCCGCGCCCGCTGGTGCAGCAGCCGGCGACGCACGTCCCCGGTGACGTCCGGCAGCCGCAGCAACCGCTCGACGGCGGCGCGCAGCAGCCGGTTCTCCGCGATGTCCGTGGTGAACTCGTCGTACGCCACCTCCACCGGCAGCGGCTGCCCGAACCGCCGCCGTATCTGCTCGGCCTCCCGGACGCGGCCGCGCACGACCAGCGAGGACTCCTCCGCCCGCCGGTACCCCTGGAGCAGTCCCTGCCGCAGGGCCCGGTCCACCTGGCGTTCCACGGCGTGCGCGACGGCGGGCAGCAGCTGCTCGTGCCCGGCGGCCGAGACCTCGCCGTCGCGCCACAGGGACGCCGGGTCGAGGCTGTAGCCCAGCAGGAAGAACAGCCGGGCGACGGGCACCTTGGGGGCGATCCGCACGGTGACCTGCCCGGTGGACCCGGGCACCCCGACCACGACGGTGCCGACCTTGCTGCCGGCGCGCAGCGACCACCGCCCCGCCGCGTACGGATCCGGGGCCGCGTCCACCACGTCCCCGGCGGCCAGCGCCCGCCCGACGGCGTCCGGCAGCGCCACCCGGACGGCCGGGGCGTGCTCGACCAGGTCGACGGTCAGGGTCACCCGAGGGACTCCCGCAGGGCCGCGAGCCCGTACCGCCGCTCGATGTCCACGCCCTCCCCGTAGTGGTGCTCCTCCAGCAGCGGCAGGATCCTGGTCCGCCAGGTCCGTTCGAGACCGCCGGCGCGGAACACGCCCTTGCGCATCAGGTACGAGGGACCGATACGGAAGTCGGCGTCCTCGATCCGGGAGTTGAGCGCGTCCAGCAGGTCGGCGGGCTCCGGGTCCCGGCCCTCACGGGCCAGCCAGCGGCGCAGCAGGCCCCGGGTGGGCTCGGTCCGCGGCGACAGCTCCACGAACGCGAAGCGGCGCCGCATCGCCGCGTCGACCAGGGCGATCGACCGGTCGGCCGTGTTCATCGTGCCGATCACGAACAGGTTGGGCGGCAGTGCGAAGTCTTCGCCCGAGTAGGTCAGCCGGACGGACTTGTTGCGGTACTCCAGCAGGAAGTACAGCTCGCCGAAGACCTTCGCCAGGTTGGCGCGGTTGATCTCGTCCACGACCAGGAAGTGCGGGATGTGCCGGCTGCCCTCCCGCGAGGCCAGGTCGGCGAGTTCGCGCAGCGGGCCGGCGGTGAGCCGGAAGGCGACCTCCCGGGTCTGCGGGTCCTCCCGCGGCCGGAACCCCTCGAAGAAGTCCTCGTACGCGTAGGACGGGTGGAACTGGACGAGCTTGACCTGCTCGGGGCCGCCGCCGAGGAACTCGGCGAGCTTCAGCGCCAGGTAGGTCTTGCCGGTGCCCGGCGGCCCGTACAGGATCAGCTGCCGCTCGTCCCACAGCAGGTCGCGCACCTCGCGCAGCCACTCCGCCTCGTGCACCAGCAGCTCCTCGGCCAGCGCGTCCGGCGGCTCGGGCAGCCGCAGCTCGCGGCGGGCCGTCAGGGCCGGGATCTCGGCGGCCGGGTCGCGGTCGGCGGCCTCGGCCTCCTCGATCAGGTCCTCGTCGCTGATGCCCAGCCCGTCCACGAGGTCCTTCACCGCGGAGAGGTCCAGCACGTCGTGCTGGGCGGAGAGCTTCTGCTGGAGCTCCTCCGGCAGGTCCTCGTACGCGTACCCCTGCTCGCCCCACTCGACCGGGCGGCGCAGATTGGACCGCCCGTCCTCGGACTCGGTCTGCTCGGCGGCCCCCGTCACCCGGCCGACGTACAGCCGGCCGCCCGAGATCGTGCACACCGTGTCGCCGGGCCGCATCCGCGAGAGGAACGCGTGCGTCTCCTCGACCAGCTGGAGCTTCTGGTGGTAGGTGGCCGTCGACGCGTAGTCCTCCTCCACGGCCGTGCGCAGGCGGTCCTTGCTGGTGCCCTGGCCGAGGCCCTGGCGCAGCTGCCGGGCCGGGAGCGTCACCAGACCCTCGGGCAGCCACAGCCGCCGGACGAGGTCGAGCCCGGACACGTTCGAACCGCGCACCAGCCACGGCCGGTTCGGCCCCCACCAGGTCTGGTCGAGGTAGTCGGCGAGCGGATGGCCGTCGGTGGACTTCCACTCCGTCCAGCCGTTGGCACTGCGCCCGACCAGGATCTCGGCGGCGGCCGACGGCGAGTTGCACTCGATGTCCGCCACTGCCTCCAGCCACCCCGGCCAGGTGGCCGAGCCGGCGAGGATCCCGTCGTCGAGCAGCCGCTGCCGCAGCCGGTACGACGACGGCATGCGCACCGGGAACGACGGCACCACCTCCGGCCGGCCGGGCGACCCGGCCAGCACGACGAACTTCTGGCTGCCGTTGGTGCCCTTCTCGGCCAGCAGCCGCCCCCGCGCCTCCGGGCCCCCGCCCGGCAGCCGCAGCCGGAACTCCGGGTACGGCGTCGCGCCCTCGGCCATGCTCACCACATCCCCCCCTGCCACCCCGTGCGTTCACCGAGAACGATAGGGGCAGCCACTGACAACGCCCTCGCGGCCCGGTGCCCGGTGCCCCGTGCCGGGTGACGCGCCGTGGTGGTGCTCTGGGTCAACGGTGCCTCGCTCAGGGGGCGGGGTGCCGGGGGCCCCGGCCCGGCGGCGGGGTCAGGGTGGAGGTGTAGGTCTCGCCGTCGACGAGGGGAGCCCCGGGGGTGAGGCCGGCGGCGGCCATACGGTCGTACTCGGCGAGGACGAGATCCTTGGTGCGGTAGCGGCCGTGCTCGCGCACGTCGTTGTCGCGGGTGACGTTGAAGGTGTCCAGCACGTACGCCGTGTCGTCACGGGACACGCCGTACAGATGGAAGAAGAAGGCGTCCAGTTCGGCCCTGAGCACGGCACGGCGGTCCGGGTCCCAGCGGAAGGGGGCGCCGGTGTCGCCGAGTTCGCGGGCGAAACCGGCCAGGTCGGAGGCCGTGTAGGTGAGTTCGGTCAGGCGCGGCACGAGGAAGCCGGCGTGCCGGGCCAGCTCCTGCGGTGCCGGGACGGGGAGCTGGCGGACCACGAAGTAGCTCATCGACGTCCCGCCGATCGACTGACGGGCCGCGTAGTCCAGGACGAACGAGGACCACACGCTCGCCAGCAGGGCGGCACCGTCCGCGAGCGCCAGCATGAACTTGTGGCCGAAGCCGTGCGCGGGCGCGACCGCGCAGATCATGGTGCGCTCGTTGCTCTTGTTGGTGATGTCCCGCCAGCCCAGCACCCAGTCGCGCCGCCAGCCCCGGGCGGCCAGCCGCGAGCGGACGCCCGCCGCCCGGACCTCCTGGCCGTGGCGGTCCCGCTCGCCCGTGGGCACGTCCTGTTCGGGCACCCAGTAGCGGGGCATCGGGCGGGCCGCCGCGTCCGCGTGCCGCTCCACCGTGAGCCGGGGCAGCGTGCCCTTGTTGAGCTGCTTGTCGGTGGCACCCTCGTACGTGGAGAACCGGTGGTCGTAGTGGTGCAGCATCTTGGCCTCGTACAGCGGCAGCAGCCGCTCCTCGCCGCGGACCAGGACGTTGCCCTCCGGCTCCCAGCCGTCCTCCAGCAGGTCGTCGAAGGTCTCGCCGCGCTGGGCGTCGGGGCGGAAGACACCCGAGTCGTTCGCCATGTCGAACATGCGCAGGAACGACACCCCCCACGGGTTGCCGTCCGCGCGCGCCTCGTGCACGAACACCGGCACCCGGCGGTAGATGCCCAGCGTGATCTCGGCGTCCCGGCGGGTGCTGAACACCGGGCAGGTACCGGTGTTGGGGTTCATCCGCAGGATGTCGTCCGCCGTCAGCCGGTAGCGGCGCTCGGCGATCTGGGCGGCCTGGCGCACCTTGAACACCAGCTGCGCCGGCTCGTCCATGTCCCCGGTGCCGCGCAGCGTGAGCAGGCAGAACCGCAGCTGGTTGTGGACGCCGGGGAAGACCTTGTCCTCGTTCTCGAAGTCGTACAGGGCGGCGAGGCGGCCGTGCGTGACCAGGTCCTTGAAGAAGAACTGCGTGGTCGCGTCGGTCGCGATGCCCGTCGGCACGATGATCCCGGTGCGCCCGCGCGGCCCCGTCAGCATGCGGTCGGTCTCCGCGAATACGGCGTACGTGTTGATGTCGCCCCGGCCGGTCAGCGGGTAGCGTCCGCTGACCCGCAGGAAGTGGCTCTCGCCCTCGGAGCGGCGCTTGGCGGCCTCGAACTCCTCCGACAGCAGCCGCCCGTCCGGGTCCTGGCGCAGCCCGGCGATCGCCCGCTTGCGGGCCGCCGCGTTCTTCGCCCCGGCGATCTCGGGACTGCGCTCGGCGAAGAACTCCTGCTCCTGGAGCTTGACCCGCTCCCACGGCGGGTTGCCGAGCACCGCGTCGAAACCGCCCGCCCAGCCCGTCTCCGGGCCGGCGCCCGCACCGGACTCCGGCACCGGGAAGACCTCGGGGAACTCCAGATGCCAGTGGAAGAAGCCGTACGCGTCGCGCAGGCGCAGGATCTCGGCGCGCGTGGCCTCCGGTACGGCGGCGGCCCCGTCATGTCCGCGCAGGGCCCGCAGCACCTGGTCCGTGGGGGCCTCGGGCCCGCCGGGACGCTTGGGCCAGACGAAGGCGGCGCACCAGGCGTCGGCCGCGTGCAGGTCCCGCAGATAGTCGGCGGACCCGGCATAGGCGCGGTACGCGGACTCCTGGTCGCGGACCTGGGCAAGCGAGTCGGCCGGGGCGGCCGCGATCCGGGCCAGTTCGGCCGCGTAGCGGCTGTTGCCGACGGCGGGGGCGGTGTCGAAGAGCAGCTCGTCCTGGCCGCCCCGCTGGGCCCGGTTGCGCTTCTGGAGGTCGCCGGCGGTCTTCTTGTCGTCGCCCTCGATCGGCTTGAAGGCGTCACTGGGGACGCCGTCGGCCAGCAGCCTCGGGGTCGTGCCGATCAGCCCGTTGCCGTGCTTGAGATGGGCGTCGAGGAAGCCCAGCGGCTTGCCCGGCTCCAGCGCCTCCAGCCACAGCGACACCTTCGCCAGCTCCACGGCCATCGGGTTGAGGTCCACGCCGTAGACGCACCGGGCGACCACCTCGTGCAGGGCGTGCCGGACCGCGTCCAGCGTCGGCTCCGGGTTGCGCTCGCGGACCGCCGCCACCTGCTTGGCGATCCGGCGGGCCGCCGCCACCAGGAAGTGGCCCGAACCGCACGCCGGATCGCACACCCTCAGGGCGAGCAGCTCGCGCTCGATCCGCCCCGCCGGATCCGTCTCGCCCGCCCGGGCCGCCGCCTCCTCGCCGCGCCGCACCGCGTCCTGGATCACCGGGTCGAGCGCGGAGTCCAGCAGGCTCTCGATCAGCGACGACGGCGTGTAGTAACTGCCCGTGGTCTTGCGCGTGTTGCCGGCTGCCTCGATCAGCTCGAACCGCCGCTCCGCCGCGCTGTACCTGGGTTCGAGCTCCAGCAGCGACTCGTAGACGGAGCCGAGTTCCTCCGCGTCCAGGTGCCGGTAGTCCACCGCCCGCCGGCGCCCCGCGCTGCCGTCGCGCACCTGGGACAGCCGGCGTACGGCACTGAGCAGGGCCTCGTTGGACAGCTTCAGGCCGCGCAGCGGGGCGTCGGCGCCGGTCTCGGTGAACAGGCCGCCCAGGCCCGGCAGACCGAGTTCGGGGCGGCCCCGCTCGGCGCCGAGGGCCGTCAGGACCAGGCGCAGCGCCTCGTAGCGGTCGCCGTGCGCCGTGCCGCGCCGCTTGCGGGCGTGGGCGCGCAGCCGCGCCGACGAGAAGTAGCGCGCGTACCGCTCCCGGGCGAGCGGGTCCGCGTCGGGCACGAGCAGCGCCTCGCGGTCCTCGGCCACGAAGACGAACAGCAGCCGGTACACCAGGCGCAGCAGCGCCGCCTGCAGCTCCCCGGGGCGGACGCGCTCCCGCAGCGCCCCGTTCTCCGGATGCCGCAGAAAGCCGGTGCCGAGCACGGTGACCGCCTCCTGCACGCCCCGGCGCAGCTGGTCCAGCGCCCGGGTGCCGCTGGCGACGGCCTCCGTGCGCCACTGTTCGAGGCGGCAGGCGGCCGGCGCCGCGCCCTCGGGCACCTCGAACCGGGACACGTGCAGCAGCCGGTACAGCAGCACGAACTCGCTGAACAGCTCGCCGTCGAAGATCGCCGCCAGGTCGAACTCGACGTACGAGGCGGTCGCGAGCGCGCTGGAGTCGCGCAGCAGCCGCACCTGGCGGCCATTGGTCAGGACCGCCCACAGATGGGCCTCGGTCCGGTTCAGGCACTCCTGGAGCAGGGACTGCGGCGGGACCGTGCCCGCGCCGCCCGGCCGCCGGTCCAGGTCGGTCTGCCAGGACGTCTGGTGGATCAGGGCGTGGTCCCAGCGGTGCGAGACCGGGAACCGCTTGTCCGGATCGGAGTCGGCGGGGACACCGGACGGGCCGACCGGGAGCAGCCGGCCGAAGCCCAGCTCGCGCCAGAGCGGCGCCAGCCAGTCGGCGCCGGCCCGCCCGGTGGGGTCGGCGGCGGGCCGGCCCGTCTCCGGGTCCTCGGGCAGCCGGGCGCGCAGCTCGCGCCAGAGCGGGCGCAGGTACTCCCAGCTGCGCTCGGCCTCGTCCCGCACCGAACGGGACGAGGGCAGCCCGTAGTCGGCGGAGCGCGCCCCCGGCAGGTCACGGCCCTCGGCGATGCGGAGCAGCATGTCGGCCGGCAGCAGCCCGCCGACCGTGTGGACGGCGGTGAACACCTGGTTGCGGGTGGTGGCGGACATCAGGCGGGGACTCCGGCGGTCGGCGCGGGCGAGGCGGGCAGATAGACGTAGACACCGAGCACGTCGGCGGGTTTCTGGGCGGTGACGGACAGGCCCCGGACGATCTCGCGGGAGGCCTGGCGCACCCGGCGGTGGGAGGCGTCGAGTTCGCCGGCCAGCTCGTCGCCGTAGGCGGCCAGCCGGTCGCCCACCTCGCCCAGCTGGTCGAGGACGCGGGTCAGGGCGCGTTCGCCGAAGGCCGCCGAGGTGTTCTCCGCCGCCCGCGCCTCCAGCAGCCCGGCCGCCCGCTCCGGCGGCAGCCACACCGCGCCGCGCGGGGAGCCCTCGAAGGCCAGCAGCCGCGCGTCCTCGGCGACCAGCTGCCGCTCGCCGGTGCGCGAGGGCAGCGTGAGGTGGAAGCGGTAGCGGACGAGCAGCAGCGTCGTCCGGGTGCGCACCGCGTCGGTCGTCACCACCCCGCAGCGGCGGGCCGGGCGGGGCCCGTCCGCGCCCGCGTCCAGGGCCGAGTTCAGCACGTGCGAGGCGAGCGCGCCGACCACCGGGTCGGTGCGGACCAGCGCCGCCTCGCCGCGCGCCACCGCCGGGTCGGTGCGGAACGGGATCGGCCGGTCGTGCTCCACCGCCTCGGCGCCGACCACCGGCGCCAGCGCGTCCCGCAGGCCCGCCGGGGCGCCGCCGACCTGCGCGGTGAAGTCGGCCCCGGGGCCGGGCGCGTCCCGCAGCACGGCCCCGAGGGCGTTCAGGGACTCCCGTACGAAGGCGCTGACCTCGCCCGCCCCGCCGAGCGCCGCCCGCACCTCCGCGACCTCCCGGGCGACCTCCTCCGGGTGGATGGAGCGCTGCGCGAACCGTGACCGGGAGGTCTTCTCCCGCTCGGCGGCCGAGTTCCAGTCCCGCTCCAGGTCGGCGAAGCTCCGCTGGAACGCGTCCGACCCGAACAGCGCCTCCTGCTCGCCCTGCCTTCCGCGCAGCAGCAGCCACTCGACGATCGCGTCCGTGACACCCGCCGACGTCTCGTCGGGCACCGAGACCGAGATGCCGAGGTCCTTCTTGATCTGCCGGTGCTTCCTGATGAGGACGTCCAGGACCTTGCCGTCGACGCCGTTGTCCTCGCCGTACAGGGTGATGACGCGGACCTCGTCGCGCTGCTGGCCGTACCGGTCGACGCGGCCCTCGCGCTGGTCGTGCCGGGTCGGGTTCCACGCCAGGTCGTAGTGGACGACGGCGTCGAAGTGGTGCTGGAGGTTCACGCCCTCCGACAGGCAGTCGGTGGCGACCAGGACCCGCCGGGCGGCGGGGTCCGCGCCGGCCTGCGCCGCCAGCTCCTCGATCCGGGCCACGCGCTGCTGCGGGGAGAGGGTGCCGGTGACCGCCCTGACCACCGTCTTCGCGCCGAGCGGGCCGCGCCTGCCGGTCTCCGGGTCGTGGCCGAGCTGCTCGGCGAGGTACTCGGCGGTCGGGATGTAGCGGCAGAACACGATCGGGTGGTAGCCGTCCGCGAGCAGCGCCTTGAGGTGCTGCACGAGCGCCCCCAGCTTCCGGTCGTGCACGGGCCCCTGGAGGGCCTCGGCGCGTTCGGCCAGCTCAGCGAGGTGGGAGCCCGCCTGCTCGGTCCCGGCGCCCGGCGCCACGTCCATGCCTTCCAGGGTGTCCTGGTCGGTCGAGTCGGCGGTCAGCGGGGCGCCCAGCCGGTCGGCCTCCTCCGCCGACGCGGCCACGGCCGCCGCCGACCGGGTCCGCAGGGTCTGGGCCGCGGCGCGCGGCGAGGAGACCAGCGACCGCAGCAGCGCGATCGCCGACCACCAGGCGATCCGGGCCTCGCGCCGGCCCTGCCCGCCGGCCTCCGTCACCCGCTCGCCCGCGTAGGCGAGGGCGTCGTCCAGCAGGGCCCGGTACTCCGGGGACAGCTTGTACGTCTCGTCCTTGAAGTACCGGTCGGCGGGGAACGCGGTGCGCTCGGCGAGCGAGTCGTCCGCGAGGCCGTCCGCCGTCGTCAGGTACTGCCGTACGTCGGCCCGCTTGCGGGCCACGAAGTGCCCGGCGAGCAGCTTGCGGCCGGCCTCCGTGTCCAGGTCCGCGTGGGCGAGGTCGGGCCGGACCAGGCCCAGCAGAGCGCGGAACGCCGACTCCTTGCCGCTGTGCGGGGTCGCCGTCACCAGCAGCAGGTGCCGGTCCTGGTCGGCAGCGACCCGGCGCAGCAGCTCGTGGCGCAGCTGGTGCTGGCTGCCCGCCCGGGTGTCGTCGGAGGTCACACAGGTGTGCGCCTCGTCGACGATGACCAGGTCGGGGCAGTGCCGCACGAAGTCGTCGCGGTGCCGGGCGGCCTTGATGTAGTCGGTGGAGACGATGACGTGCGGGTACCGGTCGAACAGCGACTGGCCGAGGTCGAGGCCGCGCTCCAGGCGGGACACCGTGGAGGCCAGGACCAGCTCGGCGTCGATGCCGAACTTGCCGCGCAGCTCCTGCTGCCACTGCTCGGCCAGCGCCGGCGAACACAGCACGGCCAGGCCGCGCGCCTCGCCCTGCGCGAGCAGCTCGCTCGCGATCAGGCCCGCCTCGACGGTCTTGCCGATGCCGACGTCATCGCTGATCAGCATGCGCACCGTCGGCTGCCGCAGGGCCATCAGCAGCGGGACGAGCTGATAGGCGCGCGGCTGGACGGCGATCCGGGCCAGCGACCGGAACGGGCCCGCGCCGGAGCGGAAGCCGATACGCAGCGCGGTGCGCAGCAGCCCGGCCGCCCGCTGGTCGCCGAGGTCGCCCGGCTCGGGCGGCGCGAACTCGGCGCCCCTGACCTCCTCGAAGGCCGGGAACACGGCGGCGATGTCGTCGTCGGAGCCGCCCAGCGGGCGCAGCACCAGCAGATCGGGCGCGCTCTCCGGGAGCACCACCCAGTCCCGGCCGCGGGCGGTCACCAGCGAACCTGCCAAGTACGTGGGAGCCATGTGTAGTCGTCAGTTCCTCGTCGGGCGGGGGCGGGCGGTCAGGGGGCGGCGGGGGAGCCGAAGCAGTCGGCGTAGGAGGCGGCCAGCGCGTCCCAGTCGTCGCCCGGCCGGAAGCGGACGTACTCCCAGCCGGCGTCGAGGATGCGTTCCTCGGCGTCCGCGTCGCGCTGCCCGCTCTGCTCGGTGCCGGGCAGGTCGACGAAGACGGCGAGGCGCAGGCCCGGCATGCGGTACAGGAAGTCCGGCGCCGCGTCGGCCTCGGCCAGCCGGCCGCCGCTCTCCGTGGGCAGGTTGAGCCCCCGGGCCCTGAGCCAGCCGAGGAAGTCGCCGCGGGCGGCCAGGTCGGCCGCCGGGACGTCGTCCGCGGGCGGGCCGTCCAGCAGCCGCCGGTACCGCTCCGAGCGGGTTTCGCCGCGCGCCGGGCGCCGGACGGTGGCCGAGGCGAACCCGGTCAGCAGGCCGGCCACGGTGCGCCGGTCGATCCGGGCGTGGTCGAGCTGGTTGGCGTAGGTGAGCAGGCACTCGTAGCAGCCGCGCGCGCAGGCGCGTCCCGGGCGGTGCTCCGCGCCGCCCTCGTCCGTGCCGTCGGCCGCGAAGTGGCAGATCTCCAGGGCGCGTCCGGCGGCCCGGGCGAGCGCGCCGTCCTCGGCCTGGAGCCGGCGCAGGACACCGGCGCCGCCCTCGGCGGCCTCCATGAACAGGATGCGGCGCCGCGGCCCGCTCTCCGGCGGCAGCAGCTCGCTGGACAGCTCGGCGTCCTCCAGCTCGAACGCGGCCTCCACACCGCGCTCCAGCGCGTACATCAGGGTCAGCGCGACCGGCTCGGGCAGTGCCTCCTCCAGGGTGAGCACGAGGATGTTCCGCCGGTCCGCCACGTACGGGATGACGCGCTTCTTGCGGCGCCGCTCGTTGCCGTCGGCGTCCACCAGCGGCAGTTCACCGGAGTCGCCCGACGCCTCGGCCGCGTCCCGGTCGTTCATCCAGCGGCCGTCGGCGAGGTCGAGCCAGTAGCCGGGCGGCTCGTCCGTACGGGCCCGCACCCGGCCGGTGTTGGTGATCCGCACGGTCGCCGAGTCGCCGTAGGAGATCCGGGCGAGCGGCGCACCGGAGGCGTCCGCGACCGCCGCGTCGAGCCGGCCCCTGCGGGTGCCGTGGTCGTGGAAGCGGTACGACGTCTGGAGCGTGAACCCGGCCCTGCGGCGCTCCTCCTCGTCGGAGGAGATCCGCTCGCGGCGGGTGGTGTACACGGTGTGCAGCGGGAGCAGGCCGTAGGTGGCGCCGCCGAGCGGCTCGGCGCAGAACCCGCAGCGGTCCTCGCGGTCCCGGGGGTCGTGGTGGTAGCCGCACTGGGCGCAGCGGCGGGCCTCGCCGGTGGTCAGCTCGCCGGCGGAGTCCGGCGGCAGCTGGACCCGGGTCACCTGGTAGCGGGCGCCCTCGTGGTAGATCAGCGCGCCGGGACCGAACTCGCGGACCGCGAGGAAGCGGGGGCGCTGCAGATAGTCGCCGTCGCCGCGGCGCCGCCCCGCCGTCGGGATGTACGCCGCCAGCGGCAGCCGGGGGAAGCTGTAGCCGGGCAGGAAGCCCTCGGAGGCCAGATAGCGGTAGGGGTTGAAGTCGGAGAGCACCGACTTGCTGTCCACGCTCTCGTTCATCAGCAGGTTCAGCTGGGTCTCCGCCTCGCGCCGGCGCGCGTTGGCCCGGTGCCGCTCGCCCTCGGTGAGGCTGTAGTCGAGGCGCCGCCTGTTCTGCACGTACTGGTCGTCGAGGGCGGCGCGGAACAGGCCGCGCCAGCGGTCGAAGGCGCGGTCGAACCGCTCCGGCACGGTCCGCACCCGGTCCTGGATCCAGTCGTCGTACCACCAGGTGGTGTCGGCGAACTCGCCGAACAGCGGGCCGAGGACGCGCAGGGCGGCGTCCACGGTGCGGTCCCGGGCGCCCTCGTCGTGCGCCGCCGCGCGGATCTCGGGCAGCAGACCGAGCGCGGGGGCCGGACGCTCGCCGCCGTCCGGGTACGACACGTCCAGCACGTCGGGGACGGCGCGGCCCAGCCGCAGCCCCGCCTCGGCGAGCCAGATGCCCTGGAGATGGGAGAGGACCAGGTCCTCGTTGGCCAGGTCGAGGCGGGGCGGGGCGACCGCGCCCGCCACCATCCGCTCCGAGCGGCGGAAGTAGTACTGGTCGTGGCTGTTGCCCGTGGCGCAGTACGTGGTGACCAGCGCGGGCTGGCCACTGCGGCCGGCCCGGCCCGAGCGCTGCGCGTAGTTGGCGGGCGTCGGCGGCACGTTGCGCATCATGACGGCGTTCAGCTCGGAGATGTCGACCCCCAGCTCCATGGTGGGGGAGCAGTACAGCAGCTTCAGCTCGGCGTCCCGGAACGCCCGCTCCCGGGCCTCCCGGTCCGCCGGGGAGACCTGGGCGGTGTGCTCGCGGGCGTACAGCCCCGACAGGGCGTCGGCCGTCTCCCGGTACAGCCGCAGGAAGAACGTGTTGATCCGCGGGCCGTCACCGCTCTGGTAGGTCCGGGTGAGCGGGTCGTGGGCGCCCGCCTCGCCCTTGCCGGCCCGCCAGACCAGCGACTGGGCGGCCACCCGGTAGCCGGTGGCGGCGGCGGGCGCCCCGCGGTGCCGGCCGGCCCGCCGCGGTTCGGCCGCCACCTCCTTGACCAGGCCGGCCCGCGTCAGCACCCGCAGCAGCTCGGCGACGACCAGTTGCAGGTCGTCCTGGTCCAGGTGCCTGAAGGCGCGGTCGGTACGGCGCAGGTACTTGCCGTACTTGCCGCGCGCCGAGAGGAAGAGCCCCGAGCGGTCCATGCCGGGCCTGGAGGGGTGCGGGTAGGCGGTGCCGGTGCGCGGCTTGTCGGAGGCGGCGAGGACCCACGGGTCCACCAGCCGCTCCTCGCTGGCGCGCTGGAGCGACTCGAACGCGTCGTCACGGAAGTACGACACGTCGATCGCCAGCGAGCGGCGCATCTCGTCCAGCAGCGTCTTCATGATCTCCGCGCGCAGCGCCGGGTCGGCGTCCCGCAGCGCCCGGTGCGTGTCCGCCCAGCGGTCCTGCCGGCCGGCGACCCACTCCAGGTCCTCGTAGCCGATCTCCAGCAGGCCGGTCTGCTCCAGGTTGGGCATGGTGATGCGCCAGCCGCGCTCCAGGTCCAGGTAGAGCCGGAAGGCGACGACGTCCCGCAGCGTGCGGGCGGCGTTGCGGGCCAGGGAGGGCGGCAGATCGCTCTCGCCGGTGTAGTCGGCGGGGGCGACGGCGAGCGCGTCGCTGACCGCTGCCGCCAGTTCCTCGTGGTGCAGGCCGTCTTCGCCCGCGTCGAGCGCCGCCCGGTACAGCGCGCCGCGCAACTGGGTGATCTGCACGAAGTCGTTGAAGTGGCCGGCCTGCAAGGAGGCGTCCTGCCGGTTGTCGACGAAGGTGAGGAGCTTGCGCGCCTTGCTGTCGAGCGCCTCCCGCGGCACCGCCTTCAGCGAGCGCACGATCGACGCCGAGACCAGCGAGGTCGCGGAGGAGCGGCCCTCCTGGTCCAGGGTGGCCAGTTTGGCGAAGTCCCGGCCGCGCGTCTGCTCGTAGGCCACCCCGCAGTGCAGGCAGAACAGGAAGGGCGAGGGGATGAACGCGGCCTTCAGCTCGCCCTCGCCCTCCCGGCCCCAGGGATCGACGGTGACGGCCCGGGGCACCCGGTCGCGGTAGGCGCGCTTGACGACCTCCTGGCCCCGGTCGTCCAGCTCCAGCCAGGACTCCGGCAGCCGGCGGTCGTCCACCGCGTACTGCGGGTCCGACGGCCACGCGCGCTCGTGGTCGATGTACAGATAGCCGTCGCCCTGCCGGCCGCCGGTGGCCGAGGTGTCGCGGCGGGCCTGGTAGCGCACCGCGCCGTCCTGCTCGGTGCGCCACACCGTCAGATACTCCTGGCCGCACTCCCGGCAGAAGGCCAGCGGGATCAGCGGCTTGCCGCCGCTGCCCGGCTGTTCCAGCTGGTAGGAGCGGGTCAGATGGCGGGACGCCTGGTCTTCGAGGGTGACGTACACGGTGTCGCCCTTGGACAGGAACTGGTGCAGGCGGAACGCGAACAGGGGGCGGTCGGTGCGGGGGTCGCGGGCCCCGGCGCCGGCCTCGAGGGTGGCGCGGATCGCCGCGGCGCACCGCTCCTCGGGGACACCGGACCGCTCGTGCAGCTCCCGGGCGGCGACCTCGATGCGGGCCGGCCGCCGTCGTACGAGCCGGCCCGACGCCGGGTCCTCGGCCAGCCCGAACCGGTCCTCGATCCAGCGGGCGAGCGGGTCGCGCACCAGGTCGGCGTAGCCGCGCGGGGCGGGGGCGGTGAGGCGCTCGGCGGACACCGAGCGAGGGGCCTCGCCGGTGGCGCGGACCAGGGTCTCGCCGATGACGTGCGCGGGGCGGACCTCGGTGCCGAACAGGGTGCTCGCCACGCCGGCCACGATCCGCCGCTGCTCGTCCGGGCTGCCCTCGGTGGACAGGGTGGCGGAGGTGCCGACGCACTGCATGCTCCCGGCCCCGCAGGCCTCCCGGACCCGGCGGATCAGCAGGGCGACGTCGGCGCCCTGGCGCCCGCGGTAGGTGTGCAGCTCGTCGAAGACGAGGAAGTCGAGGCCGCGCGCCATCCGGATGAGGCTCGCCCGGTCGGCCGGGCGGGTCAGCATCAGCTCCAGCATGACGTAGTTGGTGAGCAGGATGTCCGGCGGGTTGTCGCGGATCTCCCGGCGCCTCGCGTCGTCCTCCTGCCCGGTGTAGCGGGCGAAGGTGACCGGTTCGCGGCCGGTGCCGTAGCCGTCGCGGAGGTACTTCTCCAGCTCCCGCAGCTGGCTGTTGGCGAGCGCGTTCATCGGATACACGATGATCGCCCGGACCCGCCGCGCGGCGTCCGGGCCCGCCGCGTCCCGCTCGCGCAGCACCCGGTCCACGATCGGGACGATGTAGGAGAGCGACTTGCCGGATCCGGTACCGGTCGTCAGGACGTACGACGCGCCCGACGCGGCCGCGTCGATCGCGTCGCGCTGGTGCTGGTGGAGGGTGAGCGGCCGGCCGTCGGGCACCGTGCCGCCCTCGGTCTTGCGCGCCTGGAAGATCCGGGCGCACTCGGGGTGCAGCACCCCCTGCCGGGCCAGCTCGGCCACCGAGCCGCTCTCCTGGAAGAACGGGTTGAGCGAAAGCCACGGGTTCGGCCACTGGGAGCCCGCGTCCAGGTCCTTGGCGACATGGGCCTTGACGCGCTCGTCCCGGATGACGGTGCCGCCCTCCGTGAAGGCGCGGTAGTCGCGGATCAGGGCCTGGTGCACGGCGAACACGTCCATGCCGCCGCCGGATCCGGCCACCGGCACGGGGCGCTCCGCCGCGGGTGCGGCCGGGGCCGGGGCGGCGGCGCGCAGCGGGAGCGTCGGGTCCAGTTCGCTCCAGCCCGGGACGGGGCCGGTGGCGTCGGCGGGCACGGCGAACGGGAGCAGGGCGTCCCGTACGGTCACGGCGTCGGCCGGCCGGTCGGCCGGGTTCCCGGCCAGCAGGCGCTCCACCAGGCGGACCAGCGCGGCGGGGGCGTCGGCACGGATCCGGTGCGGCGGGGCCGGCTCCCGGCGGACGTCCCGTTCGGCCGGCTCGTACGCGCAATCGCCGGTCAAGGGCGGGGCGCCGGCCAGCATCTCGTACAGCACACAGCCCAGCGCGTACAGGTCGGCGGCCTGGGTGACCTGCTGGGCCCGGCACTGCTCCGGCGCCTTGTAGCGGGCCGTGCCGGCGCCGGCCCCGGTGCCGGCCGGCCGGGTGCGGTCCGGGTCGTCCGAGAGGCCGCCCATGCCGAAGCCGAGCACCTTGACGGTGCCGCCCCGGGTGAGCATCACCTGGGCGGGCCTCAGGTCGCGGTGGACGACGCCCCGGGCGTGCGCGGCGGCGAGCCCCGCGGCGATCTGGGCACCGATGGCCGCGGCCCAGGGGACGGGCAGCGGGGAGTGCTCCTCGACGAGGTCGCCCAGCGGCTCACCGTCCGGGAACTCCAGGGCGAGGTAGGCCGGTTCTTCGCCGTCCGTGGCGATGCCGCCGGCCACCGGCCGGGCCAGGTTGGGGTGGTCGAGCAGCCGTATGACGCCGATCTCGCGGGAGAAGCGCCGCAGGGCCTCGCCGTCGGCGGCGGGGTCGGTCCGGATGCCGGCGCGGCGGGGCCGGACGGTCTGCACGGCGACGCGGCGCTCCGGCGAACCCTCGGGCGCCCGCAGGTCCTCGGCCTCGCGGACCTCCCCCGTACCGCCCCTGCCGATGACGCGCCCGATCCGGAATCTGCCGTCGACGAGCTCCTGGCCCACTGCCGCTCCTCCGCCTCTTTCTCCTGCCCCGGCTCCATCGTTCCAGAGGGCGGCGGCAGACCGTGGCCACTGTACACGCGGTGTGTGTAGCGTGGAAGATATTCAGCCTGTTGACTATGTCAACAGACTTCGCGAGAGGGTGATCGGCCGATCCACAGGGACGACCGCCGAGACGGCGGGAAGGTTGCCCGCCCGCGGTGGCCGGCTCCCGCCGGATCCGGGCGCGGATCCGGGCGCGGATCCGAGCGGACCGAACCGCTCGCTCGCGCCCCGTGCACCGCCCCAGCGTGGGAGGATCCCTCGCGATGGGCGCGTCCATGGCGGTGAGAGGGGTACGGGCCGCGGTGTTCGCCGCGGTGTGTGTGCTCCTGGCTGCCGCCGGGCACGGCCTGGCCGTGGGCGACACTCCGTCGCTGTGGGCCGACGCCGCGGGCTTCCTCGCCGTGTTCACGCTCGGCTGGGCCTGCGGCGGGCGCGAGCGGTCGCTGCCCGGCATCGGCGCGGCGATGCTGCTCACGCAGGCTGGCCTGCACCTGGGGTTCGACGCGGCTCATGACGGGGGTACCGGTGCGACGCGCCGGGATCCGTGGCCCGGCCGGCCCGGCAGCCCCGGCGGCGTCCCGGACATGGTCGCGGCGGGTCACTCGCACGTCCGGCACTTCGCCGCACCGGCGCACTCCCACCTCGGCGCCCACCCCTATCTCGGCGTCCACCCCCATCTCACCGCCCACGCCACCGCCGCCCATCTGCTCGCCGCCCTGGTCGCGTCCTGGTGGCTGCGGCGGGGCGAGGCCGCGCTGTGGTCGCTGCTGCGCCGGGCCGTCACGCTCGTCCCGGCCCTGGCCGCATGGTGGCGGTACGCCCCGCTGCCCGTGTCCGACAGTCCGGTGCCGCTCGTACCGACCGACCCCGGGCCGCCCCGGCCCGCCCCCTTGCGGCACGCGGTGCGGCGGCGCGGCCCGCCGGCCCCGATCCCGTACTCGACCTGACCAGCCGACACGCGTCCGCCGACACACGTGCGCCGACACGCGTCACCCGACGCTGCACCCGACACGCGTCACTCCTCACTCGTCACTCGTACGGAGATCCACACACTCATGTCCACGACACGCACCACCCTGCTCCGCGCCGGGACCGTCGCGGCCCTGGCCGCCGCCGGGGTCGTCATCGCCGGCGGCGCCGCCTTCGCGCACGTCACCGTCCACCCGGAGAGCTACGCCAAGGGCGCCACCGACGGCGTGCTGACCTTCCGGGTGCCGAACGAGGAGGACACGGCCGCCACCACCAAGGTCCAGGTCTTCCTCCCCACCGACCACCCCGTCCTCGGCGTGCTGGTCCACCCGCAGGACGGCTGGACCGCCAAGGTCACCACCGCCGCACTGAAGACACCTGTGAAGACCGACGACGGCACCATCACCGAAGCGGCCTCCGAGATCACCTTCACCGGCGGGCGCATCGGGGCCGGGCAGTACGAGGACTTCGACGTCGCCTTCGGCCAACTGCCCGAAGACGGCGGCCGGCTGGTCTTCAAGACCCTCCAGACCTACTCCGACGGCAAGGTCGTCCGCTGGATCGAGGAGCCGGCCGGCGGCGAGGAACCGGAGAACCCGGCCCCGGTGCTGAAACTGACGGCCGCCGCCCCCGCCGCCGACGACAGCGGCCCGGCCGCCGCCAAGACGCCCCGCGCGAGCGGCGCGAGCGACTCCACCGCCCGCGGGCTCGGCATCGCCGGCCTCGTCGCCGGCGTCATCGGCATCGCCGCCGCGGTGTTCGCGATCCGGCGGAGCAGGTCCGTGCAGCCGTAGCGCTCGCCCCCGTACACAGAGGGAGGGCCCGGACCGTGAACCGGTCCGGGCCCTCCCTCTCTTGTACGCGCCTTCGGTGCTCCTTCCGGACGCTCAGCGCGTCGCCAGCTCCAGCTCCAGCTCCCGCAGCGGCTGGTGCGGCAGCGCGGCAGGCACCGTCCGCGCCGCCCGGGAGGTGCGCCACAGCCACAGCACGTCCCGGCCGAAGGACCACACCAGCGAACCCAGCGCCAGCAGCATGATCGCGAGGTTCGCCGGGCGGGGCAGCAGCTCGGCGCCCGCGACGAGCAGGCAGACACCCTGAACCGCCGCGACGGTCTTGCGCGCGAAGGACGGCGGCAGCGGGGCGGTCAGCCAGGGCGCGACGCGGGCCGCCGCCACGAACGCGTAGCGCATACCGCCGATCAGCAGCACCCACGGCCCGAGCTGCATCGCCACATACACGCTCAGCACCAGGATGAGGAACGCGTCGACCTCCATGTCGAACCGGGCGCCCAGCGCGGACGACGTTCCGGTGCGGCGCGCGACCTTGCCGTCCACGCCGTCCAGCAGCAGGGCCACGGCGGTCAGGGCCACCAGCAGCGTCACCGGCGGCGCGCTCTCGTAGGAGTCCGCGACCAGCGCGGTCACCCCGCCGACCAGGGTGGCCCTGCCGAGCGTGACCCGGTTCGCCGGGCCGAAGGAGCGCAGCCGCGAGCGGTGCAGGGCGCGGGAGAGAACCGCCCAGGTGGCGAACGCGAAGGCGAGCCCCGTCAGCCAGCCGGCCGGCCCCATGCCGATCGCCGAGCCGAGCAGGGCCAGCAGCAGGATCTGCGCGACCGCCCCCACAGCGGTCTCCTGCTGAAGCCTCGCGTCATACGTGTTGTTCAGGGCCACCGCACACCCTCCGGCCGAGTGACAGAGTCGATCAACGCCGCGTACTCTGCGCGGCCTGTGCACACCTCGGTACGTGAACAACTTCCCGATCGTTCAGGAGAATGCCGATGAACCACTCGGCCCGCGCCTTCTGGCTCCGCTCGCCCGGCCACGGGGAACTGCGCGACGTCACCCTCCCGGAGCCCGCCGACGACCAGGTCCTGGTGCGCGCCCTGTACTCCGGAGTCAGCCGGGGAACGGAGACGCTCGTCTTCCGCGGCGGGGTGCCGGAGAGCCAACACGCCCTCATGCGCGCGCCCTTCCAGGAGGGCGACTTCCCGGGCCCGGTGAAGTACGGATACCTCGGCGTCGGCCTGGTGGAGCAGGGCCCGGCTGCGCTGATCGGCCGTACGGTCTTCTGCCTGTACCCGCACCAGAGCCGTTACGTCGTTCCGGTGAGCGCCGTCACCGTGGTGCCCGACCGGGTGCCCGCCGAGCGGGCCGTGCTCGCCGGCACCGTCGAGACCGCCGTGAACGCCCTGTGGGACGCGGCACCGCTGATCGGCGACCGGGTCGCGGTGGTCGGCGGCGGCATGGTCGGCTGCGCGGTCGCCGCGCTGCTCGCCCGCTTCCCGGGCATCCGGCTGCAACTCGTCGACGCCGACCCCGCGCGTGCCGCGACCGCCGAGGCACTCGGCGTGGGCTTCGCCGCGCCCGCCGACGCGGTCGGCGACTGCGACCTCGTCGTGCACGCCAGCGCCACCGAGGCCGGCCTCACCCGGGCCCTCCAGCTCCTCGCCCCCGAGGGCACGGTCGTGGAGCTGAGCTGGTACGGCGACCGGCGCGTGGCCCTGCCGCTCGGCGAGGCCTTCCACTCGCGCCGGCTCACCGTGCGCAGCAGCCAGGTCGGCACCGTCTCCCCGGCCGCCCGGCCAGGCCGCGGCTACGCCGACCGGATGGCCCTCGCCCTCGACCTGCTCGCCGATCCGGCGCTCGACGCGCTCATCACCGGGGAGAGCGCCTTCGAGGAACTGCCCTCCGTGCTGCCCAAGCTGGCGTCCGGTGAGATCCCGGCGCTGTGCCACCGGATCCGGTACACCGGGACCGGTCTGACCTGAGAAAAGAGTGAGGAACGCTGAACGCGGGGAAGCGAAGAGCCGTACTACACGGCACCCCCCGGCGAGCAAGGGCGGGGGGACCAGACGCGCCGCACCTGGAGGGTCGTCCGTTGTTCAGCATCACCGTCCGCGATCACATCATGGTCGCCCACAGCTTCCACGGCGAAGTGTTCGGCCCCGCGCAGCGACTGCACGGCGCCACGTTCCTCGTCGACGCGACATTCCGCCGCGAGCAGCTGGACGAGGACAACATCGTGGTCGACATCGGCCTGGCCACGCAGGAACTGCGCGCCGTCACCGCCGAACTGAACTACCGCAACCTCGACGACGAGCCCGACTTCGCCGGAGTCAACACGTCCACCGAGTTCCTGGCCAAGGTCATCGCCGACCGGCTCGCCGAACGCGTCCACAAGGGCGCCCTGGGCGAGGGGGCAAGGGGCCTGGCCGGGATCGCGGTCACCCTGCACGAGTCGCACATCGCCTGGGCGAGTTACGAGCGTGGCCTGTGACCGACCTGACCGTGGAACGGGCCCGTCTCGCCTACGTGCCCGTACAGCCCGCCGCCGAGAACGCCGGAATCATCCCCATGTCCCTGCGCAGCGTGCACTTCGTGATGCCGGGCGGCGTCGACGACCCGGCCGCGCCCAGCGGCGGCAACGCCTACGACCGCCGGGTCTGCCTCGACCTGCCCGGCTTCGGCTGGCAGGTCACCCGGCACGCGGTGCACGGCAGCTGGCCGCGCCCCGACCGCACCGCCCGGGACGCGCTCGCCCGCACGCTCCGGGAACTGCCCGACGGCACCGTCGTCCTGCTGGACGGCCTCGTCGCCTGCGGCGTCCCCGAGATCGTCGTCCCCGAGGCCGGGCGGCTGAGCCTCGCGGTCCTCGTCCACCTGCCGCTCGCCGAGGAGACCGGACTCGTCCCGGCCGTCGCCGCCGACCTGGACACCCGCGAACGGGCGGTGCTGCGCGCGGTGCCCGCCGTGATCGCCACCAGCGACTGGGCGGTCCGCCGGCTCGTCTCCCACCACGGGCTCGCTCCCGACCGGGTGCACGTGGCCGCGCCGGGCGCCGACATCGCGCCCCTCGCGCCCGGCACCGACGGCGTCTCCCGGCTGCTGTGCGTGGCCGCCGTGACCCCGCGCAAGGGCCAGCACCGGCTGGTGGAGGCGCTCGCGGCGGTCCGGGACCTGCCCTGGACCTGCGAGTGCGTCGGCGGCCTCGGCCACGACCCCGGGTACGTCGCCGAGCTGCGCGAGCTGATCGCCCGGCACGGCCTCGCCGACCGGCTGCACCTGAGCGGCCCGCGTACCGGTGCCGGCCTCGACGCCGCCTACGCCGCGGCCGACCTGATGGTCCTCACCTCCTACGCCGAGACCTACGGCATGGCGGTCACCGAGTCCCTCGCCCGGGGCATCCCCGTCCTCGCCACCGATGTCGGCGGCCTGCCCGAGGCCGTCGGCCGCGCACCGGACGGCGGGGTGCCGGGCATCCTCGTCCCGCCGGAGGACCCCGCCGCGCTCGCCGCCGAACTGCGCGGCTGGTTCGGCGAACCCGACGTACGCCGCCGCCTCAAGGCCGCGGCCCGGGGCCGCCGCGCCGCGCTCGACGGCTGGGCGGCCACCGCCCGCAGCCTTGCCGGAGTCCTCCAGCGGCTCCCCGAACCACCGAGGAGGGCCGCATGACCAGCGACGGCGGGAGCGGCGGGAGCCGCGGCATTCCGGACGGGGCCGCTGTGGCGGTCCAGCCGGCGGCCGGTGGGCTGATTCCGGCTCAGCCGGGCCCCGGCGCGGCGGAGTCCGCGCGGGCGCGGAGCGAGGAGGTGCAGGGCGTGGAGGCCATGGACACGGGTGCGGGTACGGCGGAACCGGACCGGGCCCCGGCTGCCGCAAGGGCCGGTGCGCTCGCCGGCGGCACGGCCGGCCGGGCCGTCGTCGCCGGTGCCGGACCCGTGGCCCGCACCGGCGAACGGGCCACCGTACGGCTGCGGGACGAGAGCACCGAGGAGCCGCCGCGGTACGCGCCCGAGTGGCTCCAGCTGCGCGAGGTCGCCGACGCGGCGGCCCGCTCGCAGGACCTGCTCGACCCGTTGCGGACCCGGCTGGCCGGCCACCAGGGGCGGCCGGGCGGCCTCGTCGTGCACGACCTGGGCTGCGGCACCGGGTCGATGGGCCGCTGGCTCGCGCCCCGTCTGGACGGCGCCCAGCACTGGATCCTGCACGACCACGATCCCTACCTGCTGCACTTCGCCGCCGTGGCCTCACCGCGCGCCGCCGCCGACGGCAGCCGCGTCACGGTCGAGACCCGGCGCGGCGATGTCGCCCGGCTCACCCCGGACGCGCTGTCCGGTGCCTCGCTGGTGACCGCGTCCGCCCTGCTCGACGTCCTCACCCGCGAGGAACTGGAGACGCTGGCGGACGCCTGCGCGGGCGCCGGCTGCCCGGCCCTGCTCACCCTCTCCGTCGCGGGGCGCGTCGAACTCGCCCCGGCGGACCCGCTGGACGCCGAGATCGCCGACGCGTTCAACGCCCATCAGCGGCGCACCGGGATGCTCGGCCCGGACGCGGTCACCGTGGCCTGCGAGGTGTTCTCCGAGCGCGGGGCGACGGTCCGGCTGCACCCGAGCCCGTGGCGGCTCGGCCCGGCGCAGGCCGCGCTGACCGAGCAGTGGCTGCGCGGCTGGGTGGGCGCGGCCGTCGAACAGCGCCCGGAGCTGCGCGGCCCGGCCGAGCGGTACCTGGAGGCGCGGCTCGCCGACTGCGCGGCCGGCACCCTGCGGGTCACCGTCCACCACAGCGACCTGCTGGCGCTGCCCGGGCCGCGGGGCGGTACGGCATGAGCGCACGGGCGGCGGCCGGAACGAGGCCGGCGGATCCGGTACGCGCCCGCGTGACCCCGGGCGCCGGCCCGGCCCGTACGTGCGTGGCGTCCGCGCACCCGGCCCGCCCGCGGACGGCGCCCGCGCCCCCGGCCCCCGCCCCCGCCGCGCAGACCCCCGCCCGCCGGCGCCTCGGCTCCCGTGCCCTGCGCACGCATGCGGGCACCGCGGCCGGCGTCGTCATCCTGGCCGCCCTGCTGTGGCGGCTCGGCACCGGGGCGCTGCTCGACGGGCTGCGCCGGATCGACACCGTGTCGGTGCTGGCCGCGCTCGGCATCGGCCTGGTCACCACCGTGTTCAGCGCGTGGCGCTGGCAGTTGGTCGCCCGGGGACTGCGGCTGCGGCTGCCCCTGGTCCCGGCCGTCGCCGACTACTACCGCGCGCTGTTCCTCAACGCGGCCCTGCCGGGCGGCATCCTGGGCGATGTGCACCGGGCGGTCCGGCACGGGCAGAGCGCCGGTGACCTCAGGCGCGGGGTGAAGGCGGTCGTCCTGGAGCGGGTGGCGGGACAGCTCGCGCTGACCGTGGCCGGGGCGGCGCTCCTGCTGACCCTGCCGTCCCCGGTGCGCGCCGAGGTCCGCGGGTTCGCGCCGCTGGCTGCCCTGGCCGCCGTCGGCGCGCTCGCCGTCGTCCTCGCCGTCCGGATGAACCGCGCACCGGCCCGCCGGGGCGGCGCCCTGCGCCAGACCCTCGGCGAGGCCCGCGGCGGCCTTGCCTCCCGGCAGAGCGGGCCGGGTGTCTGGCTGTCCTCCGCGATCGTGCTGGCCGGGCATCTGGCCATGTTCGTCGTGGCGGCCCGGATCGCCGGCTCGGCCGCTCCGGTCGCCGTGCTGCTGCCGATCGCGGTGCTCGCCCTGGTGGCCATGGGCCTGCCGCTGAACATCGGCGGCTTCGGCCCCCGGGAGGGCGTCACCGCCTGGGCGTTCGGCGCGGCGGGGCTCGGCGCGGACACCGGGATCGCGGTCGCCGTCGTCTACGGCGTGCTCAGCTTCGCGGCGAGCCTGCCCGGCGCCGTCGTCCTGGTCCGGCGCTGGTACGCGGGCCTGCGCGGCGGAGCCACCGCACCCACCGCCTCCGCACCCGCCGCCCCCGTCCCGGCGTGCGCCCCCGCTCCCGCGGCCGGCCGCCGTCCGTCCGGGGACCGCCTGCCGGCCGGGGCCGCCCCCATGGGCCCCGGCCGCAGGACGGCTCCGGGCTATGCGCGGCCCGCTGCCGAGGTGACCAGTGCGAAATACGACTCGAAGGATTCCGCGAGGCTCTCCAGCAGCGCCTTTCCCTTTTCCGCCGAACCCAGGGAAGGACGGCCGATGACGCCCGATTCGGTATAGGCGGACATTCCCACGGTGAGCAGATGACGGCGGTCGTCGGCGGTGAAATCGGCGGTCTCGTTGCCAGGGCGGACGAATTCGGGGTGAGCGTGCAGCAGAATCGAGGTCTCGATTTCTCCGGCGTGCATGTCGGTGAGCAGCGAGGTGACCACCTGGGCCCGCTCCCGCGCCGTCTCCCAGTCCTCGGCGGCCGGGAACAGCGCCATCCGCTCGCCGCGTGCGGACGCCTCCTGGACGACGTTGCCCAGCACGTAGTTGCCGCCGTGCCCGTTGACCACGACGAGCGCGTCGACGCCCGAGCGGCGCAGCGACGCGGCGATGTCCGAGACCACCGCGTGCAGGGTCACGGAGGAGATGCTGACGGTCCCCGGCCAGGCCGCGTGCTCGTGCGAGCAGGAGACCGTCACCGGGGGAAGGAGGTGCACCGGGTACCTGGCGGCGATCTCCCGCGCCACGGCGCAGGCCACCAGCGTGTCGGTCGCCAGCGGAAGGAACCGGCCGTGCTGCTCGAAGCTCCCGACCGGAAGGACGGCGACCTGTGCTGAAACGCCCGCCCCCCGTGTGCGCACGTCCTCCGCGGTGTCCGTCGGCATCACGCCGTTCGCCACTTCGTACGCCGCCGTACGCGCGCCCGAACCACTCATCTTTTTCACGGCCTTTCGTCTCTGCTTAGGAATCAGATCATGACAGAAAACACCGGCGTCAACATCGGCGTAGTCGGCAAGAAGTCCTCGCGGCGTTCGGGTGCGGAACGCGTGGTGAATGCACCGCTGCCCACCGTGTACGGGAAATTCCAGGCGATCGGTTACCTGGACCACGATCGCGGTGACGAGCAAGTGGCCCTGGTGTACGGCGAGATCGGCACCGAGAACGTGCTGACCCGGCTGCACTCGGAGTGCCTGACGGGAGACGCGTTCGGTTCCCGGCACTGCGAGTGCGGCGACCAGCTGGAGGCAGCGCTGCGCTCGGTGGTCGCCGAAGGCAGCGGCGTCGTCGTCTACTTGAGGGGGCACGAGGGCCGCGGCATCGGCCTGCTCGCCAAGTTGCGCGCGATGGCCCTGCAGGCGGAGGGCCTGGACACGGTGGAGGCGAACCTCGCGCTCGGCCTGCCGGTCGACGCCCGCGACTACGGTGTCGCCGCCGAGATCCTGCGCGACCTCGGGGTGCGCTCGGTACGGCTGATGTCCAACAACCCGCGCAAGCGGGAGGCGCTGGTCCAGCACGGTGTCCAGGTCGCCGAGACGGTGCCGCTGCTGATCGAGCCGTGCGAGAGCAACATCACCTATCTGCGGACCAAGCGGGAACGGATGGACCACCATCTGCCGCATCTGGACGCGGTCGGGCACGGCTCCTGACGCCGTGCCCCCGGCGCACGGGGCGCCCCACCCCGACCGCCGCGCACCGGATGCCCGGTTCCCGGTTCGACGGACGGCGGTCCGGAAAGCATCAGGCAGGGACCCTGAACCGCGGTGAGGGAGGCGGCGTCGTGAACCTTCGGGCCCGGGTGGTCATCGTCGGCGGCGGTGTGATGGGTACGAGCATCGCCTGGCATCTGGCGCGCGCCGGAGTGCCCGACGTGGTCCTCGTCGAACGCGACGAACTCGCCGCCGGCTCCACCTCCAAGGCGGCGGGCGGGGTGCGGGCGCAGTTCTCCGACGAGCTGAACGTACGGCTCGGCGCGCGCAGCCTGAAAGCGTTCGGCCGTTTCGAGCAGGAGGTCGGGCAGGACATCGGGCTGCACCGGGTCGGCTATCTGTTCCTGCTCTCCACGCGCGAGGAGCTGGCCTCCTTCGAGACGAGCGTGCGGATGCAGAACGCCCTCGGGGTGCCCAGCCGCCTGCTCACCCCGAAGGAGGCCCGCCGGCTCTCCCCGCTGATCACCACCGACGGTCTGCTGGCCGCCGCCTACTCACCGGACGACGGCCACTGCACCCCGGAGGCCGTCGTCCACGGCTACGCGAGCGCCGCCCGCGCCCACGGCGCCCGCGTCCTGCGCCACACCGAGCTGACCGGCATCGAACTGCACGGCGACACCATCACCGCCGTCAGCACGACCCTCGGCCGGATCGAGACGGACACGGTGATCTGCGCGGCCGGCGCCTGGTCACGGGCGGTCGGCGCGATGGTGGGCGTGGACCTGCCGGTCCAGCCGCTGCGCCGGCAGATCGCCGTCACCGGACCGGTGCCGGACCTGCCGCCCGGCCTTCCCATGACCATCGACTTCACCAGCAGCCTCTACTTCCACCGGGAGGGTCCCGGCCTGCTGGTCGGCATGTCCGACCCGGACGTGCCGCCGGGCTTCGCCACCGGCCCGCAGGACCGCTGGATCCCGAGGCTCGCGGACGCCATGCGGCGACGCGCGCCCGCCCTCCTCGACCTGCCCCGCACCGGCGGCTGGTCCGGCCTGTACGAGAACACCCCCGACCACAACGCCCTGATCGGCGAGGCGTCGACGGTGTCCCGGTTCCTCTACGCGACCGGCTTCTCCGGGCACGGCTTCCTCCAGGGGCCCGCCGTCGGCGAGGTCGTCCGCGACCTGTACCTCGGCCGCGCGCCCTTCCTCGACATCGGCCCGCTGAGCGCCGGCCGGTTCGCGGCCGGCGCCCCGCGTCCGGAGGCCAACGTGGTCTGACCCACCCGGCTCCGCCCGCCGCCGCGCCCCGGCGAACGCGCTGGGACGGGGCCGGAGTTCACCCCGCCCCTCGGCCGGTGGCGGGCCGGTCCGCCAGGGCCGCGTGCACCAGCCGCCGCAGCTCCGGGAAGACCTTCAGCGTCCTCGGCCGTACCTGGCTCATGAACTGCACGGTCAGATCGTGGGCCGGATCGACCCAGAACGCGGTGGTGGCCACGCCGGTCCAGCCGTAGGTGCCGGGGTGCGACGGGGCCAGGGTGCGGGCGGGGTCGGTGACCACGGAGACGTTGAAGCCGAAACCGAGACCGTCCATGCTCGGCTCCTGGTGGACCGGGGCGCCGAAGGAGCGGATGGTGGCCCCGCCGGGCAGCTGGTTGCGGGTCATCAGGGCGAGCGTCCCGGGAGCGAGCAGCCGTACCCCGTCCAGCTCGCCGCCCCGGCGCAGCAGCTCCATGAAGCGGTGGAAGTCGTGCGCCGAGGAGACCAGGCCGCCGCTGCCGGACAGGAACCGCGGCCGGCCGTGCACCGGCAGCCCCGGCACCGGCGCGATCCCGCCCTCGTCCGTCTCGCCGTACAACTCACCCAGCCGGCCCGCCTGTTCGGCGGCGATGTGGAACCCGGTGTCGGTCATGCCGAGCGGGCCGAGGATCCGTTCGGCGAAGAACGCGTCCAGCGGCTGCCCGGAGACCACCTCGATCACCCGGCCGAGCACATTGGAGGCGACCGAGTAGTTCCACCGGGTGCCCGGGTCGAACTGCAGCGGCATCCGCGCGTACAGCTCGACGGTCTCGGTGAGTCCGGCACCCGGCGGCACCGAGTACGCGAGGCCCGCGTCCCGGTAGAGCGCGTCCACGGGGTGGCGGTGGTAGTAGCCGAAGGTCAGGCCCGCGGTGTGGGTGAGCAGATGCCGGATCAGGATCGGGCCCGCGGCCGGGCGGGTGCGGACCGCGCCGCCCGAGCCGCCCTCGTACACCCGGGGGCGGGCGAAGGCCGGCAGGTGGCGGTCGAGCGGGTCGTCGAGCGAGAGCCGGCCCTCCTGCGCCAGCAGCAGTACCGCCACCGCGGTGACCGGCTTGGTCATCGAGTAGATCCGCCACAGCGTGTCCGGCTCGACCGGCAGTCCGGCCGCGACGTCCCGCAGGCCGTACGTGGTCAGATGGGCGACCCGCCCGCCGCGGGCCACGGCCACCAGGTAGCCGGGCAGCCGCCCCTCGTCGACGTGGCGCGCGAAGTGCCGGTCGAGGCGGTCGAGCGCCCCGGCGTCGAGGCCCGCCTCCGCCGCCTCGACGTCCTGCCGCAGCTGTGCCATCGCTCTCCTCCGGTCGCGTCCTCGGCGGTGCGCACCCGCGCCTTCGCGTCTCATCGTCGCGCAGGACCACCGGCCGCCACCGGCTCATCGGGGGTGGGTGTGAGCGACGCGACGCCGGCCGGGCCCGGCAGCGCGCGGGCCGCGGGCAGCGCGAGGACGGCCGCGGCCGCGAGGGCGAGCAGCGCCGTGCCGGTGCCCGCGCCGAGCAGCGCGGTCGCCGTGGCCACGCCCACGGCGGGGCCGATGTTCAGCGCGGTCTGCTGCAGACCGCCCGCCACCCCGGCGACCGTCACCTCCGCGCCCCGCACGATCACCTGCGTCGCCGCCACCATCACCGTGCCGAACCCCGCGCCCAGCAGCGCGAATCCGAGCGCGAGCCCGGGGACGGAGACCGTCCGGGACAGCAGCAGGACGCCGAGCGCGAGCGCCGCCGTCGCCCCGGCCGTCGCGGCCCGCGCCCCGCACCGGCGCAGCAGCGCGGGGCAGAGGGCGGCGGACAGCACCATCAGCACCGCGAGCGGCAGGCTGCACAGGGCACTGTGGAACGGGTCGAGACCGAGCCGGCGCTGCAGGACGTACGTGGCGACGAACAGGGTGCCGAACAGCGAGGCGGAGACGGCGACCAGGATGCCGAGCGCCGCCCCGACCGCCCGGCAACCGATCACCTCAGGCGGCAGCAGCGGGCTCGCCGTGCGGCGCTCGCGGCGGACGAGGGCGGCGGCCGTGAGGGCGGCGGCGCCGAGGGCCGCGCCGGGGACGGGCCGGGCGGTGAGCGCGTACACCAGGCAGGCCAGCGTCACCGCGAGCAGTACGGCCCCGGGCAGGTCCAGCGGGGTCCGGGCGGGCGCCGGGCGCGAGCCGGGACGCAGCAGCGCGGGCAGGCCGAAGGCGAGCGCGGGCAGCACGTTGACGAGGAACACCGCCCGCCAGCCGAGGCCGGTCACCAGCGCCCCGCCCACCAGCGGGCCCGCGGCGGCGGCCAGCCCGATCGCGCTGGTCCGCACGGCCAGCGGCGACGCGAGCCGGTCCGGCGGATACGCGGCCCGCAGCATCCCCAGCGTGGCCGGCTGCAGCAGCGCCCCGAACACGCCCTGCACCGCCCGCAGTCCGATCACCCAGCCCACCCCGGGCGCGAGCGCGATGCCCGCCGAGGCGGCGCCGAAGCCGAGCATGCCGAGCCCGAAAAGCCGCCCCTGCCCGTACCGGTCACCGAGCCGTCCCGCGAACACCAGCAGGCTCGCCACCGCGACGAGATAGGCGGTACTGGTCCACTGCACCTCGGCGAACGACGCGTGCAGCGCCCCTTGCAGACGGGGCTGCGCGACCGTGAGGACCGTACCGTCCAGGGCGACGACCACGGCACCCGCCACGCTGCTCGCCAGCGTCCACGGCCGGTTCACCGGCGGTCCCCGGTGCCCAGGTGCGCGGCCAGGACGGTGTCGAGCAGCGGGTCCAAGTCGTCCTCGCCCAGGGCGAGTTGCAGACTGCGCCAGCGCCACAGCTGGGCCAGCCCGTGCAGGTTGGCCCACAGGGCGCCCGCCACCCTCCGGGCGTCGGCGCCGGGGTCGGCCGCGCCGATCAGCTCCACGAGCCGCGCGAACAGCGGCAGGCTGGCGTCCCGGAGCCCCAGCCGGCCGCTCTCCAGCAGGTCGTGCCGGAACATCAGCTCGTACATGCCGGGCCGCTCCAGCGCGAACCGGAGATACGCCCGGGCCAGCGCGGCGACCTGGGTGCGCGGGCCGCCGCTCTCCCGGTCCAGCGCGGAGCGGGTCCGCCTGGCGAGGTCGGCGAAGCCCCGCCCGGCGATGGCGGACAGCAGTTCGAGATGGGTCGGGAAGTAGCGGCGCGGCGCCCCGTGCGAGACGCCCGCGCGCCGGGCGATCTCCCGCAGGGTCAGCGCCTGCAGGCCCTCGGCGGCCAGCAGTTCCACGCCGGTGTCGACGAGACGGTCCCGCAGGCTGATGTCTGACTCGCTCATAGACACTGTCTACCAGGTAACCGTAGACAGTGTCTACGGCGCTGGGGGTGTGCGGGAATGCGCGGGGCGGCGCGGCGAGTTGATCGGGATATGACTCAGGACTCCACGCAGGACGCGCTGCTCGGCCTCCTCTCCGAAGGCCACGCCGGCGTACTGGTCACCCTCAAGCGCGACGGACGCCCCCAGCTGTCCAACGTCAGCCACGCCTATTACCCCGACGAGCGGATCATCCGGGTCTCGGTCACCGACGACCGCGCCAAGACCCGCAACCTCCGCCGTGACCCGCGTGTCTCGTACCACGTCACCAGCGCGGACCGCTGGGCGTACGCGGTCGCCGAGGGCACGGCCGAACTGACCCCGGTCGCCGCCGACCCGCACGACGAGACCGTCGAGGAGCTGATCCGGCTCTACCGGGACGTCCTAGGCGAGCATCCGGACTGGGACGACTACCGGGCCGCCATGGTCCGCGACCGCCGCCTGGTGGTGCGGCTGCGTGTCGACCGGGTCTACGGCATCCCGAAGAAATGACCCGGGAGGCGGCCCGCGAGGCGGCCCGGGAGGCGGCCCGGGAGGCGGCCCGTTCGGCGGCTCGCGACACGGTGCGTGCGGCGGCCCGCGGGCCGGGTCAGGGCTGACGGGTCGCGGGCGTCCCGGCGGTCCGCGACTCGATCGCCCGCACCACGGCGACCATGTCCTCGCCGCCGTGCCCCTGCGCCACGGTCTCTTCGAACAGGGTGTGGCAGACGTCGAGGAGCGGCGAGGCGAGGCCCGCCGTGCGGGCCGCCCCCGCGATCAGCCGGTTGTTCTTGAGCACGTCCAGCGCCGCCGCCTGCACCGCGAAGTCCCGCTCGCGCAGCTTGGGCGCCTTCATCCGGGACACCCCGCTGGCCATCGGGCCCGCGTCCAGGACGTCCAGGAACAGCCGGCGGTCGAGGCCGTGCCGCTCGGCGAAGTGGAACGCCTCGGCGAGCCCGGTCACCAGGGTGATCAGGAAGAGGTTCACCGACAGCTTCATCAGCAGCGCCCCGGGCGGCGGCCCGCACACGAACGTCTCCCGGCACATCGGCGCGAGCAGCGGCCGGACGGCGGCCACGGCCTCCTCGGCGCCGGCCAGCATGGCCACCAGCTGCCCCTGCTCCGCCGGCACCCGGGAACCGGAGACCGGCGCCTCGACGTACTCCCCGCCGGCGGCACGGATGTCGGCCCCCAGGGCGCGGGAGTACTCCGGCGACGTCGTGCCCATGTGGACGACGGTCCGGCCCGCGACCCGTGCGGCCAGGGCGGGCGTGCCCCGGCCGAGCACCGCGTCCACCGCGGCCTCGTCGGCCAGCATCAGCAGCACCACGTCCGCCCGCGCGAACACCTCGCCGGCGCTCGCCGCGACCTCGGCCCCTGCCGCGCGCAGGGCGTGCGCGCGTTCCGGGGTCCGGTTCCAGACCACCAGGGGGGTGCCGGCCGAGGCCAGGCGCAGGGCCATGGGCAGGCCCATCACTCCGAGACCGATGAATCCGACGTGCACGGCGGGCCGCCCTTCGCGCCACGGGTCGACTATGACACCCGTCATAGTAGCCCTCGTTATGACAGTGGTCATAGAGTGAGGGGCGGGGAACGGAGGGCGGCGATGGCACAGGGCCGGTACGGACCGCGGGAGCGGATGGTCTTCAGCGCGGCCCAGCTCATCCGGCGGGGCGGGGTCGCCGCGGCCGGCATGCGCGAGGTCGCCGTGCACGCCGGGGCGCCGCGCGGCTCGCTCCAGCACTACTTCCCGGGCGGCAAGGAGCAGCTGGTCAACGAGGCGGTCGGGTGGGCGGGGCGGTACGCCGGCAAGCGCGTCGCCCGGTTCGTCGCCGGACTCGACCGGCCGACGCCGGGCGGCCTGTTCGCGGCGATGGCCGCGCAGTGGATCGACGAGTTCACGGCGGGCGGCTTCGCGGCGGGCTGCCCGGTCGCCGCCGCCACGGTCGACCGCGCCTCCTGCGGCGACTCGACCCGGGAGGCGGTGGCCGCCGCCTTCACGGCCTGGCGGGAGCCGGTCGCCGGGGCGCTGACGGAGCTGGGGGTGCCCGCAGCGCGGGCCGGGTCCCTGGCCACCCTCATGATCAGCACCCTGGAGGGCGCGATCCTGCTCGCCCGCGCCGAGTGCGACATCGCGCCCCTCACCACGGCCGTCCGGGAACTCGGCCCCCTGCTCGACGCCGCCGTACCCTCCTGACCGGCCGGTTCAGCCCGTGCGTGCCGCGTCGGGCGTGACCGCGGCCCCGCCCGTCCCCTCCTTGACCCACGCCTCCAGCTGGTCCACGAAGTCGGCCGCCCGGTGCCGCCAGTTGAGTTCCGACACGGCCGCCTCCCGGCCCCGCCGGGCGGCGCGCAGCCGCAGCTCCGGGTCGCCGGCGAGGGCGCGGACCGCGTCCGCCGTGGCCTGCGGATCCCCGTAGGGCACCACAAGACCGCACCCGTGCCGTTCGACCAGCCCGGCGGCGAGCGGGGTGGGCGTGGTGACCACGGGGACGCCGTGCGCCATGTACTCCACGACCTTGGTGGGCCGCGAGTGCCGGTAGTTGGGCTGGTCGTGGAGGAGGGAGAGACCGGCAAGGGCGCCGGAGAGCCGGGCGAGCGCGCGGTCGTTGGGCAGGAAGCCGTACCAGCGCAGCACCCCGTCCCGGTCGGCCGTCGCGAGGGCCTCGCGTACGTCGGGATCCGCCGCGCCGAACGCCTCGACCCGGATCGCGGGCGCCAGCAGCCGTGCGGTGGCGATCAGATCGAGCGCTCCGCGCGCCCGGGACAGCTGGCCCAGGTAGACGACCCGGTCGTCGCCGGGCGGCGCGGGCGGCTCGGCCGGCGGGGTGGCCAGGTTGGGCACGACCGGGTGGGTCCGGCGGAAGCGGTGCTGGTAGGCGTCCTCGGCGAGCAGCAGCCGCAGCCGGCGCTCCGCGAGCCGCTCCGCCGCCCGTACCGCGGCGCGCAGCGGCGGGCGCAGCGGCCGCGGCACCCAGCCCTTCATGACCAGCGCCGCCGCGGTGTCCTCGTGCACGTCCCACACGGTCACCGGGACCGGTCCCGCCCGGCGCAGCCGGCGCAGTGTACCGGGCAGCGCCAGCAGCAGCTCCGGATCGTGCAGCAGGACCACGTCCGCCGCCGGTCCGCGCGCGGCCAGCAGGGCCCGGGCCGCGCGCAGCGCCGCGCCCCGGTCCCGGCCGGCCGCGCGGGGCAGGTCCACGGCCTCGACGTACGGCCGGGGAGCGGTGTCGCGGGCGGCGAACGGGGCCCCGTACACCACCTCGTGGCCGCGTTCGAGCAGCGCGGCGATCTCCCGGTGCAGGATGCGCGCGTCCTCGGGGTGGTGGACGACGGTGACGACGAGTATCCGCATGGCAGTGCCTTTCAACTCCGCGCGGACGCGACGGCTGATGCCGAGGCGAGGGGGCCTACAGGACCTCGACGCCGGGCTTGAAGATCCGCCCGCGGGTGTCGAACAGCAGCCGCGCGGTGTCCGCCACGGCCGGCAGGTCGTAGGCGGAGTGGTCCTGGAGCAGGATCGTCAGGTCGTGCTCGCGCAGCGCGGCCGGCAGGTCCTCCACGCGGGGCACGGCCACACCGTCGAGCGACCAGCGCGGTACGTGCGGATCGTGGAAGGCGATGTCGGCCTCGCGCTCGCGCAGCAGCCGGGCCACCGGCTCGGCCGGGGTCTCGCGCAGATCGGCGACGTCCGGCTTGTAGGTGACCCCGAGCAGCAGCACCCGGGAGCCGTGCAGCGGGCGGCCGGCGGTGTTCAGCAGGTCCTGGGCGCGGCGCACCACGTACTCCGGCATCCGCCGGTTGATCTCCTGGGCCAGCTCGACGAACCGGAATTCGTAGCCCAGGGACGAACGCACCTTGTAGGACAGGTAGTTGGGGTCGATGGGTATGCAGTGGCCGCCGACTCCCGGGCTCGGCCGGAAGGCCTGGAAGCCGAAGGGCTTCGTCCCCGCGCAGCGGATCGCGTCCCACACGTCGACCTGCAACTCGCGGCTGACGATGGCCAGTTCGTTGACCAGGGCGATGTTCACATGCCGGTAGGTGTTCTCCAGCAGCTTGGCCATCTCGGCCTCGCGGGTGCCCTTGGCCTGGACGACCATGTTCACGAACTTGCCGTAGAAGGCCGCCGCGCGCACCGAGCAGGCCGGGGTGCAGCCGCCGACCACCTTCGGGGTCTCGCGCAGCCCGTGCTGGGTGTTGCCCGGGTCGATCCGCTCGGGGGAGAAGGCGAGGGCGAAGTCCTCGCCGACGCGCAGTCCGGACTCCTCCAGCAGCGGCTTGACGACCTCCTCCGTGGTGCCCGGGTACGTGGTCGACTCCAGCACCACGAGCTGTCCGGGGCGCAGCCGGCCGGCCACCGCGCGGGTGGCCGAGACGACCGCGCCCAGGTCGGGGCCGCCGTCCTCGCTCAGCGGGGTCGGCACACAGATCACCACGGTCTGTGCGCGGGCCAGGCAGGCGTCGTCGGCGGACGCGGTGAAACCTGCCTCCCGCATCCGGCGCACGTCCTCGTCGGAGACGTCGTCGACGTGCGAGCGGCCCGCGTTGAGCCCCGCGACGACGCGCGGGTCGCGGTCGAGGCCCAGGACGCGCAGGCCGACCGAGGCCGCCTCCCGGGCCAGCGGCAGCCCGACGTAGCCGAGCCCGATCACGGCGAGTTCGACCTCGCCGGACTCTCCCTGCCTCTCGTGCTCCCCGAGCGGTTCTGCCTTGTCCCCGAGCGTTTCTGCCTCGTCCCCGAGCGGTTCCGCTTTGTCCCCGAGCGGTTCCGCTTTGTCCCCGAGCGGTTGGGTCCGTTCGACATGCATAGGGATCACCCGGCCTTCACGGCTGGACTGGTGGGGGTGGTGGGGGCGTGGTGCCTCAGACGCATCCGAGAGAGCGGTACGCCTCACGGGTCGTCGCGGCGACCCGGTCCCAGGTGCGTTCCCGCGCGACTGTCGCGCGAGCGGCGGCTCCCCATTCGAGTCGCCGCTTATGACTGTAAAGCACCATTTCGAGTTCATCTGCCCAAGCAAGGGGCGAATCGGGCTGAATTAGTCGTCCGTTCACCTCCGGTTCGACCAGTTCTCGCATCGCGCCGAGGTCACTTGCGGTGACGGGGACCCCGCTCGCCATGGCCTCGACCGGTTTGAGCGGAGTCACCAGCCGGCAGACCCGCTCATCGGTGCGCGGCACCGCGAACACGTCCAACACCGCGTAGAAATCGCGTACTTGGGCGTGCGGGACGCGGCCGGTGAACAGCGCGGCGCCGTCGTCGAGGCCCAGCCGGGCGGCCAGCAGCTGCAGCGCCGGCCGCTCCGGACCGTCACCCACGATCAGCAGCCGCAGCGGTACTCCGCGCCGCCGCAGCTCTACACCCGCATGGAGTAATGTGCCGATCCCCTCGTGCGGGGTGAGGCTGCCGACCGTGCCCACCACGTACTCGTCCGGGGCGATGCCGAGCCGGGCGCGCAGCGGCGCCCCGTCCGGCGGCGGCGCGAGGAAGGCCTCGTCCACGGCGTTCGGCACGATCAGGACCCGCTCCCCGGGCACCCCGCGCGCCACGATCTCGGCCTTCATCGCGGCCCCCAGCGTCAGCACCAGGTCCGCCTCCCGCATGCAGTGCGTCTCCAGCTCGCGCCGCATCCGGTACACCGGGTCCCGCCGGCTGCGCGTCCGGTCCTGGGTCAGCCAGGTCTCCTCCAGGAAGCCCCGCACCTCGTAGACGACCGGCAGCCCGTAGGCCTCCCGCAGGGCGAGGGCCACCCGGCCGTTGCCGTGGTCGGTGGCCGCGTGCAGCACGGCCGGCCGCAGCCGCTCCACCAGCCGCCCCGCCAGCTCGGCGTTGCGGTTCAGCAGCGGGCCCTGCCCGTACGGCAGCCAGACGGGCAGCAGCCGGTGCTGCGGCACCCCGCCCACGGTCTGCCGGGCCCCGGCGTCCAGCACCCCGCGCGCCACCGGGAAGCCGATCCGGGTCACCACATGCGGGTCGAGCCCCGCCGCCAGCTGGGCCTCGGCGAGCTTCTGGGTGCGCACGGTGTACCCGGCATGGGCGAACGGCAGCGAGTTGGTCACCAGATGCAGCACCCGGCCGGGCACGGGCCGCACCGGCCGCCCGGTGGGGGCACTCACCCGAACGGCGGACGGCAGCGCGCCGGGACCCGTCGCGCCGGCCCGGGCGGACAGCCACCGCTCCACCGGCCGCGTCCGGCGCCGCACCGGCGTGGGCAGCAGCCGGACGCCGAGCAGCGCGGCCCGGACCGGGTCGTGCCGCAACTCGCCCCAGGCCACGGATGCGGCAAGACTGACTGCGCGGGGGATACGACGGGACATGCCGCCACGGTAGGCCGCACCGGCGCACCGCGCCTCGGCCGTGGCCATGCGCCGCTGCCCCCGGGGCACGGACTCTCCCCTCGTCTCCCGCTGTGCTGCCCCTTGTTCGTCCGCCGACGGAAGGCGAGGACATGAACGGCCGAGTACTCCATGTGGTCGGCACCCGGCCCAACTTCGTGAAGGCGGCACCCGTCGTCGCCGCGCTCGGGACGGCAGGCTGCGACCAGGTCCTGGTCCACACCGGCCAGCACTACGACGCCCGGATGTCGGACGTGTTCTTCCGGCAGCTGGGCCTGCCCCGGCCGGACACCGACCTCGGCGTCGGCTCCGGCAGCCACGCCCGGCAGACCGCCGACCTGCTGGTGGCCCTGGAGTCCGAGCTGACCGCCCGCGCCCCGGCCCTGGTCGTGGTGTACGGCGACGTCAACTCCACCCTCGCCGCCGCCCTGGCCGCCGCCAAGCTCGGCGTCCCGGTCGCGCACGTCGAGGCGGGACTGCGCAGCTTCGACATGGCGATGCCGGAAGAGGTCAACCGGCGCCTGGTCGACCAGCTCGCCGAGCTGCTCTTCGCCACCAGCCCGGAAGCCGTCGGCCACCTCGCCCGCGAAGGCGCCGACCCCGCCCGGGTGCACCTCGTCGGCAACCCGATGATCGACACCCTCCTCGGCCACCTGGACCTCCTCGACCCGGACGCGGCACGCGCCGCGTACGGACTGCCCGGCCGCTACGGCGTGGTCACCCTGCACCGCCCCGCCAACGTCGACGACCCCGAGGCCGCCCGCGCCGCCGCCCGCGCGCTCACCGAGGCGGCCCGCCATCTGGACCTCGCCGTCCCGCTGCACCCGCGCGGCCGGGACGCGCTGCGCGCGGCGGGCCTGGACGGCGCGGCCGGGGTGCACCTCCTCGAACCGCTCGGATACCTGGAGTTCATGAGCCTGGTGCGCGGCGCCGCCGCCGTGATCACCGACTCCGGCGGAGTCCAGGAGGAGACCACGGTCCTGGGCGTACCCTGCCTGACGCTGCGCACCACCACCGAACGCCCGGTCACCGTCTCGCACGGCACCAACCGCCTCGTCAGCCACAACGAACTGGTCCCGGCCCTGCGCAAGGCGCTCGACGGCGGACCGGCCGGGCCCGCCGAGGGTCCGCCGCTGTGGGACGGCAAGGCGGGCCCGCGGATCGCCCGCGTGGTCACCCGGTGGCTGGAGCACCATGGCTGACGGCATCCTCGACCCCGACGCCGCGCCCGGCGCCGAAGAGGCCCTCGCCGACGAGGCCACCCTCGGCTACTGGGACGCCCGCCACCGCGAGCAGGACGAGCTGGCCTCCGGCGGCCACATCGGCCTCGACCGGGCCGGCAACGAACTCTTCTACACGCTCAGGCTCGGCACCCTGCTCGGCCTCGTCGGCGACCTCAGCAGCCGGGCCGCACCGCTGTTCGTGCTCGACGCGGGCTGCGGGAAGGGCTGGTTCGCCCGCGCCCTGGCCCGCTGCGGACACCGCGTGGACGCCTTCGACGGCAGCGAGGAGGCCGTCGCACAGGCCATCGCCGCCGACGGCGGCCCGCGCTACGCCCTGGCCCGCCTCGACGCCTGGCGCAGCCCCTGGCCGTACGACCTCGTGCTCTGCGTCGACGTGCTCTTCCACCTGCTCGACGACGCCGAGTGGTCGGCGGCCCTGCGCAACCTGGCCTCCCTGGTCCGGCTCACCGGCCGGCTGATCGTCACCGACGAGAACACCTCCGCCCCCCGGGCCCGCGGCGACTACATCCTGCACCGGCCCACGGCCGCCTACCGCGCCGTACTCGAACCCCTCGGCCTGCGGCACACCGAGTTCCGGCCGTACGGCTTCCGGGAGATCGAGGTCGGCTTCCACGTCTTCACGAGGATCCGCTGATGCGTCTGACAGATCTGCTCCACCCGCACCTGGACGGCGTCACCACGGTCGTGGACGCCACGGGACGCGGCCTGCGCCTCGCGCCCTATCTGCACCTGCCCGACGGTGTCGCCCTGCTCGGCGACGACCGCGAACGGACCGTGGGGGAGGGCGAGCTGATCCTCCTGTCGTACGGCCCCGACCCGGCCCTGCACGGCACCGAGGACGACTGCCTGGCGGCACTGGGCCGGATCGGACCCGGGGGCCGCGGCCTGCTCCTGTTCGGCCACCCCGGACCCGAACCGCCCTACCACCGGCTGCTGGACACCCTGGTGGACCGGCGCTGCCAGATACTGCGCGCCACCCCGCTCGACTACGTGCACCTGCACGCCGGCGCGGTGTTCACCCGCCTCGCCGCGGACGAACTCCAGCCGCCGCACGACTGGTTCGGGCACCCGGTGCCGGCGGACGGCTTCGCCACCACCCTGCGGATGGCCGGCGAGTACGTCCTCGCCGACCTCGTCTCCCGCTCCCTGCGCGCCCGCCACCTGGATCTGGAGCGCCGCGCCGAGGCGGCGGAACGCGCCCTGGAGGCCGCCCCCGAGGACGGCCTCGCCGACCGGCTGGCCGCCGCCGTACGGGAGAAGGACCAGCTCGCCTCCGCGCTGCGCGGGGCCCGCGGCCGGGTCGAGGTGCTGCAGGCCCGGGTGGCCATGCTGGAGGGCTCCACCTCGCTGCGGGTCGGCAAGGCGCTGGTGTCGGCGGCCCGGGCGCCGCGACGCCGGATGGCGGGGCTGCCGCGCGAGCTGTACGGGCTGTGGCGGGGCCGGGCCGCGAGGAAGCCAGCGCCCGCGTCCGGCGCCGCCCGGTCCGGCACCCCGCGCGTCGTCGCCGACGACCGCCTCCACCTGGTGCACCGCGCCTTCTCCTCCACCCCGCGCGACCGGCTGGTGCTCGTGGGCGTGCTCACCGACCGCACCGCGGCGGACTTCGCGGCGGACGCCGTCGTGAACCGGCCGCTCCCGCACGACGGCGCGCTGCTCGTACGGCGCACCGACCCCGACGCGGTCGTGGTGCAGCTGAGCGCGTGCACCGGCGACGGCCCCTGGGCGCTCGCCGGCACCGGCCTGGCACCCGACCTGGACCGGCGGCTGGCCGAACTCCTCACCGAGGCACGGGCCCTCGGCCGCCGCGCCGTCCTGTGGCGGGACGCCCCCGCCTCCGCCGCGCCCGGCCTCGCCCACCTGGCCTGGGACGCCGTCCTCGACGCCGACACCGGGGTGTGCCTGTCCCGGCTCGACCCGGCCGGCGACGGCGGCGAACGGCTGCGGGAGGCGTTCCAGTGGGACAGCACCCGGGTGCGGCTCGCGGAACTCGCCCGGCTGGTCGGCGCCCCCGACCCGCTGGCGCAACGCCGGGTCGCCGTGCTGGCCGCCCCCCGCGACCGCGACGACATCACCCGGCTGGTCGCCCAGGTGCTGGGCCAGCAGCACCGGCCCGCCGAAGTGGTCGTCCCGGACCCGGCGGGCCTCGACGAACTCGACGCCGCCGGCGTCGCCGTGCGCACCGGACTGCCCACCGCGGCCTGGATCGCCGACTGGACCGACCTCGCCGAGGACCGTGCGGACACCCTGCTGCTCGACCTGATGTGCGCCCAGGAGTACTCCGGCGCCGACGCGCTGGGCCACGCCGAGGCCGGCGCCGACTACACCTTCGTACCGGCGCTGCGGCGGCCGCTGCTGGTGCGCCGGTCCCTGCACCTGGCCGGAGCGCCGCCCGAGAGCTGGTGCGGCCGGGGCCATCGTCTGTTCGCCGTGCGCGGGAAGGAGCCGTCATGAGCCGCGTGGTACGCGCACTGGTCTACGGCGACGTGGACCTGAACCTGATCGACGGCTCGGCCGTCTGGGCCCAGTCGACCGTGCAGGCGCTGTCGCTGGCCGGCTGCGAGACCCGGCTGGTGCTCAAGTCGCCCGTGCTGACCGGGCGGCTGACCGATCCGCTGGCCGGACTGCCCGGGGTGACCCTGGTGCGGCCCGCCGAGGAAGGGCTGGTCGCCGGGCAGTCCGGACGGCCGCTGTCCCCGGTGCAGGCCTCGCAGCTGCTCACCCGGCTCGACCAGGACGAGCCCTGCGACCTGCTCGTGCTGCGCGGACGCAGGCTCGTCAACCGGGTCGTCGCCGACGGCCACTTCGACGGGCGGATCTGGGCCTACCTCACCGACATCCCGCAGTCCGCCGCCGCCATGAACGAGCGGGCCCGCGCCGAACTCGCCCGGATCGCCACCGCCGCCAAGCGGCTGCTGTGCCAGACGGAGGAGCTGCGCTGCTTCCTGGAGACCTGGGTGCCCGAGGCCTGCGGCCGGAGCGTGCTCTGCCCGCCCGCCGTGCCGGAACCCGGCTTCCCGGTCCCGGACCACGAACGGCCGCACGATCCGCTGCGTCTCGTCTACACCGGCAAGTTCGCGCCGCTGTGGAACACCCTGCCCATGACCCGGCTGCCGGCCCTGCTGGCCGAGCGGGGCGTGCGCGCCGAACTCCACACCGTCGGCGACAAGATCCACGACGACCCCGGCCATCCGGCGTTCCAGGACGCGATGTACCGGGCCCTGCACGGCGGCACCCTCGGCGTGGTCCACCACGGCGGCCGGCCCCGCGAGGAGGCCATGCGCATCGCCGCCGACTGCGACCTCGGCCTCGGCTGGCGCGATCCGCTGCTCGACGCGAGCCTCGAACTGTCCACGAAGGTACTGGAGTTCGGCGCCCTCGGGCTGCCCGTCGTCCTCAACCGCACGCCCGTGCACGAGGCGCTGCTCGGCGCCGACTACCCCCTCTTCGTGCCCGGCCGGGCCGGACCCGAGGACGCCGCCGATGCGGTGGCCCGCGCCGCCCGCGACCCCGAGGCCCGCCGGCTCGCGGCCGACCGCTGCCGTGAGGCCGCCGGCCGGTACACCCTCGGGACCGCCGCCACCCGCTGGCGCGGCCACCTCGACCGGGCCTTCCCGCTCGCGCCCGCCGCCGTGACCCTGCGCACCCGACCGCTCAGGATCGGCGTCGCGGGACACGACCTGAAGTTCCTCACCCGGATCCTCGACCACTTCCGCGCCCTGCCCGGACTCGACGTACGCGTCGACGCCTGGCCCGCGCTGGCCCGGCACGACCCGGCCGCGAGCCGGGAACTCGCCGACTGGGCCGATGTGGTGGTCGTCGAGTGGTGCGGCCCCGCGGCCGTCTGGTACAGCCGCCACAAGCGGCGCGGCAGCCGGCTCGTGATCCGGCTGCACCGGTTCGAACTGGACGCCGAGTGGCCGGGGCAGGTCGACATCGACGCCGTCGACCGGGTGATCTGCGTCAGCCCCTACTACGCCCGCCGCACCCTGGAGCACACCGGCTGGCCGGAGTCCAAGGTGGTGGTCGTCCCGAACTGGGTGGACGCCGACCAGCTCGACCGGCCCAAGGCGCCCGGCGCCCGGCACCGCCTCGGCATGATCGGCATCGCCCCCAGCCGCAAACGCCTCGACCTCGGCCTGGACGTCCTCGAGGCACTGCGCGCCCGGGACCGCCGCTGGCACCTGTCGGTCAAGTCCAAGCCGGCATGGGAGTACTGGTGGATCTGGAACAAACCGGAGGAGCGCGCGCACTACGAGGCGATCCTGCGCCGCATCCAGACCTCCGAGCTGCTCGAAGGAGCGGTCGTCTTCGACGAGTTCGGCGCCGACGTGGCGAGCTGGCTGCGCCGGGTCGGGCACGTCCTGTCCACCAGCGACGACGAGAGCTTCCACCTCTCCCCGGCCGAGGGCATGGCCTCCGGTGCCGTACCGGCGCTGCTGCCCTGGCCGGGCGCCGACGAGATCTACGACCGGCGGTGGATCCACGACTCGCCCGTCGCGATGGCCGAGGCGATCGCCGGACTCGGCGCGTCGCAGGAGACCTGGCACTTGGCCGCGCGCACCGCCCGCGCCCAGGTACGGGAGTCCTACGCCCTGGACCGGGTGGCGGCGGCCTGGACGGAGCTGGTGGTGAGCGGCTGACGCCTCCCCGCGCGCGGCGCACCGGCCGGCCCTGGCCGGCCGGTGCCCCCGCGCCGTGCGGGACCGCGCGAGGGCGTGCGCGCGGCCGGGGGGGGCGCGGCCGTCAGCCGGCCGTCCGCTCCGCCGTGAGGTAGGCGATCACCAGGTCCCCGAGCATGGCCCGGTAGTGCTCCCGCCGCGCCGGGTCCGCGACATCACGGCCGAACAGGGCGCCGAAGGTGCGCCGGCCGGTCACCCGGAAGAAGCAGAACGAGCTGATCACCGCGTGCAGGTCGACCGCGTCCACGTCGGCCGTGAACAGCCCGGACTCCCGCCCCGCGGCGAGGATGCGGCGGATCGTGTCCAGCGTGGGGGAGCCGATCCGGCCGAGCCGTTCGAAGGCCGCGGTGTGCTCGGCGCCGTGGATGCTCTCGACGCTGACCAGGCGGATGAAGTCCGGGTACCGCTCATGGTGGTCGAAGGTCAGCTCGGCCAGGCGCCGGATCGCCGCCACCGGGTCCAGGTGTTCGAGGTCCAGCCGCTGTTCGGCGTCCCTGATCACCCCGGACGCCCGCTCCAGGACGGCCGTGAAGAGCTGCTCCTTGCCGCCGAAGTAGTAGTAGATCATCCGCTTCGTGGTGCGGGTGCGGGCCGCGATCTCGTCGATCCGGGCGCCGTCGTAGCCGGCCCGGGCGAACTCCTGGGTGGCCGCGTCGAGTATCTCGGCCCTGCTGCGGGCGGCGTCGCGCATCCGCCCGCCGGGTCGTACGGGTTCTTCGGCGCTGCTCATCGGATTCCTTCGGGCCGTGCGGCGCCTGCCCGGCGCGTGCTCGTGCGGTGCCGGTGATTGTAGGAGCACGGCCCGGCACGCGGGGTCTCACTGGCGGCTGACGGTGCGGGTGACACCGGCGATCACCGTCGTCGCCAGGATCCAGCCGGTCAGCACCAAGACGTAGGCCAGCACCTGGTGGGCGCCCCGCGGCGCGAACGCGGAGTCCTGCCCGAAGGAGATCACCGGCAGCAGCAGGTCGAGCGTGTAGAACACCGGGTTGAACGGCGGCGCCTCTCCCGCCTTCAGCGGCTGCGGATGGTGCAGCGCGAAGGCGACGGCACCGATGGCCAGCAGCGACAGCAGCCAGCCGGCGGCGCGCAGCGGACGGAAGCCGTAGCCGACCGTCACGTCCTGGACCAGGCCCCACAGCCGGCCGTACCAGGGCAGGGTGAGGCGGTGCCGGCGCTGCTTGGCGAGCTGCACCAGCCGGGCCGCGTGATCGTCGCCGACCCTGCGGTAGGCGGCCGTCAACTGCTCGTAGGCGTGCGGCGCGTAGCCGTCGCGCTCCCGCTCCAGCATGGGCAGCCGGCGCTCGGCCGGCTCGTGCGGGGTGAGCGAGGTGTACGTCAGATCGCCGAGCAGCACCTCGTCGGGCACCGACTCGGGTTCCAGCAGCAGGACGTCGAGCTGGGCCCGGCGCAGATTCAGCGCGCCCTCCATGGGCGGGGCCTTGCGCAGCCACAGCTCGCCGATGGTCGCGCTGCCGGCCCGCAGCACGGAACGGCCCGGGTGCGACAGGAACGCGTACGACAGGTCGAGCCGCCCCGCGATCCGCGCCCCGCGCAGACCGACCCAGCCGCGCACCTGCGCGTGCCGGAGCAGCATGTCGCCCGCGACGGCGAACGTCTCCGCGTCCAGCGCGGCGTGCCCGGGATGGCTGAGCCGCGCCTCGTTGAGGTTGAACGACCCGGCGACGACCGCGCCGTTGAGCCGTATCTGGCCCTCCGTGCGCAGTCCGGGCGCCCACAGGTCGGCGCCGATCGCCGCCTGGTTGAGCTGGAGCACGGGTTCCTCGGTCTCGGGCGCGGTCACCTGCGCGCTCTCCAGGTACAGGCTGCCGCTGATGCGGGCGCCGCCCAGCCGGACGAGGCCGAGGAACCGGGTGCGGGTCAGCCGCACCACGCCGTCCACCTGCACGGCGTGGGCGACGAGCCCGGGCAGCACGGACTCGCTGAGGTTGAGCTCGCGCAGCCGCGCGGCATAGCACCGCGGGGCCTGGTCGAAGTGGCAGTGCCGCAGCCGCACCGGATGGTCGACGGCCGCGTACTGCAGATCGAGCCGGCCGGTGATCCGGGCACCCGCCAGGCTCAGCGACGCTATCTCCCCGTCCTGCCGCGGTCCGTCGAGCAGCAGCGCCCGCAACACCTCGGCCCGCACGGTCCGTTCGGCACCCCAGCGCCCCCTTCGGCGGGGTCCTCGTCGGCCCCCTCCCGGAAGTCCACGGCCTCACCCCGCGGAAACGCCCGCCACACCCGCTCCTCGGCCGCCGTCAGATCGTTGATCTCCACCCGCGGGACTCTGACCCGAGGCGGAAGCGGCTGTCAATCCGCCCGCGCCCTCCGCGCCCGGACGCCGGCACGCCCCCGCTCGGCCGGCAGCGGCGGGGCGGGGGCGTGCGAGGGCGGTCGAGGACGGCCCGGGTGTCAGGGGCGGACGTTCCACTCCGCGATCACCGGGCGGCCGTGTTCCGTCGACAGGCGGCTGACCGTGGCCGTGGCCAGCTGGAACAGCCGGCCCTCGGCGGGCGGCAGGCCCAGGCGGCGGGCGGTGAGGACGCGCAGGAAGTGGGCGTGGGCGACGAGGACGACGTCCCCGCTGTCCCCGGCGAGCGCCGCGTCGAGGCGGGCCAGGACCCGGTCGGCGCGGGCGCCGATCTCTTCCGGGGACTCGCCCGGGTGGCCCTCGGGGCCCGGCGGCACACCGTCGGTCCACAGGTCCCAGCCGGGGCGGGTGCGGTGGATCTCGACGGTGGTGACGCCCTCGTAGCCGCCGTAGTCCCATTCGTGCAGATCGGGGTCGGCCATGGCCCCGGAGAGGCCCGCCAGTTCGGCGGTGCGCAGCGCGCGGCTCAGCGGGCTGGCCAGCACGCGTGCGTAGGCCCGGCCGGTGAGGAGCGGGGCGAGGGACTTGGCCTGTTCCTCGCCGTGCCCGGTCAGCGGCAGGTCGGTCCAGCTGGTGTGCTGTCCCGACCTGCTCCACTCCGTCTCACCGTGGCGGACCAGCAGGAGGTCCCCCACGGCGGGTCAGCCCTTCTTCTCGACCGCGTGGCCGCCGAACTGGTTGCGCAGCGCGGCGATCATCTTCATCTGCGGCGAGTCGTCCTGCCGGGAGGCGAACCGCGCGAACAGCGACGCGGTGATCGCGGGCAGCGGCACCGCGTTGTCGATGGCGGCCTCCACGGTCCAGCGGCCCTCGCCGGAGTCCTCCGCGTAGCCGCGCAGCTTCTCCAGGTGCTCGTCGTCGTCGAGGGCGTTGACCGCGAGGTCCAGCAGCCAGGAGCGGATCACGGTGCCCTCCTGCCAGGAGCGGAAGACCTCGCGGACGTTCTCCACCGAGTGGACCTTCTCCAGCAGCTCCCAGCCCTCGGCGTAGGCCTGCATCATGGCGTACTCGATGCCGTTGTGGACCATCTTCGAGAAGTGCCCGGCGCCGACCCGGCCCGCGTGGACGTAGCCGTACGGGCCCTGCGGCTTGAGCGCGTCGAAGATCGGCCGGAGCCGCTCCACGTGCTCCTTGTCGCCGCCGACCATGAGCGCGTAGCCGTTCTCCAGGCCCCACACACCGCCGGAGACACCGGCGTCGACGAAGCCGATGCCCTTGATGCCGAGCGCGGCGGCGTGCTTCTCGTCGTCCGTCCAGCGGGAGTTGCCGCCGTCGATCACCGTGTCGCCGGGGGACAGCAGGTCGCCCAGCTCGTCGACGACGGTCTGGGTGGCCGTGCCGGCCGGGACCATCACCCACACATGGCGGGGCGCGTCCAGCTTGTCGACCAGTTCGGCGAGGCTCTTGACGTCGGAGACGTCCGGATCGCGGTCGTAGCCGATGACGGTGTGGCCGGCGCGGCGGATCCGCTCGCGCATGTTGCCGCCCATCTTGCCGAGACCGATGAGACCGAGCTGCATGATCAGTTCTCCGATGCGTTCTTGAGAGTGCGGTAGGCGGCGACGAGGGCCTTCGTGGACGGGTCGAGTCCGGGGACCTCGGCGCCCTCGGTGAGGGCGGGCTCGACCCGCTTGGCCAGGACCTTGCCCAGCTCCACGCCCCACTGGTCGAAGGAGTCGATGTT
>NZ_JBIBUO010000003.1:0-270506 GCF_043079545.1 Streptomyces sp. NPDC015171
ACCCCCCCCCCGCGCCCCGGCCCCCTCCCCGCCCCCCCGCCCGGCGGGCCGCCCGCGCGGCGGCGCGGGGGGGGGGGGGGGGGGGGGGGGGGGGGGGGGGGGGGGCCCGGTGGCGCGCGGCATCAGCGGCGCCCCGTCCCCTGCCTAGGCGGAAACCTCGGAGCGGTCCCCGCCCCACAGCGTGTGGAACGAACCGTCCCGGTCCACCCGCCGGTAGGTGTGCGCCCCGAAGAAGTCCCGCTGCCCCTGCGTGAGCGCGGCGGGCAGCCGCTCGGCGCGCAGCGCGTCGTAGTAGGCCAGCGCCGCCGAGAAGCCGGGGACCGGCACGCCCTGGCGGGTCGCGGCGATGACCACCTCGCGCCAGTCGTCCTGCGCCCCGGCGATCTCCCGCGCGAACGTCTCGTCGGACAGCAGGCTCGGCAGGTCGGGCCGGGCGTCGTAGGCGGCCCGGATCCGGTCGAGGAAGGCGGCGCGGATGATGCAGCCGCCCCGCCAGATCGCGGACACGGCGCCGAGGTCGATGTCCCAGTCGTACTCCTCGCTGCCCGCCGCGATCTCGTGGAAGCCCTGGGTGTACGACACGATCTTCGAGGCGTACAGCGCCTGCTCCACCTTGTCGGCGAAGACCGCCGCCTCCGACTCGCTCAGCGCCGCCGGCTTCGGCCCGGCGAGTTCCCGCGAGGCCTCGCGCAGCGCGGCGTGGCCGGACAGCGAACGGGCGAACACCGCCTCGGCGATACCCGACACGGGTACCCCCAGGTCGAGGGCGATCTGGACCGTCCAGCGGCCGGTGCCCTTCTGCTCGGCCTGGTCCACCACCACGTCCACGAACGGCTTGCCGCTGGCCGCGTCCACGTGGGACAGGACCTCGGCGGTGATCTCGATCAGATAGGAGTCGAGGCGGCCCTGGTTCCAGGTGCGGAAGATCTCCGCGATCTCGGCGGGGGAGTATCCGGCGACATCGCGCAGCAGCTGGTACGCCTCGCCGATCAGCTGCATGTCGGCGTACTCGATGCCGTTGTGGACCATCTTCACGAAGTGTCCGGCACCGTCCGGACCCACGTGGGTCACACAGGGAGCGCCGTCCTTCGCCTTCGCCGAGATCTTCTCCAGCATCGGGCCCAGCGACTCGTACGACTCCTTCGGGCCGCCCGGCATGATGCTCGGCCCGTGCAGGGCGCCCTCCTCGCCGCCGGACACACCCATGCCGACGAAGTGGATGCCCTGCTCACGCAGTGCCTTCTCGCGGCGGCGGGTGTCCGCGAAGTGCGCGTTGCCACCGTCGATGATCATGTCGCCGGGCTCCAGCAGCGGGGCGAACTCCTCGATCACCGCGTCCGTCGGACCGCCCGCCTTGACCATGATGACCAGCCGGCGTGGCCGCTCCAGCGCCGCCACGAACTCCTCGGCGGTCTCGGCCGCGATGAAGTCGCCCTCGCCGCCGAACTCCTCCACCAGCGCCTTCGTCCGCGACACCGTACGGTTGTGCACGGCGACCGTGTAACCGTTGCGCGCGAAGTTCCGGGCGAGATTGCGGCCCATGACCGCGAGGCCCGTGACACCGATCTGCGCTGAAGTGCTCATACCGCCTGCTCCCTGGTTGCCTCGTGACTACGGCTCCGTCAGTACGGGTCCCTGCCCATCCTGACGTGCCGCTACGGCGAGCGCACATTCGACCCGCCACGCATGGGTACGCGGCGGGACCGCGTTCCGCCTCAGTCTGCCGCCCTCCTGGATCAAGCAGGGGCCGTTCCCGGCCACTTGACCGATGCGGGAGGCCGATTTCCTGTCTTGTCATGGCCTGTTCGGGGCGCTTACTTTTTCCCCTCCTGACGCATGCCGAGGGGAATTCGGACATGGCCGTACGCGGCCGGCACCGCCGGTACCAGCCGAACAGGATCAACCGCGCCTCACTCACCGTCACGGCTGGCGGTGCCGGCCTCGCGATCCCGCTGGTCGCCGCCGGCACCGCGAACGCCGCCGACGCGGCGACCTGGAACAAGGTCGCCGCCTGCGAGTCCAGCGGCAACTGGAGCATCAACACCGGGAACGGCTACTACGGCGGGCTGCAGTTCACCCGGTCCACCTGGGAGGCGTACGGCGGCACCCGGTACGCGCCGCGCGCCGACCTCGCCACCCGGGCCGAGCAGATCGCCGTCGCCGAGAAGGTCCTGGACGGGCAGGGGCCCGGCGCCTGGCCGGTCTGCTCGGTGCAGGCCGGACTGGGCCGGGGCGGGCCCGGCCCGGACGTGCACCCGGACTCCGGGGCCCCGCGCCCGGCGAAGTCCACCGCCCCGAGATCCGCGTCCGCCAAGGACGTGCAGCCGCAGAGCACCCCGCAGTCCCGTGCGGGCCGGGCCGAGATGTACACCGTGGTCCACGGCGACACCCTCTCCGGCATCGCCGGCGACCAGCGGGTGGCCGGCGGCTGGCGCACGCTGTACGCGGGCAACCGCACGACGATCGGCCCGGACCCCGACCTGATCATGCCCGGCCAGCGGCTCAGCCTGAACGGCCACGCCAAGGCCGCACCGCCCAGGACCGCACCCAAGGCCCCGAAGAAGAAGGCCCCTTCGGAGCACCCCGCCACGCACCACACCCCGGCCCCGGCCCGGCACGCGCGGGTCGCCCCGGTGACCGCCTCCATCGGCACCGGCTACCGCGTGGCGGGCTCCCACTGGTCGAAGGGCTACCACACCGGCGTCGACTTCCTGGTGCCGACCGGCACCTCCGTGAAGGCGGTGGCGGCCGGGCACGTGGTGGCCGCGGGCTGGGGCGGCTCGTACGGCTACCAGGTGGTGCTGCGGCACGCCGACGGCCGGTACACCCAGTACGCCCATCTGTCCGCCATCTCCGTCCGCGTCGGCCAGAGCGTCACCGAGGCCCAGCGCATCGGGCGCTCGGGCTCCACCGGGAACGTCACGGGCCCGCATCTGCACTTCGAGGTGCGCACGGGACCCGGCTTCGGCTCGGACATCGACCCGCTCGCCTACCTCCGGGCCGGCGGCGTCAGGATCTGACGCGCGGCCGGCGCAGGTCCGGCAGCGGCACGTGGAAGCTCACGGACAGCGGAACGTACGACACGGGGAGGGCGGCGGCGGGCGGTTCGGCGCCCGCGCCCGGCCGGGTCCGGGCCGCACCCGGCACGAGCAGCGCCCGCGCCGCGGGTGCCGCCGGTCCGGCGGCGGGGCCCGCGGCCCGGTCCGCCCCCCGTTCCGTTCCGCTGCGCGCGCTCTCGCGCTGCCGCGGCACACCGGGGCGGGTCAGCGTGGCGGCCCGCACCGCCTCGGCGACGACCCACGACGGGGCGGCCGGAAAGACCCCGGTCGGCGAGGCGGCGGCCTGCGGCGGAACCGTCGGCCATGCCTTGGCCGGCGACAGGACAGCCGCGGAGGGAACGGCCGCCGGTGTCCTGAGGGCCGTCAGGAGGAACGGGGAGAAGGCGGCCTGCGGCGGGAGGGCCGGCGCGAAGACGGTTGGCGGCGCGACGGCGGCGGCGGCCTCGGCCACGGGCGCCGCCAGGGGCTCCGCCGGTGCCGCCGCCGGGTCCGGTTCGGCTGCGGCCGGAGCCGTCGTACGCTCCAGCCGCTCCGACGTCAGCATGATCAGGCCGCCCGCCGCCACCACCCCGCAGCCCAGGGCGAGCACGGTGCCCGTGCCGCCGTAGCGGAACGTCTCTCCGAACATCAGGATGCCGACCGCGGCGGCCAGGACCGGATTGACCACCGTCAGCGTGGCCAGCGGGGCGGCGAGGCCGCCGCCCCGGTAGGAGGCCTGGGAGAGCAGGACGCCGGCGGCCGCGAACAGGGCGATCAGCGCGAACGAGGGCAGGTCGCCCAGGTCGATGCCCCGGCTCCAGTCGACGGCGACGGTCTTCGTGAACACCGACGACATGCCGAACGCGATGCCGGAGGCGGTGGCGAGCAGCATGCTGCGCACCGCCGGATGCCGCTGCGCGGCCAGACCCGCGCACATGAGCGCCACCACCGCCCCGCCGGTGACCAGCGCGCTCAGGAGCCGCTGCGCCGCGTCGGGAGAGTGCGCGGAGGAGGAGCCGACCAGGGACAGCAGGCCGGCGAGGCCCACCGTGGCCGTCAGGGCCCCGCGCCAGGCGGTGGCACCGGCCCGGCGGCCGACGCAGAGCGCCGCCATGGGCAGCGCGAAGACGATGGTCAGCGCGCCGAGCGGCTGGACCAGACTGAGCGGTCCGAAGGCCAGCGCCACGACGTGCAGCACACCGCCGAGACCGTTGAGCGCCAGGGCGCCCCACCAGCCGGCGCGGCGCAGCGGGAGGTACGCGCTGTCGGGGGAGGAGATCGCGACCTGCTCCTGCACGATCGCTCCGCCCGCGTAGGCGAGTGCGGAGACGACAGACAGGAGCACGGACATCGCCAGAGCGCTCATCGGCGTCTCCTCGGCGTGCGGCGGACGTCCTGAACCCGGCGCGGCGTACGGTCGGCTGTCATGGTCATCACTCTGCCCGCCCCGGTCCCTCCCGTCGTCGTACCTGAGCACGCAATGCGTCCTACTGCCGATGGAGTACACGGGCCGCGTGATCATCCTTTGGAGGGGTGACTCCGGATGCACACCCGGCCGCTCCCGGCGGCGACGCGCCTGGTAGTAGTGCCTGTCGTGGACCTCGACCCCGAACTCGCCGCACTGCGCCCCCTCGGCGGCTTCTTCGTGCTGCGCACCCTCCCGGACGCGGCCGGTGCCGGCGGCGCCGGTGCCCGGCGGCTCCCGTCCCTCGCGGACGCCTACGCGGGCATGACCTCGGACGTCTGCCCGGATCCGGTCACCGCGCGGGTGACCGCCGTCGCGGAGCGGCTGCGCACCGCCGAGCCGCGGGTCGCCGCCTCCATCGCCCAGCAGGGACTGGCCGCCCGGCTCTGGTCGGCGGCCCTGGGCTGCGCCGTCCTGTACGGCGCGCTGCCCGATCTCGACCCGCGCCTGCTGCGCTGGGACGCCCTCGCCGCCGTCCCCGACGATCTGTGGCTCACCGAGCTGCGCCCGCTGCCCGGGGACGCGGCCACCCTCGCCGACACCGTGCTGCACGGCCATCTGGAGCCCCTGGCGGCGGCCCTGGGGGCCCGCTACGGCGTCGCGGCGGGCCTGTTGCGGGGCAACGCGGGCTCCGCGCTCGCCGCCGCCGCCCGGGAGCTGAGCCGCTGGGCCCGCGCCCATGGCCGTACCGACGTCGCCGCCCGCACCCGCGGCCTCACCGACCGGCTCTTCGCCCACCCGCAGCTGTCCGCCACCGGTGTCCGCACCGGGCCGGCCTTCCGGCGCCGCAGCTGCTGCCTGTACTACCGGGTGCCCGGCGGCGGGCTCTGCGGCGACTGCTGCTTCACGCGCCCGCCGCGCTCTTCCCCGGGCGCCGCATCTGGGTGACCATGGGGGAACCTGCCGCGGATACCAGGGGGTTGTCGGGTGCGAGTGGGACTGCTGACCCGGGAGTACCCCCCGGACGTGTACGGCGGCGCCGGTGTCCATGTGGAGTTCCTCGCCCGCGAGCTGGCCGCCCTGGTGGACCTGGAGGTGCACTGCTGGGGCGAGGGACGCGGCGTCGGCGTCGTACGGCACCGCCCCTGGTCCGCGCTGGACGGCTCCAACGACGCGCTGCGCACCTTCTCCGTGGACCTCGCCGTCGCCGCCGCGCTGGAAGGCCGCGAACTCGTCCACTCCCACACCTGGTACGCCAATCTCGCCGGCCATGTCGCCAAGCTGCTGTACGGCATCCCGCACGTGGTCACGGCCCACTCGCTGGAGCCGCTGCGCCCCTGGAAGGCCGAGCAACTGGGCGGCGGATACGCCCTGTCGGCCTGGGCCGAGCGCTCCGCCGTCGAGGCCGCCGACGCGGTGATCGCCGTCTCGGGCGCCATGCGGGAGGACGTCCTCGCCTGCTACCCGGCGCTGGACCCGGCCCGCGTCCACGTCGTCCACAACGGCATCGACACCCGGCTCTACCGGCCCGACCACGGCACCGACGCGCTCACCCGGCACGGCATCGACCCCGCCCGCCCGTACGTGCTGTTCGTCGGCCGGATCACCCGGCAGAAGGGCGTGCCCCAACTGCTGCGCGCGGTACGGGACATCGACCGCGGCGTGCAGGTGGTGCTGTGCGCGGGAGCGCCCGACACCCCGGAGATCGACCGGGAGTTCCAGGAGCTGTTCGAGGCGGTGCGCCGGGTGCGGGCGGGCGTGTTCTGGATCCCGCAGATGCTGCCGCGCCCGGAGGTCATCCAACTGCTCACCCGTGCGGCCGTGTTCGTCTGCCCCTCGGTGTACGAGCCGCTCGGCATCGTCAACCTGGAGGCGATGGCCTGCGGCACGCCGGTCGTCGCGTCCCGGGTGGGCGGCATTCCCGAGGTCGTCGACGAGGGGCGTACCGGCCTGCTGGTCGACGTGGACGACGCCTTCGAGTCCGGGCTCGCCCGGGCGCTGGACACCGTGCTCGGCGACCCGGACGCGGCCCGGCGGATGGGCGAGGCCGGACGGGAGCGGGCGGTCGGCGAGTTCGGCTGGGACACGGTGGCCCGCCGCACGGCGGGGCTGTACGAGGAGACCCTCAAGCAGGCTTAGCACGGCCCGCTCGGGGCAGCCATGGTTCGACCGGGGTGAGGGGAGCGGCCATGCGGCGTGGAGGACCTTCCGTACTGGGGATCGTGCTGGCGGGCGGCGAGGGCAAGCGTCTGATGCCGCTCACCGCCGACCGCGCCAAACCCGCCGTCACCTTCGGCGGGACGTACCGCCTCGTCGACTTCGTGCTGTCCAACCTCGTCAACGCCGACGTGCTGCGCATCTGTGTGCTGACCCAGTACAAGTCGCACTCGCTGGACCGGCACATCACCACCACCTGGCGGATGTCCAGCCTGCTCGGCAACTACGTCACCCCGGTCCCCGCGCAGCAGCGCCTGGGACCGCGCTGGTACCTGGGCAGCGCCGACGCGATCCTGCAGTCCCTGAACCTCGTCCACGACGAACAGCCCGACTACGTGGCCGTGTTCGGCGCCGATCACGTCTACCGCATGGACCCGCGGCAGATGCTCCGGCAGCACATCGAGGGCGGCGCGGGGGTGACGGTGGCCGGCATCCGGGTGCCCCGTGCGGAGTCCTCCTCGTTCGGGGTGATCACGCCGGGTCCGGACGGCCGCGCCGTGGAGCGGTTCCTGGAGAAGCCCGCCGACCCTCCGGGACTGCCGGACGACCCGGAGCGCGTGTTCGCCTCGATGGGCAACTACGTCTTCACCACCAAGGCCCTGATCGAGGCGCTGCACCGGGACGCCGAGGACGGCGGGTCCGTGCACGACATGGGCGGCTCGATCCTGCCCCAGCTGACCGCGCGCGGCGAGGCCCGGCTGTACGACTTCAGCGACAACCACGTGCCCGGCGAGACCAGCCGCGACCAGGGCTACTGGCGGGACGTGGGCACCCTGGACGCCTACTACGAGGCGCACATGGACCTGATCGCCGAGCGCCCCGCGTTCAACCTCTACAACCGCCAGTGGCCCGTCTACACCCACTCCGGCCAGCTCTCCCCGGCCCGCTTCAACGCGGGCGGCATCGCGAGCGAGTCCATCATCAGCCCGGGCTGCCTGATCCGCGGCCAGGTCACCCGCTCGGTGCTCTCCCCGGGCGTCCGCGTCGACCCCGGCGCCGTCGTCCAGGGCTCGGTCCTGCACGACAACGTCCGCATCGGCCGGGGTGCGGTGGTCCGCGGCGCGGTCCTCGACAAGAACGTGGACGTCCCGCCGGGCGCCACGATCGGCGTCAACCCGGAGCGGGACGCCGAGCTGTACACCGTCTCAAGGGGCGGTGTGATCGCGCTGGGCAAGGGTCAGCGGGTGCCCTGACGGACCCGCCGTCAGCGGCCCCCGCGGCGCGACGCGTCGCACGTCGATCGCGGGGAATGCCCGGGTTCGCACCGTTCGCCGTTCAGGATGCAGGCAACGATGTGCAACCTGCGGAGGTCATCCGACATGAGAGGGACCCGGCGCACAGGGCTGTGCCTGGCCGGGGTGATGGCAGCGTCCGCGCTGATCGCCGCCCCCGCCGCACGCTCCGCCGAGCGGACCGACGGCCACCTCACCGACCTGGTCAACCCGTTCATCGGGAGCCAGAACGAGGGCAACACCTTCCCCGGCGCGGCCGTGCCCTTCGGCATGGTGCAGCTCTCCCCGGACACCGGGCACAGCACCGGCTACGACTACACGCAGAACCGTATCCGCGGCTTCTCCCTGGTCCACCTCTCGGGCGTCGGCTGCCGGATCGGGGGCGACCTGCCCGTGCTGCCCACCACCGGTGACGTCACCCAGACCGACTACGCCCAGTACGCGGCGGCCTTCTCGCACGAGGACGAGGAGGCGAGCCCCGGCTACTACCGGGTCGGCCTCGCCTCCGGCATCCGCGCCGAGCTGACCGCGACCGCCCGCACCGGAGTGCAGCGCTACACCTTCCCGGCCACCGACAAGGCCAATGTCCTGCTGAACGCGGCCCAGGCCCTGCACAAGCCGGTGAGCAGCGCGGTGGAGATCCTGGACGACCGCACCGTGCGCACCGAGGTCACCGGCCACGGCTTCTGCCGGGACACCGGCCCCTACACGGTCTACACGATCACCCGCTTCAGCCGGCCCTTCACCGCCTACGGCACCTGGGACGGCCGGACCGTCACCCCCGGCGCCCGGACCGGACCCGGCGGCGCCTACGTCCGCTTCGACACCACCCGGGACCGCACGGTCGAGGCGACCACCGCCCTGTCGTACGTGGACTCGGGCGGGGCCGCGACCAATCTGCGGGCCGAGGGCGGCCGGTCCTTCGGCGCCGTGCGCCGCCGGGCCCGCGAGGCATGGGAGCACCGGCTCGACGACGTCCGCGTGCAGGGCGGCACCCCCGCGCGCCGCCGGACCTTCTACTCCTCGCTGTACCGGTCGTACCTCGCGCCCAGCATCGGCAGCGACGCCGACGGCCGCTACTTCGGCTGGGACCGCCGCACCCATCGCGCCCGGGGCTTCACCTACTACCAGAACTGGTCCCTGTGGGACACCTACCGCACCCAGGCCCAGCTGCTCGCCCTGCTCGCGCCGCGCGAGGCCCGGGACATGGCCCGTTCGGTGGTCGCGATCGACGAGGACGGCGGGTGGCTGCCCAAGTGGGGCTACGGCCCGGTCGAGACGAACATCATGAGCGGCGACCCGGTCACCCCGTTCCTGACCACCGCCTACCAGTCGGGGCTGCTCAAGGGCTTCGAGGAGCGGGCCTACCGGGCGCTGAGGAAGAACGCCGACGGCGTGCCGCCCGCCGAGAACCCGGGCGTCGGCCGGGAGGCGAACGCCGAGTACCTCGCGCACGGCTTCGCGCCCTACATCAAGGGCCGCCCGTACGCGAAGGCGGGCGACTCCGACTACCACCACGGGGCCTCCGTCACGCTGGAGTACGCGCTCGCCGACGCGATGCTCGCCCAGATGGCGCGCGGTCTCGGGCATCAGGAGGACGCGGACCGCTACGCCGCCCGCTCGCGGAACTACCGGAACGTCTTCGACCCGGCCATCGGCTTCTTCCGCGCCCGCGACGCCTCCGGCGCCTTCACCGGCCCGGCCGACCCGGCCCGCGGCATCGGCTTCCACGAGGGCACGGCCTGGCAGTACCAGTGGCTGGTCCCGCAGGACGTCCCCGGCATGGTCCGGCTGATCGGCGGCACCCGCGCGGCCAACGAGCGCCTCGACACCTTCTTCGCCTACGGCCCGCTGCTCGCCGACCCGGAGAAGACCGCCCGCGAGGTGTGGGTGCACGGCGACCCGTACGGGTACTACAACGCCGCCACCTACAACCCGATGAACGAGCCGGACCTCATCGCCCCCTACACCTACCTCTCCACCGGGCAGCCCTGGAAGACCACGGACGTGGTGCACGCGGCGCTGACCCTGTTCACCGACAGCCCCGCCGGGATGACCGGCAACGACGACCTCGGCACGATGTCCGCCTGGGACGTCCTGTCGTCCATCGGGCTCTTCCCGGTCCAGCCGGGCTACGGCACCTGGGGTCTGACCACCCCGGTCTTCGACCGTGTCGAGCTGGACCTGGACCGGCGGTACTGGCCGAGCGGCGGGCTGACGGTACGGGCGCCCGGCACCTCGGCCACCGACCGCTACGTCCAGGAGGTGCGCGCGGACGGCGCTCCGCACGCCCGTACCTATCTGACGACCGGCGCCCTGCGCTCACTGCGCTCCCTGGCGTTCACGGTCGGCCCGCGCCCGTCGGAGTGGGGTACGTCACCCGAAGCGGCGCCGCCCGTCCTGAAATGACCTCAGCCGCCTCTTGAGCCCCGCCTCTTTCGGCGGGGACGGGACTTAACCTGGCGTTAACTGTACGTAGCCTGATCGTACTTGACCGTAATCAGTTGTCGGCGATTGACTGCTGGTCCACCCGTCTCCGACGCGTGAGGCAAGACCTTGACTTCCGATCTGCTCGCCCCGCTCGACCTGGCCTTCTGGAACATGGAGTCCGACCGGTACCCGATGCACCTCGGCGCGCTCGGTGTCTTCGCCGCGCACTCGCCGACCGCCGGGGCACACGCCGCCGATCTGCTCGCCGCCCGCGCCGCCGCCGTACCCGGCCTGCGCCTGCGCATCCGCGACCTCTGGCAGCCGCTCGCCTTCGGCGGCGCCGCCCGCGAGACCGATCCGGACTTCGACCCGCTGAACCACGTCCGGCTGCACGCCCCCACCGACGACTTCCACGCGGTCGCCGGGCGGCTGATGGAGCGCCCGCTGGAGCGCGGCCGGCCGCCCTGGGAGGCGCATGTGCTGCCCGGCGCCGACGGGGTGTCCTTCGCGGTGCTCTTCAAGTTCCACCACGCCCTGGCCGACGGGCTGCGCGCGCTCAAGCTCGCCGCCGGCGTCCTGGACCCGGTCGACCTGCCCGAGCGCGCGCCCCGCCCCGCCGCGCCGCCGCGCGGCCTGCTCCCCGAGGTGCGCCGGCTGCCCGCCCTGCTCCCCGGCCTGGTCAGGGGCGCGCTGTCCGACGTGGGCCGGGCCCTGGACATCGGGGCCTCGCTCGCCAGGTCCACCCTCGGGATGCGCCCGACCGCCGCGCTGGCCTCCGCGCCCAGCGGCACCCGCCGCACCGCCGGGGTCGTCCTCGACATCGACGATGTGCACCGGGTGCGCAAGAGCGCGGGCGGCACCGTGAACGACGTCCTCATCGCCGTCGTCGCCGGTGCCCTGCGCCGCTGGCTCGACGAGCGCGGCGACGGCAGCACGGGCGTGGCGCCGCGCGCCCTGATCCCCGTCTCCCGGCGCCGCCCGCGTACCGCCCAGCCACCGGGCAACCGGCTCTCCGGCTACCTGATACGGCTCCCGGTGAACGAGCCCGACCCGCTCGGGCGCCTGCACGCCGTGCGCACCGCGATGGTCCGCAACAAGGACGCGGGCGCCGACCGGGGTGCCGGCGCGGTCGCCCTGCTCGCCGACCACGTCCCGGCCCTCGGCCACCGGCTCGGCGGGCCGCTGGTCGGCCAGGCCGCCCGGCTCTGGTTCGACATCCTCGTCACCAGCGTGCCGCTGCCCGGCCTCGGCCTCCGGCTCGGCGGCCACGAGCTGACCGAGGTGTATCCGCTGGCCCCGCTCGCGCCCGGCCAGGCCCTCGCGGTCGCGATCTCGACGTATCGCGGACGGGTCCACTACGGGCTGGTCGCCGACGCCCAGGCCGTGCCGGACCTCGACCGCTTCGCGCACGCGGTGTCGGCCGAGGTCGAGACGCTGCTGTCGGTCTGCGAGTACTGACCGCGCGGACCGCACCGGCTGCCGCCGCCCGGCCGACCGTGGCCCGGTGCGGCTGGGACCGGTGCGGCTGGGACCCGTGGGGCGGATGTGACTCTGGGGGCCGCCGGTGCCGGAGGGGCACGACGGCCTGTCGGTGCCTGCCGGGACCCCTGCGGAACGCGGTTTGGATCCAGGGCCCGGCGCTCCGTAAAATTCCCTGTTCGAGGGCGGGCGCGAGTCGGAGCGCTGCGCGGGTGATCAGGGAAGCGGCAGCGCGATGACGGTGACAGAGGACGGCTCGGCGTCCATGGACGAGATGGTCTACGGGCCCGGTATCGACCCGGAGCGGCTGGCCGTCTGCCTCGGCGTGCTGGCGGAGCTGGACGAGCTGGAGGTGGACCACCCCGACGCGATCAAGGTGCGCCGGGCCACCGCGGGCATCTACCGCACGGTCAAGCAGCGCCGCCGCCAGGAGCGCCGGGCCGCCAAGACCGCCCATGACCGCACGGTCACGGAGACCACCGCGACCGGCTCCGCCGAGCGCATCGACGACGAGACCGAGGGCATCCTGCCCTCCTCCAAGGTCGACTCCGGCCGGATCGCCGGGATACTCCAGCGCCCGCGCTCCTGCTACGTCTGCAAGCAGCGGTATGTCGAGGTCGACTACTTCTACCACCAGCTGTGCCAGAAGTGCGCCGACGAGAACCGCGCCAAGCGGGAGGCGCGGGCCGACCTCACCGGCAAGCGCGCCCTGCTCACCGGCGGCCGGGCCAAGATCGGCATGTACATCGCGCTGCGCCTGCTGCGCGACGGCGCCCACACGACCATCACGACGCGGTTCCCCAAGGACGCCATCCGCCGCTTCAAGGCGATGGACGACTCGGCGGACTGGATGCACCGCCTGGAGGTCGTCGGCATCGACCTGCGCGACCCGGCCCAGGCCGTCGCGCTGGCCGACCAGGTCGCCGAGGCCGGCCCGCTGGACATCCTGATCAACAACGCCACGCAGACCGTGCGCCGGCTGCCCTCCGCCTACGCCGCCCTGGTCGAGGGCGAGAGCGCCCCGCTGCCCGCCGGCGAGCTGCCCGCCCACCAGGTCATCGGCGCCTTCAACTCCGGTGCGGTCGACGGTCTCGCCGCGCTGCCCGTCGGCATCAGCGGCCTGGACGCGCAGGAGGTCGCCGATCTCGCCCTGGTCGCGGGCAACGCCAGCATCGCCCGGCACCTCGACGGCACCGCCATCGACGCGGGCGGCCTGGTCCCCGACGTCGTCGACACCAACACCTGGGTGCAGACGATCGAGCAGATCTCGCCGGTGGAGCTGCTGGAGACCCAGCTGTGCAACTACACGGCGCCGTTCATCCTGATCAGCAAGCTCCGCCCGGCCATGGCCGACGCGGCGCGGAAGGCGGCGAGCGGCCGGGCGTACGTCGTGAACGTCTCCGCCATGGAGGGCGTCTTCAGCCGCGGCTACAAGGGCGCGGGACACCCGAACACCAATGCCGCCAAGGCCGCCATGAACATGGTGACGCGGACCAGCGGCGAGGAGATGTTCCGGAGCGACGGCATCCTCATGACCTCGGTCGACACCGGCTGGATCACCGACGAGCGGCCCCACTACGACAAGCTGCGGCTCGCCGAGGCCGGCTTCCACGCACCCCTCGACCTGGTCGACGGCGCCGCCCGCGTCTACGACCCGGTCGTGCGCGGCGAGGCGGGCGAGGACCTGTACGGCGTCTTCCTGAAGGACTACGCGCCCGGCAAGTGGTGACCCGCCGGACGGGTGACGTCCGGGTCGCGGCGGCAGGCGGCGGCCGGCTCTCAGTCGACCGCGCCGAGCCGCGCGTGGCGGGCCGCCACCAGCTCCAGCACGGTGCGCCAGTCCTCCAGCACGCCCGCGTCGAAGCCGGCCGCGCGACCCTCCTCGTCGGCCTGGCGCAGCCGCAGCATGTCATCGCCGTCGGGATCGGCGTCCCCGCCGGCCAGCCGGAACACCCGCTCTCCCAGCAGCGGGCGCACCGCCTCGGCCGCCCTCCGCGCCCGGGCCCTCTCATCGCCCGGGCTCAGCACCGGCCCGATGCCCCGGACCAGCCCCGCCACCTGGAGCTCCTTGTCGGCGGGCCGCCCGCGGCGCAGCAGCGCCGCGGTCCGCAGCGCGTGCTGGTGCCGGCCGGCGCTCAGCAGATCCATCAGCTCCTCGACGCTGCGCAGCTCCATGCGTCAGTCCTTCCGCGAGACAGCCGTTGCCGCGTCAGCAGACCATGGGCAGGTTGCCTTGCGGCCAACGGCACTTGAACTGAGCCGGGTCCGCGGGCAGCCGTCGAAGCGACTCGAAGAGATGTTCGCCTGAATAGGCCGAGTGGGTGATTCATCTCGTCGCGCGAGTGAGCGTTTTATTTCAAAAAGCCCCATATTAGGGGGTATTGAGGGGCTCAAGGAAGCGTATCGGTTACAGCTTGTTTGCATTCCCTATCGAGCGGATGGCTGCTCATTTGGTTAACCTGGAGCGGACGGACAGCAGTACGGGGTCCCACCCACACCCATCGTCCGTTCTGGGGCGAGCCGGTTGACCACGGCCTGCTCTGGCAGAGGTACCGGCGCCACCGCGTCCGAACTGGCTATGCATCCAGACCCGAGCGGGCGTCGAGCGCCGAAGCGCAGACTGTCCGGTACGCCCCGAGGGTGACCCGACACATAAGGAGTGCGCGGTGACACCGGAGAAGACGAATCGCGAACAGCGCCCCAAGGAACGCACGGAGCGCGGAGGCCGCCGCCCCGGCGAACTCGGCAGCCTCGAAGTGTGGGCCCGGTCCGCCCCGATCCGCCTTGCGGGATACGAGGACGACCTCGCCGAGCCCCACATCCTGCCCAGCGTGGACTGACCCGCGCGGCGGGATCGTCGCGATCGCCAAGCGCATGGGCGTGACGGACCCACGCCCATGCCGACCAGAGAAGCCGCGGCAGGACACCGGCCGCGGCTCCGGCTTTTCCCGGCACCGGATCCGCTGCCGCCGGTCCGCTACCGCCCGTCCGCCATCGGCGCCGTCCGCTGCCACGGGCTCAGCCGCTCCAACTCCTGCGCCACCTCCAGCAGCACGGGCTCCGCACCCGGCCGGCCCACGAGCTGGACCGCGCACGGGGCGCCCGAGGGCAGGGCGCCCACCGGGACGGACATCGCGGGCCAGCCGGTCAGGTTCCATGGCGGGGTGAAGGGCGAATACGCGGTGTTGGCGAGCACGTTGCGCAGCCAGCCGCGTTCGTGCCACGGGCCGGCCTGCGGGGAGCGGCGGGCCAGCGCCGGGGTGAGCAGCACGTCGTACTCGGTGAAGAACGGCGTCAGCCGGGCGCGCAGCCGGTCCCGGGCGGCACCGCCGCGGACCGGGCGCAGGAAGCGGCGGCCGACCGACGCGTGCACCCGGGTCCGGCGGGCCAGCCGCGCCCGGTCCAGGCCCTCGGCGTCCACCGCCGTACCCGCCGTCCAGTGCTGGAGCGCCGTCACGCCGATCGAGAGCGGGTACGGCGGCTCGGCCTGCCGCACCCGGTGCCCGGCCCCGGCCAGCGCCCCGGCCGCCCGCCGCACCGCGTCCGTATACGGCCGGCTCACGCTCACCCCGGCCACCGGGCTGCGCAGGGCGACCGCGATCCTCCGGGGGCCGGGGTCCTCCCGGCGACCGAACTCCGTGTCCGCGAGGACGGCCAGCACGAGCCGCAGATCCTCGACCGTCGTGGCCAGCGGTCCGTTCTCCGACATGCCGAACCAGTCGCCGTTGCCGATCCCGGCCGGCACCACCCCGTGCCCCGGCTTCAGCGTGACCAGCCCGCAGTTCGCCGCCGGGATGCGCAGCGAGCCCATCCCGTCGTTGCCGAGCGCCAGCGGCACCAGCCCCGCGGCCACCGCCGCCGCGCTGCCGCCCGAGGAACCGCCCGCCGTCCGGGACGGATCCCACGGATTGCGGGCGATGCCGTACGGGCCCTCCGTGGTGGCGAAGACGCACAGTTCGGGCACGTTCGTCAGGCCGACGACCACCGCACCGGCCGCCCGCAGCCGGGCCACCGTCACATGATCCTCGGCGGCCGGGGCGTCCGGGGTGGCGGCGGAGCCGGTGCGGCACGACTCGCCGCGCACCGCCAGATTGTCCTTGACCGCCACCGGCACGCCGGCGAGGGGCAGTTCGGCCAGCCCGGCCCGGGAGGCCACCTCGTCGGCCTCGGCGAGCGCCGCCTCCGCCCGGACCTTCCGGAACGCGCCGATCCGGCCGCCGAGCCGCTCGATCCGCGCGAGATGGCCGGCCACCACCTCCCGGGGTGTGACCCGCTTCTCGCGGACGGCGGCGGCGATCTCGGCGGCACTGCGGCCGGCCCAGTCGGTCACGGGCACTCCTCGGCTAGTCGACGGCTCCGCGCCCGCAGGTACACCGACTACTCGCCGGTATGAATCAAGGCGCGTAGGGAGAACTGTGCACGGCGGAGCCCGTCACGTCGAGAACCCGGGTCCGCCCGGACGCCGGTCAATCGATCATCGCGCCAAGTTCCGCCCACCGCCGCCCCGTTGGCGGTCGCGCGGCCACCCCGCCAGCACCACGCACCCGTGACGTGCGGCGGACCTGCGGTGCTCAGGGCGCGGGCACCACGGGCCCGGCGGAAGGGGAGGCCGCCGCGGGGCCGGTGCTGCCCCGGCCCGTCAGACGGGGTACCGGCACACCCGCCGCACGGGCCGGGTCGCCGTCCAGCAGGGCCAGCAGCGCGCGCGCCGCCGTACGGCCGAACTCCGCGCTGTCCCGGGACAGCGCGGACAGCCGCGGTGTGACCATGCGGCACAGCGCCGAGTCCTCCCAGGAGACGACCGACACGTCCTGCGGCACCCGGAAGCCCAGCTCGAAGGCGGCGGCCACGCCGGCCACGGCCATCACGTCGTTGTCGTAGATGAGCGCCGTCGGCGCCGGGGAGCCGCCCAGCACCCGGCGGGTCACCGCGGCTCCCTCCGTGTCGGAGTAGTCCGTGGTCACCGAGCGGACCTCGGTGAGGCCGCGCCGTTCCGCCTCGGCGCGCAGGGTGGCGATCCGGCGCCGGGTGTGGGCCAGGTCGGGCAGGCCGGCGATGTGCACGATCCGCCGGTGGCCGAGGGCCGTCAGCTCGTCCACGACCGAGGCCATCGCACCGGCGTCGTCCGCCCAGACCGTGGACAGACCGGGGCGGCGCACATCGGGTTCGCCGCCGATCACCACGGCGGGCAGGCCGAGTTCGTCCAGCAGCTCGGGCCGGGGATCCGCGGCCCGGGGGTCGGCCACCAGCACGCCGTCCACCCGGTGCTCCGCCCACCAGCGCCGGTACACCGCGCATTCGTCGGCCACGTCCTCGGCCATCTGGAAGAGCAGACCCAGGTGGCGCTCGGCCAGGACCTCCTGGATGCCGGAGACGAGCTGGAGGAAGAACGAGTCGACGCCCAGTGTGTGCGCGGGCCGTGCGAGGACGAGGCCGACCGTCGCGGCGCCCTCGCCGGACAGCGCGCGGGCCGCCGTGCTGGGACGCCAGCCGAGCTGCTCGGCGACCCGGCGGACCCGGGCGCGGGTGGCCTCGGAGACACCGGGGCGGCCGTTGAGCGCGAAGGACACGGCGCTCTCGGAGACTCCGGCACGCCGGGCGATGTCCTTCATCGTGGGCCGGCGGGCGGGGGACCGTCTGGTCGGCACGTTTCTCCCCCTTCCGCAGGGTGCTAGCTAATGCGCTTGAGTGTCAAGACCCTAAAGCGCATTAGCAATTGACCGCAAGTTCTCGGCCAGACCTCTCTGACCTGCACTGATGAAAGACCATTTGCTTTAGTTCAGCCGAATGCATTGACTTCCTCCGAAGGCCCCGGGCAAGGTCGCTGACGCCACCCCGCAGCCCGACACAGCAAGGGAGCCGTGTCACCGTGCCCATGTCCCGCAGAGCCCTCGCCGCCGCTGCCGTCGCCCTCGTCCTGCCGCTGAGCGCCTGCGGCTCGGGCGGTGACGACGGCCCCGCCGCCGACGCCTCAGGCAAGGTGGAGGGCGACATCACCTTCCAGACCTGGAATTTGCGCGCCAACTTCAAGCCGTACTTCGAGGGCCTGATCGCCGGCTTCGAGAAGAAGTACCCGGGCACGAAGGTGAAGTGGATCGACCAGCCCGCCGAGGGATACCCCGACAAACTCAGCGTGGACGCCGGCGGCGGCACCCTGCCCGACGTCGTCAACGTCTCCCCGGACCTGGTCGCCCCGCTGGCCCGGGCCGGCCTCGCCCTCGACCTCGACAAGGCGGCCGGCACGTACAAGCCCGACTATCTGCCGGGCGCCTGGGCCAGCCATCAGATACCGGGCCTGAACGGCACGTACGCCTTCCCCTGGTACCTGAACACCGGCCCGCTCTTCTACAACAAGGCCCTGTTCCGCAAGGCCGGACTCGACCCCGACCAGCCGCCGAGGACGTACGACGACCTCTTCTCCGACGCCCTGAAGATGGCGAAGGACAGCGACGGCAAGGTCGCCACCCTCGCCAACGTGCCCACCATCGAGGACTTCGGCCGCTACGGCGTCCCGCTCATGAACCGGCAGGGCACCGCATTCGCCTTCAACGACGCCAAGGGCGTCGAGCTCCTCACCAGGTACAAGCAGCTGTACGACGCCAAGGCCCTCGATCCGCAGGCGCTGACCGCCACCCCGGAGTCCACCGGGAAGAAGTTCCTCACCGGCGCCGTCGCCATGAACCCCGGCAGCGCCCTGGATCTCGGCAACTTCAAGAAGAACGCGCCGAGCCTGTACCGGGACATCGGCATCACCGACCAGATCACCAGCACGGGGCACGTCAACATGTACGTGATGGGTGTGATGGTCAACTCCCGCACCAAGCACACCCCGGCCGCGGTCGCCTTCGCCCACTTCGTCACCGACGCCCGCAACCAGATGTCCTTCGCCAAGAAGGTCGCCATCTTCCCGAGCACCGCCGGCTCCCTGGACGACCCGTACTTCACCAAGGAGGACGGCACCGACGAGACCCGGGTGCGGGTCGCCGCCGCCAAGTCGCTGAAGAACGCCGTCAACTACACGCCCGTACTGTTCAGCGACCAGATGAAGACCGCGCTGCGCAACGAGGTCGCCAAGGCGCTGCAGGGCAGGCAGAGCCCGAAGACAGCCCTCGACAACGCTGTCAAGGCCGCCGACCGGCTGCTCCAGCAGGGCTGACCCGCCATGGCCGCGCCCTTCCGCATCAAACGCCAGCTGCCCACCAGCCCCTGGCTGTTCGCCGCCCCCGGACTGCTGATCGCCGGCGTCTTCGTGCTCTACCCCTTCGTCTCCACCCTGGTGAACTCCCTCACCGACCGCCGCACCCTGGTCCCCGGCCGCTTCGTGGGCCTCGCCAACTTCCGCGAGCTGCTGCACGACGACATGTTCTGGACCGGCCTGCGCAACAGCACCCTGTACGTGCTGGTCGTCGTACCCGCCCTGGTCGTGCTGCCGCTGCTGCTCGCCCTGCTGGTGCAGAAGAACATCCCGGGGATCACCTTCTTCCGCTCGGCCTTCTACACCCCGGTCGTCGCCTCGATCGTGGTGGTGGGGCTGATCTGGGTGTGGCTGCTGGACGAACGCGGCCTGGTCAACTCGCTGCTGGAGACCGTGGGGATCGGCCGGATCGGGTTCCTCAGCGACCAGTGGCTGCTCCTGCTGAGCGCGATGGCCGTCACGGTGTGGAAGGGCCTCGGCTACTACATGATCATCTATCTCGCCGCGCTGGCGAACGTGCCGCGCGAACTGCACGAGGCCGCCGCCGTGGACGGCGCAGGACCGGTCCGCCGCTTCCTCTCCGTCACCGTGCCCGCCGTGCGCTCCACGATGGTGCTGGTCGCCGCGCTCTCCTCGGTCGCCGCCTTCAAGGTGTTCTCCGAGGTGTACCTGATGGCGGGCCCGAGCGGCGGCCCGGCGGGCGAGGACACCACCCTCGTCATGCTCGTGCAGCGCACCGGCACCGGCCTCACCGGCCGGGTCGGCTACGCCTCCGCCCTCTCCGTCGTCGTGTTCGCCGTCACCGTCGTCCTGATGCTGCTCGTGCTGCGCGCCGACCGCGGGGAGGAGTCATGAGCGTCCTGGAGAAGGCGAGGCCCGCCCGGCCGGCCCCAGCCGACCGGGAGCCGCGCGTCACCGACGAGCACGGGCGCCGGATCCGGGCCGGCGAACTGGCCCTGCGCTACCTGCTGCTGCTGGCCGTGCTGGCGCTCACCGTCGGCCCGTTCCTCTGGCAGCTGTCCACCTCCCTCAAGGGCCCCACCGAGGACATCTACAGCTCACCGCCGCGCTTCCTGCCCGGCCACCCCACCCTGCACAACTACACCCGGGTCGCCGACACCATCCCGGTCTGGGACTACGCCCTGAACTCCCTGAAGGTCGCCGCCGCCAACGTCGTGACCAACTGCGTCGGCTCGGCCCTCGCCGGGTACGCCCTGGCCCGGCTGCGCTACCCCGGGCGGCGCGCGACCACGCTCGTCTTCGTGCTGGCGATGCTCGTGCCCGTCGAGGGCATCGTCATCGCCCAGTTCACCACCATGCGCGAACTCGGCCTGAACAACACGCTCATCGGGGTCGTCCTGCCCGGCGCGATCGGCGCGATGAACGTGCTGCTGATGCGCAACGCCTTCCGCAATCTGCCCTACGAGATCGAGGAGGCGGCCTACGTCGACGGCGCCAACGCCTGGCAGCGCTTCCTGCGCGTCGCGCTGCCCTCGGTGAAGGGCACCCTCGCCGTCGTGGCGATCTTCGCCTTCATGGGCGCCTGGGACGACTTCCTGTGGCCGCTGATCGTGCTCAGCGATCCCTCCAAGTTCACCCTGACCATCGGCCTCAACTACCTGCACGGCACCTTCGCGAACGACGAACGCCTCGTCGCCGCCGGCACCGTGATCGCCGTGGCGCCCCTCATCGTCCTCTTCGCCTGCCTCCAGCGGTACTTCTTCCGCGGCGTCGGCGAGGGCGCGGTCAAGGGCTGAACGACGTCAACCTCTTCCAAGGACGGTCATGTCTCCTGCCGTGCGCTTCGGCGTCAACTACACGCCCAGCGAAGGATGGTTCCACCACTGGCTCGACTTCGACCTCGACCCCGTACGCGCCGACCTCGACGCGATCGCCGCGCTCGGCCTCGACCACATCCGGGTCTTCCCGCTCTGGCCGTACTTCCAGCCCAACCGCACCCTGATCCGCCCGCGCGCCGTCGACCAGCTCGTCGCCCTGGCCGACGCGGCCGCCGAACGCGGACTCGACGTCAACGTGGACGGTCTGCAAGGGCACCTCAGCAGCTTCGACTTCCTGCCCGCCTGGACCCGCACCTGGCACCGCCGCAACCTCTTCACCGACCCGGACGTCACCGCCGGCCAGGCCGCCTATCTGCGCACCCTCGCCGCCGCCCTCGCCGACCGGCCCAACTTCATCGGAATGACCGTCGGCAACGAGGTCAACCAGTTCGCCGCCGGACCCCACCCCGACCCCGACCGCGCCACGCCCGAGGAAGCCGGGCGGTGGCTCATCCGGATGCTCGACGCCTGCGCCGAGGGCGCCCCGGGCCGGCTCCATCTGCACGCCTCCTACGACGCCGCCTGGTACCAGGACGACCAGCCCTTCACCCCCGGCCACTCCGCCCGGCTCGGCGAGATCACCGCCGTGCACTCCTGGGTGTTCAACGGCACCGCCCAGCGCCACGGCCGCGCCTCCGTGCCCGCCGAGCACCACGCCGCCTATCTGGTCGAGCTGAGCAAGGCCTGGGCACAGGAGCCGCACCGGCCCGTGTGGCTCCAGGAGGTCGGCGCCCCCGCGCCCCTGGTGCCCGCCGAGCACGCCGCCGCCTTCGCCGCGGCCACGATCGGGAACGTCCTGGACTGCCCGGACCTGTGGGGCGTCACCTGGTGGTGCTCCCACGACGTCTCCCGCACCCTCGCCGACTTCCCCGCCCTCGAATACTCCCTGGGCCTGCTGACCAACGAACGGCAGCCGAAGGAGATCGCCCGGGTACTCGCCGACGCCGCCCGCGCCACCCCGCACACCCCGGCGGTGCGCACCACGGCCCTCGCCGTCCCCGCCGAGCCCGCCCACCGCTCCCGCTGCGCGCCCGGCGGCGATGTCTTCGACGCCTTCTTCCGGCTCGTCGCCGACGGCGCCCGCCCGGCCACCGTGCTCGACACGCGCGCCGACGACAAGGACCACCTCGCCGCGCGCGGCATCACCGACGTCGTCACTCCCGACCAGGTACTCCCCACCCCCCAAGGAGGCACCCGCTCGTGAACCCCACCAGACGCACCGTCCTGACCGCCGCCGGCACGGCCGCCCTGGCCCCCGCCCTGGCCCCCGCGACGATCGCCGCCGCCGCCGCCCCGCGCGCCGCGGCGGCGACCCCGCCCTACGCCTCGTACTGGTACCCGGACTCGCTGCCCGCCGGCAGCCCCGGCCCCGGCATCACCTGGCGCAGCCTGAAGACCTGGCGCCCGGCCGACGACGCCGACCTCGACTGCAACGCCGCGTCCGTACCGCTCGCCGCCCGCTTCACCCCGACACCGGCGAACACCACCGCCCGCTCCGGACAGGCCCGCGTCCAGGCCCTGGTCTCCTTCGGGCCGACCTCCGCCAACCCCTCCCAGGGCTCGGCCACCGCCGACTACTACGCGCTGACCCACTGGGCGTACCTGGACGAGCTGGTGTTCTGGGGCGGCTCGTCCGGCGAGGGCCTGATCCTCGCGCCGAACGCGCCCGTCGTGGACGCGGCCCACCGGCACGGCGTCCCCGTCCTCGGGAACATCTTCCTGCCCCCGGTGGCCTACGGCGGGCAGCTCCAGTGGACCCGGGACCTGGTGCAGAAGGACGCCGGCGGCCATTACCCGCTCGCCGCGCAACTCGTCGCGGTGGCGGCGGCGTACGGCTTCGACGGCTGGTTCGTGAACGCCGAGACGAGCGGCGGGAACACCGCGCTCGGCACCGCCATGCTGGGCTTCGTCAAGGAGCTGAAGGCGCTCGCCGCGGCCAAGGGGCAGCGGGTGACCTGGTACGACGCGATGACCGTGAACGGCACGGTCAGCTGGCAGGGCGCCCTCGACAGCCAGAACCAGGCGTTCTTCCAGGCCGCCGACGACATGTTCGTGGACTTCCGGTGGAGCACGGGCACCCTGGCGTCGTCCGGCACCAGGGCGGACCAGCTGGGGCGCAGTCGCTACCAGCTGTGGGCGGGCGTCGACGTCGAGTCCGGCGGATCGGGCTCGTCGGTCGACTGGGACGCGATCGTGCCGGCCGGCAAGCCGCACATCGCCTCGATCGGCTTCTACCGGCCCGAGTGGACCCGCAACCACCTGCCCGCCGGCCAGCGCGCCCCCGAGACCTTCCACGCGGCCGACGACCGGTTCTGGACCGGGCGCTCGCTCGACCCGGCGCGGCCCGACGCGAGTGATCCCTGGCGGGCGCCCGCGGTGTCCGTGGCGGACCGCTCCACGGTGACCTCGGTGCCGTTCGCCGGCGTGTTCAACACCGGCCACGGGCTGCGCTGGTACGAGGAGGGGGCCGTCACCTCGGACGCACCCTGGAACCACCTGGGCCTCCAGGACCGGCTGCCGTCGCGGCGGTGGGTGGTCCGCACGGCGGGGACGCGGCCGGCCGTCTCCTTCGACTTCGCCGACGCGTGGCGGGGCGGGAGCAGCGTGCTGGTGGCGGGCGCACTGGACAAGCCGGCGGTGCTCGACCTGTACGCGACCCGGCTGCCGGTCGGGACGGACACGGTGGTCGACCTGACGTACCGGAGCGAGTCCGGGACCGTGAACGTCGAGCTGGCGGTGGCGACCGCGGAACCGAGCGCGCCCGGGGCGACACCGCCGTACACCTATCGGGCTGTGAACCGGGTCGACGGGGCAGCGGCCGGGCGGTCGGACACCGGGGACACCGCCGTGCACTCGGGCAGCGAGAGCCCGCGTGTGAAGTCGGTCAACGGCTGGCAGACGGTGACCGTCCCGCTCACCGGGCTCTCCGGCACCGTCCGCGCCCTCGGCGTGCGGCTCACCGCCACCGCGGGCCCCGTGCGCTGGCGCCTCGGCGGTATCGCCGTCCGCGCCGGCGGCACCCCGCCCGCCCCCGCCGCCCCGACCGGCGCCCGCGTCACCGCGGCCAGTGGCGGCGACCTCCGCCTCGCCTGGAACGCCGCACCCGGCACCGTCCGCCACTACACCCTCCACCGCCTCCTCCCCGACGGCACCCGCCGCTTCCTCGGCGCCACCGGCCAGCGCGCCTACTTCGTCCCCGGGCTGCGGCCCGAACAGGGTGAGACCTCCGCACGGTTCGAAGTGCGTGCCGTGGGGGAGCTCTACAACGCCTCGACCGCCGTGACCGTCACCCACCCCTGGTAATCATCCGGAACCCCACAGGGAGCACCCCGCATGCATGACGACCGCACTCTGGTGGAAGCCCGCCTCAGGCGCGTCCTCGACGAACGCATCCGTCCCGCCGTGTACCCCGAGTCCGTGCCGCTGCGGATCGCGGTGTGGCACGCCCCCGGCGAGCCCGTGCCGGTCGCGGAGGGACTCGCCGCCGAGCCCGAGCCGATCGAGGTGGGCGCCCGGTGGGGTGCTCCCTGGGGCACCAGCTGGTTCCGGGTGACCGGGACCGTGCCCGAGGCGTGGGCCGGACGGACCGTCGAGGCGCTGCTCGACCTGGGCTTCGACGAGAACATGCCCGGATTCCAGTGCGAGGGCCTGGTGTACCGGCCCGACGGCACACCGGTGAAGGGCCTCAACCCGCGCAACCAGTGGGTGCGCATCGGCGCCCCCGTCGCGGGCGGCGAGGAGGTGCGCCTGCACATCGAGGCCGCCTCCAACCCGGTCATCCTGGACTACCACCCCTTCCGGCCCACCTGGCTCGGCGACAAGGACACCGCCGGGCGGGATCCCCAGTACACGCTCACCCGCATGGATCTCGCCGTCTTCGACGAGAGCGTGTGGCAGCTGGTCATGGACCTGGAGGTGCTCGGCGAGCTGATGGCCGAGCTGCCGGCGGACTCGGCGCGACGGCACGACATCCTGCGCGCGGTCGAGCGGGCCCTGGACGCCGTCGACCTCCAGGACGTGAACGGCACGGCCCAGGCGGCCCGGGAGCGGCTCGCCGGGGTGCTGGCCGCCCCCGCGGTGCCCTCCGCGCACCGGATCAGCGCCGTCGGGCACGCGCACATCGACTCGGCCTGGCTGTGGCCGCTGCGCGAGACGGTCCGCAAGGTGGCCCGTACGACGGCCAACATGACCGCGCTGATCGAGGACGAGCCGGAGTTCGTGTTCGCCATGTCCCAGGCCCAGCAGTGGGCCTGGGTGAAGGAGCACCGGCCCGAGGTGTGGGCGCGGGTGAAGAAGGCCGTGGCGGAGGGGCGGTTCGTGCCGGCCGGCGGGATGTGGGTGGAGTCGGACACCAACATGCCGGGCTCGGAGGCGATGGCCCGTCAGTTCGTGCACGGGAAGAGGTTCTTCCTCGACGAGTTCGGCATCGAGAACGAGGAGGCCTGGCTGCCCGACACGTTCGGCTTCGCGGCGGGCCTGCCGCAGATCATCAAGGCGGCCGGTTCCAAGTGGCTGCTGACCCAGAAGATCTCCTGGTCGCAGACGAACAAGTTCCCGCACCACACCTTCCACTGGGAGGGCATCGACGGCACCCGGATCTTCACCCACTTCCCGCCCGTCGACACCTACAACTGCTCGATGCGGGGCAGCGAACTCGCCCACGCGGAGCGCAACTTCAAGGACAAGGGCCGGGCCCGGCACTCGCTCGCGCCCACCGGGTTCGGCGACGGAGGCGGCGGCACGACGCGGGAGATGGTCGCCAAGGCGGCCCGGGTGCGCGACCTCGAAGGCGCCCCGGCCGTGGTCTGGGAGACACCGCGGGCGTTCTTCGAACAGGCCGAGGCCGAGTACGCGCAACCGCCCGTCTGGGTCGGCGAGCTGTACCTCGAACTGCACCGCGCCACCCTCACCAGCCAGGCGAAGACCAAGCAGGGCAACCGGCGCTCCGAGCACCTGCTGCGCGAGGCCGAGCTGTGGGCGGCCACCGCGGCGGTGCGCACCGGATTCCCCTACCCCTACGAGCAGCTGGACCGCATCTGGAAGACGGTCCTGCTGCACCAGTTCCACGACATCCTGCCCGGCTCCTCCATCGCCTGGGTGCACCGCGAGGCCCGCGCGACCTACGCGCGGCTGGCCGGCGAGCTGACCGCGGTCATCGAGGGCGCCCAGCGCGCGCTGGCCGGCGAGGGCACGACCCCGCTGGTCTTCAACGCGGCCCCGCACGCCCGCCACGGCGTCCCGGCCGGCGGTGCCGCCACCCCGGACGCGGTCGCCGGCACCGCGCTCGCGGCCCGCGAGGACGGCGCTTTCACGCTGGACAACGGCCTGCTGCGGATCACCGTCGACGCCCGGGGCCTGGTCGTCTCCGCCTACGACCCCGCGGCGGACCGGGAGTCGGTCGCCCCCGGCGAGGCCGCGAACCTCCTCCAGCTCCACCCCGACTTCCCGAACATGTGGGACGCCTGGGACGTCGACTCCTTCTACCGCAACTCCGTCACCGACCTCACCGACGCCGAGTCGGTCACGGCCGGCCAGGACGGTGCCTCGGTGCGGGTCGTACGGGCCTTCGGCGCCTCCCGGGTCACCCAGGTGCTGTCGCTGCCGCCGGGCGAGCGGCGGCTGCTCATCGACACCGAGGTCGACTGGCACGAGACGGAGAAGTTCCTGAAACTGGCCTTCCCGCTCGATCTGCACGCCGAACGGTACGCGTCCGAGACCCAGTTCGGGCACTTCTTCCGGCCCACCCACACCAACACCTCGTGGGACGCGGCCAAGTTCGAGGCGTGCAACCACCGCTTCCTGCACCTGGAGGAGCCCGGCTGGGGCGTGGCCGTCGTCAACGACTCCACGTACGGCCACGACGTGAGCCGCGCGGTACGCGGTGCGGGCGCTCCCGGTACGACCACCACGGTCCGGGTCTCCCTGCTGCGCGCCCCGCGGTTCCCCGACCCCGAGACCGACCAGGGCGTCCACCGTTTCCGGCACGCCCTGGTCCCGGGTGCCTCGATCGCCGACGCGGTGCGCGAGGGCTGGCGGATCAACCTGCCGGAACGGGCCGCGACCGGGGCCCGCGAGGTGGCACCGCTGGTCACGGTGGACAACGACGCGGTGGTGCTGTCGGCGGTGAAACTCGCCGACGACGCCAGCGGCGATGTGATCGTCCGCTTCCACGAGGCGCACGGCGGCCGGGCCCGGGCGACGCTGACGGCCGGCTTCCCGGTCGCCGACGCCACGGTCACCGATCTGCTGGAACGGCCGGTCGCCGGCGCGGAGCCGCCGGCGCGCGACGCCGGGGGCATCGCCGTACGCCTGCGGCCGTTCGAGCTGATGACCCTCCGGCTCCGCAGGAGCTGACCGCACGGCCGGCACCGCTTCAGGGCAAGGGACACGTCAGGCGTCCTTGAGGCGGGGAGGCTTCACCGTCGGCCACCATGCCGTGGTCCGGGGCCTGTTGGGCATCAGGAACACGGCGGTGGCCGAGGGCTTTCGCCGTGCCCGCCCGGACCGAGGGGCCGCTGTCAGGGCCTGAGGTGCTTGAGGGTGAACTCGGGCAGCGCGTACGGGCCGGCCTGGGGCGAACCCGGGTCGGCCGGTTCGTCCGCGCCGGGAACGCCGCCCGCGTGGCGTTCGGCGTCGTCGACGGGGGAGTAGTCCAGCACCGCCGGGTCGGGGAGTTCCCAGAACCGGCGGGTGTTGCCGGAGACCGCGTACACGGTGGCGAAGCGGGTGGAGGGCGGAGCGGTCAGCGCGGCCCGGACATGACCGACGGTGTCGCGCGGGCTCAGCCAGGTCGCCAGGTGCCGGCGCTCGGTGGGCGCGTCCTCGAAGCTGCCGATGCGCAGGCAGATCACGGACAGACCGAACTTGTCGGCATACAGCCGCCCGAGGGCCTCGACGGCCGCCTTGCTCACACCGTAGAGACCGTCGGGGCGCACCGGCTCGTGCGGAGCCGTGCGATGTCCGGCGGGATAGAAGCCGGTGACGCGGTTGCTGCTGGCCAGCACCACGCGCCCGATGCCCGTGCGGCGGGCCGCCTCCAGGACGTGGTGGGTGCCGAGCACGTTGGCTTCGAGGAGCTGCGGCAGCGGCGCCTCGTCCGGCACACCACCGAGGTGGAGCACGCGGTCCGCGCCGGCGAGGGCCGACTCCACGGCGTCCGCGTCCCGCAGGTCGACGACGTGCACCTCCTCGTTCTCCGTCTCCGCTCGCACCGGTACACGATCGAGCAGGACCAGCCGCGCCACCTCGCCGCGCAGCGCCCTGCGCACCACGGATCCGATGTTCCCCGCGGCACCGGTGACCGCCAGCGTCCCCATCCCCGTCATGTCCCCGCCTCACATGGTCGCGTTCTCCGTCGAGAGGCAGTGCCGGAAGGCCTCCCGGACCGCGGCGGGCAACTCCTCCTTGCCGCCGGCCACGGCATGGGTGAACACGTCCCGCACTTCCCCCTCCGCGACGAGCCGCTCGCCGGCCTGAATCGCGGGCACACGATCGTACTCGCCGTGCCGAGGCGGATGAGGGGCGGCTCGCTGTCCGCCAACCCGTCGAAGCGGGCGCCCTGGCGGCACACGATCCGCGCCTCCGCCACGACGAGGTCCGCCGTACCGATGAGCGAGTGTCAGGCGGGTGCCCGGCCGCCCAGCTGTGCCCGCAGCCACTCCTCCACCTCGCCCACATGGGCCGCTGCCGCCGCCCGCGCCGCCTCCGGATCGCGGGCGGCGAGGGCGCGGTGGATGGCGGCGTGCTCGCGGCGGGTGCGGGCGAAGGCGCCCTCCTCCTGGTAGCCGCGCCAGACGCGGGCGCGGAACGTGCGTGAGGACAGGCCGTCCAGGATGGCCGCCATGGTCTCGTTGCCGGCGGCGGAGGCGATCTCGTGGTGGAAGGCGAGGTCGTGGGCGATGATCTCCTCGGGGTCGTCGGTGGCGTTCATCGCCGCCAAGTGCTTCTCCACGGAGGCGAGTTGCTCGTCCGTGATGCGTGCGGCGGCCAGCGCGGTCGCCGTCGACTCCAGGATCCGGCGCACCTCCAGCAGCTCCACCAGCCGCGGCCCCCGGGACAGGTCGGCGACCACCCCGAAGGTCTCCAGCAGATCGCCTGCCTCCAGCGCGGTGACGTAGATCCCGGAGCCGTGCCGGGCCTCCAGGACCCCGAGGACCGTGAGCGCGCGGATCGCCTCCCGCATCGAGCTGCGCGAGATGCCGAGCCGGGCGGCGAGTTCCCGCTCGGTCGGCAGCCGCTCGCCCGGTTCGAGCCGGCCCTCGGCGATCATCGCCTTGATCTCCTCGATGGCGCGCTGGGGCACCGTGCCCTTCTGCGGGGCTGCCTCGTCCACGCACTCCTCCAGTCACCGGGTGCGTGGCAGTCTAACCAGCCAAGTGGTCGGACCACTACGGCTCGAATCCGCGATTTTCCGCTGCACGAGGGTATTCCGGCGGCAGAGTGGTCTGATAAGTATGCGGTCGTCTGCTCGAAGACGCTCGACCTCGAACCCCCTCGACGAGGAGCCGCGAGATGCCCGCCAGCCCAGTGAGGAAACGCAGCAGGTCCCGGATCACCGGCGCGGCGGCCCTGGCCGTCAGCGCCTCGCTCCTACTCGCCGCCTGCGGCAGCACCAAGGACACCGCGAGCGCGACAAGCGGCGGCACCGGCAAGGTCGGTGTGATCCTGCCGCTGCTGACCTCGCCGTTCTGGCAGTCGTACAACGACTACGTGCCCGAGATGGCCTCGGCCGAGGGCGTCGAGGTGCTGAAGACGGTCAACTCCAACAGCGACCCCTCCCAGCAGATCACCGACATCAACAACGAGCTGAACCAGGGCGTGAGGGGCCTCGTCGTCGCCCCCCTCGACAGCGCCGCCGTCGAGGCGGGCCTCGACCAGGCCGAGCGCAAGGGCGTCCCGGTCGTCGCCGTCGACGTGGCACCCGACAAGGGCAAGGTCGCGATGGTCGTACGGGCGGACAACGTCGCGTACGGCCAGAAGGCCTGCGACTACCTCGGACAGCACGTCACCGGCGGCAAGGTCGTCCAGATCATGGGCGACCTCGCCTCGGTCAACGGCCGGGACCGCTCCGAGGCCTTCCGGACCTGCGTGCGCGAGAAGTACCCCGCGCTCAAGGTCCTGGAGATCCCCGCCAAGTGGGAGTCGGACACCGCGGCCTCCAAGCTCGACACGCTGCTGAACGCCCACCCCGACATCAAGGGCATCTACCTGCAGGCCGGCGGCGTCTACCTGGCGCCCACCCTGCAGACCCTGAAGTCCAAGAACATGCTCAGGACGGCAGGGCACGAGGGCCATATCGCGATCGTCTCCAACGACGGCATCCCGCAGGAGTTCGACGCCATCCGCAAGGGCCAGATCGACGCCACGGTCTCCCAGCCCGCCGACGCCTACGCCAAGTACGGCATGTACTACATCAAGGCCGCGATGGAGGGGAAGACGTTCAAGCCCGGCCCCACCGACCACGACTCCACGATCGTCAGGCTGCCCAGCGGCATCCTGGAGGACCAGCTCCCCGCGCCCCTCGTCACCAAGGACGACGTCGACGACCCGAAGCTGTGGGGCAACACGGTCAAATGAGCACGCCACTCGTTCAAGCAGAGGGGATCGTCAAGCGGTACGGCCCCACCGTCGCCCTCGCCGACGGCCGGCTCACGGTGCTGCCCGGCGAGTCCCACGCCCTGGTCGGCCGCAACGGCGCAGGCAAGTCCACCCTCGTCACCGTCCTCACCGGCCTGCAGGCCGCGGACGCCGGCACCGTCCGCTTCGACGGCGAGCCCGCGCCCCCGCTCGCCGACCGGGACGCCTGGCGCTCCAGGGTCGCCTGCGTGTACCAGAAGCCCACGGTCGTACCGGAGCTGACGGTCGCCGAGAACCTCTTCATCAACCGGCAGCCGCTGCACCGGGGGTTCATCACCTGGCGCGGGCTGCGCCGCCGGGCCGCCGAACTCCTCGACACCTGGGACGTCCGCGTCGACCCCGGGGCGCGCACCGCAGATCTCACCGTCGAGGACCGGCAGATGGTGGAGATCGCCCGGTCGCTCAGCCTCGGCGCCCGGTTCATCGTCCTGGACGAACCGACCGCCCAGCTCGACAAGCGGGAGATCGAGCGGCTGTTCAGCCGGATGCGGGCCCTGCAGGACTCCGGGGTGACCTTCCTGTTCATCTCACACCATCTCCAGGAGGTCTACGAGGTCTGCCAGACCGTCACCGTGCTGCGCGACGCCCGCTGGATCACCACGGCTCCGGTCGCCGACCTGCCCAGGGCGGCCCTGGTGGAGGCCATGGCCGGCGCGTCCCTCACCGAGCACACGGCCACGCGCGCCCCGGTGACCGCCGCCGCCCCGGTCGTGCTCGACGTCCGCGGCCTCACCTCCGCCGCCTACCGGGACATCGACCTCACCGTCCGCCGCGGCGAGGTCGTCGGACTCGCCGGGATCAGCGGCAGCGGCAAGGTCGAGCTGGCCGAGACCCTGGCCGGACTGCGCACCCCGGCCGGCGGAACGGCGCAGCTCGACGGCGACCGGCTGCCGTTCGGCGACGTGCGGGCGGCGCTGGACGCGGGCGTCGGCTGCGTGCCCCGCGACCGGCACGAGCAGGGCCTCGTCCCCGGCATGACCGTCGGCGACAACGCCACCCTGAGCGTCCTGGACCGGCTGGGCCGCTACGGGTTCGTCGGCACCGCCCGCAGAAGCGCCTTCGCCGCCGAGCTGATCGACCGCCTCGGCATCCGCACGGAGGGCCCGGGACAGCCCGTCTGCGACCTGTCGGGCGGCAACGCCCAGAAGGTCGTCATGGCCCGCGCCCTCGCCTCCGACCCCCGCCTGCTCGTCCTGATAAACCCCACGGCGGGCGTCGACGTGAAGTCCAAGGAGTCCCTGCTGGCCCGCGTGGACAGCGCCCGCGAGGACGGCACCGCCGTGCTCGTCGTCTCCGACGAACTCGACGACCTGCGCCGCTGCGACCGCGTCCTCGTCCTCTTCCACGGCCGGATCGTCGCCGAGCACCCGGCGGGCTGGCGCGACCACGAGCTGATCGCCTCCACCGAAGGAGTGGACCATGGCTGACACCAAGGCCCCGCCGCTCGCCCCGCGCCGCGTCCCCGACCAGCGGGCCGCCCGGGCGGTGCTGCTCCGCCGGGCCAGGGAACTCGCCCTCGTGCCCGCCCTGCTGCTGCTCATGGTGCTGGGCGCGGTGGTCAACGACTCGTTCCTGACCGAGCGCAACCTCATCTCCATCCTGGGCGCCTCCGCCGCCCTCGCCATGGTCGTGCTCGCCGAGTCCCTGGTGCTCATCACCGGCAAGTTCGACCTGTCCCTCGAATCGGTCGTCGGCATCGCGCCGGCCGTCGGCGCGCTCCTCGTCCTGCCCGCCGCGCAGTCCGGCTGGGGCGCCGGGTTCCCGGCGCCCCTCGCCCTGCTCGCCGTCCTCGTCGCGGGCGCGGCCGTCGGCGCCTTCAACGGCGTCCTGGTCGTGAAGTTCAAGCTCAACGCGTTCATCGTCACGCTGGCCATGCTGATCGTGCTGCGCGGGCTGCTGGTCGGCGCGACCAAGGGCAAGACCCTGTTCGGCATGCCGGACAGCTTCTCCTCCCTGGCCACCACCACCTTCCTGAGCGTCCCGATGTCGGTGTGGCTCGCCGCCGTCGCCTTCGCCGTCGCCGCAGCCGTGCTCAAGTACCACCGTGTCGGCCGCGCCCTGTACGCCATCGGCGGCAACGCGGACGCCGCCCGCGCCGCCGGCATCCGCGTGGAGCGCGTGATGCTCGGGGTGTTCGTGGTCGCGGGCGTCCTCGCCTCGGTCGGCGGCATCATGCAGACCGGATACGTCGGCGCGATCAGCGCCAACCAGGGCCAGAACATGATCTTCACCGTGTTCGCCGCCGCGGTGATCGGCGGCATCAGCCTGGACGGCGGCAAGGGCACCATGTCCGGCGCCCTGACCGGTGTCCTCCTGCTGGGCGTCGTACAGAACCTGCTCACCCTCGCCCAGGTGCCGTCGTTCTGGATCCAGGCCATCTACGGCGGCATCATCCTCGTCGCCCTCATGATCGCCCGGGTGACGACGGGCCGGGCCCAGGACTGAAGCGCGCGCCACCCACCGCCCCCCGACGGAAAGGACTTCCGTGTCCGAGGCCCCCGCCCGCGTCATCGCGGTCGACACCCACGACATCCGCTTCCCCACCTCGCGCGAGCTGGACGGCTCCGACGCGATGAACCCGGACCCCGACTACTCCGCGGCCTACGTCGTCCTGCGCACCGACGCCGCCGACGGTCTGCGGGGACACGGATTCACCTTCACCATCGGGCGGGGCAACGACGTCCAGGTCGCCGCGATCGACGCCCTGCGGGGCCATGTGCTGGGCCGCGACGCCGAGGAACTCTGCGCCGACCCCGGCTCGCTCTTCCGGGACCTGATCGCCGACAGCCAGCTGCGCTGGCTCGGCCCCGAGAAGGGCGTGATGCACATGGCGATCGGCGCCGTCGTCAACGCCGTCTGGGACCTCGCCGCCCGGCGGGCCGGCAAACCGCTGTGGCAGCTGCTCGCCGACGCCGAACCCGAGTGGCTGGTCCGGCAGATCGACTTCCGGTACCTCACCGACGCCCTCACCCCCGAGGAGGCCCTCGGCCTGCTCCGGCGGGCACGGCACGGGGCCGAGGAACGCCGGGCCCGGCTGCTGGATCGCGGCTACCCCGGCTACACCACCTCCCCGGGCTGGCTCGGCTACGACGACGCCAAGCTCGCCCGGCTCGCCGCCCAGGCCGTCACCGACGGCTTCTCCCAGATCAAACTGAAGGTCGGCGCCGACCTCGCGGACGACATCCGCCGCTGCCGGGTGGCCCGCGCCGCCGTCGGCCCCGGCATACGCCTGGCCGTCGACGCCAACCAGCGCTGGAACGTCGACGAGGCGATCCGCTGGACGCGGGCCCTCGCCGAGTTCGAGCCGTACTGGATCGAGGAACCCACCAGCCCCGACGACGTCCTCGGCCATGCCGCGATCCGCCGCGCCGTCAGCCCCGTGAAGGTCGCCACCGGCGAACACGTGCACAACCGGATCGTGTTCAAACAGATGCTGCAGGCCGGCGCCCTCGACATCGTGCAGATCGACGCGGCCCGCGTCGCCGGGGTCAACGAGAACCTCGCCATCCTGCTCCTCGCCGCCAAGTTCGGCGTCCCCGTCTGCCCGCACGCGGGCGGCGTCGGCCTGTGCGAACTCGTCCAGCACCTCTCGATGTTCGACTACCTGGCCGTCTCCGGCAGCACCGAGGACCGGGTCATCGAGTACGTCGACCACCTCCACGAGCACTTCGTCACCCCGGTCGTCATCCGCGACGGCCACTACACGCCACCCACCGCGCCCGGCTTCTCCGCCGCCATCCGCCCGGAGTCCCTCGCGCGCTACAGCTTCCCCGGCGGCACCTACTGGGCCGCCGACCCCGACACCCGGAAGGGACGGGCCGCATGAACGACTTCGCGGGCCTCAGGGCCCTCGTCACCGGCGGCGCCTCCGGCATCGGCCGGGCCACCGCCGACCTCCTCGCGGCCCGCGGCGCCCGGGTCGCCGTACTCGACCTCGCCCCGGCCGCGGTCGCCGAGCCCCTGCTCGCGGTGCTCGCCGACGTCACCGACGACACCTCGGTGCGCACGGCCGTCACCGAGGCCGCCGAGGCGCTGGGCGGCCTCGACATCCTGGTGAACAACGCGGGCATCGGCGCCCAGGGCACCGTCGAGGACAACGACGACGCCGAGTGGCGGCACGTCTTCGACGTCAACGTCCTCGGCATGGTCCGCACCGCCCGCGCCTGCCTGCCGCACCTGCGCCGCTCCCGGCACGCGGCGATCGTCAACACCTGCTCCATCGCGGCCACCGCCGGCCTGCCGCAGCGCGCCCTGTACAGCGCGACCAAGGGCGCCGTCCAGTCCCTGACCCTCGCCATGGCCGCCGACCACGTCCGCGAGGGCATCCGCGTCAACTGCGTCAATCCCGGTACGGCGGACACCCCGTGGGTCGGCCGGCTGCTGGAGGCGGCCCCGGACCCCGCTGCCGAACGCGCCGCCCTCCAGGCCCGCCAGCCCACCGGACGCCTCGTCGCCGCGAGCGAGGTCGCCGGCGCCATCGCCTACCTGGCCAGCCCCCTGTCCGGCGCCACCACCGGCACCGCGCTCGCCGTCGACGGCGGCATGCAGGGCCTCAGGCTGCGGCCGGCGGCGGACCGGTGACCCGCGCGGCCCGCACCGGTGTGACCCGCCTGGGCCGCAGCGCCGTCGAGGTCACCCCGCTGGGCCTCGGCGCCGCCCCCCTCGGCAACCTCTACACCCCGGTCACCGACGAGCAGGCGCACGCGGCGGTCCACGCCGCCTGGCAGCGCGGCATCCGCTACTTCGACACCGCGCCCCACTACGGCCTCGGCGCCTCCGAACGCCGCCTCGGCGCGGCCCTGCGCGCCTACGACCGCGCCCGGTACACCGTCTCCACCAAGGTCGGCCGCCGCCTCGAACCGGCCGACGGCACCGGCGACGACCTGGCGAACGGCTTCGCCGTACCCGCCGACCAGCGCCGGGTGTGGGACTTCAGCGCCGACGGCGTCCGGCGCACCCTGGAGGCGAGCCTGGCCCGCCTCGGCCTCGACCGCGTGGACGTCGTCTACCTCCACGACCCCGACGACCACGCCGAACAGGCCCTCCGCGAGGGCTACCCGGCCCTGGAGAAGCTCCGCTCGGAAGGTGTCGTGGGCGCGATCGGCGCGGGCATGAACCAGGCGGAGACGCTCACCCGCTTCGTCCGCGACACCGACGTCGACGTGGTGCTCTGCGCGGGCCGCCACACCCTGCTCGACCAGAGCGCGGCAGCCGCCCTGCTGCCCGAGGCGCGGCGGCGGGGCGTGTCGGTGATCGCCGGGGGCGCCTTCAACTCCGGCCTGCTGGCCGATCCGGCGCCGCACTCGACGTACGACTACACCCGCGCCCCCGAGGAACTGCTGCACCGGGCGCTGCGGCTCAAGGAGGTCGCCGAGCGCCACGGCGTCACCCTGCGCGCCGCCGCCCTGGCCTTCGCCGCGGCGCCCCCGGCCGTGGCCAGCGTCCTGGTCGGTGCCCGCAGTGCCGCCGAAGTCCACGACTGCGCCGAGCAGTTCGCGACGCCCGTGCCGGACGCGTTCTGGCGCGAGCTGCGCGACACCGGCCTGCTGCCCCCGCAGGAGCCGTCATGAGAACCGTCCCGCGCACCAGGTCCCGCACGGACCGGACCGCCGCCTCCGGCGCGCGTGCGGACGCGGCCCCGCCCGCCGCCCGGGAGCTGCCGTGACCGTCGACGCCCACCACCACGTCTGGGACCTGGACGTCCGCGACCAGGACTGGATCCAGGGCCCCGGACTCCGGCCGCTGCGCCGCAACTTCACCCTCGCCGACCTGGAACCCGAGGCCCGTGCCGCCGGCGTCGACCGTACCGTCCTCGTCCAGACGGTCACGGCGGCGCAGGAGACCCCGGAGTTCCTCGCGCTGGCCGCCGGGCACGACCTGATCGCCGGTGTGGTCGGCTGGACCGACCTCACCCGCCCCGGCGTCGCCGAGGAACTGGCCCGGCTGCGCGCCCTGCCCGGCGGCTCCCGGCTGAAGGGCATCCGGCACCAGGTGCAGAGCGAACCCGACCCCGAGTGGCTGCTGCGGACCGACGTCCGGCGCGGCCTGGCCGCCGTGGCCGACGCCGGCCTGGTCTACGACCTCGTGGTGCTGCCCCACCAGCTTCCGGCCTGCGCTGCCGCCGCGGCAGCCCTGCCGCAGCTCACCTTCGTCCTCGACCATCTGGGCAAGCCGCCCATCGCCGCCGGGGAGCACGCGTCCTGGGCCGCGGACCTGCGGGCCTTCGCCGCCCTGCCCAACACGGCCGGCAAACTCTCCGGCCTGGTCACCGAGGCGGGCCCGGCCGCCAGGACCCCCGCCGGTCTGCGCCCCTATGTCGACACGGCCCTGGACGCCTTCGGACCCGCCCGGCTGATGGCCGGCTCGGACTGGCCGGTGTGCACGCTGGCCATGACGTACGCCGAAGTCCACGCGCTCACCCGGGAGATGACCGCGGGACTCGGCGAGGCGGAGCGCACCGCCGTGTTCGAGGGCACCGCGACCCGTGTCTACGGCCTCTGAGACCGCTGTCCACGGCCGTCTCGGGGACCGGCGCCCACGGCCTGCGCGACGGGTGCCTACGGCCTGCGCACCGTGCCCGCGAGGCGGGTCGGCGGCAGATACTCGCGCACGTACGTCCGCTCCCAGCACGCCCCCGTCTCCCGCAGCTCCCGCCAGCTCGTGTACCGGTACCGGAACAGGCGGGCCCGGACGTAGCGCGGCGGGGTGCCGGGCGGGAACGGCGAGCGGCCGAGCAGCTTCAGCGTGTCCCGGTCATCCTCCAGCAGGCGCTCCACCAGAGCGCCGAACCACTCCCCGGCGTAGCCGGGCGACAGCGCGGCGAACCACATCAGCCAGTCCAGGCGCAGATGGTAGGGGGCGAACTGGCGCGGCCAGCGCCGGGGATCGCCGGGCTTGCCCTTGAACGCGTACTCCCGCCAGTCCGAGTCCTCGCGCGGTACGGCGTCCAGGGTGCCCTCGACCACCACCTCGTGCCGGACCCGGCTGACGCTGCCGAACGCGCCGTAGGTGTTCACCAGGTGCAGCGGGTCGAAGGACCGGTTCATCACCTGGCGGCGGGAGATCATGTTCATCACCGGGTGGTAGCTCAGGAAGAGCAGCAGCGCGGCGACCGCGAGCACCAGCACCTCGTACCACAGCGGCGCCGGCGGCACGGGCGGCGCGGTCGTGGGCAGCCGGAGCGCGGACAGTGCCAGCACGATGGTGATCCAGTTCAGCCAGGAGAAGTTGCCGGAGAGCACCAGCCACAGCTGGGTGACGATCATCAGGGCGGCGGCGGCCGAGGCGATCGGCTGCGGGGTGAACAGCAGGACCGGCACGACCAGCTGGGTGACGTGGTTGGCGGCGGCCTCCACCCGGTGCAGCGGCCGGGGCAGATGGTGGAAGAACCAGCTCAGCGGGCCCGGCATCGGCTGGGTCTCGTGGTGGTGGTAGAGGCAGGTCAGCTTCCGCCAGCAGGCGTCCCCGCGCAGCTTGATCAGCCCGGCGCCGAACTCCACCCGGAACAGGATCCAGCGCAGCAGGAACAGCACGACGACCGGTGGCGCCACCTCGTCGTTGCCGAGGAACGCGGCCAGGAACCCCGTTTCCAGCAGCAGTGACTCCCAGCCGAAGGCGTACCACGTCTGGCCCACGTTGACGATCGACAGGTACAGCGCCCACGGGACCAGCCACAGCAGGATCCCGGCCCACAGCGGCAGCGCGGAGTCCGCCCCGCCCAGCAGGGCCGCCGACACCGCGCAGCCCGCCCAGGCGCAGCCCGCGAAGAAGCGGTCGGAGTAGCGCAGATGGAACAGGCTCGGGGCACGCCGGAACGGCACCCGGGCGGTGAAGCGGGGGACGGGCAGCATCCCGCGCTCGCCGAGCAGCGCCCGGAACTGCAGGGCCGCCGTCAGGAACGCGACCAGGTACACGGCGGCCAGGGCCCGCTGGAGAACCAGCCGGCTCAGCCAGTCGCCGGGTGCGGTGAACCAGTCCACGGCTTGCGCACGCCCTCCTGCGCGGCGGCACCGGCGCCGCGCTCCTCACGACGTTCCCCGAGTTGCCAGCCAAACCTGTGCAATGCCAACAATAGGGCGTAATCACCCATAGTGATCCGGAGTGTGCGGTGCGGATACCCACCGGAACCATCGTCGTGGCGTACACGCTCTTGGCGGCGTTCCTCGCCACCGGCTGCGCGGGCACCGGCGTGAAGCAGGCCCGGACGGGCGAGATGGTCTACCTGCAGCCCGCGACCGAGCGCGGGCCGGAACCCTTCACCGACTCCACCGTCAACGCCGCCGCCGCGAGGTCCTCCCGTCCCACCACCTCGGCCTCGCCCGGTGAGCCCGAGGCGCCACTGCGTGCGGCCCGCACCCTGTCGGGGGCCACGCCCGGCCTGTACCGCGGCACCCCGCGGGTCGCGGGCTGCGACGTCGAACGGCACGTGGGCTATCTGACGGCGGACGAGGCCAGGGCCGACGCCTTCGCCCGGGTGGCCGGGGTCTCCCGCGCGGAGCTGCCGGGCTATCTGCGCGGCCTGACCCCGGTCGTCCTCGGCGCCGACACACGGGTCTCCAACCACACCTACCGCGACCGGCGGGCCTCCCGCTACCAGGCGGTGCTCCAGGCCGGCACCGCCGTCCTCGTCGACGACCGCGGCGTGCCCCGGGTGCGCTGCGCCTGCGGCAACCCGCTGACTCCGCCCGCGCCGACGCGCGGCGGGGCCGCCGCCCGCGGCACCCCCTGGTCCGGCTACCGGGCGAACGGGGTGGTCGTGGTGACCCCGGCACCCCGGGCCGTCACCAGCATCACGATCGTCGACGAGGAGACCCGTACCTGGACCCGGCGCCGGGTCGGCCCCGACGTCCGCCGCGACCAGGTGGTGCCCGCGCCCCCGGGAGCCACCGCCGTCCCGTCCCCGCCGGGCCCGTCCTCGTCGTCGTCCGCGTCGTCGCCCTCCGCGTCCTCGCCCGGCCAGTCCGCGCCCGTTCCGCCGGAGACGGCTCCGCCGGGCGCCGGTCCGCAGGAGGCCGGCGGCGAGGGTGCCGGTCTGCAGGAGGCCGGCGGCGAGGGTGCCGGTCTGCCGGACGCCGATTCGTCGGACGCCGGTCCGTCGAGTACCAGTCCGTCGAGTACCGGTCTGTCGGGCGCGGGTCTGTCGGGTGCGGGTCGGTTGAGTGCCGGCTTGTCGGGCATCGGTGCGTCGGTCGTAGGGCGTCCGCTCGCAGAGCTGTCGGGTGCGGCCCTGCCGGATGCCGGTGCGTCGGATACCGGCCGGGCCGGCGAGGGCCGCTCGGAACTGTCGGAATCCGGTCCGAGGGAGTCCGGCCCGGCGCGCACCGGTCCGCCGGCCGCAGGGCGCCCGGTCGCAGACCCGTCGGACAGGGACCTGTCGGTCATGGGGTCGCCGGGCGCAGACCCGTCGGACACGGGCCTGTCGGTCATGGGGTCGCCAGGCACGGGATCGCCAGTCACGGACCCGTCGGACACGGGCCTGCCCGGCACCGGGCCGTCGGTCGTCAGCCGGTCGGGTGCCGACCGGCCGGGTGTCGGCCAGATGGACGCGCGTCAGCCGGGCACGGGGCCGCCCGAAGACGTCCCGCCGGTCGGAGCGGGACCGGACCCCCGGCCGCCCCGGACGGACGAGAGCGACCCCGCCGCCGCGGACCGGACCGGCACGCCCCACCCGGACGGCCGTACGCCCCCGGACCGGCGGACCGGCACCCCGGACGACGCCGCCAGTCGCGCCGACCGGCACACGGCGACCCCCGCGGCACCGCCGCGATCCACCGCCCCACCCGCGGCCCCCTCCGAGGCGGTGCCGGGGCAGGAAGGCCGCGTTCCCGGCGCTGCCGGCGGACCCGTGAGCTGACCCCGGGCCCGGCGCCGTACCGGCCGCCGGGCCACGACGGCGGTTCCCGCCGATCAAGCCGATCAAGTCGAAGAATCAGCCGGATCCTGGCAAGGTGGCCCCATGGCCGATCGGGGAGCGAGCGACCTGTCACTCCCGGAGGACTGGCCCGCACACCCGGACCCGATCCTCGCGCTCAACCGCATGGGCAGCTTCGACTGGGACCTGGACACCGGTCTCATGGACATGGACGCCCAGGCCTTCGAGGTGTTCGACCTGCTGCCCGAGGAGTACGACGGGCGCCCGGAATCCCTCACCCCGCGGGTGCCGCCGCCGGAGGCCGCCCGGCTCGACGCGGTGGTCTCCCAGGCCATCAAGGACGGCAGCGAGAACTACGGCGCCTACTTCCGCATCCGCTGCCGCGACGGCGCCATGCGCTGGACCCACACCCAGGGCTACATCCGGCGCGACGGGACCGGCCGCCCGCGCCGGGTCGTCGGCATCGTCCGCGACGCCACCGAGGAACTGGCCGACAGCGCCGCACGCAGCCACAGGGCGGCGCAGGACGAGGCCTTCCGGCAGCAGACCGGCGTCGTCCAGGTCATCTCCGCCGCCCTCGCGCACGCCCGCAGCGTCCAGGACGTGATCGACGTCCTCAAGGACACCCACGGCGTGCGCCACCTGGGCGCGACCAGCCTGGTGATGGGACTGGTGGAGGCGGGCCGGATCCGGCTGGTAGCCGAGGGCCCGGTGGGCAGCTTCGTGCCCGGGACCCGGGTCACCCGGATCGACGAGCCGTACCCGATGAGCGAGGTCGTCCGTACGCTCACCCCCCGGTTCATCGAGTCCCCGGAGGAGTTCGCCGAAGGCTATCCGATCCTCTGGCCGCACATCACCGACCTGAACATCACCTCGGCCGCCTATCTCCCGCTGATCGCCCAGGCCCGCCCCATCGGCGCGATGGGCCTGCTCTACGACGACCGGCGCGGCTTCTCCGCCGAGGAGCGCGCCGTCCTGGTCGCGCTCGGCAGCAGCATCGCGCAGAGCCTCATGCGGGCCATGCTCTACGAGCAGGAGAAGGACCTCGCCCAGGGGCTCCAGCAGGCCATGCTGCCCCGCACCATCCCCAGCGTGCGCGGCGCCGACGTCGCGGTCCGCTACCGCTCGGCGGCCCTCGGCCGGGACATCGGCGGCGACTGGTACGACCTGATCCCGCTGCCCGGCGGCCGGGTCGGCGCGGTCATCGGCGACGTCCAGGGCCACGACACCCACGCGGCGGCCGTCATGGGCCAGCTGCGGATCGTGCTGCGCGCCTACGCCGCCGAGGGCCACACCCCGGCCACCGTGATGGCCCGAGCCTCCGTCTTCCTCCACGAACTCGACACCGACCGGTTCGCCACCTGCCTGTACGCCGAGGCCGACCTGTCCACCGGCGTGGTCCAGGTGGTCCGCGCCGGGCACATCGACCCGCTGGTCCGGGACGCCGACGGCCACTGCGAACGGGTCTGTGTGCCGGGCGGGCTGCCGCTCGGCCTGTCCGCCGAGTTCGGGCGCCTCGAGTATCCCGTCGCCACCCTCGAACTCGACCCCGGCCACACCCTGCTGCTGTGCACCGACGGCCTGGTCGAGCAGCCGGGCACCGACCTGGACGAGGGCATGCGCGGCATCGTCGCGCTCGTCGCCGAGGGGCCCGAGGAGGTGCGCGAACTCGCCGACCGGCTGATCCGGCTGGCCGAGGAACGCGGCGGCGACGACGACGTGGCGCTGCTCCTGCTGCGCCGCCGCAGCCGGGAGGCCACCCGGGCCGGCGGCCGGCTCCAGCAGCATGTGGCGCCCGGCGACCCGGAGGCCCTCACCCAGGCCCGGCACATGATCCGCGCCGCGGTCCGCGCCTGGGGCGCCCGCGACCAGGCCGACGAGATCGAGCTGGTCGCCGACGAGCTGATCACCAACGCCCTGATGCACACCGAGGGATCCGCGATCGTCACCTTGCGCGCCCTGGACGCCGCCGACCGCAGACTGCGCATCGAGGTCGAGGACTCCTCCAGCGCCCTGCCCAGGCGCCGGGACGCGGGCCAGGACGGCGTCTCCGGCCGTGGGCTGCTGCTCGTGGACCTGCTCGCCGGCAGCTGGGGCGTGGAGGCGCGCGGCGGCGGCAAGGCGGTGTGGTGCGAGTTCCGGCTGCCGAGGCCGGAGGACGGCTGACAAGGGCGCGCGTTCGCCTGTGGCCGCCGATACCGGATGGCACCCTGTACGTATGCCGGAACTGCCCGAGGTAGAAGCGCTGACGGACTTCCTCACCGAGCACCTGGTCGGACTGCGCGTGGTGCGGGTGCTGCCCGTGGCCGTCAGCGTCCTGAAGACGTACGACCCTCCGGTCACCGCCGTCGAGGGCGCCGGGGTGACGGCCGTGCACCGGTACGGCAAGTTCCTGGACATCGAGACGGACGGCGGGCTGCACCTGGTGACCCATCTGGCCCGCGCGGGCTGGCTCCACTGGAAGGACCGGCTGCCGGACGGACCGCCCAAGCCGGGCAAGGGCCCGCTCGCCCTGCGCGTGGCACTGGAGACCGGGGAGGGTTTCGACCTGACCGAGGCCGGCACCCAGAAACGGCTCGCCGTGTACGTCGTCCGCGACCCGCACGAGGTACCGGGCATCGCCCGGCTGGGCCCGGACCCGCTCGCCGACGACTTCGACGAGGGCCGTTTCGCCGCCCTGCTGAAGGGCGAACGGCGCCGCCTGAAGGGCGCCCTGCGGGACCAGTCGCTGATCGCGGGCGTCGGCAACGCCTACAGCGACGAGATCCTGCACGCCGCGAAGATGTCCCCGTTCAAGCTCGCCGCCTCCCTCACCCTGGACGAGACCCACCGCCTGTACGAGGCGCTGCGCACCACGCTGACCGAGGCGGTCGAGCGTTCCCGGGGCGTGGCCGCCAGCCGGCTGAAGAAGGAGAAGAAGAGCGGTCTGCGCGTGCACGGACGCACCGGCGAACCCTGCCCGGTCTGCGGCGACACCATCCGCGAGGTCTCCTTCAGCGATTCCTCGCTCCAGTACTGCCCGACCTGCCAGACGGGCGGCAAGCCGCTGGCCGACCGTCGTCTCTCCCGGCTGCTGAAGTGAGCCCGGGGCCCGGTCCCGGGCCGCGCCCGCTCACCGCGGGTCGACCGTGACCAGCAGCTTCCCGTCCGACGTGCGGATCTCGTAGCGGAGGATCTGGTCCGGGTGGAGCGCGGCGGCGCCCAGCGCGGTGGCGGGCCGGCTGCCGTCACCGGCATTGGTCCAGCCGGCGACGACCTGTTCCGTGCCGTCCCGGCCGACCGCGACCAGCCGGCAGGTGTGCGCCCCGGAGGCGTCCTTGACCTCCAGCCGCAGATCGCTGCCCCACTCCCGGTCGGCGGAGGTGACCTGCGCCCACACCCCGGTGTGCGGATCGGTCGCCGCGGTGACGTGGGCCGTCTCGTCCGCATGGCCGGCGAGGGCCACGATGCCGGGACCGGCCACGGCCAGCGCCACCGAGGCGGCCAGGCCGTACAGCAGCCGGCGGCGCCGTGCCCGGTGCCGCTGTGCCAGCTCGCCGAGCAGCCGGTCCAGCAGCCGGGGACCGGGCTGGGCCATGGGGTGCACGAAACGGGGCGTGGACCGGCGGTACAGCAGCAGCTGCCGGGTCGTGGGCCCGAACTCGGTCACGTGTGCCGCGCACCGCGGGCACTCCATGAGGTGGTCCTCGAAGCGGAAGGCCTCCGCCTCGTCCAGCACGCCGAGCGCGTACGCGCCGGCGTCGCGATGCCTTTCCAGGGACCTCATGCCGAATCCTCGTGCCGATGGGTGCGGGTGGGGTTACTCCGTGCTCCCATCCGTACGCAGCCGACAGTCGAATCACTCAAGCCGCACGCAGAATCACGGGAAGAGATTCGGAGCGGCCCGGCCCGCGGATTGGTGTGAATTCCAGGAGATTCAGAAGAGGTGGATCGCCAGGTGCCCGAGGGGCAGCCCGAGCCGCCAGGCCGGGGTCCACACCTTCGGCCCGTCGTCCTCCCCGAACAGCGCACCGCCGCCCGGCACCGCGTCCAGGTCGGGCGCGAGCAGCTCGGTCTCCTCCAGCCAGCGCCAGGCGTCGGCCGCGAGCGCCAGATCGGGGGAGGGAGCACGGGAGCCGGCCGCCCGCTCGGTCAGCTCGGCCATGCGCGACCGCACCCAGTCCTGCCACGGCTGGTCGTAGGCGGTCAGCGACAGCCAGTTCTCCAGCTGGGAGATCACCCGGATGCCGGACAGCTCCCCGTCGGTGTCGGACAGGAAGACGGTCAGCGCCAGCGCGTCCCGGCCCGCCCGGAACTCGAAGGACGTCGGCGGCATCAGATCGCCGGTGCGCAGCAGCTCGTCCGCGATGTACTCGGCGTACAACCAGGCCATGGGGACGGCCAGTTCGCCGCCGCCCGTGCCGTCGGTGCTCTCGTGACCTCTGTGCAGCATCCCGTCCTGCCCTTCCTCCGGTGCGTGCGCGGCGCCCGGGCCCCGTCGGCGTCGACGGCCACCGCCCCCGCCCGGAACGCGGATGAGGACAGCCCATTGCCCTGACGGGGGCTACAGCAAGGCGCTTTACCGAGGTTTGACCTGGCTTCCGGTTTCACCGCAGGTCGCTCGTATAACCCGGAAGGACCCGGCGCAGGGCGCGCAGCGCGTAGTACGCGCGGGATTTCACGGTACCGGCTGGAATCCCCAGGGTCTCGGCCGCCTCCGCCACACTGGCCCCGCGGAAATACACGAGTATCAGCACGTCACGGTGGTCCGGCGTGAGTGTCTTCACAGCCTTCCGGACGTCGAGCATCGCGGCGGCCCGCTCGGCGTGATCGGCGGTCACCCGCGCGTTCTCCGGGACCTCGTCGCCGCTCTCGGGCGGCCGGGCCTGCCGGGCCCGCCGGGCGTCGATCGCGAGCCGCCGGGCCACGGTGAGCAGCCAGGGCCGTACGGAGTCGAAGTCCTCCGCGTGCAGTGCCTCCGGGTGCCGCCAGGCGCGGACCAGGGTCTCCTGGACGAGGTCCTCGGCGCGCTGCCGGTCTCCGTCGCAGAGCCTGAGCAGCAGGGCGAACAGCGGGCCGCCGTGCTCGCGCTGGAGCGCGGCCAGCTCGTGCTCGGCGGTCGTCGTCCCGGGGGTGAGTGAGGTTGCGGCCGTCATGGGCGTATGGCAGCGCAGGGCGAGGCGTGCGGACAGGGTGCGGGACGGCTCGTGCGACGGACGGTCGATCGCGTCGGCGAACGGTCGGACGAGCGGTACGGCTGAGCACCGGACGGGTTAATGACGCCACCTGGGTCGTTTATCCGGCACACCAGCTTCATACCCATATGCCCGTCACGGCTTCGTCTGTATATACGACAAACCTGGGGTGAGCTGATGATCGGACGCAGACAGCAGGTGGCCCTGGCCCTGACCGCCGTCCTAGCGGCAGGGGCGGCCTGCCAGAACCAGAACCGGGAACCCGGCACCCAGGGGCACGCGGCACCCGCCCCGTCCGGCGGGTTCACCCTCGTCGCCTCCGGGGACGTCCTGCCGCACACCTCCGTCATCGAGCGGGCCTCCTTCGACGCGGGCGGCAGCGGCTACGACTTCCGCCCCATGCTCGCCGGCGTCCAGCCGGTCGTCGCCCACGCCGACCTGGCGCTGTGTCACATGGAGACCGTCTACGGCGCCGACGGCGACTACTCCGGCTATCCCGTCTTCAAGTCCCCGCCGGAGGTCGCGGGAGCCCTCGTCGCGACCGGCTACGACGGCTGCTCCACCGCCTCCAACCACGCCCTGGACGACGGCGCGGAGGGCATCCGGCGCACCCTGGACGCCATGGACAAGGCCGGTCTGCGCCACTCCGGCACCGCCCGCAGCGAGGCCGAGGCCCGCTCGGTCAAGCTCTTCCGCGCGGGCGGCGCCAAGGTCGCCCACCTGTCGTACACCTTCGGCACCAACGACAACCCGCTGCCGGACGGCCAGCCCTGGGCGGTCAACCTGATCGACCCGGACCGGATGATCGCCGACGCCCGCGCGGCCCGGCAGGGCGGCGCCGACGTCGTCGTGGTCTCCGTGCACTGGGGCACCGAGTGGCAGGACGAGCCCGACCGGCTCCAGCTCGGCCTCGCCCAGCAGCTCACCGCCTCGGCCTCGGCCAACCGGCCCGACATCGACCTGGTCCTCGGCACCCACGCCCATGTCCCGCAGGCGTACGAGAAGGTCAACGGCACCTGGGTGGTCTACGGGATGGGCGACCAGATCGCCGGCGAGATGTACAACGCCGAGGGCGCCCAGGACCCGCGGGGCAACCAGTCCACCCTCGGCCGCTTCACCTTCGACCCGCCGGCCCGCAAGGGCGAGCCCTGGCGGGTCACCAGGGCCGAGTTCGTCCCGCAGGTGTACGACCTCGACGCCGGCCGGGTCGTCAACCTCAACCGGGCCATCGCCCAGGGCGCCGGTCTCGAAGGGGTCCGCGACCGGATCAGGGACGTGGTCCTCAGCCGCGGAGCCGCCCAGGACGGCCTGGTCATGGGGGAGTGAGCCGATCCCGGTCGGGCCCCGGCGGCCGCTGGGCCAGCGCGGACCGCTTGTAGGAGTAGCCGAAGTAGATCACGCAGCCGAGCGCGAACCACACGGCGAACCGCACCCAGGTCTGCCACTCCAGGAACGTGATCAGCCAGATCGAGAAGACGACACCCAGCGCGGGCACGAACGGCATCCACGGCGTCCGGAAGGAGCGCGGCAGCTCCGGCTGCCGGTAGCGCAGCACGATCACCGCCACGCACACCACCACGAACGCCAGCAGGATGCCGATGTTGGTCAGCTCGGCCGCCTCGCCGATCGGCAGGAACCCGGCGATCAGGGCCGAGGCCACCCCGACGATCCACGTCACGCGGGTGGGCACGTGCCGCGTCGGGTGCGTCTTCGCGAACCACCGGGGCAGCAGCCCGTCGCGCGACATGGAGAACCACACCCGGGTGACACCCAGCATGAACGTGAACATGACCGTGAGGATGCCGATGATCGCCCCCACCGCCACCAGGTTCGCGAGCCCGCTCAGCCCCACCGAGTCGAACGCCGTGGAGAAGCCGCTCTCCGGGTCGATGTCCTTGTAGTTCTGCATGCCGGTCAGCACCAGGCAGGCCCCGACGTACAGCACCATCGAGATGACCAGCGAGTAGATGATGGCCTTCGGCATGTTCCGCTGCGCGTCGCGCGACTCCTCGGCCGCGGTCGACATGGCGTCGTAGCCGAACACGGCGAAGAACACCGTCGCCGCACCGGTGAACGCCCCGCTGAGGCCGAACGGGAAGAACGGGTGGTAGTTCGTGGTGTTGATGTGGAACACGCCCACCCCGATCACCACCAGCACCACCAGCACCTTCAGCACCACCACGGCCGTCTCGAACCGGGCCGCGCTGCGCATGCCCAGGTTGAGCAGCCAGGCGATCAGCAGGCACAGCAGGGCCGCGAACAGGTCGACGCGATGGCCGCCGCCGGTGCCGGGTGCGCCCTGCATCCAGTCGGGCAGGTCGGCGCCCAGGTTCTCGACGAGGAAGCCGAAGTAACCGGAGATCCCGATCGCGACCACGGCCACGATCGCCGTGTACTCCAGCAGCAGGTCCCAGCCGATGAACCAGCCCGCGAACTCGCCCAGCACCGCGTAGCCGTAGGTGTACGCGGAGCCCGCCTTCGGGATCATCCCGGCGAACTCGGCGTACGACAGCGCGGCGCAGGCGCTGGCGACGCCGGCGATCAGGAACGACACCAGCACCGCGGGCCCGGCCTTGCCATTGGCCACCGTGCCGGCCAGTGTGAAGATGCCCGCGCCGATGATGCCGCCCACGCCGATCGCGGTGAGCTGCCAGAGCCCCAGCGACCTGTCCAGGCCGCCGCCCTCGGCGACCTCGGTCTCCTCGATGTGTTCGATGGGTTTGCGGCGGAGAATCCCCTCACCCATTCGGAGCTTGGCCATACGCCTCACCTCTTCGCCGACGGCAAACGGCTGACGGCGGATCATGATGGCTCAGCACGGCACCGCAGGGAAGACGCCACGCACGCCGCCGCCCGGGACACCGGCGCCGGCCACGACCCCGCCGCCCCGCACGCCGCGCCGTGCACGACTCCGCCCCACCCTCCGGCCCGCCGCCCCGCACGCCGCGCCGTGCACGGTCCCGGCCCATCCTCCGGCCCCGGCGCCGCGTGCGGCGTCCGGAACGCCCTCCGGTCGACCGGGTGGTCCCGCAGCGCGGCCGGAGCGCCCCGGTGCCCGGCCCGGCGGGGAGCTGTGAGCCTCGGGCGCGGCCGGGCGGGCCGGGTTCGTGGGGTGTGGGGTACGGGCACGGCGGCGCCGGTGCGGTCTCCCACTCGGGTCTGCGGGCCCCGGCGGCATGTGCGCGGCGTCCGGAACGCCCTCCGGTGGACCGGGTGGTCCCGCAGCGCGGCCGGAGCGCCCCGGTGCCCGGCCCGGCGGGGAGGTGAGTCCCGGGCGCGGGTGGGCCGTGTCCCGGGCAGGGGCGTGCGGACACGCCGACGCCCGGTGCGGCCGGGGACTGCCCCGCTCGGCTCAGCGGATCAGGGCGGCGGGCGCGTGGTGTCCCGTACGGGTCCCCGGCCGTGCCGGGCCGCCCACCGCGCTCACCCCGGGGTGACGTGCCGCTGCCGACGGCCTCGGCCTACGGTACGACCGTCACCGGCCAGCGGCCCGCCTTCACCAGCCGGACCGCCACCGAACCGATGATCCGGTGGCCGGCCTGCTCCGAGGCGCCCACCACCACCGCGTCCGCCTTCAGCTCGTCGGCCGCCTTCACCAGCCCGTTGTAGGGATCGCCGGGGAAGGTGTGGAACTCCCAGCGCACCTCGAATATCCCCTTGACCCGCTCGGCCGCCTCCCGGATCTGCGTGATCAGATCCTCGGCGATCTCGTCGGTCGTCTCCGCCACCGGCGCCCCGAGCGCGGCCCCGGCCGCAAGCACCGGCTGCACGTACACCACGGCCAGCAACGCGTGCTGCCGCCGGGCCAGACCTCCCGCGTAGGCGGCGGCGCGCAGTGAGGAGTCGGAGCCGTCCACACCGACGACGATGACCTTCGGGCCGTCCGTGCCCCGCTCGAACGTGTGCGAGTGCTGTTCGTGCTGTTCCGTCACGGCCCGAGGCTATCGGAATCCGCTGTTCCAGCCCATGCCGGGGGCTCGCTCGACGGGCGAGGCGTGCGGGCCCTTCCTACAGTCGGAACCATGACTGCCACCGCGGAGCCGGCCGGCCGCCGGGGCGTGAGCGGCGCGATACGCCCGCCCGCCGGCGGGCGCCTCGGCTGGGTCCCGGAGGCCTTCGCGACCCTCTTCGCCGCGCTCGGCCTGCTCTGCGCCCTGCTCGCCATCGTCGCCCCGCTGCGCCGCCCGCTGCGCCCGGTCGTCCGCACCCTCGACCTGCTGCTGGTCCCGATCAGCGCCAACCTCGCCTACGCCGTCTTCCTGTTCCTGCTGGCCGGCGCCACCGCCGCCCGCAAGAAGGTCGCCTGGTGGCTGGTCGTCGTCTATCTCGGCCTGCTCGTCCTGACCGACGTGCTGGGCGCGGCCGTCGGCCTGTACACCCAGTCGCTGCCGTCCCTCGTGCTGTGCGCGCTGCTGCTCTCCCTGCTCGTCGTCGCCCGCCGGGAGTTCTACGCCGCCTCCCGCCGCGGCGCCGTGCGTCGGGCGCTCGGCGTGCTGCTGGCCGGCCTTGTCGTGGCCATCCTGCTCGGCTGGGGACTGCTGCTGCTCTTCCCCGGCACGCTCCCGGGGAGCCAGCACCTGGCCTGGGCGGCCGACCGGGTCTGCGGCGGACTGGTCTCCGACAGCTCCTTCGACGGCCGCCCGCCCCGCCAGATCAGCTTCGTACTCGGCCTGCTCGGCGCCCTCGCCCTGCTCAACGCCGCCGCCACGCTCTTCAGGTCCCAGCGCCTGGAAGCCGCCCTGCACGACGACGAGGAGGCCCGCGTACGCGCCCTGCTGGCGGCATACGGCGAGCGGGACTCCCTCGGCTACTTCGCCACCCGGCGCGACAAGGCCGTCGTCTTCTCGCCCAGCGGCAAAGCGGCCGTCGCCTACCGCGTCGAGGCCGGCTGCTGCCTGGCCGGCGGAGACCCCGTCGGCGACCCTGAGGCGTGGCCGCACGCCATCGACGCCTGGCTCGGCATCGCCCGCAGGCACGCCTGGGCGCCCGCCGTGATGGGCGCCTCCGAGGCCGGCGCCCGCGCCTACGCCCGGGCCGGCCTCGGCGCCCTCCAGCTCGGCGACGAGGCGATCCTGCACATCCCGGGCTTCGACCTGGACGGCCGGGACATGCGCGTCACCCGGCAGGCCGTGCACCGGGTCCGCCGGACCGGAGCCGTCTGCCGCATCCGCCGGCACGCCACCCTCACCGAACGGGAGATGGAGGAGATCGTCGGCAAAGCCGACGCCTGGCGGGACACCGAGACCGAGCGCGGCTTCTCCATGGCCCTCGACCGGCTCGGCGACCCCGCCGACGGCGACTGCCTGCTCGTGGAGGCCCTCGGCGAGGACGGCCGGCTCCTCGCGCTGCTCTCCTTCGTGCCCTGGGGCCGCGACGGCGTGTCCCTCGACCTGATGCGCCGTGACCGGGCCGCGCCCAACGGGGTGATGGAGTTCATGGTCGCCGAACTGTGCGCCGCGGCACCGAAACTGGGCGTGCGCCGCGTCTCCCTGAACTTCGCCGTCTTCCGCTCGGTCTTCGAGGAGGGCGCCCGCATCGGCGCCGGACCGGTCCTGAGGCTCTGGCGCCGGCTGCTGCTGTTCGCCTCCCGCTGGTGGCAGCTGGAGGCCCTGTACCGCTCCAACGCCAAGTACCACCCCGAGTGGTACCCGCGCTTCCTCTGCTACGGCGACACCGCCTCCCTCGCCCGCATCGGCCTCGCCTCCGGCATCGCCGAAGGATTCGTCTCCGTACCGTCGATGCGCAAACTCTGGGGAAAGGGGCACCCGGGGAGCGGACGGCGGCCCGCCGCAGGGGCGGTACCGCCGTCCCGGCCGGCGCTCGGCCTCGACGGAGGGGACGAGGCCGGGCCGGCGCCCCCGGACGCGGGCCTGCCCGACCAGGTCCGCGTCCGGTACCGCACCCTCGACCGGCTGCGCGCCCGCGGCACCGACCCCTACCCCGTGGGCACCCCCGCACCCACCCACACCCTCGCCGGCGTACCGCCCGGCGCGGACGTCACCGTGGCCGGACGCGTCATGGCGGTCCGCGACCACGGCGGCATCGTCTTCGCCGTGCTGCGCGACTGGTCGGGCGACCACCAGATCGCCCTCACCCGCGACGGCTCAGGACCGGAACTCGACCGCTTCACCGCCGACATCGACACCGGCGACCACATCACCGTCACCGGCCGCTGCCGGCCCAGCGACCGGGGCGAGCCCACCGTCTTCGCCGCCTCCTGGCAGCTCACCGGCAAATGCCTGCACCCCCTGCCCGACAAGCGCCGCGGCCTCACCGACCCGGAGGCCCGGGTCCGCCGCCGCTATCTGGACCTGATCACGAACCCCGAGGCCCGTGCCGTCGTACGCGCCCGCTCCGCCGCCGTACAAGCCCTGCGCCAGGGCCTGCTGGACCGGGGCTATCTGGAGGTCGAGACCCCGATCCTCCAGCAGATCCACGGCGGCGCCAACGCCCGCCCCTTCACCACCCACATCAACGCCTACGACCTCGACCTGCATCTGCGCATCGCCCCCGAGCTGTACCTCAAGCGGCTGTGCGTCGGCGGCCTGGAGAAGGTCTTCGAACTGGGCCGCACGTTCCGCAACGAAGGCGTCTCCTACAAGCACAACCCCGAGTTCACGATGCTGGAGGCCTACCAGGCGCACGCCGACTACGACGTCATGCTGGACCTCGCCCGCGAGCTGATCCAGGCCGCCGCCACCGCCGCCTTCGGCTCCCCGGTGGCCCGCAAGGACGGCGCGGAGTACGACATCTCCGGGACCTGGCCGGTCAAGACCGTGTACGGGGCGCTCTCCGAGGCGCTCGGGGAGGAGATCGGCCCCGGCACCGAACTGCTGCGCCTGCACCGGCTCTGCGACCGCGCCGGGGTGCCGTACACCGCCGACGACGGGCCCGGTGACGTCGTCCTCGAGATGTACGAGCGGCTGGTCGAGCACCGGACCGCGACACCCACCTTCTACAAGGACTTCCCGACCGAGGTCTCCCCGCTCACCCGGCAGCACCGCACCGACCCGCGGCTGGCCGAACGCTGGGACCTCGTCGCCTTCGGCACCGAACTCGGCACCGCGTACTCGGAGCTGACCGACCCGGTCGAACAGCGCCGCAGGCTCACCCAGCAGTCGCTGCTCGCCGCCGGCGGCGACCCGGAGGCGATGGAGCTGGACGAGGACTTCCTCCAGGCCCTCGCCTACGCCATGCCCCCGACCGGCGGTCTCGGCCTCGGCGTGGACCGGCTCGTCATGTTCCTCACCGGTCTGACGATCCGCGAGACGCTCCCCTTCCCGCTCGTGCGCCGCCGCTGATCCGCCGGCCACTGCGCTGTCCGGGTGCATTCCCGCGGCCCCGCCGGTGTCGTTGCGGTGCGCCGGAGTCCGGCGGGGCGACTGATGAGTCATGCAGAAGGATCAGTTGTTCACACGGCGCCGGATGCTCCTCGCCGGCGGCGCCGCGCTGGGAGCCGCGGGCACCGCCGGAGTCGTCCTGGCGAGCGACACCGGGGAGCCCGTCCGCACCGCCGCGGCACCCGCCGCGGGCCCGCAGGCCCGCCAGGCGCTGGCGCCCTCCGCCTTCCGGCTCCAGCCGGTCACCGGATACGGGCCACCGCGCGCCGCGCCCCGCAAGCTCGAGGTGCGCAAGGAACCCATCCTGCGGATCTCCGGACGCGGCCGGCGCATGATGCTGACCTTCGACGACGGGCCCAACCCCGAGTACACCCCGCACATCCTGGACACCCTGGCCGAGCACGGCGTCCGGGCGATGTTCTTCGTGTGCGGGGAGTGCGTCGCCGGCAACAAGGAACTGCTGGCCCGGATGGCCGAGGCGGGCCACGTCGTCGGCAACCACACCTGGACGCACCCGCTGCTGACGACCCTCGGCCGCAAGCAGATCCGCTCCGAGATGGAACGCACCAGCGACGTCATCGAGGACGCCTACGGCGAGCGCCCGCAGTGGTTCCGCGCACCGTACGGCGCCTGGAACCGGGCCGCCTTCCAGCTGGGCGCGGAGATGGGCATGGAACCGATGGCCTGGACCGTGGACACCACCGACTGGATGGAGCCCGGCACCGCCACCATCATCGACCAGGTGGAGAACGGGGCCGCCCCCGGCGTCGTGGTGCTCTCCCACGACGCCGGGGGCGACCGTACGCAGACCGTCCGCGCGATCCGCGAATGGCTGCCGTATCTGCTGGACTCCGGCTACCACTTCACCGTGCCGGCCCGGCGCGTGTGACCTTCCCCTTCCCGGCCGTCCGGGGCCCCTTCGCCCGCCGGGCCGCGGCGGATCAGCCGACCGCGGTCAGGCGGGCGAAGACGACAACGTTCCCGTCGTAGCCGTTCTGCCGGGAGAAACCGCCGCCGCAGGTGATGACCCGCAGTTCCGGTGTCCCCTTCGAGCCGTACACCCGGTCGCCCGGGAAACTGTTCTTCTCGAACACCTCGACCCCGTAGATCTCGAACACCGCGGTCTTCCCGTCCTGGCGCAGGACCTCGACCTGGTTCCCCTTCTTCAGCGCCCCGAGGCCGTAGAACACCGCGGGGCCCTGCTTGTTGTCGACATGGCCGACGACGACCGCGGTGCCCTTCTCCCCGGGGGAGACGGCGCCGGTGAACCAGCCGGCCAGGCCGGGGTTGTCCGGTGGCGGCGCGGCGACCCAGCCGTCCTCGTCCAGACCGACCTGCACGACGGGCGCGTCCACCTGGATCGCGGGGATCCGGACCCGGCTGACGGGGGAGAAGGGCAGGGAAACAGGCGCGGGGGCGAAGGAGCCCAGGGTGGCACGGCTGTCCGGGGCCGCCGCCGACGCGGGCTGCGGCGGGCCGGTGTCGAACTCGCCCGAACCGTTGCGGATGAGGGCGAGACCGGTCAGCAGGACAAGCGCTATGACGCCCCACGGGGCGCGCTTCCTCCGCCGTTCCTCCTCCTCGGCAAGCTGGAACAGCTTGGACGCAGACATTCGCCTTCCCCTCTCGACCCGGTCGTACCCACGTCCGTCACGCATGGGAAAACGCTAAATCCCGCGCGCGCCACGGGCGACGGGGCGTTCGGCGAACGGGTGGCCCGGCCCATGATCGGTGCGCCATCCGAGTTGCCGTTCCCAGAATTTTTCAAATGGTCTGTGACCTGCGGCAATATCCGATTGTGTGGTTTTCTGCCGGCGTGTCGGATCACCAGGACGGACCATTCTCGACATGCGGGCGTGTTCCGCGCGTCCGACGGTCTATCCGGGAGGTGTTCTCTCGCTGATCCATCCGGGACGGGACCCGGGTGCCTCCCGCGGAGGATCACATGCGCAACCAACGTGCTTTGGCGGTGGCCTGCACCACGGTCGCCGTGCTCGGGCTCGCCGCCCCCGTGGCCGTCGCGGACGGCATGGGCACCGGAGGCGGAACCGGCGGCACCGGCACCGGCAACGGCAATGCCACCGTCGTCGTCCCCGGTACCGGCAACATCGGCACCTTCAGCGGGGGCGGCAACTTCAACGGCAACTTCGGGAACGGCAACTTCAACGGCAACGGGAACTTCAACGGGAACGGGAACTTCAACAACAACGGCCGCGGAGGCAACGGCTTCGGGAACAACAACAACGGCCACGGGGGCAACGGCTTCGGGAACAACAACAACGGCCACGGGGGCAACGGCTTCGGGAACAACGGCCGTGGCGGTGAAGGAGGCCGTGGCGGTGAAGGGGGCCGCGGCGGCGACGGCTTCGGCCGGGGAGACGAATTCGGCCGCGGTGACGGATTCGGCGGAGACGGCTTCGACAACGGCCACAACATCTTCGTCACGCCCGACGTCCTCGCCGCCGGGGGCCGCCTCACCATCATCGTGAACGGCTGCCGGTCCGGCACGGCGAGTTCCGACGCCTTCGGCACCGTCCGGCTCGAACCGTTCCGCGACGACACCGCACGGGGCGTCGCCACCATCGACCACGCCGCCGGCCGCGGCCGCTACGACGTCACGGTCCGCTGTGACGGGCGCACCACGACCCGCCGGGGTGCCTTCTTCGTGCTCGGCGGCGTCAACGGCGGTGTCGGCGGAAGCAGGACCAGCGGTGCGACCCCGACCGACATGGCCATCGGCGGCGGCCTGGTGGCCTCGGCCCTGGTCGGCGGCGGCGGATTCTGGGTGCGCCGCCGGCACGACAAGGGCGTCTGAACCCCGGCCGGCCACCGGGTCCGTACCGCCTGCGGAGCGGACGCACGTCGACAGGCCCTCGCCCCGGTCCCGCACGGGAGCGGGGGCGAAGGCCTGTCGAGCGGAGGACGCAGCTCCGGCCGCCGGGCTATCCGGTGACGCCGGGGAACAGGCTCAGGAACGGTTCTGCGGTCACCGCGATGCCCCGGCTGTACGGCGCGTCGAAGTCCCAGATGAGGAACAGCATGAAGGCGATGGTCGCGGAGAAGAGGCCGGCCAGGACCAGCTCCCGCCCGGTGCGCCTGATCTGCAGGGCGAAGACCATGCCGATGGTGACGAGACCGCCGGTGATCAGCCCCCACCACACGACCGACGGCATGGTGGCGCCGGTGGAGTCGGCGCGCGAGTTGCGTGCCTGGTCGGCGGCGGCCAGCTGGTCCAGCAGCGGCTGGTAGGCCTGCGCCTCGAAGTCGTTCTTCGGCCGGTAGTCGGTGACGTCCTCGCGGACCTTCTGCAGCAGCTCGGTGCCGCGGGCCGTGACCTCCTCCTTGTCCGCCATCGACCGCCACTCGGTGTGCACGACGTAGCCGACGTACGCGTTCACGTCCTCGCGGACCCGGTCACGGACGTCCGGCGGGTAGACCCGGACGCGTTCCGAGATCTCGTGCAGTGCCTGCGCCTCGGACTGCACGTAGTCCTGGGCGGCGTTGCGGGCCTCCCAGACACCCGCGATGGCCAGGCCCAGGACGATGGCGTAGATGACGCCGATCCACATCGTCATGTACTCGATGACGTCCGGGGTCTCGCTGGGATCCTCGTCCTCGGACGCCGTCCGGTGCCTCACCAGCGTGATGATGACCACGACGGCACAGGCGCCCAGCATCGCGAGGACGAGAACAAGCCAATCCGACAACTGGTTCCTCCAGAGGGGAAGGGGCCGGCGCGTCAGCGCGGCCGCAGCGCCGCGACGGCGACGATCGCGGGGACGGTGATGAGCAGGACGTAGGTGACGGGCGAGGTGCGCCCGCGCGTGGGGTGATGGATGGCGTGGGGGTGGTACGCCGGGTAGCTCACCGGGCTCGCGGAGGGCCGCGGGGCGGGCTTGGGCGTCGGCTTGGGCGTGGGTTTCGGCGCCGGGGCCGGTGGGGGAGCCGGAGGCGCGGGAGCGGGCCGGGCGGGCGGCGTCTGCCGGGGCGTGGTCGCCGGCGTCGGACGCGGGGTGGGCCTCGGCCTCGGCGGTGGCGTCGGCTTCGGCGGGGGAGTGGGCTTCGGTGGCGGGGTGGGCTTGGGCGGGGGTGTCGGTTTCGGTGGCGGCGTCGGTTTCGGCGGCGGTGTCGGCGTGGGCGTGGGCGGACACGGCGGCGGGGGCGGCTTGCAGGGCGGGGGCGGCCAGTGGTGGCCGCCGGCCCGGGCCACCGCCACCGCGCCGCCCGGGCCCGCGGAGGCGTACGCGCAGGCGTCGGCCGACGCGGTGCCGGCCGGACCGCCCACCAGCGCCCAGGTCAGCGTCACCAGGGCCAACACCCGTGCGGAGGGCGCGCATCGAGTCACTTCGGGTCCATGCACGACGCAGATCATGAGGTGTCCCGCGCCGCCGCACGCCGTAGTGCGCCGATATTGCTCCGAAAGAGGGAGATAGAGGCATGGCTGGTTTGACGGGCGGAAGAGCCCAAATCAGCACCATGCGTCCCGCTGGGCGCGTCCGCGCGACCGCACGGGTCACGGATTGCGGAAAGAATTTCCGGCCGCCGTTGAACACCGCACCCCCCGCGGTGCGTACCCATGACCGTGCGGCGACGCAGCAGGCGCTGCAATATCCAGGCGATAATGGGGAGTTGACGATGAATACCTCCTGGCGGACCGCCTCACTGGTGGCCACAGCCGCATCGGTGCTGGCGCTGACGACGGCGTGCGGTCAGGACAACACCACCACTCCCGCTTCGGCCGCCCAGAACGTCGGGGCCACGGCGGCGGCCGGCGATTACGGCAACCCGGGCACCGCGACCACGACCGGCGCGGGCAACGGATACGGCGCGGACGGCAGCAAGGGCTCCGCCTCCGCCACCCCGGCCGCCCCGGCGGGCAAGCTCTCCGTGGCCGCCAACCCCGATCTGGGCAATGTGCTGACCGACGGCTCCGGGCTCACCCTCTACCGCTTCGACAAGGACACCGCCAACCCGCCCAAGTCGAACTGCGCCGGCGACTGCGCCACCACCTGGCCGCCGGTCCCCGCGGACGACGCCACCGCCGGCGCGGGCATCGACAAGGCGCTGCTCGGCGAGGTCACCCGTGCCGACGGCAGCAAGCAGCTCACCATCGGCGGCTGGCCCGCCTACCGCTACGTCAAGGACGTCAACGCCGGGGACGTCAACGGCCAGGGTGTGGGCGGCAAGTGGTTCGCACTCGCACCCACCGGCAAGAAGGCCAAGCTGTCCGATCTGCCCGGCCTGTCCGTCCACAAGGACCCCAAGCTCGGCGACATCGTCGTGGACCGCAACGGCATGACGGTCTACCGGTTCATGAAGGACCAGGCCTGGCCCAAGTCCGTCTCCAACTGCGCCGGTGCCTGCCTGGAGAAGTGGCCGGCGGTCGGCCCGGTCGGCGCCGACGACACCAAGGGCGTGAAGAAGAAGGGCCTGATGCCCTTCACCCGCCCCGACGGGGTCAAGCAGATGACCGTCAACTGCTGGCCGATCTACACCTTCTCCGGGGACAAGGCCCCGGGCGACACCAACGGTCAGGGCGTGGGCGGCACATGGTACGCCGTCACGCCCGACGGCAAGCCGGTCGGCGCGTCGGGCGAATAGATCACCTCCCCAGGGTCGATCGCCCCGCCCGCCCCGGCGCGCGGCCGAAGATCCGCCCCCTCCGCACCGCACGGAGGGGGCGGATCGTTGTGTGTGGTGGGAGGCGTACCGCGGCACCGTTGTCACCCAGCGGGGTCGTACGGGCACTTGCCGCAGGCAGTGACCGGGAACGGATGGTCAATTTCCGGTTCGGGTCGCCCGTTTGGCGGGCGATCAGTAGCCTCAGCTCGAACACCGGATCGCCTACACCTGTCCACGCCTTGGAGAGATACATGGAGCGTCCCGCCTGGGCCCCACGGAGCATCGACATCGAGGTGCCGAGCGTCTCGCGGATCTACGACTACTACCTGGGCGGTTCGTACAACTTCGAGGTCGACCGGGAAGCGGCCCGCAAAGCCATGGAGTTCATGCCGGGCCTGCCGAAGATCATGCAGGCCAACCGGGCGTTCATGCGCAGGGCCGTGCGCTTCGCCGCAGGTGAGGGCATCACCCAGTTCCTCGACATCGGCTCCGGCATCCCCACCTTCGGCAGCGTCCACGAGACGGCCGCGTCCGCCGCGCCGGGCGCCCGCGTGGTCTACGTCGACCACGACCCGGTGGCCGTCGCCCACAGCGAGGCGGTGCTGGCGGGCACCGCGGACACCGATGTGATCGCCGCCGATCTCCGCAAGCCCCAGGAGATCCTCGCCAGCCCCCGGCTGGAGCGGCTGATCGACCTGAATCGGCCAGTGGCCCTCCTGCTCGTTGCCATACTGCACTTCGTGGAAGACGCGGACGACCCCTACGGTGCCGTGGCCGAGCTGAGCAAGGCGCTCGCCCCCGGCAGCCTGCTGGTCCTCACCCATGCCTCGTACGAGGGAATCCCGGTGCCCGCCGAGCGGGCCGAGGGCGCGGTGGACGTATACAAGGACATTCGCAACCCGCTGATCATGCGCTCGCGCGAGGAGATCGCGCGGTTCTTCGAGGGGTACGACATGGTGGAACCCGGACTGGTGCAGATGCCGCACTGGCGCCCGGACTCGGCGCCGGAGCACGAGGATCCCTATGCCTTCTCCGGATTCGCCGGCGTGGGGCGTTCGGCGTGAGCGCGGAGCCGGACGGGCCGGAGGACAGACTGCGCAGGCTGACGACGATCTGGGGCCGGGCGGTCTTCCCGGTGACCTCGACGTCGCTGACCCGCACCGAGTTCGAAAATCAACTCCTGCCGCTCGCGCGCCGGTTGAGCGAGCTGCTGCGCACCCGCGGCTTCGACGCGGACGCGGCGAAGGCCGTCGGCGCCGCCCTGGTCGCGGCGCACTGCACCGACCCCGAGGCGCTCACCCGCACCCTGGACTGCGTCGACGCCTATCTGGTCCTGTACTGCGGCGAGGACGGCCCGCAGGACGAACTGCGCATGCGCTCCTCCCGGTTGCAGCACGCGATGGCGGCCGGCTACGCCGAGGCGCTGCGCGAGCGCACCCTCGCCGAGCAGGAGGCCATCGCCCAGGCCGCGTTGCGGGCCCAGGGCGTGGTGGCGCAGGCGCTGCACGCGAGCGAGGCCCGCTTCCGCGCGGTCTTCGAGGGCGCCGCCATAGGGATCGGCATCGCCGACCTCGACGGCAACATCCTCCAGGTCAACGGCGCGCTGCTGCGCATGTTCGGCCTCACCGAGTTCACCCTGCGCGGCCGGCGCGTCCAGGACTGGGTGCACCCGGACGACGCCCCTCAGACCTGGCGGCTCTACGACGAACTCGTCTGCGGCAAGCGTGAGCACTACCACCTGGAGAAGGCGTTCAACCGCCCCGACGGCACGGTGCTGTGGACCAATCTGACGGTCTCCCTGCTGCGGGACGCCGACGGCTCCCCGCAGTACCAGCTGGCCCTCATGGAGGACACCACCGAGCGCCGGCTGCTCAACCTCCGGCTGCGCTACGAGGCCACCCATGACGCCCTCACGGGGCTGCCCAACCGCACCCTTTTCTTCGAGCGGCTGGAGAAGGCCCTGAACGCGGGCGAGGGCCAGCGCTTCGGCCTGTGCTACCTGGACCTGGACGGCTTCAAGACCATCAACGACAGCCTCGGCCACGCGGCGGGCGACCGGCTGCTGGTGGAGGTCGCCGACCGGCTGCAATCGTGCGCGACCGCGCCCGGCGAGATGGTCGCCCGGCTCGGCGGCGACGAGTTCGTGGCCCTGACCACCGGCCCCGGCACCGAGCGCGAGGTCGACGAACTCGCCGAGCGCATCATGAGCGCGCTCGTCACCCCCATCAGTATCGACGGCCGCGACCTGCTGGTCCGCGGCAGCCTCGGCATCGTCGAGGGCCCGGCGGGGGAGCGCACCGCCGCCGAGGTGCTGCGCAGCGCCGACATCACCATGTACCGGGCCAAGTCGGCGGGCGGCAACCGCTTCGAACTCGCCGACCCCGAGGCCGATGCCCGCGCCATCACCCGGCACGGCCTGACCACGGCCCTGCCGACCGCCCTGGAACGCGGTGAGTTCTTCATCGAGTACCAGCCGCTGGTCCACCTCGGTGACGGCAGCGTGCGCGGCGCCGAGGCCCTGGTGCGCTGGCTGCATCCGCAGCACGGCGTCCTCGGCCCCGACCGGTTCATCCCGCTCGCCGAGCACACCGGCCTGATCGTCCCGCTCGGCCGCTGGGTCCTTCAGGAGTCGATCCGCCAGGCCCGCGCCTGGCGGGAACGCTACGGCGACGGGACCACCGCGGGCCCGCTGCGCATCAACGTCAACCTCTCGCCCTGCCAGCTCAGCCATCCCGGGCTGGTCCAGGACACCGTGGAGATCCTCGAACGCGCGGGCGTCGCCCCGGAGGCCCTGTGCCTGGAGGTCACCGAGTCCGCGCTCATCGGTGCCGACGACGACCTGCTCAAACCGCTGCGCCGGCTCGCGGAGATGGGCGTGGACATCGCCCTGGACGACTTCGGCACCGGCTACTCCAACCTCGCCAATCTGCGCCGCCTGCCGGTGAGCATCCTCAAGCTCGACCGCTCCTTCACCCAGGGCATGCAGCAGTTCCCCGCCGACCCCGTGGATCTGAAGATCGTGGAGGGCATCGTCTCGCTGGCCCACAGCCTCGACCTGGGGGTCACGGTGGAGGGCGTGGAGACGGGGGCCCAGGCGGAGCAGCTGCGGATACTGGGCTGCGACACGGCCCAGGGCTGGTACTACGCCCGCCCCGGCCCGCCGGAGCGGCTCCACGACCTGGCGCTGGTGGACGCGACGGGGTGACGCCCGGCGGGAGGGGTGCGGCGCGGCTCCCCGCGGAGCGTGCCGCCCTCACCGCTCCAGCAGCATCCGCTGGAGTTCCCGCGCGGCGCGGGGCGGGGCGACGTCGCTGCGATGTGCGAGTGCGATGGTCCGGTGCAATCCCGGCCGGGCCAGCGCGGTGACCCGCAGTCCGCGGCCGGCCCGGGCGGCCACCATCCGCGGCACCACGGCGACCCCGAGCCCCGCCCGCACGAACCCCAGCACCGCGTCCATCTCGCCGCCCTCCACGGCGAAGTCCGGCTCGAACCCGGCGGAGCGGCACGCGGCGACGGTCAGCTCCCGCAGGTCGTAGCCGTGCCGGAACATCACGAGCCGTTCCCCCTCCAGGTCGGCGATCTCGACCGTCCGCCCGCCGTGCCCGGGCTCCGGCGCCTCCGGCGACGACACCACCACCAGGTCCTCCCGCAGCAGCTCCACGGTCGTCAGCGCGGGCGCCGGCGTCGGCAGCGGCAGCACGACCAGCGCGAGGTCGAGCGCGCCCCGGGCCAGCTCCCGGACCAGGTCGTGCGAGCCGCTCTCCTCGATCAGGAGGCGGATCCCCGGATAGCGGTCGTGGAAGGCCCGCAGCACGTCCGGCAGCAGGCCCGTGCACAGACTCGGCGTCGCCCCCAGCCGCACCCGCCCCCGCCGCAGCTGCACCAGCTCCTGCACCTCGTGCCGGGCGGTGTCCGTGTCGGCCAGGATGCGCCGGGCCAGCGGCAGCAGGGCCTCACCGGCGTCGGTGAGCGTGATGTTGCCCCGGGCGCGCAGGAAGAGATCCGCGCCCAGCTCCCGCTCCAGCGCCTTGATCTGCTGGGACAGCGACGGCTGGGCGACATGGACCAGCTCGGCGGCCCGGGTGAAGTGCCGGGTCTCGGCGACGGCGACGAAATACTGAAGCTGCTGGAACTGCATGGTGTCACGATAGCTTCCGGCTATTGAATCCAGCCGTACCATGTCTTGGACCGATTGCCCCGTTCGGCCCTAGCGTCATGGCCATGGCTCTGGCAACGCGGACGGACCGACGGTCGTCCATGGCGCGCACGATGTGGGACTCCTCCGTCGGCAAGAAGACGGTGATGGCCGTCAGCGGCGTGATCATGCTGCTGTACCTGGTCGCCCATGTCATCGGCAATCTGAAGATCTTCTTCGGCGCGGGCGAGTTCAACCACTACGGGCACTGGCTGCGTACCGTCGGCGAGCCCTTCATGCACTACGAGTGGACGCTCTGGCTGGTCCGGATCGTGCTCGTCGTCGCCGTGGTCGCCCACGCCACGTGCGCCTACCAGCTCAGCCGCCGCGACATCAGGGCCCGCCCCGCCACGTACGTGCACAGGAAGCCGCGGGCGAGCTACGCCACCCGGACCATGCGCTGGGGCGGGATCATCCTCGGCCTGTTCATCGTCTGGCACGTCCTGGACCTGACCACCGGCACCGCGCACAGCGGCGGCTTCCAGGAGGGCCACCCGTACCAGAACGTGGTGGACACCTTCTCCACCTGGTACGGCAACGTCATCTACATCGTCGCGATGCTCGCGCTCGGCCTGCACATCCGGCACGGGTTCTGGAGCGCCGCCCAGACCCTCGGCGTCGGCAGCCGTACCCGCGACCGCGCCCTGAAGACCGTCGCGAACGTCCTCGCGCTGCTGCTCACGGCCGGCTTCATCGCCGTACCCGTGGGCGTCATGACCGGAGTGGTGAGCTGAACATGACCGACTACGCGAACTTCACGACCGGCGAACCGGCCATCGACGGCAAGGCCCCGTCCGGCCCGGTCCACGAGCGCTGGGACACCCGCCGCTTCGAGGCCAGGCTCGTCAACCCCGCCAACCGGCGCAAGCACACGATCATCGTCGTCGGCACCGGCCTGGCCGGCGGTTCCGCGGGCGCCACCCTCGCCGAACAGGGCTACCACGTCGTCCAGTTCTGCTACCAGGACTCCCCGCGCCGTGCCCACTCCATCGCCGCGCAGGGCGGCATCAACGCGGCGAAGAACTACCGCAACGACGGCGACTCCGTCCACCGGCTGTTCTACGACACCGTCAAGGGCGGCGACTTCAGGGCCCGCGAGTCGAACGTGCACCGGCTCGCGCAGATCTCCGTCGAGATCATCGACCAGTGCGTGGCCCAGGGCGTGCCCTTCGCCCGCGAGTACGGCGGCCTGCTCGACACCCGCTCCTTCGGCGGCGTCCAGGTGTCCCGCACCTTCTACGCCCGCGGCCAGACGGGCCAGCAGCTCCTCCTCGGCGCCTACCAGGCGCTGTCCCGGCAGATCGCCGCCGGGAACGTGGAGATGCACCCGCGCACCGAGATGCTCGACCTGATCGTCGTCGACGGCCGGGCCCGCGGCATCGTCGCGCGGGACCTGGTCACCGGGAAGATCGACACGTACTTCGCCGACGCGGTCGTCCTCGCCTCCGGCGGCTACGGCAACGTCTTCTACCTGTCGACCAACGCCATGAACTCCAACGCGACCGCCGTCTGGCGGGCGCACCGGCGCGGCGCCCACTTCGCCAACCCCTGCTTCACCCAGATCCACCCGACCTGCATCCCGCGCACCGGCGACCACCAGTCCAAGCTGACGCTGATGAGCGAGTCGCTGCGCAACGACGGCCGCATCTGGGTGCCCATGGCCAAGGGCGACACCCGTGCGCCGCACCGGATCCCCGAGGACGAGCGCGACTACTACCTGGAGCGCATCTACCCCTCCTTCGGCAATCTGGTCCCGCGGGACATCGCCTCCCGGGCCGCGAAGAACGTCTGCGACGAGGGCAGGGGGGTCGGCCCCGGCGGGCAGGGCGTCTACCTCGACTTCGCGGACGCGATCCAGCGGATGGGCCGCGAGGCGGTCGAGGCCAAGTACGGCAACCTCTTCGACATGTACCAGCGGATCACCGACGAGGATCCGTACGAGGTGCCGATGCGGATCTACCCGGCCGTGCACTACACGATGGGCGGCCTGTGGGTCGACTACGACCTGCAGACCACCGTCCCCGGCCTGTTCGCGATCGGCGAGGCCAACTTCTCCGACCACGGCGCCAACCGGCTCGGCGCCTCCGCGCTGATGCAGGGCCTGGCCGACGGCTACTTCGTGCTGCCGGCCACCATCAACGACTACCTGGCCCGCAACCCGCGCCAGGAGCCGCTCACCGCGGGACACCCCGTCGTGCAGGAGGTGCTGGCCGAGACCGAGGACCGCGTCAACCTGCTGCTCGCGGTGGACGGCGACCGTACCCCGGACTCCTTCCACCGCGAACTCGGCGAGCTGATGTGGGAGTTCTGCGGCATGGCCCGCACCGAGTCGGGACTGCGCAAGGCCCTGGAGCGCATCCCGCAGATCCGCGACGAGTTCTGGCGCCGCATCAAGGTGCCCGGCACCGGCGAGGAGTTCAACCAGTCGCTGGAGAAGGCCAACCGCATCGTCGACTACCTGGAGCTCGCCGAGCTGATGTGCCTCGACGCGCTGCACCGCGAGGAGTCCTGCGGCGGCCATTTCCGCGAGGAGTCCCAGACCCCGGACGGCGAGGCGGCCCGCCGGGACGACGCGTTCTCCTATGCGGCGGCCTGGGAGTTCACCGGCACCGGCCGGGCCCCCGTCCTGCACAAGGAAGACCTGGTCTTCGAGTACGTCCACCCCACCCAGCGGAGCTACGCATGAAGCTCACCCTGCGCGTCTGGCGGCAGCGCGACGCCGGCGCCGACGGAGCGATGTCCACCTACGAGGTGGACGACATCTCGGCCGACATGTCCTTCCTGGAGATGCTGGACGTCCTCAACGAGCAGCTCATCCTCGCCGGCGAGGACCCCGTCGCCTTCGACCACGACTGCCGCGAGGGCATCTGCGGCGCGTGCTCGCTGGTGATCAACGGCGACGCGCACGGGCCGGAGCGCACCACCACCTGCCAGCTGCACATGCGGTCCTTCCGGGACGGCGACACGATCGACATCGAGCCGTGGCGGGCCTCCGCCTTCCCGGTGATCAAGGATCTGGTGGTGGACCGGTCGGCGTTCGACCGGATCATCCAGGCCGGCGGCTATGTCACCGCCCCGACCGGGGCCGCGCCGGAGGCGCACGCCACGCCGGTGCCGAAGGCCGATGCCGACTTCGCCTTCGAACACGCGGAGTGCATCGGATGCGGCGCGTGTGTCGCCGCGTGCCCCAACGGGGCGGCGATGCTCTTCACGTCCGCGAAGGTCAATCATCTGAACGTGCTGCCGCAGGGGGCGCCCGAGCGGGAGACGCGGGTGCTGGACATGGTGGAGCAGATGGACGCCGAGGGCTTCGGCGGCTGCACGCTGGCGGGGGAGTGCGCCACCGCCTGCCCCAAGGGGATCCCGCTGGTGTCCATCACGAGCATGAACCGGGAATGGCTGCGGGCCACGCGCAAGGCGGGCAAGCGCTGAGTGACCGAGTGAACGTTCGCCGAGTGGCGGGCGGGCGGGGCCGGGTAGGTGCTCACCCGGCCCCGTCTGGTCTTCCCCGCCTCGGTACGCTGCGCTCTTCCCCGCCTCGGTACGCTGCGCCCATGATCTTCGGGGGGCAAGGCGGGCCGGCGGTCCCGCGGCGGCAGGCCACCGGCGTCACCGGCTGCGCGCTGCGCGTGACCGGCACCGGTGACGGTTTCCGACCGCACACGCCGTCGGCCGGGACCGGCACGGACCGGTCCGCACCACCGGCTCCTCCGGCCTCATCCTCGCCGTGGACGGCGTAGGGCTGCTCGCCGGCCGCGTGACCGCGGACGCGGCGAAGACCGCCTGACCCCGCCGTTCAAAATCCTTACATCCCCTCTCCTGGCACAGGTCACGTACCGGTCAACCGGCGTCGGAAGAACTGAGACGTCGGGCCGTACGCGACAGGCCCGCCGTCGCCGAACCGGCCCGTGACCAGGAGAGAGCCATGACCGGCGTATCCACCCTCGACCGTCCCCCGCAGCCCGCGGCACCCGCCCGCTACACCGTCACCCTCGCCCGCGACGAGGCCGACGTGCGCGCCGCGCAGCGGCTGCGGCACGACGTCTTCGCCGGCGAGATGGGGGCCCTGCTGGCCACCCCGGAGCCCGGCCACGACGTCGACGCCTTCGACGCCTACTGCGACCACCTCCTCGTCCGGGACACGATGACCGATCAGGTCGTCGGCACCTACCGGCTGCTCCCGCCGGAGCGCGCCGCCGTCGCCGGCCGGCTCTACTCCGAGGGCGAGTTCGACCTCGGCGCGCTCGACGCGATCCGGCCCGGCCTCGTCGAGGTCGGCCGCTCCTGCGTCCACCCCGATCACCGCGACGGCGCCGTCATCGGCCTGATCTGGGCCGGCATAGCCCGGTACATGACCGACCGGGGCCACGAGTGGCTGGCGGGCTGCTGCTCCGTACCGCTCGCCGACGGCGGCGCCCTCGCCACCGGCACCTGGGAGCGGGTCCGCGCCAAGCACCTCGCGCCCGAGGAGTTCCGGGTCAGGCCGCTGCTGCCGTGGACCCCGAACGCCGAGGCCCCGGCCGACCGCACCGAGCTGCCCGCCCTGCTGCGCGGCTATGTCCGGCTCGGCGCCTGGGTGTGCGGCGAGCCCGCGCACGACCCCGATTTCAAAGTCGCCGACCTGTACGTCCTGCTGTCGATGCGCCGGGTCAACCCGCGCTATCTGCGGCACTTCCTCTCGCTCGTCCCGGCCTGATGAGCGTCTGGCTGCCCAGCGCGCCCTGCACCCCGGGCGCGTGCGTCGAACCGGACCGGGCCGCCGCGGCCGTCCCCCGTGCCGTGCTGCGGCTGACCGCGGTCGCGGTCCTGCTGCTGGCCGGGATCGTACTGTCCCCGCTCGGCGGGCGGATCCCCGCCGAGTGGGTCAGGCGCTGGAGCCGGACGCTCGTGCGGGCCATCGGGGTCCAGGTCCGGATCACCGGCACCGCCGCACCGGCCGGAGGGCTGCTGCTGGTCGCCAACCATGTCTCATGGCTGGACATCCCGCTGCTCGCCGCCGTCCGCCCGGCCAGGATGCTCGCCAAGACCGAGGTCAGGCAGTGGCCGCTGGCGGGCGCGCTGGCCGCCCGCGCCGGGGTCCTGTTCATCGACCGGGACCGGCTGCGCGCCCTGCCCGGCACGGTCGCCCGGATATCCGGCGCGCTGAGCGGGGGCGCGGCCGTGACCGCCTTCCCCGAGGGCAGCACCTGGTGCGGACGCGCCCAGGGCCGCTTCCGCCGGGCCGTCTTCCAGGCCGCCCTCGACGCGGGCGTGCCCGTCCAGCCGGTCAGCCTGCGCTACCGCCGGCTGGACGGCGCCCCCGGCACCGCGGCGGCCTTCGTCGGCGAGGACACCCTGCTCGCCTCCCTGTGGCGGGTGGCCAGGACCCGGGGCCTGGTCGCCGAGGTGGAGGTCCGGCCGGTGATCCGGCCCGGCGCCCACCCCGACCGCCGCGGCCTCGCCCACGCGGCCCAGCCGGCCGCCTCAGCGCCCGCCTGGACCCACACGGCCCTGGTGGCGAGCGCGCTAGAGAGGCCGTACGACCAGCCCGGCCAGCCGAAGATAGGCGTGCACGGTGGCCGGACGCAGATCCTTCAGCTCCCAGCGAGCTGACTGCAGCGCCGTGTCGAACGGCACCTGCACCACCTGATCGGGCGGGAGGACGCCCAGCGTCCGGTGCAGATCGTCGGGCAGACCACGGCGGTGCGAGCCGTCGGTCCGGGTGGCCACCACCACCGCCTGGTCCGCCAGGCGGTGCCGGCCGCTCGCCCGCACCCGGTCGAGCGTGTGCGCCGCGGCGTCGAGGAACCATTCGGCGGTGCCGCAGCACACCACCAGCTGGTCCGTCTGGTCCAGGACCACGTCCGCGGTCCGGTCGAGCCGCACCGGCGCCCAGTCGGTCAGCACGCAGGAGTAGTACGGCGCCGTATGGGCCAGCACCCGCAGGTACTCCTGCGCGTGCGCCGAGTTCGGCCCGAAGTGCCCCGCCCGGTGCGCGATCACCTCCAGGCCCGAGGGCAGCCGCGTGGTGAGGGCCCGCACCTCCTCGTACGACGGGCCGAGCGGCAGCGCGGCCAGATCCCGCGGGACGGCCCGGTTGCGGTCGGACGGCAGGAAGAAGCCGAGCGCGCCCTCGGTCGAGGCCCCGTCGAGGGCGAGGACGGGCTCGCCCCGGACGGCGGCCAGCAGGGAGCCGAGGGCGACCGTCGCCGAGGTCCGCCCGCTGTAGTGGAACGCGCCGACCAGTGTCACCCGCCTGCTGTGCGACAGCGGGGCGCGCAGGGCGGCCAGGCGCTCCCGGAACGCGGCGCGGGCCGGACGGAAGCGGGGCAGCGCCGGCAGCAGGTCCGCCGGATCGGCCGGGCCGGACGAGGCCGGCGGGGTGAGCGGCACCGGGCCCGGCGATCGCCCGGTCACCGGAACGGCAGGCCGGCGCCCCTCCGTGTCGTACCGCAGCCGGGCCATGGCGATGTACTTGGCCAGCGCGTCGGCGACCTCGCTCGCGGTGGGACGGCGGGCCTGGTCGTCGTCCAGGCAGCGCAGCACGAGGTGCCGCAGTTTCTCCCAGCCGTCCCCTTGCCACAGGTGCATGCCCTCCGGCAGGTTCGGCACCTCCACGCCCGCCTTGCTGCTGATGAGCTGGAGCATCGCCCCCAGCGCGCGCATGCTGTCCGCGACGGTCGGCGCCGGTCCCGAACCCAGATAGCGGCCGTCGACGGCGTAGTCGGACAGATCGCCGAGCACGATGGTGCGGCGCAGCACGTACACGCTGTCCATGCCGAAGTCGGCGGGCACCAGGCCCGCCGCGTGGCACAGCGCGAGCGCGTTCGCCAGATGCCAGGACAGCAGCAGCCCGCGCACCAGGTCGAAGGGCGCGGTGCCGTGGTCCAGTGAGCGGGCGAACACCTCCGAGAGCCGGGGCGGCTGCCCGTCCGGGGTGTCCCGGTCCTGGACCGGCGTCATCGCCAGCCACGGCGGGGAGTCGTCGAGACCGGTGGCGAGCAGCGCCGGCGCGTACTGGGCCTGGAGCCGCACCAGCACCTCCGCCTCCACCGCGATCAGCTGGGCGTTGGCCGCGGGCAGATCGGGCCGGGGCGCGCGCAGCACCGCCTCGGCGCCCTGCCCGTCCACCCCCCGGTACAGCACCGTACGGCGGCCCCGGCGCCGGTCGCGCAGGGTGAAGGCACCGAGCCGCACCGGGTCGGCACCGGTCAGCGGCTCCCAGTCGTCCGCCGGCTCGGCGCTCCGGGCCGGCGCCGTCCGGGGCAGAGCGGGCACCCGGTCGAACGACACCCCGAACCGGCTGAGCAGCCGGCGCTCGACACTGGTGAACGGCTGATGCGCGCCGGGCAGCTGCGCGGAGCCGTCAGGATGGGCCAGCCAGGCCGGGAAGTCGGGCGAGTTGCCCGCGAGTTCCTCCAGATGGCGGCCGATACGCCGGCTGGTGCGCAGCAGTTCGGCCTGCGGGACCGAGTCCAGGAGGACCGCCTTGGACTCCTCGGAGAAGTCGAACACCCGGTGCTTGGCGGGCAGCGGTCCGGGCACCGGCGCCGGATGCGGCCGGACGAGACCGCCCAGGAACACCTCCGCCAGATGCGAGGTGGTGGCCGGCCAGGGCACCGCCGACCGCACCAGCCGCATCACCGGCACCGACAGCGGGGAGACCGCCGCCAGATGCGCCGCGAGGCGGTACGCCTCCGGGGTCGCCGCGTCCCGGAAGTGCTGGGCGCTGGTCAGGTCCCGGGCGTCGGCCACACTGCCGTACGGGTCGGGGCGGGTCAGCAGCGGCAGCTCCACGGTGGTGCCGGGCGAGGCCAGCAGCCGCGCCCAGTGCCGCAGCGACTCCGGGGTCGGCTCCAGGACGGGCACCGGCACCCCCTCGAAGGCGGACACCTCCGCCGGCAGCACCGGATCACGGACCTCCCAGGCCGCGTTCGCGCCGCCGATCCGCCGGGTCGTCGCTTGCCAGCGCTCCGCCGCGATGCCCGAGGCCTCCCACATGTCCGGCGGCAGCGTCTGCAGCACCGCGACCGGGCCGCGGCAGGCCCACTGGGCCAGCAGCCGGTGCAGGGCACCGGACCGCCAGGCGGCGCCCATGCCGTCACTGACCACGAGCACGAGGGTGCGGCCCGAGGGGTCGTTGACCGTGCTCAGCGGGAGCGAGCCGCTCTGCTGCCGGAACGGCCGGGCGCGCAGACAGGGCTCGCGGGCGCTGCGCGTGTCCAGGCCGAGGACCCGGGTCGTGGCGAAGGCGCCGAGCCGTTCGAGCAGCGTGCGCAGTTCGGCGCCGAGCCGGTGCCACAGCAGCATCGAGAGCCCGTCGTCCACGAGCAGCGCCAGGTTCAGCCAGCGCTCCCGCACCGGCCGCTCCACCACGTCGGGCAGCCGGGTCTCGGCGAGCTGGGCCGCGGTGCGCTCCTCGTCGATCTCCGTGCGGTAGCGGCTGTCAAGGCGGCGCCGCAACGGCCGCAGCGCCCGGCCCAGTTCCAGCTCGTCGGCCAGCGCTTTGTCCTCGGGCACCCGTACCGGCATCGCCCGGCGCGGCTCGGCAGCGGCCGCGGCGAGCCGTACCTCCGGTACCGGAGTCTGCCGGGCCGCCGCGTACAGCGAGGGCGCGGTCAGGTCGGGCAGGTCCGGGTCGTCCGGTTCGGGCGCCGGGCGCCGCGGCGCGGTCCGGCCGGGCGCGGGCCCGGGGTCCGGTGCGGGCCCGGCGGGCGGGGGCGACGGCTCGCGCCGCAGCGGCGCGTCGGCGTCGGCGGGCAGCCGGCGGGCGAGCCACAGCACGTCCAGGACCTGGTCCGCGTCCAGTTCGTGCCCGCAGGCCGACAGCACCCGCAGTGCCTCGGCCAGCCGCTCGCCCCCGACCGCCACGGTCACATCGCCCCGGTGAGCTGGTGCAGCACGGCGTCCAGCAGCCCGTCCGCGTTCAGGTCGACGCCCCCGGTGCGCAGGAACACGGCGTTGAGCAGCTGGTCGGTGGCCAGCTCGCCCAGGGCGCGGCGGCGCAGGAAGGCCTCGATCAGGTCGTCCGCCTCGCCCAGCGCCTCCTCGCCCAGATGCGCGGCGACGATGGTGCGCAGCCGCTCCTCGTCCGGCACCGGCAGTTCGAGCCGCAGGCAGCGGCGCAGGAACGCGGGCGGGAAGTCCCGCTCCCCGTTGCTGGTGATGATCACGACGGGGAACTCGGCGCACTGCACGAGCCCTTGGTGCACCCGGACGGCGCTGCGGTGGTCGGAGGTCTGCACCTCCACGTCGGACGTGCCCTCCGGCAGCCGCACCAGCTCCTTGATCTCGAAGTAGCCCTCCTCGAACACGGTCAGCAGATCGTTGGGCAGGTCCACATCGCCCTTGTCCATCTCGTCGACCAGCAGACAGCGCGGGGCGGCCGAGGCGACCAGGGCCGTACCGAGCGGGCCGAGCCGGATGAACTGGCCGATGGACGGCTCCCCCTCGCCCCGGTCCCGGCTGAGCGTGGTCTCCCGCAGCCGGCCGATGGCGTCGTACACGTACAGCGCGTCCGGCACGGTGGAGCGGCTGGTGACCGACCAGCGCAGCAGGTCGCCCAGGGACAGCTCGTGGGCGACGGCCCGGGCGAGGGACGACTTGCCGGTGCCGGCGGGCCCGGTCACCAGCAGCGGACGGCGCAGATGCAGAGCCGCGTTGACGATGTCGGCGTGCCGGGGGTCGATCACGTACGGCAGCCCCGGGCGGGTCGCGCGGGCCGGGGTGAAGCGCCGCCAGGGCGGGGCGGAGGGGAGGCTGACGGCCCGGGGCACGCCGTCGCCCCGGAACAGGCGCCAGTCCGCGGCGGATGTCATGAGCCCTCCTGGGGTTCGGACAGATGCAGGCGGGGGACGGTACGGTCGGCGTCGGCCCAGGCGAGGACCGGCCGGCCGGGGAACTCGGGTGGATTGGCCAGTGCGTTGGCCCGGTAGCTGTGGACACCGTCGGGCAGCTCCCGGGTGGCGACCCGCGCCATGTGCCGGACGCTGTGCGAGGGACCCTCCTCGCGCCGGTCCCACATCACCACAGGTATGCCCAGCGCCAGGCACGTCTGCACGATGCGGTCCCGGGGCGGACCGGGAGGTACGTCCACGGAGACGCGTACGGTGTCGAGTTGGTTGACGAGCCGGGAGTAGAGGGTGTCCCGGTCCAGGGGTTCGGAGACCACCACGGCGTTGCCCGAGTCCAGGCGGTTCCACCGGGTGCGCCACCGGGAGACGAACCGGCCGTTGCGGCGCAGCAGTTCGGGACAGTGCACGACCAGCGGGAACTCCACGCCGAGCATGCCGGGCAGCAGCTCGGCCGGGTCCCGGACCGCCCACTCGTCCACCGGCAGGTTGAGGCCGCCGCGGTCCACCAGCACCTCCACGAGCGGCGGGCGCTCGTCCTCGGCCGGCGGAGTGAGCGAGTCCAGGACGCGCAGCACCTCGCGCGCCGCCTCCGACGCCGAGTACGTCCGCACGCTCTCCGTGGACACCTGCCGGGGCCCGGTCCCCTCGTCGCACCAGATCCGCAGCCGGTGCCGGTTCCGCCCGGTCTTGGCCACCTGCACCAGGACACGGACCCGGTCGGCCCGGCCGCGCGCGGCCCGCGCCCACTCCTGGGCGTCGTAACGGCGTTCGCCGAGCGCCGACCGGTCGATGCCGAGGCGCCTGGCCACCCCGTCCGCCCAGATCCGAAGCCGCGCCCGCTGGGTGTCGGGGCACAGGGCGCCGACGTACTCCAGCACCCGCAGCAGCGCCGGCACCCGGCGCTCGTCGCCGCTCGCGCGGCCGTCGCCCGGCAGGCCCTCCAGGTGGTCGAGCAGCGCGTCCAGGGTGTCGCCGGCCGGCCGGGCCGCGAGGTGCGGCAGCGCGGCCCGGACCGTCTCGGGGAAGCGCCCCAGCACGGCCGGGGGGATGGTGCGCAGCAGCCCGCGCAGCTTGGTGTACTCCTCGGCGGTCAGCAGCCGGGGCGTGCTCGACAGGGCGCCGGCGGCCAGCACCCGGTCGGCCACCCCCGGATCGTCCCGGCGCAGGATCCCGCTCAGCGCCGCGAGGGCGCGCGGATGCGCCAGCACGAACGCGGCGAACTCCTCGGGGGAGGGCGGCACGACGTCGCTGCCCGGTACGACCCCGCACAGCCGGGCCAGCCTGCGGGCGCAGTCGCCCCGCCCGCTGCCCGAGGGCAGCGCGACCTCGATCGCCTCCACCAGCAGTTCGAAGGCGGGGTCGTCGGGGTCGGCCGGCGGGCGTCCGAAGCCGTCCAGTGCGCCGAGGGGGCGCAGCTCGGCCTCGACGGCCTGCCAGGGGACGGCCCAGCTGCGCCGGATGACGCTCTGGAAGCCCGCGGCGAGCGGCACGCCCGCCCCGTCCTCGGGCATGAAGTGTCCGACGACCAGACCGACCACGGCCTCCTCCTCCCGGCTCCACAGCGGGCTGCCGCTGTAGCCGGGGCCGACGGCCATCCCGGTGGGCTCGCCGTCCAGGTAGGCCAGCGGGCCGTGCAGCGCGGCGACGGTGAGCCGGGCCACGGTGGAGGCGCGGCCGCCGCCGTGCCAGGCGTCCGCCCTGTGGCCGACCGCCATGGCGGCGTGGCGGGGACCGGGCGGGAGGCCCCCGGCCGGGACGTCGACCCGCAGCACGGCGAGATCACCGAACCACTCGGCGCTGCCCGCGCCGACCGGCCCGCCGCCCTGGGCGCGGGGCGGGATCCAGTGCGCCACCCGGGCCGGGTACTGCCTGCTGCCGGGTCTCTCCGGGTCGGGCACCTCGACGGGCACCTCGTCCACGCCCGGCACCCGCGCGTCCAGCATGTCCCTGCCCAGCGCGGCGTTGACGACGTGCGCGCAGGTCAGCACGGTGTCGGGGCCGAGTACGAAGCCGGCCCCCGCCGCCTTGCCGTCCTCGGTGCGCCGGACGCAGACCACGTACCGGGACGGGCTCCGGGCAGCGTCCCACCCGTTCCGGAACCATCCCACGCGTCACACCGCCGGGGAGGTCGCGCCGGTGTCCGGGGCCGGCTTCCAGCTGGCGGTGACGGTGAGATGCGCCTGCCCGGCCGCGCCGACGATCCCGAACTTGAGGTCCTGGCCGACCTGTACACCGAAGGCCACGGTCAGCTCGGTGGGCGGATCGGGCACCGCGGTGGCGGCGCGGTGCACCTCCTCCAGCAGCGGACCGATCGGCCGCAGGGCGCCGCGCAGCGCCTCGGCAGCGAAGGCGGCGACGGCCCGGCCGCCCGCGCCGACCGGTACGGCCCGGCCCATGCCCTCCGGCAGGTCGTCGTCCGGCGGGGCCGGAGCCGGGCCGGTGCGGGCGCCCGTGCCGGGTGTGAGCAGGAACCGGACCGGTGTGCCGTCCGAGAGCGCGAAGTCGGGCGACGCGGAGGAAGTAGCCACGGTCGCATTATCGGCGGCCGGGCCGCGGGGGCCGCCGATAATGCACAACTCGGTTACCACATCGATGCCTTGTGCACGGGATGCCGGGCGGCGCTCAGGGCATGACACGCGCCAGATACGGCGCCGTGGCGCTGCCCTCGGCCCGTGCCACCCGCTCCGGCGGTCCGGCCGCCACGATCCGGCCGCCCCGGTCGCCGCCGCCCGGACCCAGGTCGATCACCCAGTCGGCGCCGGCGACCACCGTCATGTCGTGCTCGACCACGACGACCGTGTGCCCGGCGTCCACCAGGCCGTGCAGCCGCTCCATCAGCACCTCGACATCGGCCGGGTGCAGTCCGGTGGTCGGCTCGTCCAGCAGGTACAGGGTGTGGCCCCGCCGCCCGCGCTGGAGTTCGCTCGCCAGCTTGATGCGCTGCGCCTCCCCGCCGGACAGTTCGGTCGCGGGCTGCCCGAGCCGCAGATAGCCGAGGCCCACGTCGAGCAGCGCGTCGAGGCTGCGGACGGCGGCCGGGGAGTCCGCGAAGAACCCGGCGGCGGCCTCCACGGTCAGGTCCAGCACGTCGGAGATGTTCCGTCCGCGGTACGTCACCCGGAGCGTCTCGGGGTTGTAGCGGGCGCCCCCGCAGTCCGGGCAGGGCGCGTAGGTGCTCGGCAGGAACAGCAGCTCCACACTGACGAACCCCTCGCCCTGACAGGTCTCGCAGCGCCCGCCGGCCACGTTGAAGGAGAACCGGCCGACGCCGTACCCGCGCGCCCTCGCGTCCTCGGTGTCGGCGAACACCTTCCGCACGACGTCGAACAGGCCGGTGTAGGTGGCCAGGTTGGAGCGCGGGGTGCGCCCGATGGGCTTCTGGTCGACCCGGACCAGGCGTCCGACGCCCGGTACCTCCTCGGTCAACGCGCCGATGAGCGTGGACTTCCCGGAGCCGGAGACCCCGGTGACCGCGGTGAACGCGCCGAGCGGGAACCCGGCCGTCACCTCGCGCAGATTGTGCCGGCTCACCGGACCGACGGTCAGCCAGCCGCGCGGCTCCCGGACGGCACGTGCGGGTCCTGGCGACTCGTCGAAGAGGAACGCGGCCGTCGCCGACTCCTCGACCGAGGCCAGCTCCGCCACCGGCCCGCTGTACAGCACCCGTCCGCCGTGCTCGCCCGCGCCCGGCCCCACGTCCACCAGCCAGTCGGCGCCGCGCACCACCTCCAGGTGATGCTCCACGACGAACACCGAGTTGCCCGCGGCCTTCAGCCGGTCCAGTACGGTCAGCAGCGCCTCGGTGTCGGCCGGGTGCAGTCCGGCGGACGGCTCGTCCAGCACGTACACCACGCCGAACAGTCCGGAGCGCAACTGGGTGGCCAGCCGCAGCCGTTGCAGCTCGCCGGCCGACAGGGTGGGCGTGGCCCGGTCCAGGCTGAGGTAGCCGAGGCCGAGTTCGACCACCGGCGCGATCCGGGACTTCAGATCGGCGGTGAGCACCCGGGCGGTCTCGGAGTCGCCGTGGAGCAGTTCCGGGAGGTCGGTCAGCGCCAGCGCGGCCAGTTCGGCGATGGTCCGGCCGCCGAAGGTCACCGCGAGCGCCTCGGGCCGCAGCCGGCTGCCCCCGCAGACCGGGCAGGGCGCGCTGGTCAGGAACCGCTCCGCCTTCGCCCGCAGGGTCGGCGACTTGGTGTCCGAGAACGTCTTCAGGACGTACCGGCGGGCACTCATGTACGTGCCCTGGTACGGCCGTTGGATGCGGTCGGCGTCCCGGACGGGGTGCACGGTGACGACGGGCTGCTCGTCGGTGAACAGGATCCACGCGCGCTGCTCGGCGGGCAGCTCGCGCCAGGGCCGGTCCACGTCGTACCCGAGCGCGTCCAGGATGTCCCGCAGGTTCTTGCCCTGCCAGGCGCCGGGCCAGGCCGCGATCGCACCCTCGCGGACGGACAGCGCGGGGTCCGGGACCAGCAGTTCCTCGGTGGTCTCGTGCACCTGTCCGAGGCCGTGGCACTCCGGGCAGGCGCCGGCCGCCGTGTTCGGCGAGAACGCGTCGGAGTCGAGCCGCTCGGCGCCCGGCGGGTAGGTGCCGGCGCGCGAGAACAGCATGCGCAGCGAGTTGGACAGGTTGGTGACCGTGCCCACGGAGGAGCGCGAGGTGGGGGACGAGCGGCGCTGCTGCAGCGAGACGGCGGGCGGCAGGCCGGTGATCTCACCGACCTTGGGCGCCCCCACTTGGTGGATCAGCCTGCGCGCGTACGGGGCGACCGACTCGAAGTAGCGCCGCTGCGCCTCGGCGTAGACCGTGCCGAACGCCAGGGACGACTTGCCCGAGCCGGAGACGCCGGTGAACACCGCGAGGACGTCCCGGGGGATGTCCACGTCGACGCCTTTGAGGTTGTGCTCGCGGGCGCCGCGTACGCGGACGCAGGGGTCATGGGTGCTGTGCATCGGGGGGAAACTCTAATCGCCCCCAAGTGCTACGGCTGGGGCGGGTTGTCCCGGTCCTGCCGGGTGCCGAACTCGTCCCTCAGCTTGTCCTGGCCGGTGTCGACCTGCGACCTGTACTTGTTCCCCGTGCGCTGGTCGATGTAGTCGCCGCCCTTGTCGGCCATGTCCTCATGGCCCTTGAGCATGCCCTTGATCTTGTCCATGAAGGACATGGCAGCCCTCCTCGTCGCTTGAGGTTTCGCCCTCCCAGGGTCACCGGCCGGGGCCCGGTCCGCATCTTGAACAGGTCACCGGCCGGGCCCGAAGAGCGCGGCGAGCCGCCGGTGGGAATCCAGCAGGGCCGCGCGGTCGTAGGTGCTGGTGGTGACGAGCACCTCGGCGGCCCCCGTCTCCTTCAGCACCGTCTCCAGCTCGTGGGCGACCTCGTCCTCGGTGCCGGCGATGTGCCCGGCGAGCCCGGCGGCGTAAAGGTCCCGCTCCCGCGCGGTCATCGTGCGGGCCTCGACGGCCTCGGCGGGGGCGAGCGGCGGGAACGTGCCGTGGGTGCGGGAGTACGCCATCGACCAGGCCTCGGGCACCAGCAGCCGCCGGGCATCGGCCGCGCTGCCGGCGACCGCGATCGTGCCGGAGATCACGACGTACGGCTCGGCGGCCCAGCGGGAGGGCCGGAACAGGGAGCGGTACTCGTCGATGCCGCGGAGCATCTTGTCCCGGCCGCGCAGATCTCCGATGACCATGGGCAGACCGGCGCGGGCCGCGGTCCGCGCGCCCTCGCCCATGGCCAGCACGAACGGCGGCACCGTGAGGCCCTCCGAGGGCCGGGCGTGCACCCCGGCCGGGGAGCCCACCGTGAACCAGTCCAGCAGCTCGCCGAGGTGCGCCGCGAAGTCGTCGGCGTCGTCCTTGTCCCGGCCGAGTGCCCTGCGCACCCCGTCCGTGAAGCCCACCGAGCGGCCGAGTCCCATGTCGATCCGCCCCGGGAACAGCGCCTCCAGCACCCCGAACTGCTCGGCCACGACCAGCGGCCGGTGGTTGGGCAGCATGACGCCGCCGGTGCCGACCCGGATGGTGCGGGTGGCCCCCGCGACGGCGGCGGCGAGCACGGTCGGTGCGGAGCCGGCGACCCCGGGCACGCCGTGGTGCTCGGACACCCAGAACCGGTGGTAGCCGAGCGCCTCCGCCTCCCGGGCCAGCGCGACGGTGTCGCGCAGCGCCGCGGCGGGAGGGTGGCCCTCGCGGGTGCGGGAGCGGTCGAGGACGGAGAACCGGGTCCGGCTGATCACTGAGCTGCTCACGCAGGGTTCAACGCCCTCGCGGTCCCGGGATTCCCGCCGTCACGACCGGTCGGCGCGCGGGCACGGACCGTGCCGCCGCTTCCGCCCCGCAGGGTCGCCCGGTCGGGAGCGGGTCGTGGGCCGGTGGGGCGCGACGCCTGCCCGGTGACGGCGGGTTCCCGGGCCTTCCCGGCCGTCCGTCGCGTCCGCTCCGCTCAGCCCTCCGGACGCAGCAGCCCGCGCTCGTAGGCCCTGACCAGGTGCTGCGGTACGAGATGCCGGACGCCGTCGACCGTCACGGGGACCAGGGACGGCGTCGCGGCCTTCCACCGGGCGCGGCGGTGACGGGTGTTGCTGCGGGACAGCTTCCGCTTGGGGACTGCCATGGGTTCCTCCTCGGTGTCGGGGGACGGGCACCGAGGACGCTATATGAAAATGGATCCCATTAGCAATTAGGGGAGAGGGGGCCGCGGCCTGGATAGGGTGGCCGGGTGACCGACAGCAGCAAGCGTCCGCTCGCCGTGTTCGACCTCGACAACACGCTTGCCGACACCGCCCACCGCCAGCACTTCCTGGAGGGCAGGCCGCGCGACTGGGCCTCCTTCTTCGCCGCCGCGCCCCAGGACCCGCCGCTCGCCGAGGGCGTGGCGCTGGCGGTGGAGTCCGCCGGCGCGTGCGAGATCGTCTATCTCACCGGCCGTCCCGAGCGGTGCCGCCGGGACACCCTGGCGTGGCTCGCGGCCCAGGGGCTGCCCGAGGGCCGGGTGCACATGCGGGGCAACGCCGACCGCAGGCCGGCGCGGTTCACCAAGCTGGAGATCCTGCGCCGGCTCGCCCGGAACCGTGAGATCCGGGTGCTCGTGGACGACGACGAGCTGGTGTGCGACGACGCGGAGCGCGCCGGGTTCACCGTCGTACGCGCCCGCTGGGCCGCGAAGTCGACGGCGCTGGAAGAGGCGCAGGAGCGGGAAGGGCGCACCTGACGCCGACGGGTCCGAGGCCGACGGGTCCGAAGCCGGCAAGCCCGGCGCCGACGGGGCTGGCGCCGGCGAGGCCGGTCCGCGGGCCGGGGCGGCTCAGGTGCCCTCCTCCAGGCGGAAGCCGACCTTCAGGCACACCTGGTAGTGCTCGACGCGGCCGTCCTCGATCTGGCCGCGGACCTGGGTCACCTCGAACCAGTCCAGGTTGCGCAGGGTCTGGTCGGCACGGGCGATGCCGTTGCGGATGGCCTGGTCGATGCCCTCCTGCGAGGTGCCGACGATCTCGGTGACCCGGTAGGTGTGGTTCGACATGCGGGTGCTCCTCTCGTGTCGCGCCGAACTCCACCGTGCCGTATCCGCGCTCCGTCCGCACGGCGTCGTCCGCCCGCCGCCCGCGGCGCTTGACCTATGCATTGGTCCATACCAAAATCCAGCACACCCGTACGAGCCAAGTGCGCTCGTCCCCCCACGTCGGGTCTCCCACCCCTGTCCCAGCTCCCTTGCCAGACAGAACAGGACCCCTCGTGAGACGTCGTCTGCTCGCCCTCATCTGTGTCACCGGCTCCCTCGTCAGCGCCTGCGGGCTGCTCCCCGGCGACGACGAGCCGAAGACCGTCACCGTGTGGCTGATGAAGGACAGCGCCTCCAAGGAGTTCCTGCAGCGCTTCACCGAGGACTTCGAGCGCACCCACAAGGACCTGCGCCTCGACATCCGCATCCAGGAGTGGACCGGCATCGTCGAGAAGGTCCGCACCGCGCTCAAGGCGGGCTCCGGAAGCGGCCCGGACGTCATCGAGGTCGGCAACACCCAGGTGCCGCTGTACGCCGACGGCGGCCGGCTCGCGGACCTCACCCTGGAGTCGATGCGGGACTGGGGCAAGGAGAAGTGGCTGCCCGGCCTCGCCCAGCCCGGCAAGGACGGCAACAAGCAGTACGGCATCCCCTGGTACGCGGCCAACCGCGTCGTCATCTACCGCAAGGACCTGTTCGAGCAGGCCGGCATCAGCAGCCCGCCGAAGACCCGCGAGGCGTGGCTCGCCGACACCGAGCGGCTGAACTCCGGCGGCAACCAGGGCATCTACCTCGCCGGACAGGACTGGTACACGCTCTCCGGCTTCATCTGGGACGAGGGCGGCGACCTCGCCGAGGAGAAGGACTACGAGTGGCGGGGCGCCCTCGACAGCCCGGCCGCGCTGCGCGGCATGGACTTCTACCGGCGGCTCCAGGCGCTGGGCGAGGGGCCGGCGGACGCGGACGAGGAACACCCGCCGCAGGCCGGGGTGTTCGCCGGCGGCAAGGTCGCGCAGATCGTCGCCGTACCCGGGCTCGCCCAGTCGATCGTCCGGCAGAACCCTGACCTGAAGGACGAGCTCGGCTACTTCCCCGTGCCCGGCCGGACGGCCGAACGGCCCGGCACCGTCTTTACCGGCGGCTCCGACCTCGTCATCCCGCAGAACACCGACGACCAGTTCTCCGCGACCGCCGTCGTCGCCGCGCTCACCGGCGCCAAGTGGGACACCGAACTCGCCCGCACCATGAACTACGTGCCCAACAAGACGACGCTGGCCGGCGCGGTCGCGAGCGAGGAGGGGGTCGCCGCCATGGCCGCGGGAGCGGCGCACGGCCGGGCGACCCCCCACAGCCCTCAGTGGGCCGACGTCGAGGCCGACAACCTGATCAAGGAGTACATGACCCGGGTGCTGGGCGGCGCGGACCCCGCGGTCGAGGCCCGCCGCGCCTCACGGAAGATCACCGAGGCGCTCGCCCCGAACGTGGGCTGAGCCACCGCGTCCGGATCCCCGCCGGCCGGTCGACCGCTCCCGGTCGACCGCTTCCGGCTCACCGCTTCCGGCTCACCGGGCCACGCTCAGCGACAGCGCGAAGCGGTCCTGCGCGTCGGTCCACCAGTGGGTCAGGTCCAGGCCGGCAGCGGCCAGTTCGGCGGTCACGCCCTCCTTCCGGAACTTGGCCGACACCTCGGTGCGCAGCTCCTCGCCCGCCGCGAAGTGCACGGCGAGGTCCAGCGCGGGCACCTTAACGGTCTGGGCGGTACGGGAGCGCAACCGCATCTCGATCCACTCCCGCTCGGTGTTCCACAGGGCCACGTGGTCGAACGCGTCCGGATCGAAGTCGGCGCCCAGCTCACGGTCGACGACGGCCAGCACGTTCTTGTTGAACGCGGCCGTCACCTCGGCCGCGTCGTCGTACGCCCGGACCAGCACCCGCTCGTCCTTGACCAGGTCCGTGCCGAGCAGCAGCCCGTCACCGGGGGCGAGCAGCGCGCGTACGACGGCGAGGAAGGCCGCGCGCTCGGCGGGCAGCAGGTTGCCGATCGTGCCGCCGAGGAAGGCCACCAGCCGGGGCCCGGGGGTGGCGGGCAGGGCCAGCGGGGTGGTGAAGTCGGCGATCAGCGCGTGGACGTCGAGTTCCGGGCGCTCCTCGATCAGAGCACGGCCTGCCTGGGTGAGGGCGCTCTCGCTGACGTCGACCGGGACATAGGCGGCCAGCGAGGTGAGCGCCTGGAGCAGATAGCGGGTCTTCTCCGAGGAGCCCGAGCCCAGTTCGACCAGGGTACGGGCGCCGCTCGCCGCGGCGATCTCACCGGCCCGGGTGGCGAGGATCTCGCGTTCCGCGCGGGTGGGGTAGTACTCGGGCAGCTCCGTGATCTGCTCGAACAGCTCGCTGCCGCGAGCGTCGTAGAACCACTTGGGGGGCAGCCACTTGGGGGTGGCGGTGAGGCCGCTCAGGACGTCGGCGCGCAGCGCGGCCTCCGTCGCGTCCTCGGGGAGTGTGCGGGTGACGTGCAGGGGGCTCAACGGCAGGGCTCCTTCGGTGATGGGGACGCTTCCGCTCGAGCGGAGCCGAGTGTGGGGGAGAGCACCGGATCCTCCAGCGGGGCGAGCAGCACGCCGGCGCGGCTCGCGGTGAGTACGGTGCGGTCGGGGACCTCCTGCCAGCGGGGGTCGTCGTCGTAGGGCTCGGAGGCGACGACCGTGCCGCGGCCGGGCTCCGTGCGGTACCAGAGGGAATCGCCCCAGGTGGTGGCGGCGATCGTGGCCCCGTCGGTCAGCAGCAGGTTCAGACGGGAGGCGGGGGCGGCCCCGCCCATGAGGCGAACCGTTTCGCCCAGGGCCGGGCCGAGATCCTCGCCGCCGCGCAGCCGGTGCAGGACCAGCGCCCACAGGAACGCCGAGTCGTTGCGGGCCTGGAGCGACAGCAGGTCGACCGGGGGCAGCGCGGACACCAGGGGTGCCGCCGCGTCCGGCCAGCCCGCGACGGCGCCGTTGTGGCTGAACAGCCACCGCCCGGCGGCGAACGGCGCCGCCGCGGCCTCGGCGTCCGCCCCCGCGAAGGTCGCGTCCCTGACGGCCGCGAGCACGGCGCCGGAGCGCACCACCCGGGCCAGGTCGGCGAAGGACAGATCCGCCCAGATCGGCCCGGCCCGCCGGTAGCGGGCCGGCACCGGGTCATCCGGCGCGTACCAGCCGACACCGAAACCGTCCGCGTTGACCGTCCCGTACCGCTGCCGCCGCGGCGCCCAGGACTGGCGGAACAGACTGTGCGGGGGCTCCACGAGGAACCGGCCGAGCGGCTCATCGGGGCCCAGATAGGCCAGGTGGCGGCACATCAGACGGCCTCCGAGCGGGCGGTGCGGAACCCGGAGAAGATCTGCCGGCGGACCGGGTAGTCCCAGTTGCGGAAGGTGCCCCGGCAGGCGACCGGGCCCACGGCGAACGAACCGCCGCGCAGCACCTTGTGCTCGGGCCCGAAGAACACCTCCGAGTACTCCTTGTACGGGAACGCCGCGAAGCCCGGGTACGGCAGGAAGTCGCTCGCCGTCCACTCCCACACGTCGCCGATCAGCTGCCGTACGCCGAGTGGTGACGCGCCGGCCGGGTAGCTGCCGGCGGGGGCGGGCCCGAGGTGCCGCTGGCCCAGGTTGGCGTGCTCGGGCGCCGGGTCGGCGTCACCCCAGGGGTAGCGCCGCGAGCGGCCGGTGGCCGGGTCGAAGCGGGCCGCCTTCTCCCACTCCGTCTCGGTGGGCAGCCGCCGCCCGGCCCAGCGGGCGTAGGCGTCCGCCTCGTACCAGCACACGTGCAGCACCGGCTCGTCGGGCGGGACCGGTTCCGTGACGCCGAACCGGCGCCTGAGCCACTGGCCGCCGTCCCGCCGCCAGAACAGCGGGGCCTCGATGGAGTGCTGCCGGACGTGCGCCCAGCCGTCCGGCGCCCACCAGCGCTCGGTGTCGTAGCCGCCGTCCTCGACGAACGCCTGGTACGCCGCGTTCGTCACCGGGGTGGTGTCGATCCAGAAGGGTGCCACCTCCCGCGGGTGCGCCGGGCGTTCGTTGTCCAGCGCCCAGGGCTCGTCCGAGGTGCCCATGGTGAACGGGCCGCCGGGGACCAGGACTTCGGCCGGGCCGGTGTACGGCGCGGCCGGTGCCGGGTCCGGGGCGCTCAGGGCGCGCGGGCCCTTCCTGAGCTGATGGGTGATCAGCATGGTCTCGTCGTGCTGCTGTTCGTGCTGCGCGATCATGCCGAAGGCGAAGCCCGCCTCCGTCAGCCGGGTGCCGTCGAAGTCCGCCGACGCCAGCAGGTCCAGCGCCCGGCCGCGCACCTCGGCCGCGTACTGCCGCGCCTCGGCGGGCGGCAGCAGCGGCAGCGACGGGCGCGCGGCCCGCGGGTGCTCGAAGGCGTCGTACAGGGTGTCGATCTCGGGCCGCATCGGCTCCCGGCCGCCCACCGCCCGCAGCAGCCACTGCTCCTCCTGGTTGCCGATGTGCGCGAGGTCCCAGACCAGCGGGGACATCAGCGGGGAGTGCTGGGCGGTGAGATCCGGTTCGTCGACGCAGCTGGTCAGCAGGGTGGTGCGGTCCCGGGCGTCGACGAGGCAGGCCAGTGCGCGGTCCCGCAGCGCCTCGGTGTCCGTCTCGCTCCGGGACCCGGTCCCGGCGTAGGTGTCGGTGTCGGTCTCGGGGGCGGTCATGTGCGGATGTCCTTCCTCCCGTGCGTGGTGGGGGTGCCCCCGGACGGGCCGGTCCTGGACCTGGGCGGATCCAGCGCGGGCAGCCGGTCCAGCAGATCGTCGGCCGGGACACGGCCCCGGGCGACATAGCGGTCCCGGTACGCCGCCACGGCGTCGTGGACCCTGCCGGTGGCGCCGAGCCGGGGCAGCGCCGCGAGGGCGGCGGCGAAACAGCCGTCGGCGGCCTCGCGCAGCTCCGGGTCGGCGAGCCCGTGCCGGGCCGCGTCGGTCCAGAGCGGGTTGTGCGGGGCGGGCCGGTTCAGCGCCCGTTCGGCGAGGGGTTTCACGATCCGGTAGGCGGCCTCGGTCGCCTCCGGGTCGTCGAACAGGGCGGCCGTCACCGCGAGCGGCACGATCCAGCCGTCCTCGCCCGGCTGTGCGTCGATCATCCGCAGCTCCATGTGGCCACGCGGCCGGACCGGCGGAAACAGGGTGGTGAGGTGGTAGTCGAGGTCCGCCCGGGTGGGCGGCCGGGGCGAGCGGGAGCGGGTCCACTCCCGGAAGGTGAGCCCCCGGGGCACGTCCCAGGGGCCGCTGTCCTGGCGGACGCACATCACCGGGGAGTCCAGCACATGCCGCGCCCAGGCGGCGCGTGGTGTGCCGTTCAGCGGGGGAGCGCCGGCGCGGCCGGCCCCGATCTCCATCCACATCAGCTGGCGGGTGGACTGCCAGCCCGTGGGCCGCCGGCCGAGCAGCGGCGAGTTGGCGAACGCGGCGACCAGGACCGCGCCCAGGTGGTGGGCGAGCCACCAGCGCCGGGTGTGGCCCAGCGGGCCGGACTCCTCGTGGCCGGCGTCCACGCAGACCTGGACGGAGGCCGAGGTGCACATCATGTGACGGCCGGCCGGACCGTTGCGGTCCAGGCAGGCCTCCATGGCGTCGTACCGCGGCTCGTGCAGGAATCTGCGGGGCGCGTGCCAGGGGTCGTGGCCGATGCCGGCGAGGCCGAGACCGTCCTCGGCGAGCACGGCCCGGACGGTGTCCAGGTCGGCGGAGACGGTGTCGACGCACTCCGTGAGGGAGGGGGCGGGCGGAGAACTCAGCTCCAGCTGACCGCCGGGCTCGACGGTGAGCGCCGAGCCCAGGGACACGGCCCGCAACGCCGCGTAGGCCGCTTCCAGTCGTTCGGGGGTGACCGGGAGCTGGGGCAGCTCCAGCGAGTGGACGAGCCACTCCAGCTCGACGCCGATGGTGCGCGGCGGCCCGGTCTTGAAGCAGATGCCCCGGACCAGGGCCTCCACCTCGGCTTCGGTGACGGCGGTGCGGTGCTGGGTACAGTCGCCGCCGTCGCTCTGTGTATCGGACATGTCGGGGTCCTCCTGAGGTTCCACCGTGCCACCGGCCCGGAACGTGGGCCGGGCGGGCACCCGTCCCACCCAAGACCCTCCGGTCCTTTCGCACAAGAGTGCCCACCCGGCCGTCCCGGATGCGTCACTTCCGTTTCTGTGTGTGTTTCCGCACCCGTACGTCTCCGGGTCCGGTCTCCGGGCCGTTCCAGGTGCCTCGGGGCCGTTGCGGGGTGTCTCCAGGCCGTCACGGGCGCGCGAAACTCCGTTGCACCGCCTCCCAGCATCACCCAGGATGCGTGCATGAGCACGACGGGGGAGACCGCGCGGGCCGCGGTCATGGCGTCCACGGGGGTGGCGCCATGAGCGCGCGCCTGCGCGGAATCGCCACGGAGACGGAGCGGATCGTGGCCGCGGGCCGGTACCGGGCGCCGGACGGCCGGGAAGTGCCGCTCGCGGAGGCGATCGAGGCCGCACGGGCGGGGACCCGGATGTTCGGTCCCGCACCGGTGCCGGCGGCATCGGCGCGGGAGGCCGACACGGTCTTCGAGGTCACCGGCGAGAGCAGCCTGGAGGCGGCCCGGCGGCTGGCCGGCGCCCCCGTCGCGGTCCTGAACTTCGCCTCGGCCCGGAACCCGGGCGGCGGCTACCTCAACGGCGCGCAGGCCCAGGAAGAGGCCCTGTGCCGCGGCTCCGCCCTGCACACCTGCCTGCTGACGGCCCGCGCCTTCTACGACCACCACCGCGCCGACCGGGACCCGTTCTACTCCGACCGGGTGATTCACTCCCCGGCCGTCCCCGTCTTCCGCGACGACCGGGGCCGGCTGCTGGCCGAGCCGTACTCCGCGGGCTTCCTGACGGCCGCCGCCCCCAACGCGGGCGTGATCCGGCGTACGGCGCCGGAGCGGGTCGCCGAGCTGCCCGGCGCCCTCGCGGCGCGGGCCGAGCGCGTGCTGGAGACGGCCGCCGCCCAGGGGTACCGGCGGCTGGTGCTCGGCGCCTGGGGCTGCGGTGTCTTCCGCAACGAGCCCGCGCAGGTCGCGGGCGCCTTCCGGGCCGCCCTCGGACCGGGCGGCCGATTCGCGCGCACGTTCGAGCATGTGGTGTTCGGGGTGCTGGACCGGACACCGGAGGCCGCGGTGCGGGAGGCGTTCGTCCGGGCGTTCGCGCAGGACGTGCCCGCCTAGGACGTCCCGCCTACGACGTGCCCGGCGATGCGTGTCGTCGCCTGAAGAGCGGCGGACGGGAAGCTCGGCAGGTGGGAAGCGCGGCTGACCGGAGGCGCGGCGGGCGGGCGGCCATGAGGCGGGCCCGGTGGGCGGCACGGGAGCGGTCAGACCGGTCCCGGCGCGTGCCTCAGGTCCAGCCGTAGCGCTCGTGCAGACGCTGCCGGACCAGATTGAACCGCATCCGGTCCAGTGCGCACGCCTCCCGGCGCATGCCCGCATCGTGCAGCCGCAGCACCCGGTCCACAGCCACCCAGGAGTCCCGGCCCGACCGGTCCCAGGGCCCGCTGCCGATCGCGACCCACTCCCGGTCGCCGTCGTGCCGCTTGCTGGAGAGCTGCACGGCGAGCAGGGTGCCGGCCGCCTCGCGGGCCACGACCAGCACGGGCCGGTCCTTGCCCCGGCCGTCGTTCTCCTCGAACGGCACCCAGGTCCACACGACCTCCCCGGGGTCCGGGTCGCCGTCGTGGGCCGGGGAGTACTCGGTGCGCACCCGGCCGACCTCGCGCGGGTCGGCCTCGGTGGTGGCATGGGGGCCGTACCGGCCGGGGACGTTCTCTTCGGTAGTCGTGCTCACGCAGGCACCCTAGTGGCCGGTGCAACTCGTCCGCGCACCGCGTCCGTTACCGGCCCCGGGCCCGGCTCCTGGAACTCCTCGCCGAACCGGGACCCGCCCATGCCGCCGCGGCGAACCCGGCCCCCGGCCCGTGCGCGATCGCCGGCTCGTGCACGCGCACGGCCGGGGCCCCGGAGAGGGACCCCGGCCGCACGGTGACCGGTCCAGCTCAGCCCTCCTGATCCACCGCCACCTGCTGGCGCGGCGGGGTCACTCCGTTGAGCGTGGGCGAACCGCCGTTCACGGCATGCTCGTTGTCGCCCATGGAGGCGAGCAGCTTGCGGGCGAGACCCAGGCCGGTGCCGCCCATGGTGAGCGCCTTGGCGAACATCTCACCCATGCCGTCGGCGCCGTTGAGCAGCACCATGTTGTCGACGTTGCCGAAGGCGGACGCCCCGGCCTGGACGATCTCCGGCCACTTCTCGGCGAGTTGCTGGGCGACGACGGCCTCCTGGTTCTCCGCGAGGGCCGCGGCACGTGCCTTGATCGCCTCGGCCTCCGCCAGGCCCTGGGCCCGGGTCGAGGCGGCCTCGGCCAGACCCTTCGCCTGCGCGGCGGCGGCCTGTGCCTCGCCGGTGGCCCGGGTGGCGGCGGCGGTCGCCGCACCCCGGGTCTTGGTCGCCTCGGCCTCGGCTCCCGCCGCGGCCTTCACCCGGGTCGCCTCGGCCGCGGCGGCCAGCTCCGTCTCCTTCGCCTTGGCCTGGGCCGCCGAGATCCGCGCGTCACGCTCGGCCTCGGCCAGCGTCCGGGTCTCGTAGGCCCTGGCGTCCGCCGGCTTGCGGACGTCCGCCTGGAGCTGCTGCTCACGCCGGTGCGCCTCCAGTTCGGCGACCCGCGTCTCCTGGACGACGACCTCCTGCCGGGACGCGGCAGCCGCGAGCGGACCGGCCTGCTCGGCCTTGGCCGCCGCCTTGTCCCGCTCGGCCTGGTAGCCGGCCTGGAGGATCTCGCTGTCCCGGGTGGCCTCCGCCATCCGCGCGAACGACTGCTGTTCGGCCTCGGTGGCCAGCCGGTTCGCCTCCGCCTGGGCGATGCGCGCGTCCCGCTGCACCGCCGCGGCGTGCGGCATCGCCAGGTTCTGGATGTACCCGGTCGGGTCCTCGATCTCATGGATCTGCAGCGAGTCCACGATCAGACCGAGCTTCTCCATCTCCGTACCGCAGGCCGCCCGGGTCTGCCCGGTCAGCTTCTCCCGGTCGCGGATCATGTCCTCGACCGTCAACCCGCCCACGATGGACCGCAGATGACCGGCGAAGACGTTGTGCACCCGCTCCGCCATCAGCCGCTGCTGGTCCAGGAAACGGCGGGCCGCGTTCGCGATCGACACGAAGTCGTCGCCCACCTTGAAGATGACCACGCCCCGCACCTTCAGCGGAATGCCCTGGTGCGTCACACAGTCCACGTGCAGCTCGGTCTCGTTCAGGTCCAGCGAGAGCTTGCGCACCGCCTGCACCCCGGGCAGCACGAGCGTGCCGCGCCCGGTGACGATGCGGAAGCCCATACCCTCCTCAAGGCCCTCGGTACGGTGCTTGGACCCGGAGATGACGAGCGCCTCGTTCGGCTCCGCCACCCGCCACATCAACTTGAACAGACCGATCAGGACGAGAACGGCAACGACGACCGCCCCCGCAACGACGCCGACCATCATCGGCATACGCCCCCTTTGCATGGTGCCCGTTCGGCACCGAACGAAGGGAGTGTGCGCCCATCGGCGACCCGGGTGAAGTCACTGACGCATCCTTGTTGCAATCTTGACGCATCCCGCTCTCACCTGGGCCGGAGCGGGCTCAACTGTCGTACACCGCCATGACGTAGACGGTCCGCGGCGGCAGGTACTCCACCACCGTCACCACCGTTCCGGTCGTGATCCGGGCGCTGCCGTCGGCCGGGTGCGCGAGGAAGTGCTCCGCGCCGCCGCGCACCCGCACCATCACCTCGCCGACCAGACCGGGACCGACCGTTCCCGTCACCCGCCCCATCAGCCCGACCATCGACGCGTCGTCCATGGCCATAGGGTACGGGCGGAACGCCGTCACCCGGCCGGTGTGTCCGCCTCCGCTTCCGTCCGCCGCGGCGGCCACCGCTCGTGCCAGCGCAGTTCCGCCTCCAGCTGCGCCGCCAGGGACACCAGGAGCGGCTCGCTGTGGGCGGGCCCGAGCAACTGCGCGCCGACCGGGAGTCCGCCCGCGAACCCCGCGGGCACGTTCACGCCCGGCCAGCCCAGCACGTTCCACGGCCACGCGTAGGGGCAGGCGGCGATGATCGCACGGTCCGTGGCCAGCCCGCGGAGCCCGTACAGGGCGCCGATCCGGGGCGGGGGCGCGGCCGTCGTCGGCGCCAGGATCACGTCGTACGACCCGAAGAACGCGCCGATCCGCCGGTGCAGCACCGCCTCGGCCCGCCGGGCCGCGCGCAGCGGCGCCCCGCCGAGCAGCCGGCCGAGCCGGGCCGCGCCCCGGGTGCGCGGATCGAGCAGCGCGGGGTCGGGGGCCTCGCTGACGTGCTCGGCGATCCCGGCGGTGGCGCGCGGCACGAACGTCAGCCCGATCTGCCCGTACGGCGGATCGGCCTCCTCGACGACATGCCCCAACCCGGCCAGCCGCTCGGCGAGTTCGAGGACCCGGACGCGGATCTCCCCGTCGAGCCTGGCGGGTACGGCGGTGAACGGCGGCTTCAGCGACAGGGCGATGCGCAGCCGGCCCGGGTCCCGGCCGACCGCGTCCGCCACCGTCAGCGCGGGCGGCCGGTGCGGATCCCGGTCGTGGTTGCCGCTGGCCGCGTCGAGCAGCAGGGCGGCGTCGGCGACCGAACGGGCGAGGGTGCCGTTGACCGTGATGCCCTGGAAGGACTCGCCGCGCGGCCAGGTGGAGATACGGCCGCGCTGCGGTTTGATGCCGATCAGATGGGTCCAGGAGGCCGGGATACGCACCGAGCCCGCCCCGTCGGAGCCGAGCGCGGCCGGGACGAGCCCGGCGGCGACGGCGGCGGCCGAACCGCCGGAGGAACCGCCCGGTGTGTGCCCGGTGTCCCAGGGGTTGCGGGTCTCGCCGAACGCCGGGCCCTCGGTGAACGGCCACTGCCCCAGCTCACAGGTGTTGGTCTTGCCGACGATCACCGCCCCGGCCGTGCGCAGCCGCCGTACCGCCTCGCCGTCGGCCGCCGCCGGCGGAAAGTCACCCCGGCAGCCGAACGCGGTCGGCTCGCCCGCCACGTCCATGTCGTCCTTGACCGCCACCGGCACCCCGAGCAGCGGGCGCCGCGCACCGGCGGCCAGCTCCCGGTCGGCGGCGTCCGCCTCCGCGAGCGCCGCCTCGGCGCGCACGATCCGGAAGGCGTTCAGTGTGGGCTGCGCGGCCTCGATCCGGGCCAGGGTCCGCTCCACCAGCGCACGGGCGGTCACCTCCCCGTCGGCCAGGGCGCGTCGGGTCTCCGCGAGGCCTGCGGCACGGTCGGGCGTCATGGGCAGAGCACCTCCGGGAGGCTCCGGACACGGTCTCTACCGAACGGTAACGTCCGAACGCGGGCGGCGTACGGTTTTCGTACAGGCGTCTCGGGGGCGTCGGCGCGGGAACCACCCGGCCGGCAGCCGCGGCGGCCACCCCGCCGGGCCGCGGGGCCGTCCCGCCGGCCCCGGCGCGGCCAGGACCCCGACGAGGGCGCGGACCCCGGCCCGGCCGCACCGCGCGCAGACGCGGACGCCGAGCCGCGGGCCGGCGCCGCCGCCCGGATAGGCGCAGGTCATGCGGGCGGTGTCGAGGCGGCCGCGGACGCTCGCGCCGACGGCGTGGACGCGCGCCCGGGCGGCGACCGTACCGGGCCGCATGCCGACGTCCGGCAGCAGCGTGCCCGCCCCGAGCGCGACCAGTCCGCCGGTGCCGGCGGGCCCGCCGAGCGCCGGGACGGGGGCGGAACCGGCCGCCACCAGGAAGCGGACCGCGTTCACCCGGTCGGGGCCGCGGCCGGTCCACCGGCCGGCCGGCGAACGACGTGACGGCCGTGGTGACCGCGTTGCCCGGCGCGAGCAGCCCGGTCGCGGCCGGGCCGAACCCGTACACCGGCCCCGGCCGGCAGCAGCGCGGGACGGTCCACGCGGCGGAGGAGCCGGCGGGCACCGTCGCCTGGTACCAGCAGGAGGGCGCGGCGCCGGTTCCGTTCGGGGCAGCCGGGTGGGTGCGGCGAGCGGCGAGCGGCGGCGGTACGACGGTCCTTTCGGCGGAGGCGTGTCGGGGAACGCGCGGGCGGGCGGCGCCGCCACGGCCAGGGTGAGCGGGGCCGCGAGGAGGCGGGGCGCCCGCCGGCCCGGCAGGCTGCCGGGGGCGCCGCCGGCCGTACGGGACAGCGGCATGCCCGCGAGGGCGTCGCCGGGCAGCGCTACGCCGATTCCCGGGGGCCGGCCCGGCAGCGAGCGGTTCCGCCGGGCGGGGCGACGGCCCGCGGGAAGCGGACGGCTAAGGGCCGGAGCCGTGGCGGCTCCGGCCCTTGGGGGACCCGGTGGGTCAGGCAGCGGCGCCCACGTTGCCGTGCAGCCGGGCCACGACCTCGGTCAGCTGGGCGGCGACCTCGGTGTCGTCGACCGGGTGGGTCTCGGCGAAGCGGGTCAGGGAGCCCGGGATGGACAGCTTGATGTCCTCGATCACCTTGCCGCCGGCGATGCCCACGGCCTTGCGGGTGTCGTCCTGGGCCCACACGCCGCCGTACTGGCCGAAGGCGGTGCCGATCACGGCGACGGGCTTGCCGCCGAAGGCGCCGGAGCCGTACGGGCGGGACAGCCAGTCGATGGCGTTCTTCAGGACGGCCGGGATGGTGCCGTTGTACTCGGGGGAGAACAGGAGGAAGGCGTCGGCGCCCTGGGCGGCCTCGCGCAGCTTCGCGGCGGCCGCCGGGACGCTGCCCTCGACGTCGATGTCCTCGTTGTAGAACGGAACGTCCGCGAGGCCCTCGAACAGCACGACCTCGGCGCCCTCCGGGGCGAGCTTCACGGCCGCTTCGGCGAGCTGGCGGTTGTGCGAACCGGCGCGGAGGCTGCCGACGAGCGCGAGTATGCGAACAGACATGAGAACTCCAAGGGAGGATGTAAAACGCACTGTCTCGATCCGGACCGAGGTCCGTTTAACTTGTATCACCCTAAACGGACCGTGGTCCAGTTTCCTTCCCGATGCTTTACGCTGTCTTCATGTCCCGTCCCCTGCCATCCTTCCCGGAGTCTCAAGAGCCCTTCGAAGCACACCAGTTGCTGGAGTTCGGCCCGGCCCCCGACGAACCGGGGCTGCGTGCCGACGCGGCCCGGAACCGAGCCCGGCTGCTGGAGGCCGCCGCCCGGCTGATCGCGGAGCACGGGGTGGCCGGAGTCACCATGGAGGCGGTGGCAGCGGCGGCCGAGGTCGGCAAGGGCACCGTGTTCCGCCGCTTCGGCGACCGCACCGGGCTGCTGATGGCCCTGCTCGACCATTCGGCCAAGCAACTCCAGGCGGACTTCCTCGGCGGGCCCCCGCCGCTCGGCCCCGGGGCACCGCCCCTGGAGCGGCTGCGGGCGTTCGGCGTCGCGGTGCTGTACCGCTCGGCCGAGCAGCTGGATCTGCACCTGGCCGCGCAGCCGGAGGCGACCCGTCGCTACTCCCACCCCGCGACCGGCTCGCTGCGCACCCACGTCACGATGCTGCTCCGCCAGATCGTGCCCGGCGCCGACTGCGACCTCCTGTCCCACACCCTGCTGGCCTCACTGGACCCCGCCCTGATCCACCACCTGACCCGCCAGTGCGGGATGCCCATGGAACGACTCGAGACCGGCTGGCTGGACCTGGTCGCCCGGGTGACGCGGACGGAGCGGGCCGGGTAGAGGGGGCGCGAGTCAGGGCCGGGGCCGGGGCGGCTACCGCCGAGGTTTGGTGGGGGTGGCCCGGTGCGCGGTGGGCTTGGTCCGCGGCCCTGCTCTGCGGCTCGGCGTGGCGACCGGTGGCCCGAGCGCCGTGGTCGACGACCCGGCTCGCGTGCGGCGGCGTCGAGTCGGCGGCAACCGAACCACCAGGGCAAGCTGCGCGCCGGTCGCCCGGCCGGTACCGCTGGCCGGGATCGCCGACGCCGCACGCAACGCCGAGCACCGGTCACCAGCCATCGGCCATCCGTCAGGCGGTGACCGCCGGCAGAGTGCGCCGGGTCGGCCGGTCGCCGGGCTGAGCCGTGTCCCCGGTCCGAGCGTGTCGGAGGTTCCCTCCCCGGGATCTCTCCTGCCGGGAGCCCGGCCGGGGCTCGGCGACCGGTGGGCTGGTCGGGTGGACCGTTCCGCTGAGGCGACCGGCGACCGGTCGGCGATCGGCTACCGGCGATCGGCAACCGGCAGCCGATGCCCCGGTCTGCGCGTGGCAGCCCCGGTGGCGCCCTGTCAGTCGTCCTGGTTCGTGAACATGTCGAGCAAGCCCTGCGGCGCGTCCGCGCGGAACAGCAGTTCCTGGCTGCGGGCCGAGTCCGCGGCGGACGCCTCGGCCCGCGGGAACATCCGGGCCTCGTAGGCGGCCAGCGCGGCCTCGGTGTCGCCGGGGTGCGCGGCCAGCGCGAGGCCCAGCTCGGCGCCGTCGAGCAGGGCCAGGTTGGCGCCCTCGCCGGCGAACGGGGACATCAGATGGGCGGCGTCCCCGAGCAGGGTGACCCCGGGCACCGGGTCCCAGCGGTGGCCGACCGGCAGGGCGTGGATCCGGCGCGGCACCAGCGGCCCGTCCGCGTCCGCGAGCAGCGCCCGCAGCCGCTCGTCCCAGCCGTCGAACTCCTTCAGCACGGCCGTCCTGGCCGCCTCGGTGTCGGTGAAGTCGATGCCGTCGAGCCAGTCCTCCGGCGCCGTCACCGCGACGTACACATGCAGACTGCCGTCCGTCTCCCGGTGGGCGAGGAAGCCGCGGCCCGGACCGAGCGCGAAGAACATGCCGCCGCCGACCACCTCCGCGCTCACCGGATGCCTGACGTCCGCGGCCGTCAGGTCCGCCTCCACGAACGACACGCCCGTGTACGCGGGCCGCGCCGCGGAGAGCAGCGGGCGCACCCGAGACCAGGCGCCGTCCGCGCCGACCAGGACGTCCGTGGTGAACTCGGAGCCGTCCGCGAGCGTCACCCCGTGCCGGCCGCCGCCCAGCGGGTGCGCGCCGGTGACCTTGGCGCCCCAGCGGACCGTACCCGCGGACAGGGAGCCGAGCAGCAACTCGCGCAGCTCGCCCCGGTCTATCTCGGGACGCCCGAGGGAGCCGTCGTCGGACTCGGCCAGCCGGAGCGTGCCGTCCCGGTCGAGGACCCGCATGGCCTGGCCGCCGGGGTGGACGCGGGCCAGGAACTCCGCGTGCAGACCGGCGGCCCGCAGCGCCTCCTGGCCGGAGTCGTCGTGGATGTCGAGCATGCCGCCCTGGGTCCGGGCGCCGGCGGACGCCTCCAGGTCGAACAGTGCGGCCTCGATGCCGTGCACCTGGAGCACACGGGCGAGGGCGAGCCCGCCGAGGCCCGCGCCGACGACGGCGACGGGGTGGTGGGGGAGGGGCGTGGTGGTCATGGGGCCTCCTGGCCTTCGGTCGGTACGGTGGTCCGCTCGATGCCGTTGATCAGGGTCTGGAAGGCCCACGACAGGCGGGCCTCGGGTGAGCCGGACAGCAGCACGCCGGCACCGGCGGCGATGTGCGGATGGGTGGCGGCGGGCACCTCGCGCAGGGCGCGGGCCACCGCCTGCCAGGCGTCCGGGGACTCGTCCCCGGCGTGCTCGGCGGCGGTGGAGGTGGCGTGCTGCAACAGCAGGTCCACGCCCCACGCGGCCTGGGCCTGCGGCACCCCGCCCGACCGGAGCAGGTCGAGAAGGGTCTCGATCAGGCGCAGGTAGTGCGGGCCGCTCGGCCGTGCGGTCAGCGCCGAACGGGCCAGCGACGGATGCGCCAGCAGCATCGCGGTGTACTCGGTGAGCACCCGCTCCAGCCGCTCCCGCCAGCTGCCCTCGGCCGGTGCGGGGCCGATGGTGCCGAGCAGCTCGTCCAGGACGGCGGCGTGCAGCTCGTCGGTGTTGCGGACGTACACGTAGAGCGAGGCGGGGCCGGTGTCGAGCTCCTGAGCGAGGCGGCGCATCGTCACCTTGCGGAGCCCTTCCGCCCGCAGGATCGCGACGGCGGCGGCGACGATGCCCTCCCGGGTCAGGGCGGGCTTGGCGGGGCGCTCACGGCGTGAGCGGGGGGCGGCGGTCATGTCTCCAGGGTAACGAACATGTTCGTTGCGAACAAGTTCGACATGAACGCGTTCGTCGATGGATAGCACCCATGGGCATGGGCGGTGATATGGGCATGGACATCGCGTTCGTGCCGGGATGCGCGGGTGCCGACTTCGTCGAACCATGAACCACGACGCCCCGCCCGCTTCCGGCCTGCGCCCCTCTGCCAAGATGCGGTCTGTCATGGTGCAGATACCGAACACGCCCACGAGTGCGGACGTGGCCCGCCTGGCCGGCGTCTCACGCGCGACCGTCTCCTACGTCCTGAACAACACCAGCGCCGTACGGATCAGCGAAGCGACCCGCCGACGCGTGCACGAGGCCGCCCGGGAACTGGGCTACGTCCCGCACGCCGCCGCCCGCAGCCTGCGCGCCGGGCACAGCCGCATCGTCGTGATGCCCGCCCCGGCCATCCCGGTGGGCCACCTCTACAGCAGGTTCCTGAGCGAACTCCAGTGGGCGCTCGGCCGGCTGGAGTACACCGTCGTCCAGTACGGCAGCGTCGGCCTCCAGGGCGACGAAGCCGCCCGCGCGTGGGCCGAGTTGCGGCCGGTCGCCGTGCTGGTGCCGGGCGCGGGACTCGGCCCCCAGGGCGTCGCCGTCCTCAAGCGCTCGGGCGCCCGCGCCGTGGTCACCCTCGGCCCCTGCCGCATCGAGGGGGCGCACGCCCTGCTGATGGATCACGAAGCCGTCGGCCGCTGCGCGGGCGCCCATCTCTACGAGCGGGGCCGGCGCCGGATCGGTGTGGTCGTGCCCGGGGAACCGGGCCTGGAGGACTACGCGCGGCCCCGGCTCGCCGGCGTACGCGAGGCGATGCGCGGCACGGACGCCACCGTGACGGAGCTGCCGCTCCCCTACACCGAGCGGGCCGCGGCCGAACTGGCCGCCGGCTGGGCGGCGTCGGGCCTGGACGCGGTGTTCGCCTACAACGACGAGTACGCGATGCTGCTGATGCGCGCCCTGCAGGACGAGGGCGTGCGGATCCCCGAGGACGTCGCCGTGATCGGGGCCGACGACCTGATGCTCGGCAGACTGCTGCGGCCCCGGCTCAGCACGGTCCACATCGAGCTGCCCTCGGGCCGTGAACTCGCCGAACTGGTCGACCGCGCGGTGCGCGACCCGGGCGCCGAGCCCGAGGTGCACACCGTGCTGGGGGCCTCGGTGGTGCGGCGCGAGTCCAGCTGACCCGGCGCCGCGCCGGTCACGTCACCGCCTCGGCCCCCGCACGCGTTACTGCTGCTCCTGGCCCTGCTGCTGGCCCTGCTCCTGGGTGGCGATGTTCTTGCGGACCTCGTCCATGTCCAGGTTGCGGGCCTGGTCGATGAGGTCGGCGAAGACCTGCGCGGGCAGGGCACCCGGCTGGGCGAAGACCGCGACCTTGTCACGGATGATCATCAGCGTCGGGATCGACTGGATGGCGAACGCCGCCGCCAGCTCCGGCTGCGCCTCGGTGTCCACCTTGCCGAACACCAGGTCGGGGTTGTCCGCCGCGGCCTTCTCGTAGACGGGCGCGAACTGCCGGCACGGGGGGCACCACTCGGCCCAGAAGTCGATCAGGACGAACTCGTTCTGATCGACCAACTGGTCGAAGTTCTCCTTGGTCAGCTCCACGGTGCTGCTCATGGCGTGAGTCCCTCTTCCTGGTGTGGGGGTGTGCCGACGGCGCCAACACCGCCGCCGGGCTCCCTATTCCATCCGCTCCGTCCGGGGCGGGTGTGTCCCCACCGTGCACCCGTGTGTTCCGCGCGCGTACCCATGTGGCCAGGGCGCACACCACCCACCAGACTGACCCCATGACGGAAACGGAATCCATCGCGTACGACGTCGTGGTGATCGGGGGCGGGCCCGTGGGGGAGAACGTCGCCGACCGCACCCGCGCGGCCGGCCTCACCACCGCGGTCGTGGAGAGCGAACTGGTCGGCGGCGAGTGCTCGTACTGGGCCTGCATGCCCAGCAAGGCCCTGCTCAGGCCGGTCATCGCCCAGTCCGACGCGCGGCGCCTGCCCGGCCTGAGCCAGGACGTCCGAGGTCCCCTCGACACCCCCGCCGTCCTGGCCCGCCGGGACTACTTCACCTCGAACTGGCAGGACGAGGGGCAGGTCCGCTGGCTCGACGGCATCGGCGCCGACCTGTACCGGGGCCAGGGCCGCCTCGCCGGCCCCCGCACGGTGACGGTCACCGGCTCCGACGGCACCGTGACCACGCTGACCGCCCGGCACGCCGTGGCCGTCAGCACCGGCACCCGCGCCCAGCTGCCCGACCTGCCCGGCCTCGCCGAGGTCAAGCCGTGGACCAGCCGTGAGGCCACCAGCGCCAAGGCCGCCCCCGGCCGGCTGATCGTCGTCGGCGGCGGTGTCGTCGCCACCGAGATGGCCACCGCCTGGCAGGCCCTCGGCTCCCGGGTCACCCTGCTGGTGCGCGGCAAGGGCCTGCTGAACCGCATGGAGCCGTTCGCCGGGGAGCTGGTCGCCGAGGCACTCGCCGATGCAGGCGTCGACGTCCGCACCGGCACCTCCCTGGAGTCCGTCACCCGCGAGAACGGCACGGTCGTGGCCGTCACCGCGACGGGCGACCGGATCGAGGCCGACGAGATCCTCTTCGCCACCGGCCGTGTCCCGCACACCGACGACGTCGGCCTGGAGACCGTCGGCCTGGAACCCGGCTCCTGGCTGGACGTCGACGACAGCCTGCGCGTCACCGGCACCGACTGGCTGTACGGGGTCGGCGACGTCAACCACCGCGCCCTCCTCACCCACCAGGGCAAGTACCAGGCCCGTGTCGCCGGCGCCGCGATCGCCGCCCGTGCGGCCGGCAGCACCCTGCGGGACGAGCCCTGGGGCGCGTACGCGGCCACCGCCGACCACGACGCCGTACCGCAGGTCGTCTTCACCGAACCGGAGGCGGCCGCCGTCGGCCTCTCGCTCGCCGAGGCGGAACAGGCCGGCCACCGCGTGCGCGCCGTCGACGTGGAGTTCTCCTCCGTCGCGGGCGCCGGCCTGTACGGCGACGGCTACAAGGGCCGCGCCCGCATGGTCGTGGACCTGGACGAGGAGATCCTGCGCGGGGTCACTTTCGTGGGCCCCGGGGTCGGCGAACTCGTCCACTCGGCCACCATCGCGGTCGTGGGCCGCGTCCCGGTCGGCCGGCTCTGGCACGCCGTCCCCTCGTACCCGACGCTGAGCGAGGTGTGGCTGCGGCTGCTGGAGGCGTACCGGGACAACTGACCGGACAATGAGCCGGACAACTGGGCGGCGGGTCAGGGGAGTTCGAACCCCAGGGCGTCGGCCGCCGCCTCCGGTGCCGGCTGGGCCCACAGGGCCGCCACCGCCTCGTTGGTCGACAGCGAGCGCAGCTCGGCGCGGTCCAGGTACAGGGTGCCGTCGAGGTGGTCCGTCTCGTGCTGGACGATCCGGGCGGGCCAGCCGGTGACCACCTCGTCCAGCGCGCGGCCGTGCTCGTCCGCGCCGCGCAGCCGCACCTCGGCGTGCCGGGCCACCACCGCCTGCCAGCCCGGCACGCTCAGGCAGCCCTCGAAGAACGCGGCCCGGGCGGTCCCGACCGGCTCGTACACCGGGTTGACCAGCACTCGGAACGGCTGCGGGAACCGGCCCCGGGCCACGGCCACCTCCTCGGGCACCGGCGCCGGGTCCTCGATGACCGCGATCCGCAGCCCCACGCCCACCTGGGGCGCGGCAAGCCCGACACCGGGGGCCGCGTGCATGGTGACGCGCAGGGCCTCGACGAACCTGGCCAGCAGCGCGGGGCCGAGCTGACCGTCGTACGGCTCGGTGCCGCGCCGCAGCACGGGCCGGCCGGCCGCGACGATGGGCAGCGGTCCGCCGGCGGCGAGGAGTTCCTCGACCCGCTCGGCGAGCGGTGAGTCTTCACGGGGAGGTGCCATCGCGTCAGGATGCCACGCCCCCGGGCCGCCCTGTGCGGCACTCGTCACCAACACCCCGGGGAACCCGGCCCTTTCGCGGTCCGGCGACCGGACCGCCCCCGGCGCGGGCGCCGCGTCCGTGCCGGGCCCGCGCCGCCGTCGCGGTGCCCGGCCGGTTCGTGCCGCCGCCCGGCATCCCGCCGGCCGCCTTCGTCACCGCCGGCTCCGGCCGTCGGCTCCCGCCGCCCCCGGCTTCCGCGGTGAGACCGCCCCCTGGCTCGGGCGCCGCGCCTGCGGGCGGCCCGGCGGTGTGAAGTAGCGTGGGGCGGTACGTGCCCGAGCGGCGCGCGGGCCGAAGGGCTCGCGGCACCGGCAGCGGCGGCCCCGGAGGCGAACCGAGCCGGCGGCGGGCCGGCCGAACAGAGCGGAAGAGGAGTCGGGAGATGGCGCGGGAGGGCGGCCGGGCCCGGCGGCGCGGGCAGGGCGAACTGGAGGGCCAGGTCCTCGGCGCGCTGCGGGACGCGGACGGGCCGGTCACCGCGGCCTGGGTGCGGCAGCGCCTCGGCGGCGACCTCGCCTACACCACCGTCGTCACCATCCTGACCCGGCTGCTCGCCAAGGACGTCGTCGCCCGCGAACGCCAGGGCCGGTCCTTCCTGTGGACGCCGACGGCCGACGTGGCCCGGCTCGCCGCGCTGCGCATGCGCCGGCTGCTGGACGGCGAGCTGGACCGCGAGGCGGTGCTGGCCAGCTTCGTCACCGCGCTGCCGCCGGGCGACGAACAAGTGCTGCGGGCCCTGCTCGACATCCCGGGCGCGGACGCCGGCGGTACGGAAGACTGACCGCACATGGGGCTCTTCGTCTTCCTGCCGCTGGTGCTGCCGCTGTCCGCGTGGCCCGTCGCCCGGCTCGCCGAGACGCGGCTGCACCCGCGCACCGCCACCCGGCTGCTCACCGCGGTCGCCGTCGTCATGGCCGTGTGCAGCACGCTGTGCCTGGCCCTGCTCATGGTGGTCGGCACCGCGCAGCTGCCCGGCAATCCGCTGCCGGACGGCTGGTCCGACCCGGAGGTGCGGGCCGCCGTCCCGCACGACGAGGTGGCGGGCCGGCTCGCCATCCCCGCGCTCGCCGTGGTCGCCGTCGCCTGCGCCCGCACCCTGTGGCGGCACCGCTCCGTCACCCGCCGTGCCCGCCGGGCGCTGGCCGGGGTGCGGGGACCCGCGGTGGCGGTCCTGCCCGACAGCACGCCGTACGCGTACGCCCTGCCCGGCGTCCGGGGCCGGGGCCGCGGCCGGATCGTCGTCACCACGGCGCTGCTGGCCGGGCTCGCCCCCGCCGAGCGGCGTGCCCTGTTCGCCCATGAGCGCGCCCATCTGAGCGCCCGTCACCACCGTCATCTGCTGGCCGCGCACCTGGCCGCCCGCGCCAACCCGTTCCTGCGTCCGCTGCGCACCGCCGTCGTCTACACGGCCGAGCGGTGGGCGGACGAGGAGGCGGCGCGCGTGGTCGGCGACCGGCGCACGGTCGCCCGTGCCATCGGCAAGGCGGCCCTGCTGTCCCCGGGCACCCCGGCGCCGACCCTGGCCGCGCTGGCGGCGACCGGCCCCGTGCCGCGCCGGGTGGCCGCGCTGCTGGGACCCGCCCCCGTGGCCCGTCCCTGGCCGCCGGCGTTCACCGCGGTCGGCCTCGCCGCCTGGGGAGCCGCCGCCGGGGCGCTGGTGTCCGCGATGTCGTCGGCGAACTCGGCGGTCTCCCTCTTCCTGATCCTGCACGCGGCGACACCCCTGTGACCCGCGGGGCGTGTGACCCCGGACATGCCGGGGGCCCGGCCCCCGACGGGGAACCGGGCCCGGGACGTGCGCCTCACTCCTGCGGGAAGTCGCCCGCGAGCGCCGAGGCGATCCTCAGATGCCGCTCCGCCTCCTCGTGCCGGGACTGCCGTTCGAGCGTGCGGCCCAGCATCAGCCGGGCGTAGTGCTCCACCGGGTCCCGCTCCAGGACGGCGCGCAGTTCGGCCTCGGCGCGGCGCAGCTGGGCCGAGTGGTAGTAGGAGCGCGCCAGCAGCATCCGGGGCCCCGTCTGCTCCGGCACCTCCTCGACCAGTCCGGCCAGCACCCGCGCCGCACTCGCGTAGTCCTTCGCGTCGAAGAACCGCTGCGCGCGCTCCCAGCGCTCGGCGGCGGTGCCGTGGTCGTAGTACGTGGTCCCCACCTGCGTCGTCTCCCCTTGCGTCTCCACTCGTGACCTCCTTCGACGGACACAACGGAACGCAGTTGTTGAATATTCCACTACTTGGGGGAGGGTGGGTCGAGCGGCATGTCGAGCGGGGTGTCGAGCAGGGCGGTCAGGTCCCGGGTGAACTCCCGGGCGCGCGGGCTGCCGGGGCCGCCGAGGGGCGCGAGCAGGCGGCCCAGCAGCCCCTGGACGACGTCGATCGCCTTCCGGGTGGTCTCGCGGCCCTGCTCGGTGAGCGCGAGCTGGACCGCGCGCGGGTCGTCCGGGTCCCGGGTGCGCTCGACGAGGCCGGCCGACTCCAGGGCGCGGGCCAGCTTGGAGACGTAGAGGGCCTCGAGGCCGGTGTGGTCGGCGAGGCGGCGCTGGCTGGGGCGCAGGCCGGAGCGCTGCATGCCGTACAGCGAGGCCACCAGGGAGTACTGTGCGTGGGTCAGGCCGAGCGGTGCCACCGCGCGGTCGACGGCGACCCGCCACTTCATCGACAGTCGCCACACCAGGAAACCGGGCGTGCCCTCTTCGGTAACCCTGCTCATAGCAATTAAGGTACATGGCTACTATCTGGTCGCGAAACCGGGCCTGACCTCGCTCGCCGAGTCGAAAGCGATCGAAATGTGTCACTCGTACCGGGCAAACGGCTGAAACGCCATAACTTGTGTGGTTTCGCCGCCGTTTCACGGGGTGCGGGTGAGCGCCCGCTACGTGTCTGGAAGGGCAGGGACCCATGAAGCGGGTTACCCGAAACACTGTGATCGCCGTTGCCGCCGTCTCCGGTGCGATGGCCATGGCGGGGACGGCGTACGCCGACTCCGCAGCCGACGGCTCCGTGAGCAACTCGCCGGGGGTGCTCTCCGGCAACGGCATCCAGCTGCCGGTGCACATCCCGCTGAACGTGTGCGGGAACACCGTGGACGTCGTGGGGCTGCTCAACCCCGCCATGGGCAACAGCTGCGCCAACGTGGGCGGCCACGCCGGCGGCAAGGGCGCCTCGTCCACGGCGGGCGGGGCCACGGCCAAGGAGGAGGTGCACGACTCGCCGGGCCTCATCTCCGGCAACGGCATCCAGCTGCCGGTCGATCTGCCGCTGAACATCAGCGGCAACACGGCGAACCTGGTGGGCATCGGCAACCCCGTCTTCGGCAACCAGTCCGTCAACACCTCGACGGACGTTCCCGAGACGCCGCCCGTGAAGGTCACCCCGCCGGTGCACTCCGAGCCGCCGGCCAAGCCGCACCAGCCGGCCAAGGCCCACGCCGTGCCGAAGCCGGACCCGGTCGTCGTGCCGCCGCGGGAGCCGGTCGGCACCCTCGCGAACACCGGTGCCGACGCGACCTGGACGGTGGCCGCCGCGAGCCTGGCGTCGCTGATGGGCGGAGCCGTGCTGTACCGGCGCTTCCGCCCGGGCGGGACCGGCCGGTAGGACCGGTGCGGGCCGCCCCGGCCGGCGTCCGAGGGGCGGCCCTTCCGAGGCCCGGAACGCCTTTGTTCCCGCCGCGGTCACGGCCCGGGGCGCCACGGGCCATGACCCCGCGCGATCACCAGCCGGTGAACAGCAGGTGGTTCAGCAGGAGCGCGAGCACGGCCTGCGCGACGAGCCAGGCGCGCTGACGAGGCAGCAGCGCGCCTGCCGCCAGCAGCCACATCGCGAAGGGCAGCCAGATGCGTTCCGTCTCCGCCTTGCTCATCCCGGACACATCCGCGATCAGCAGGGCGAGCAGCGCCGCCCCGACCAGCAGCGCCAGCCGGGCCTGTGCCGGGGGAGTCGTACGGCGGCGGGCGAGCACCGCTCCGGCCCGCCGCAGCCCGGCCGCCGTGGCCGGCCCGGTCATCAGTACCGTGCAGGCCAGGTTGGCCCACACCCAGTAGCCGTAGGGCCGGGTCCCGCCGACGCCCTCGTAATAGCGCGTGACCAGCAGCCGGTACGCCTCCCACCAGTCGAACCCGGCGAGCGTGAACACCAGCGGGACGACCGCCGCACCGGCCAGGAACAGGGCGAGCAGCACCGGTCGTTCACGGACCCGGCGCCGGCCCGCCACCAGTACGGCCAACCCGATCAGCGCGAAGAGCGTGAGGCCGTAGGAGAGGTAGCAGGTCAGGCCGAACAGCAGTCCGCTGCCGGCCGCCCAGGCCACCGAGCGCCCGGTGACCGCGAGGGCCAGCAGCGCCACGAACCACGCGGCGACCGCGGCGAAGTACCCGTCGGCCGAGGCACCCACCCACACCGCGGCCGGCGCCAGCACCAGGAACGGCGCCGCCCGCCGGGCCAGCCGCTCGTCGGCCAGCGCCCGCACCGTCACCAGCACCGCCGCACAGGCGGTCGTCCCGACGGTGATGCACCAGGCACCGGCCCAGCCGCCGCCCCCCAGGCCGATCCGGTCCAGGAGCACGAAGGTGACGGTGGCCGCCGGCGGATGCCCGGCGATGTGCGCGGGCCAGCGCTCGGGCGAGGCGCTCACGATGTGGTGGGTGAAGTCGCGCAGGGCGGCCGGAATGTCGTGGAAGCGGCCGATGACGGTGAGGTACTCGTTGCGGGTGGTGAGCCGGCCGGCCACGCCCCGCTGCCAGCCGTCGACCAGCGCCAGCGACCACGTCCAGGCCAGCGCCGTGGCCCAGGCCGCGAGGAGCAGCCCCCGCCACGGCAGCCGAGCGGCGACGGACGGCCCGTAGGCCGCCACGGCGACCGCCACCACGACGGCGGCCGGCGTGCCCGGCCCCACATGCGGGTCCCAGTCGGCGAACAGCGGCGGCCAGTGCACGAACAGGGTGCGGTAGGTGTCCTGGATGTGCCGGCCGACGAGCACGGCGACGAGGACGAGCAGGGCGGCGGCGAGGGCGGCACAGAGATCGGCGCGCAGACCGGGGTACCGGTCGCGGAGGGAAGGCTGGGTCACACCGGAACGCTAGGGCGGCGACCGGGTGAAGAGGTGGACCGGCGGCCCGACGTCAGCGTTTCGTCATGGGTCGCGACCCCGATCCGGGCGTCCCCGCGGCCTACCGTCGGATCATGCGAGACGACGACCCCCGGCTCCCCTCCTCACCCGCTTTCTGGCGCAGCCCGCTGCGCGGCTCCTGGTTCACCTCGGTCCTCGGCATCGTGCTGCTCGTCGGCGTCACGGTGCTCTTCGTGACGGGCCTGGTGTCGTACGCCGCCTACAACCCGGACCTGTCACCGGTGAACGACCAGACCCCGGACAAGGGGATCCTCGGCTTCTACCTCTTCTCCTGGCCGACGAACCCGTCCTGGCTGTACCGGGCCACCCAGGGCCTGCACGTCACCCTCGGCATCACCCTCATCCCGGTCCTGCTGGCCAAGCTGTGGTCGGTGGTGCCGCGGCTCTTCACCCTGCCCCCGGCCCGCTCGCTCGCCCACGCCCTGGAGCGGCTCTCCCTGCTGCTGCTGGTCGGCGGCGGGCTGTTCGAGTTCACGACCGGCGTCCTCAACGTCCAGCTCGACTACGTCTTCCCCGGCTCCTTCTACCCGCTGCACTTCTACGGCGCCTGGGTGTTCTTCGCCGCGTTCGCGGCCCACGCGGCACTCAAGCTGCCGACGGCCGTCCGCGCGATCCGGGGCCGCAGCCAGAACGGGCCGGAGACCGGACTGGCCGCGCCCCGGCCCGACCGGCCCACCGTCTCCCGGCGCGGGGCGCTGTGGTTCGTCGGGGGCGCCTCGCTGCTGCTCCTCGTCACGACCGCGGGACAGAGCATCGGCGGCGCGCTGCGGCGCACCGCGCTCCTCGCCCCGCACGGCGGACGCGACCCGGGCGGCGGCCCCAACGGCTTCCAGATCAACAAGACGGCCGCGTACGCCGGCATCGACGCCAAGGAGACCGGAGCGGACGCCTGGCGGCTCGTCGTCACCGGGCGCACCGGAACGGTCCGCCTCAGCCGCGCCGAACTGCTCCGGATGCCGCAGCACAGCTCGGCCCTGCCCATCGCCTGCGTCGAGGGCTGGTCGACGGCGGACCAGTGGTGGCGCGGGGTGCGGCTCGGCGACCTCGCGGCACTCGTCGGCCACGACGGCGACCCGCCGGACGTGCTCGTGGAGTCCCTCCAGCGGCACGGCGCCTTCCGCCGCGCGGCCCTGCGCGCCAACCAGGTGGCCGATCCCCGGTCCCTGCTCGCCCTGGCCGTCAACGGCGAGGACCTGTCCCCCGACCACGGCTACCCGGCCCGGATCATCGTGCCCGCGGCCCCCGGTGTGCTGAACACCAAGTGGGTGGCCCGGCTGACCTTCGGAGACCTGTGATGCACCCGCGCCTGCCGCGCCTGCGGCGTCCCACGAGCCTGCCGCGGCCGCCGCGCCTTCCGCTCGGCAGCCCCTTCCAGATCCTCCTGCTCGCCTGCTCGTTCGCGCTCGCCGGCTATGCCGGGGTACGGCTCTTCGCGGGCGACTGGCTGGGCGTCGCGCTGTGGGTGGTGGGCGCGGCCCTGCTGCACGACCTCGTGCTGGTGCCCCTGTACTCGCTCGCGGACCGTGCGGTCGTGCGGGGCCTCGGCGGCACCGGACGCCGGGAGTGGACGATGTACGTCCGCGTCCCGGCCGCCCTGTCCGGGCTGCTGCTGCTCGTCTGGTTCCCGCTGATCAGCGGGATGGTGGACGCGCGCTACCGGTCAGCGACCGGCCTGTCCGCCGGCGGCTACCCGGCCCGCTGGCTGCTGATCAGCGCCGTGCTGTTCGGCGGCTCGGCGCTGCTCCTGGCCCTGCGGCTGCGCAGGGCCACGAAGCGCCGCCCGCCCGCCGTCCACTGACCGGCCGGCCGCCATCCGGCACCCCGGCCCGTGTACCGCAGCAGGGCCGGGGTGCCGAGCCGCGCCCACGGGAACGCCGCGTCGCCGCCCGTGCCCGCCTCCGTGCCGGCGACGACCTGCACCTCGGACCGCTCGTCGACGTCCACCGCCGCCGTCTCCGCGATCAGCAGCCCGCCGGGGACGAGGAGCCCGGCCACCCGGTCCAGCAGGGCGTGCGGGTCGCCGCCGATGCCGATGTTGCCGTCCATGAGCAGCACGGTGTCCCAGCGTCCCTCGCCGGGCAGCGGCTCGAACACCGAGCGGCGCAGGGCCTGGCCGCCGTACCGCACGGTGTGGTCGACGGCGGCCTCGCTGACATCGATACCGAGGACGGTGCGGCCCCGGGCGGCGAGTTCCGCCACCAGCCGGCCGGGTCCGCAGCCGACGTCGAGCACGGCGCCCTCGCAGCGGTCCAGTACCGCCTGGTCGACCGGGTCCGCGCGGGCGCACCACCGCTCGACCTCCAGCGGCAGCAGCCAGCCGTCGGCGCGGCGCAGGAACAGCGGACCGCGCCCGGTGCGCAGGGCGGTGGCATAAGGGTCGGCCCCGGCCCAGGCGACGGCCGGCGAGGTGCTCATCGCCGGGTCCCGCGGTCCGAGTGTGCGGCGCAGGCCGCGAGGCGGGCGGCGAACCCTCCGTGCGGCGCGAGCCGGGCCACCGCCGTCGCGTCGGCGGCGGTGTCCACGTCGCGCAGCCGGGGCAGATCACGCACCCGCAGCCCGGCGGCCACCAGCCGGTGCCGCTGGACGGCGCCGGTCAGCGGCGTCGACATGGGCACGCCCCGCAGCAGGGCCGGATCGGGCTCGGCCAGACCCAGCGCCCAGAAGCCGCCGTCCTCCGCCGGGCCGAAACAGGCGTCGTACCCGGCGAAGTCCACGGTGAGCAGCTCCGGCGTCACCTGCGGGGTGTCCATGCCGATGAGCAGGGCCGGACCGGTACAGCGCGCGAAGGCGTCGGCGAGCCGTTCGTCCAGACCGCCCGCGCACTGCGGTACGACGTCGAAGCCGGGCGGCAGCCAGGGCCCGGGGGCCCCGTCGAGCACCAGGACCCGCCGGGCGGCGGGGGTGGCCGCCACGGCCCGCAGGGTGTCGGCGAGCGCCGCCTCGGCGAGCGAGGCCGCCTCGGCGGGGGTGAAGGGCGGGCTGAGCCGCGTCTTGACCCGCCCCGGCACCGGTTCCTTGGCGATGACGAGCACAGTGGTCACGACGCCGCCCTCCCGCCCGCCGGAGGCTCGGCCAGGACATGGCTCATGTCCCGCACCGCCTGCCAGGTGCCCCGCCAGGTGCCCGTCACCTTCGAGGCGCCGGTGCGCGGCAGATAGGGCACGTCGTGCTCGGTGATCCGCCAGCCCGCGTCGGCCGCGCGCACCACCATCTGCAGCGGATAGCCGCTGCGCCGGTCGCTGAGCCCGAGCGCGAGCAGCGGTTCCCGGCGGGCGGCGCGCAGCGGGCCCAGGTCGTGCAGCCGCAGTCCGGTGCGGCGGCGCAGCAGCCGCGCGAGCGCGAAGTTTCCGGCCCGGGCGTGCGCGGGCCAGGCGCCGAGGCCCCGCGCCCGGCGCCGGCCAAGGACCAGGTCGGCCTCGCCGTCGAGGACTTCACGCACGAACGGCACGAGGAGCGAGGGGTCGAGGGAGGCGTCGCAGTCGCAGAAGCAGACGATGTCGGCGGTGGCGGCGGTCAGCCCGGCGTGGCAGGCGGCACCGAAGCCGCGCCGCGTCTCGTGGACGACGGTCGCGCCGAGCGAGCGGGCGATGTCCGCCGAGCCGTCGGTGGAGCCGTTGTCCACCACGAGGGCACGCCAGCCCGCCGGGATCCGGGCGAGCACCCAGGGGAGGGCCGCGGCCTCGTCGAGGCAGGGCAGCACCACGTCCACGCACGCCGGTGAGGAAGGGTTCGAGGGGGTCACGACGCTCACCCTACGAAGCGGAACCCGACATAACGGACTCCGGCTCCTTACGAAACGCGGACGTCGCGGGCAGCGCCCGGCCCCGGACGAGACACCCGCGAAGCTCCGGTGCGAGGCTGGGGGCATGCAGCAGCCGCACGTGCCGACCAGGGGCGGAACCGGGGACGGGACAGCCCCCGGCACCGCCGCGCCCGCACCCGCTCCCGCCTCCGGCGCCGCCCGCGTCCTGGTCGTCGACGACGACGCGACCGTCGCCGAGGTCGTCGCCGGATACCTCGGCCGCGCGGGCTACCTCGTCGACCGGGCCGACGACGGCCCCACCGCCCTCGCCCGCGCCGCCGCCCACTGGCCGGACCTGGTGGTGCTCGATCTGATGCTGCCCGGCATGGACGGCCTGGAGGTCTGCCGGAGGCTGCGCGCACGGGCCCCCGTGCCCGTCGTCATGCTCACCGCCCGCGGCGACGAGGACGACCGCATCCTCGGTCTCGAGGTCGGCGCCGACGACTACGTCACCAAGCCGTTCAGCCCCCGCGAACTGGTCCTGCGGGTGCAGTCGGTGCTCCGCCGCACCCGGCCCGGCGCCGACAGCGGACCGCTGGCCGCGGCCGGCCTCACGGTCGACCCCGCCGCCCGCCGCGCCACCAAGGACGACGTCGAACTCGCCCTCACCCTCCGCGAGTTCGATCTCCTCGCGTTCTTCCTGCGGCACCCCGGCCGGGCGTACAGCCGCGAGGACCTGATGCGCGAGGTGTGGGGCTGGGACTTCGGCGACCTCTCCACCGTGACGGTGCACGTGCGCCGGCTGCGCGGCAAGGTCGAGGACGACCCGGCCCGGCCGCGGCTGATCCAGACGGTGTGGGGCGTCGGCTACCGCTTCGACCCGAGCGGCCGGGAAGAGGTGGCCTGACATGCGCGACACCCTGCTGATCGTCCTGTACGCCTTCGCCGGGGCCGCCGGCACGGGCCTCGCGGGAGCCGCCGCGCTGCGGCTGCTGCGGCGCCGCTCGCTCACCGTGTCCCTCGCCGTGGTCGCCTCGGTCGGCGTGGGCGGTGTGCTCGCGGGCACCCTCGCGGTCGCCTGGGCGATGTTCCTGTCCTCGCACGACCTGAAGGTGGTGACGACGGTCGTCGCGATGGCGGCCGTGGTCTCCCTGGTGACCGCACTGATACTGGGCCGCTGGGTCGTCGCCCGCAGTCGTGAACTCGCCCTGGCGGCACGCTCGTTCGGGGAGGGCGGCGACTTCGCCGCCCCCGCGGCGCCGGCCACCGCCGAACTGGCCGAGGTGAGCCGCGAGCTGGCGGCCACCAGCGCGAAACTCGCCGAATCCCGTGAGCGCGAACGCATGCTGGAGACCTCGCGCCGGGAACTCGTCGCCTGGATATCGCACGATCTGCGCACCCCGCTCGCCGGACTGCGCGCCATGGCGGAGGCCCTGGAAGACGGGGTCGCCGACGACCCCGACCGCTATCTGAAGCAGATCCGCACCGAGGTGGAGCGCCTCAACGGCATGGTCGGCGACCTCTTCGAGCTGTCCCGCATCCACGCCGGCACCCTGCCCCTGACCCCGTCCCGGATCTCCCTCTACGACCTCGTCGACGACGCCCTCGCCGGCGCCGACCCGCTCGCCCGCGCCCATGGCGTACGGCTGGTCGGCGACCTGGTGGAGCCGGTCCCGGTGGAGGTCGACGCCAAGGAGATGAGCCGGGTCCTGGGCAATCTCCTGGTCAACGCGATCCGCCGGACGCCGGCCGACGGCACGGTCGCCGTCGCCGCCGGGCGCTCGTCCGACGGGGTGGTCCTCTCCGTCACGGACGGCTGCGGCGGCATCCCGGACGAGGACCTCTCCCGGGTCTTCGACACCGGCTGGCGCGGCACCCACGCCCGCACCCCGCCGGCCGGCGCCGGCCTCGGCCTCGCCATCGTGCGCGGCATCGTCGAGGCCCACCAGGGCCGGGCCACGGTCCGCAACATCCCCGGCGGCTGCCGCTTCGAGGTCACCTTGCCGACAGCGCCGTAGGGCGGCAGGGCAGACGGCGCCACGGCCGACGGTGACACCGTCGGCCGCGGTAGCGCAGGCGCGGCGGTGCGGGCCGAGGCGGTGCGGGTCGCGGCGCTGTAGTCGGGGTGCGCGCGGGCGCGTGACCGGGAGGGCGCGGCTCGCGGGGGGGGCGAGGTGGGCGGGGCGGGGCGGTTCTGCGGAGCCCCGGCACCGGAGGCCGGACCGTTCGCGGCCGGCTTCCTTGAGGGCTGGGCGCCTCGGGGGGCCTGTGGGGGTTGGCTCGGCCGCAATGCAGGCACACGGTCGTGGGGGCACCGAGGCCGGGGCGCGCATGGGCGGGTGTGCGGGGGTCGGTTGGCCGGGAGCGACTGGGCCGGGTGTCCCGGAGGCCGGGTTACCGGCGGGGCCGGTCTGCCGGGCGGCGGCTCACCCGCACGCAGGTGCGCACGGAGGACGGCTCGGGCAGGGGCCGGCTGGTTCGGACGCGGGTTGACCGGGGTCGGCCGAGCGGGAATCGGCCGACCCCGAGGCCGGGGTCACGCGTCCGTCGCGAACTCGTGCATCCCCTCCGCGAAGCCGACCTCCGGTTTCCAGCCCAGTTCGGCCCGGAGCCGGGAGGAGTCGGCCGTGATGTGCCGTACGTCCCCCAGCCGGTACTCCCCGGTGACGACCGGGGCGGGCCCGCCGTGGGCGCCGGCCAGCGCGCGGGCCATCTCCCCGACGGTGTGCGGATCGCCGCTGCCGGTGTTGTACGCGGTGAGCGCGCCGCCGGCCGACCCGGCCTCCAGCGCCACCGCGTTGGCCGCGGCCACGTCCCGCACATGCACGAAGTCCCGGCGCTGCCGCCCGTCCTCGAACACCCGGGGCGCCTCACCACGGGCGAGCGCGGACCGGAAGAAGGAGGCCACACCGGCGTAGGGGGTGTCGCGGGGCATCCGGGGCCCGTACACGTTGTGATAGCGCAGCGACACCGCCGACCCGCCCGTCGACCTCGCCCAGGCGGCGGCCAGATGCTCCTGCGCCAGCTTGGTCGTGGCGTACACGTTGCGCGGATCGACCGGCGCGTCCTCGCCGACGAGACCGGGGGAGAGTTCGGCGCCGCACGCCGGGCACCGCGGCTCGAACCGCCCCGCGTCCAGATCGGCGACGGCGCGCGGCCCCGGCCGCACGACTCCGTCGCGCGGGCACACGTACCGCCCCTCCCCGTACACGACCATCGAACCGGCCAGCACGAGATGCCGTACGCCCGCGTCGGCCATGCCGGAGAGCAGCACGGCGGTCCCCAGGTCGTTGCGGGAGACGTACTCCGCCGCGTCCCCGAATCCCACCCCGAGGCCGACCATGGCGGCCTGGTGGCAGACGGCGTCCACGCCGGCCACCGCCCGGGCGACCGCCGCCGGATCGCGGACGTCGTCGCCGGGATCCGTACGCACGTCGAACACGACCGCCTCGTGGCCGCGCGCCGTCAGCGCCGCGACGACATGAGAGCCGATGAAACCGGCACCGCCGGTGACCAGTACACGCATACGCCCACGCTAGGCCCGCCGGGGCGGCGGACGACGGGGCCGCGCCCGTACGTCACGACTCCGTAAGACGGTCTCCACGCCCCGGGTCCGGCACACCCGCGCCCGGTCCGCTCACCGCGGCGTCACCGGCCGGGGTGTAGGCCGGCAGTTCCGTGTGGCCCTCGGACCAGTGGTTGACCCATCCGCAATTCCCGCACGCGTAGCGGCCGTTGACCCCGGAGATCTCCGTGCCGCAGCGTCCGCAGCCCGTCGTCGTGATCTCCTGGCCTTCGAGGAACGCCGCCGCGGAAGTCGCGGTCGCCGCGTCCGTCGCTGCTGAGGTGCGCTTGCGTGTCCCGGTCACCCGACCGAGCCTATCCGGTGGGGAGCAGCGGGGTCCGGCGCCCGGCGGTGTGACAAGACGGACTGATCAGCCTATGCAGTGAAACAAGCGGAATGCCGGTTTCGCGGGATATCGGCCCGCCGAGTATGTCCCTTGTGCCGTTGTCAGCAGCGCGGAAGGGGACGTACGTGGCCGACAGCTTGGCCGAGCAGGTGAGGAAGGCCGCCGGGGCGATCCGGCTCGTGACGCCGGCGGGGACACGGGCGGCACCGCCGGCGCCCGCGGCCGACGAGGAGTGGCGGCTGCCGCGCGGCAGCGCCCGCGTGTACTACGGGCACGGCGACCGGGCCATGGTCCGGCCGGTCGTCCTGACCGACGGGTTCGACCTCGGGCCGACCGACTTCGACCGGTTCTGGGACAGGCTGGAGAACGGCCGGTACCCGTTCGTCAGCCGTCTCCGGGCCCGGCGACGCACCCTGGTCCTCGTCGGGTTCGACGAGCGCGCCGACTCGATCCTCGACAACGCCGAGACGGCGACCGCCGCGATCCTGCGGACCCTCGCCGAGCAGACGGACGGCGCCGGACTGCTCGTGGGCGGCTTCGGTATGGGCGGCCTGGTCACCCGGTACGCGCTGGCGAGGCTGGAGGCGCAGCGCATCGACCACCGGACCGGCGTCCACCTGTCCTTCGACACCCCGCACCGGGGCGCGTGGCTGCCGATCGGGCTGCAGGCCTTCGCGCACCACGTCGCCGGGGCCGACGACACCTTCCGGCGGCAGATCGGAAGCCCGGCCGCCCAGCAGATGCTCTGGCGGTACCTGGACGGCGTGGACGGCACGCCGAAGGAGAGCCCGCTGCGCACGGAGTTCACCGAGCGGCTCCGGCAGGTCGGCGGATGGCCCCGCATCCCGCGGCTGCTCGGGGTGGCCAGCGGACGCGGCGACGGCGTGGGCAACGGCGTCCGGGCCGGGGAGAAGACGCTGAGCTGCGCCGGGCCGCTCTTCGACGGCACCTGCTTCCTCGCCCAGGCGCAGGGGAGCCCGGCTGAGGTGGCGGTGCTGAACGGCGTCCTCGGCGGCCCGCTCCCGACCACCACCGCCGGCCTGCCCGAACTGGACGGAGCACCCGGCGGAACCCTCGAATCGTTCGGCGTCCTCGGCGACGCGCTCGCCGCCTCCGGCGAGGCCGTCGGCATCGCCGCCCGGGCCGCGTGCTTCGTACCGTCCGTCAGCGCGGTCGCCCTCCGCGACCTGGACCGGCAGGAGGACGTGCACGCGAGCGTCGACGACCTGCCCCCGGACGAATCCGAGCTGGACGACTACCTGCTCTCCACCAACAACGAACCGCACGCCGCCATGACCGCCGAACTCGCCGAGTGGATCCTCGACCGGCTCCCCGGCTGAACGGCCGACGGAGACCATCCGCCGAACCGGCCGAACCGGCCACACTCCGTGGAGTTCGGCTCCCCCTAGGGGAACACGGACGGCGCCGCGTGGACCGGCCCCTGCCCGGAAGGGCGGGGGCCGGTCGGCCCCTCAGGGGTACGCGACCACCGTCGACGGAGTGGTGGAGGTGCCGGACGTCGGCGCCCCCGTCTCGTTGATCACGTGCTCGTACTGGCCGTTGCCGCCGAGCGAGACCACCAGCAGGCCGTGGAACTTCACCCCGGACCGGTTCGGCGCGGCGAAGCCGTGGTGCTGCACGATCGACGGGTTCACGTTGTAGTAGCAGTAACTGCCCAGACCCCAGCCCTCGTGCGCGGTGACGTTGTCGCCGACCTTGTACGCGGCATAGCCCTTGACGGAGCCGTTCTGGACGGCGGCCTGGTTCGGGGCGTCGTACGCCTTCTCGTTCTGGAAGAAGATCGTGCGCCCCCGCTGGCCGTTCCACTGCACGTCGTACTTGTTGAAGTGCTCCACGAACAGGCCCGTGCACAGCACGTCGTCGCCGTTGACCACGACTCCGTAGTCGGCGCGGTTGGTGTCCCAGCCGACGCCGGTGCCGTGGTCGGCACGCCAGACCCAGGTGTGGTCGACGATGGTGTGGCGGCTGTTGATCACCATGCTGGTGGTCGCCTTGCCGGCGCCCGCGCCGCCGATGCGGACGAAGACGTCCTGCACGGTGGTCGGGTTGGCCGAGTGGTCGAGGGAGGCGCCCGCGGGTCCGACCTCCAGCAGTGTCGCCGAGTTGACCGGCCCGGCGTCGATCAGGAAACCGGCGAGCCGCACCCCGTCGACATCGGCGACCTTGATGACCGTGGTCCCGTTGTCGGGCACGAGCGTGGCGAACCCGAGGCCCAGCACCACGGTGTTGGCCCGGTTGACCTGGAGGGGCTGGTCGACGTGGTAGATACCCGGCGTCAGCAGCAGGTGCAGCCCCTGCGCCAGCGCCTGGTTGAGGGTGGCCGCGCTGACCCCGGGCTTCGCGACGTAGAACTGCGACAGGGGCAGGGACGTGCCCCGCGGGGTGCCGTTGCCCCAGGTGACCCCCCGGGCGTTGGTCCGCTTCTCCGGCAGGAAGACCCGGTATTCGCTGCCGCTGAGGTACAGGAACGGCTTCTCGCGGGAGACGGGGGTGGTGTCGAGCGTCGTGTAGGGCGGGTTGGGGAAGCTCTGCGCGGGGGCGCCCTGGACGCCGGAGAACACCATGTTCCACACCCCGTTGAGCCAGCCGCCGATGACGCTGTCACGGGTGTACCACTGCTGCTGGGAGTACGGGCCCACCTGGCCGTCGATCCGGCTGTCCGCGATGTAGCCGCCGCTCGCCCAGCCGTAGCCGGACGGCGCGAGGTTGAGCCCGCCCCGCACATGCATCCGGCGGAACGGGGCCGCCTGCGCCACCGCCCACCGGTCGGTGCCGTTCACCGGCACCAGGGCCAGGTTCTCCGCCGAACGCCAGAAGTTCTGCGTGGCGTTGCCGTTGAACCAGCCCGCATCGACCGTGACGTCACCGTTGATCGTCGTGTCGTCGGGGGACAGACCGAGCCCCGCGATGGAGGTGTAGAAGCCGATCTGGGCGTTCAGGCCGCTGTACGTGCCCGGCTTGAACAGCAGCGCGTACCGGCCGGTGCCGAACTGCGCCGACTCCTGCTGTCGGAAGATCTGGTCCAGCTTGGCCTGGATGCCGGGCGTGGCCGGGTCGAACACCACGACGTTCGGGCCGAGATCGCCCCCGCCGGGCAGGGCGCCAGGAGCGGCGGCCGTGGCGCCGGCCGCCCGGGCGGGGGCGGCGACACCGGCCAGCAGCGGTACCGCTGCCGCCGCCGCGCCGAGGACGGTCCGGCGGCCCACGGACGACGGCGAACGGGAGGCGGAGGAAGCGGGGGAGGAAGCGGAGGGGGAAGCGGGGGAATCGGGGGAGGCGGGAGGCATGCGCGGCTCTCCTTGTTCAGGAAATGAACGGAGTGGGGTGGGGGAGCGCTCTCTCGACGTTGGATGCTTCATTGGCCTGAACGATGCGTCAAGAGTTACGACCGAATTTCCGCGCTGTCACGCCTGATTACGCGTCATGTCCCGCGCCAGTCTTCGAGAAGTGAGCGATGGGCGTCCTCTGATCCTTTGGCCTTATCCCTTGACACCCCCTGCCGACGCCTCAACACTCCAGCGATGGGAGAGCGCTCTCCCACCCTCCGTTCGACCTCTCCTTCCCCTCCCGCCGAGGAGCCCCCATGTCACGGAGAACGAAGATCCTCTCGGGCGCGCTGATCACTTCCGCCGTGGTGCTCGCCTCGTTCGGTGTCACCGGCGTCGCCGCCTCGTCCGCACCCCGCTCCACGGTGACCGCCGCGCACACCGGCCACACCATGGCGGTGTCGACCGCGGCCTCGCCCGAGGACCCCGACGGCGACGGCTACATCCCCGCCGTCCCGCCCGTCACCGGCGTCACCCCGTCCACGCAGAACCCGCCGCACCGCTACTTCCACGAGTTCCAGGCCAACTGCGCGGTCAGCCACACCAAGCCGGACGACCCGATCGTCTATCCGCAGCAGCCCGGCAAGTCCCACGACCACACGTTCATGGGCAACACCACCACGAACGCGAACAGCACGACCGCCTCCCTCGGCGCGGGCGGCACCACCTGCAAGGCCCCCGGGGACCTGTCCGGCTACTGGATGCCCACCCTCTACAAGGGCGACCGGGCCGTCCTGCCCGTGGGCCCGCAGGTCATCTACTACAAGGCCGGCGTCACCGACTACACCAGCGTCCGGCCCTTCCCCAAGGGCCTCAGGTTCGTCGTGGGCAGCCCGATGCAGAGCGCCGCCGAGTTCCGCAACCACCGCGGCTTCGTCGAGGGCTGGGAGTGCGGCGACAGCTTCTTCAACACCGAGTTCCCGGCGACCTGCCCGGACCGGCCCGACGTCCAGCTCAACATCCGCTTCCAGGCGCCCAGTTGCTGGGACGGAAAGTACCTCGACACCCCCGACCACCAGAGCCACATGGCCTATCCGGTGGTCAAGCCCGGCACCAACGACAACATCTGCCCCGCCGACCACCCGGTCGCGCTGCCGATGATCGAGTTCAAGATGGCGTTCCCCGTCAACGGAGACATGTCGCAGGTACGGCTGGCCAGCGGAGCGGGCCACAGCTTCCACTACGACTTCTTCAACGCCTGGGACGACCGCACGCTCAAGGCCCTGGTCGACCACTGCGTCGTCGGCGGTCTGCAGTGCGACGCCCGGGGCTACGACGAGACCCACCCCGAGGCGGGCGCCGCCCTGAACGCCGACTACCGCCTGCCCTAGCGACACCCCCCACGGTCACCCCCGAACCCCTGACGCCCCTGACGGGCCGCCCCCCAGCCCCCTGGGTCACCCCCACACCCCCATCGTCACCCCCCCCGGAGACCCCATCACCATGACCCCACCACCACGCACCCGCACGCGCCGCCTCGCCGCCCCCCTCACCGCCGGCGTGCTGACCGTCGGCGCCCTCACCGCCCTGCCGGCCGCCCAGGCCCACGCGGCCGGCAGCGTCGTCAAGGTCACCGGCTCCCAGGGCAACTGGCAGCTGACCGTGGACGGACAGCCGTACCAGGTGAAGGGCCTGACCTGGGGGCCGTCCACGGCCGACGCCGACCGGTATCTGCCCGATCTGAGGTCCATGGGCGTCAACACCATCCGCACCTGGGGCACCGACGCCACCAGCAAGGCGCTGTTCGACTCCGCCGCCGCGCACGGCATCAAGGTCGTCGCCGGATTCTGGCTCCAGCCCGGCGGCGGACCCGGCAGCGGCGGCTGCGTGAACTACGTGACCGACACCCCCTACAAGAACCAGATGCTCGACGAGTTCCCCCGGTGGGTCCAGACCTACAAGGACAACCCGGGTGTCCTCATGTGGGACGTCGGCAACGAGTCGGTGCTCGGCCTCCAGAACTGCTACAGCGGGGCCGAGCTGGAGCGGCAGCGCGACGCCTACACCACCTTCGTCGACGACGTCGCCAAGAAGATCCACTCCATCGACCCGAACCACCCGGTCACCTCCACGGACGCCTGGGTGGGCGCCTGGCCCTACTTCAAGAAGAACGCACCCGACCTGGACCTGTACGCCGTCAACTCCTACAACGCGGTCTGCGACGTGAAGTCCGCCTGGGAGCAGGGCGGTTACACCAAGCCGTACATCGTCACGGAGACCGGGCCCGCCGGGGAGTGGGAGGTGCCCGACGACGCCAACGGCGTTCCGCTGGAACCCGCCGACCGGGCCAAGGCCGACGGATACACCCGCGCCTGGGGCTGCATCACCGGGCACAAGGGTGTCGCGCTCGGCGCCACGATGTTCCACTACGGCACCGAGTACGACTTCGGCGGCATCTGGTTCAATCTGCTGCCCGCCGGGGAGAAGCGGCTCTCCTACTACGCGGTGAAGCGTGCCTACGGCGGCGACACCTCCCGCGACAACACCCCGCCGGTCATCACCGACCTGGCCGTCGAGGGCGACCCGGGCAAGGTGCAGGCCGGCCGCGACCTGACCCTCGCCGTCAAGGCGACCGACCCGGACGGGGACCCCCTCACCTACGAGGTCCTCGACAACAGCATGTACATCGACCAGGGCAAGGACCTCACCACGCTGCCCTTCACCGACCTCGGCGGCGGCCGGCTCAAGGTCACCGCACCCGACCGCCCCGGCGTCTGGAAGATGTACGTCAAGGTGAAGGACGGGCACGGCAACGTCGGTGTCGAGAGCCGGTCCGTCCGGGTCGTGCCACCCGTCGTGACCGGCACGAACGTCGCCCTCGGCAAGCCGGCCACCGCCTCCTCCTTCCAGCCGGGCTACGGCGACTGCCCGTGCGCCCCGGCCAACGCGGTCGACGGCAACCCGAACACCCGCTGGGCCAGCGACTGGAGCGACCCCCAGTGGATCCGGGTCGACCTCGGCACCCGCACCGCGTTCCGGCACGTGCAGCTGGTGTGGGAGGCCTCCTACGCCAAGGCCTACACCGTGCAGACCTCCGACGACGGCCAGAACTGGCAGACCCTGCGCACCGTGACCGACGGCAACGGCGGGGTGGACGACCTCGACATCACCGGAACCGGCCGGTACGTCCGGATCAACGGCACCGCCCGCGGCACGGGCTGGGGCTACTCGCTGTACGAGTTCGGCGTCTACAACTGACGATCGCCGACGCACGAGGGGGTGGGGATGACCGACGAGGACGCACTCGACCGGCTGCTCGACAAACTGACCCCGCACGCCGGGATCCGGCTGCTCACCGGCGCCACGACCTGGCGCACGGCGGCGGAACCCGACCTGGAAATGGGGGAGTTGGTACTGTCCGACGGTCCCGCCGGGGTGCGCGGCGAGGGGTGGGACGAGCGGGACACCTCCGTCCTGCTGCCCTCGGCCTCCGCGCTCGCCGCCAGCTGGGACGAACAGCTGGTCGAGGAGGCCGGCGGCCTCCTCGCCTCCGAGGCCCGGCGCAAGGGCGTGCACGTGGTCCTCGCGCCCCACCTCAACCTGCACCGCAGCCCCCTGGCCGGCCGGCACTTCGAGTGCTTCTCCGAGGACCCCGTGCTGACTGGCCGGATGGGGGCCGCCCTGATCCGGGGCATCCAGGCGCACGGGGTCGCCGCGACGGCCAAGCACTACGTCGCGAACGACGCCGAGACCGACCGGCTCACGGTCGACGTGCGGATCGACGAACGCACCCTCCGCGAGGTCCACCTCGCGCCCTTCGAGGCGGCGGTCGCGGCGGGCGTCCGGCTGGTGATGGCCGGATACCACCAGGTCAACGGCGTCACCATGACCGCCCACGAGCTGCTGGGCGCCCCCTTGAAGAGCGAGTGGGGATTCGACGGGGTGGTGGTCTCCGACTGGGGCGCCGTCCGCGGCACCCGCGACACCGCCCGGGCCGGGCTCGACCTGCAGATGCCGGGACCCGCGGGCGAGTGGGGCGAGGCACTGGTCCGCGCCGTGGCGGCGGGCGAGGTCGAGGAGCGGGCCGTGCGCGACAAGGTGCGCCGGCTGCTGCGGCTGGCCGCCTGGTGCGGGATGCTCGGGCGTCCGCACCGGGCGGCCCGACCGCACCTGCGGTCCGGGCAGGCGCGGTCCCTGGCCCGGCGGGCCGTCGCGGCCGGCGCCGTCCTGCTGGCCAACCGGGGCGTGCTGCCCCTGGACCCGGCCCGCCTGGGCACGGTCGCCGTCATCGGCGCGGCAGCCGCCCGCACCCGCACCCAGGGCGGCGGCAGCGCCGGCGTCTTCCCCCAGGGCGAAGTGTCGCTCCTGGACGGCCTCAGGGCCGGCCTGCGCGGCCGGGCACGCGTCGTCCATGTGCCGGGCCCCGCACCGGCCGGGCCGCCCCCGCCCCTCGACCCCCTCCTCGCCTCCGACCCGCGCACCGCCGCACCCGGTGTGCTGCTGCGGATCCTCGACGCCTCCGGCGCCGAGCTGCTCGCCGAACACCGCGCCTCCGGACGACAGCTGGAGCCCCCGCTGCCGCCGGGAGCGCACACCGTGGAGATCAGCGCACGACTGCGTCCGCGCACCTCCGGCAGCTGGCGCGTCGGCATCGCCGGATTCGGCCGCCTCGCTCTCGGGCTCGACGGACACCCGCTCCTGGACGGCGAGTTCGCCACCACCACCGACGACCCCGCCGTGCTCCACGTGAGCCCGCCCGCGCAGGTCGTCACGGCCCGGCTGACCGCCGGTACGACCCCGCTGCTCGTCGCCCGCAGGGAACTCGCCCCCGGCACCGGCCGGGCCGTCGTGGTCGGCGCCGCACCCCCCGCGCCCGACCGCGCCGCGGCGCTGGCGGCCGCCTCCCGGGCGGCACGCGCGGCGGACGTGGCCGTGGTGGCCGTCGGCACCGGCGAACAGTACGAGTCCGAGGGCCGCGACCGCGCCCACCTCTCGCTCGGGCCCGACCAGGACGCCCTGGTCCGCGCGGTCGCCCGGGCCAACCCGCGCACGGTGGTCGTCGTCAACAGCGGCGGCCCGGTGGAGCTGCCCTGGCGCCACGACGTCGGCGCACTCCTGCTCGCCTGGTTCCCCGGCCAGGAGGCCGGCGGCGGCCTGGCCGACGTCCTGCTCGGCCGCAGCGAGCCCGGCGGACGGCTGCCCACCACCTGGCCCGCCCGCCTCGCCGACGCCCCCGTCACCCGCACCCGCCCGGACGCCGGCCGGCTGCCCTACACCGAGGGCATCCACGTGGGCCACCGCGGCTGGCTGCGCGAAGGGCGTACGCCCGCCTACTGGTTCGGGCACGGCCTCGGCTACACGACCTGGGCCTACGAGCACATCTCCGGGCCCGCACGGGCCGCGCCCGACGCCGGCCTCACCGTCCTGGTGCGCCTGCGTAACACCGGTGCGCGCCCCGGACGCGAGGTCGTCCAGGTCTATCTGTCCCGCCCCGGGAGCACCGCCGTCGAGTACCCCGAGCGATGGCTCGCGGGATGGGCCGCGGTACGGGCGCGGCCCGGTGAGACGGTCGTCGCCCGGATACCGGTCCCGGCACGCGCCCTGAGCCACTGGGACGTCGGCTCGGGCGGCTGGCGCACGGAACCGGGGCCCTGCCGCGTGCTCGCCGGGAGCTCGGCGGACCAGCTGCCTCTGACACTGGACGTCCGGGTCGGCGACCTGACTTGACCTGACCTGACCTGAGCTGCGCCTCGGCTCGGAGAGCGCTCTACCGCCGCAGTGCGCCGGGCCGTTAGGGTGCGGGCATGAGCAGACAGGCGCCGACCCTGGAGGACGTCGCCCGGGAGGCGGGCGTCTCCCGGGCCACGGTCTCCCGGGTCGTCAACGGCGTACGCAATGTGGATCCGGCGATCCAGGAACTGGTCCGCCGGGCCATCGCACGCACCGGGTACGCGCCCAACCGGGCCGCCCGCTCCCTGGTCACCCGGCGGGCCGAGACCGTGGCGCTGGTGGTGTCCGGCGCCGGTGACACCTCCGACCAGGCCCAGGCCGCCTTCGCCGCCCGCGTGTTCGCCGACCCCTTCTTCGGCCGGGTGGTCGCCGGGATCGTCGGCTTTCTCCGGCCGCGCTCCGTCCATCCGGTGCTGATGTTCGCCGAGTCGGACGCGGCCCGCCAGGAGGTGCTCACCTATCTGCGGCAGGGCCGGGCCGACGGCGCGCTGGTGGTCTCCAGCCATGCCGAGGATCCGCTGCCCGCGCTGCTCGCCGAGGCCCGGCTGCCCGCGGTCCTCTTCGCCCGTCCCGCCCGTCCCGTCCCGCTCAGCTATGTCGATCTGGCCCACCGGGACGGCGGCCGGCTCGCCGCCGAGCACCTGCTCGCCCGGGGCTGCCGCAAACCGGCCACGATCTGCGGGCCGTTGGCGGTCGCGGCCAGCCAGGAGCGGCTGGCCGGCTTCCGGGACGCCCTCGCCCGCCGGGGCCTGGCCTACGCCCCCGTCGCCGAGGGCGGGTTCACCCTGGACAGCGGGGTCGCGGCCATGACCGAGCTGCTCGCCCGGCACCCGGACCTGGACGGGGTGTTCGCGGCCAACGACCTCATGGCCCGGGGGGCCTGCCAGGTGCTGCGGGAACAGGGCCGGCGGACACCCCAGGACGTGGCCGTCGTCGGCTTCGACGACTCCGCCGTCGCCGTCGCCCGGCACCCGCATCTCACCACCGTGCGCCAGCCGGTGGAGGACATGGCCGCCGAGATGGCCCGCCTCCTCGACGAACACATCCACGGCACCCGCACCGAGCCCACATCGGTCCTGTTCGACGCGGAGCTGGTGGTCCGGGAGTCGGCCTGAGCCGGCCGCTCACGGCGCGCGTCGCACACCCCGACCGGGCCGAAGGCGAGATCCGTTCGCACGCATGCCCAGAAGCGGATGCAGGGGGGCGCCGGCCCGGAAACCGGGGATAAAGGGAACCATGGGTATGAACAACGCAGTCTCCGGCCGCCGCGGGCGCCTGACTCTCGCCGCTGTCGCGGTGGCCGCCGCCGCTGGTGTCGCCGCCGCGGTGATCCCGGCCCACGCGGCCACGAGCCACGACGGGAACGGCAGCGGCACGACCGTCCTCGCCGCCGCTCTGCGGGGTGCCGCGGAGGTCCCGGTCGAGGGCGGTCCCGCAGTCGGCGACAAGGACGGCGCCGCGCTCGAACTCCTCAGGGTCCGGGGCGACGAGGTGTCCGTCGCCGTGATCTGGCGCCGCACCGGCAGGCCGGTCAAGCTCCACATCCACGAGGGCGCCGAGGGCACCAACGGCGACGTCAAGATCGACTTCACTCATCTGCTGGACGGGGCCGAAGGCCACACGTTCACCGGCACCGTGACCGTGGAGGACCCGGCCCTGCTGCGCAGGCTCACCACCGACCCCGGCTCCTTCTACACCAATCTGCACACCGCCGAGTTCCCCGGCGGCGCCGTCCGCGGCCAGCTCCACACGGTCACCGCCGCCGGCTCCGCCCCCGGGGCGGGCGGGTGAAGCGGACCGGGACTCCGGGGGAGTAGAGCACGCTGGCGGGGGCGCCGGCAGGCGCGGGCAGGCCCGCGGCCGCCACCAGGTTCTCGTCGCAGCGCAGCAGTTCGGCGCGGTGCAGCGGCCAGCGGGGGTGGGTGTTCGGCAGATACAGGGCGCGGCCGAAGAAGGCGCTGTGCATGCCCCAGCGGGCGGTCAGGAAGTGTTCGAGGCGGGTCGGTGCGTCGATCCGCTCGCCGACCCGGATCGCGAGATCGCTGCGCGGGCCACGAGGGCCCGGCAGGCGCCGCTCGCTGGTGTACGCGACCGTCGCGCCCTCCTTGCGGATCCGCATCCGCGACCAGACGTACGGGAGGCGGAAGGCGACCCGCCCGACGGCCACGGGTATCAGCCGGGAGGCGTCCAGGGAACGGAAGACCACGCCGCGCCGCCCCTGGGCGTCCACGGAGTACAGGCGGACGTTGGTCTCGGGGAAGGAGCCGAGGTACGGAACGCCGGGCAGCCGGAACCATCCGACGCGGTGCATCCGGAAGGCGACCAGCCCGACGTACGTCACCCCGTCCAGCGTGTCCGGACGGGTGCCGGCCGGCAGCAGCGGGGCGACGTCCGCGGGGTCCGCCACCCAGTGGAGGAAGGCAAGGTCGAGCCACGACTGGGTCAGCAGCGGCCGCCGCGTGCGGTGCGGAGGGTCGGCGGACACGGGCTCCGGGCCCACGGCGAGCGGCGGTAGCGGCATCGCACCAGTATCCGGGAGCGGTCCGGGGCGACGGAACGCGGGTGCGGCCGAGGTTCCGGGTCCGGGCGCGGGCAGGGGGCCGGACGCGGGTCAGGCGTGCGTCGTCAAGATCATGTAGGGCGCGGTCCGGGTCTCCGCCGGAGCCTCGGGCGCGGTGTCGCCGGCCGGGAGCGTGGGCAGCTCCACGGTGGGGGCGGGGAAGCCGGCCCCGGTGAGCAGGGACCGGTACCGGTCCAGGGACCGGTGGTACGTGACACCGGCCATCATGGTCCCGTCGCGCAGGCGCAGCAGCGTGGACACGGTGTCGCCGTCGGCGTACGCGGTGTCCGGCTCGCCGTTGCGCAGCGTGGAGAAGGCCACGCCGGTGGCGGCCGGGTTGAGGTCGGCCAGGATGTACGGGGCACCGGGGCGCAGGACCCGGCGGATCTCGGCGGTGAGGCCGGCCAGCCGGTCGTCGTCGGGGTCGGTGCAGTACACCAGGCAGCACACCGCGGCGGCGACGCTGTCGTCGGCGAGCCAGTCCAGGGTGCGGCCGTCGAACAGCCGGTAGGTGATCCGCGGATGCGGGCGGTCGGCGCGGGCGATGTCCAGCATGTCCGCCGAGAGGTCGACGGCCTGGACCGTCCACCCGCCCGCGTCGGCGAGCCGCGCCGCGACCGCGCCGGTGCCGCATCCGACGTCCAGGGCCGGCAGGCCGGAGCCCGCCCGGCCGGCGAGCCCGCGCAGCACGGCGGGGAAGATCAGCCGCTCGGCCAGCCGCATGTCGCGGTCCCGGTACGCGTCGGCCGCGGCGGAGGTGTCCCAGCCGAGGGGGTCGTCGGCGATCAAGAGCGCTGCCTCCCGCACGGAACCGGGCCCGGACGGTGGTGACGGGCCGCTCGGCGGCAGCCTGACACACCGCGCGCGGGGAACGTCCGCATGTCACGGAGAGATCCCCCCGACAGCGGACCGGGCGGGCGGACGGTTGACGGGTCGGCCGCCCCGCCGTCGCCGGCCGGCTGATCGGATCCGGGACCCGACGCGGCCGTCTCACCCATCGGTACGCCCCCCCCGCTGCCCGGATGCACGATGCCGCCCGCGACGGAAGGATCGTGAGGGGGGCGCTCCGCGGTGTCGCGCGGGGCCCACCTGCCACCGGTTGCTCGGTGCCTGTCCGAGCTGGGGAAAACGCCCGTTCCGGCGTTCCAACCGGAGTATTGCCATGGTCTTCGAACACACTCCCAGCAGTTCCGCCGGTCCCGCGGAACCGGCACCGCATCCCACCACGACCCGGCCCACGGCGACCGCCGCCGACTGTGGTCTGCTGCTCATCCGGCTGACCTTCGGTCTCTTCATGGCCGGGCACGGCGCGCAGAAGCTCTTCGGAATCTTCGGCGGCGACGGCCTGGCGGCCACCGGCAAGGGCTTCGAGGCCCTGGGATACAGCCCGGGAAAGCTCTTCGCCACGATCTGCGGACTCTCCGAACTGCTCGGCGGCCTCGGCCTCGCCGTCGGGCTGCTGACGCCGCTCGCGGCCGCCGCCCTGATCGGCGTACTGATCAACGCGATGGCCACGGTCACCGGTGCCCACGGCCTGTGGGACACGGACGGCGGGGTGGAGTACAGCGTGGCCATCACCGTCGTCGCCCTCGCCGTCGCCGCCATCGGTCCCGGCCGGCTGGCCCTCGACCGCTTCTTCCCCTGGGGCAAGGGCGGCTGGCGAGAGGCCGCCTTCGCCCTCGGCCTCGGCGGAATCGCCGCCGCGATCACGCTCAGCATCTGACGGCTGTCACAGACCCGGCCGCTGCCTTGTCTCGTTGGTGTGCGGCTCACGCACCGGGGCCGGCGAGGTGTCGCCGGTATCCGCAGACAAGTGAGACAAGCGCACCAGGCGCACCAGGCGCATCGAACGAATCAGCACAGGGAGACAGGAGACAGTGATGAAGATCGTGGTCATCGGCGGTACGGGCCTCATCGGCTCGCAGGTGGTCGCATCCCTCCGGGACAGCGGCCACGAGGTCCAGGCGGCCTCGCCGTCCACGGGCGTCGACGCGTTCACGGGCCAGGGCCTGGCGCAGGCGCTCAAGGGCGCGGACGTGGTCGTGGACGTGACGAACTCGCCCTCCTTCGACGCCGAGCCGGCGCTGGACTTCTTCACCCGCTCGGCGCGGCACCTGATCGAGGCCGAGCGGGAGGCGGGCGTCCGCCACCACGTCACGCTCTCCATCGTCGGGGTCGACCAGGTGCCCGACTACGGCTACTACCGGGCCAAGGTCGCCCAGGAGGACGCCGTGCGCGACGGCGGCGTCCCGTACAGCATCGTGCGCGCCACACAGTTCTACGAGTTCATCGCCCCGGTGATGGACATGACCACCGAGGGCGAGGAAGTGCGCCTGCCGACCACGCGGCTGCGCCCGATGGCCTCCGCCGATGTCGCCGCCGCCGTCGCCGACGCGGCCCGGGCGGAACCGTCGCACGGCATCCGAAACATCGCGGGCCCGGAGGTGCACGGCCTCGACCGGCTCGGCGAGATCACCCTGGCGGTCAAGCCGGACGGCCGCAAGGTCGTCACCGACGATGCCGCCGGACTCTTCGCCGGCATGCCGGACGTGCTCGTGGGCGACGACACCGCGCACCTCGCGACCACCCGTTACGAGGACTGGCTCAAGCGGCACTGACCCGCCGAGCGCCGCCCCGCCGGCCGTGCCGCGCGGGCCCCGCGTCGGCTACGCCCGGCCGGTGGGCCTGCGCCCCGACCGCTCGTACGCCCTGAGCTTGTCGGGTGCGAGCACCCAGTAGAGCCCGTCGATGCCGTCCGGTGCCGCGGTGACGCTCACCAGAGCCACCGCGGCACCGTCGGCGGCGAGCAGCACGCCGGGCCGGCCGTTCGCCTCGACCACCGTGTACTCGGCCCCGGGGAAGAACCGCTGGGCGAAGGCGCTGATCATGGCCACGCGCCGGGCGCCCACGACCGCCAGCCGCGCCACGCCGCGCATCCCGTTGCCGTCCGCGTACGCGACGACATCGGCGGACAGCACGTTCTCCAGCGCGGCGACGTCACCGTGCCGCGCCGCCGCGACGAAGGCGTCGAGCAGGCGCCGGTGCTGGGCCGTGTCGACGGGGGCGCGGCGCTCGGCGGCGAGCCGCTTGCGGGCCCGGCTGACGATCTGCCGCGTGTTGGCCTGGGTCAGCTGGAGCATGCCGGCGATCTCGTCGTACGCGTAGTCGAACGCCTCCCGCAGCACGTACGCCGCCCGCTCCACGGGATTGAGGCGCTGGAGGATCATCAGTACGGCGAGTTCCAGCGCCTCGCCCCGCTCGGCGCCGACCTGCGGGTCCACACTCGTGTCCACGGGCTCCGGCAGCCACGGCCCCACGTACGCCTCGCGGCGGACCCGCGCCGACTGCGCCACGTTGATCGCGAGACGTGTGGTGGTCTTCGCGAGGAACGCCCCGGGATCGAGCACCGTGGCCCGGTCGGCGCCCTGCCAGCGCACCCATACGTCCTGCACCACGTCCTCGGCCTCGGACACGCTGCCGAGGACGCGGTAGGCGATGCCGAACAGCCGGGGGCGCAGCCGCTCGAACGCGTCCGCCGCCGCGTGCAGCGAGTCGTCGGGGAAGGGCTGTCGCCGGTCCATGGTGCCCGTGCCTCCGCTGGTCGGCCGTCCTGCCTCACAAGTCGTACCCCCAGGGAGTCGTACCACGATGCGGGGGCGGCGTGTTCGCTGTGATGCCGAGCCGGGCGGACGGCCGAGCCCCGGCCGTGCCGCTCAGGGCGTCGCGCCGGGGCCGGGCGGCAGGTGGACGGTCATGATCAGATGGCAGGTCCCGGTGCCCGCACCGCGGTAGGTGTGCGGCGCGTCGCCGTCGAAGGCGGCGGTCTGCCCGGCCTCGACGGTGTGCTCGGTGCCGTCGACGATCAGGGTCATCCGCCCGGCGGTGACGTTCACGGTCTCCACCACACCGGCCTGGTGGGGATGGCTCGGGTACTCCTCGCCCGGCTCCAGTGTCCAGCGCCAGACCTCGACCGGGGCCGGTCCGGAGGTCGTCAGCATGAGCCGGGCCGCACCGCCCCGTGCGCCGGTCCACAGCGGTTCCAGATCGCCGGCGGACACGACGCGCACCCGCTCCTCGGTCCTGCCCTCGAGGAGGGCGGAGACCGAGACGCCGAGGGTGTCGGCCAGCCGGACCAGGGTGGCGAAATTCGGGTTGCCCTGGGCCTTCTCCAGGCCCACCAGGGCGCCCTTGCTGACCTGGGCACGCCGGCCGAGTTCGTCCAGGGACAGGCCCGCGCGGGTCCGGGCCGCCCGGACGTTGTGCGCGAGCGTCCGCAGCGCCGCCTCGGTCTCGGCCATCTGATCACCCTCCTCGCCAGTGGATCACTGGAATGCACCGTGCGGTCGTTCGGTTGACACGACTCGGTCGGTTCGTTGTACGGTTCAGTCGTTCCAATGAATAGTAAGGGATGTACCGTGATCGCTCTGCTGCTGGCCCTTGGCAGCTCCCTGGCCTACGGCTGCGCCGACTTCCTCGGCGGCCTCGGTGCCCGCAAGGCCCATGTCCTGCGCACCGTGCTGATCGCCGCCCCCGCCTCGCTCGCGGTCGAGCTGCTGCTGTGGCCGTTCCTCGGCGCCTCGTTCGGCTCCGGCGCCCTGGGCTGGGGCGCCGCCTCCGGGGTCGCCTCGGCCGCCGCGTTCGCCCTGCTCTACCGCACGCTGGCGATCGGCCCGATGAACGTGCTCTCGCCCGTGACCGCGCTGGTGTCCGCCATGCTGCCGGCCGGCGTGGGACTGCTGCAGGGCGAGCACCTCGGCCCGGCCGGGCTCGCGGGGCTGCCGCTCGCCCTGGCGGCGGTGGTCCTGGTCAGCGCCGGCGGGCGCGGCACGGGGTCGGCACGCCCGTCCCGTACGGCGCTGCTGCTGGCCTTCGGCGCGGGCGCGGCCATCGCCCTCCAGCTGGTCTTCCTGCACCAGGCGCCCGCCGACAGCGGCGTGGCCCCGCTGATCGTCGGCCGGGCCGTCTCCTCCGCCGTCACCCTGGCCGCGGCGGGCCTGATGTTCCGCAGGCTCGGCCCCGAGCGGCCCGCGTACGCGATCTCGGCCGCCGCCGGGGTGCTGGACTCGGCGGCGAACCTGCTCTTCCTGCTCGCCGCCCGCAGCGGCGACCTCGCCGTCGTCGCCGTGATCACCGCCCTCTACCCGGCCGGCACCGTCCTGCTCGCGCGCGGCGTCCTCGCCGAGCGCGTCCATCGCGGACAGCTCATCGGCCTGGGCACCGCCGCGGTCGCGGTCAGCCTGCTGGCCCTCACCTGAGCCCCGCCCCGGCCGCCCGCGCACGCGGCCCCGACCGGTGCGCCCCGCCCCCCGAACCCGTCGCCCCGAACCACGCCCCTGAACGCCGAGAACGGAACCCGTCCATGACCGTCTTCCACCTCACTCCCGCCGTCGCGGACGCCTTCCCGGACACCCGCGTCGCCGTCGTCACCGCCACCGGCCTGCGCGGCCGGGAACCCTGGCCCGCCACCGACGCCGCCGTACGGGAGCTTGAGCAGCGGCTCGCCGACGGCGACTGGGAGCCGGCCGGCGAGACCGACCCCCGCATCGAGGCGTGGCACACCGCCTACCGCTCCTTCGGCACCAACCCGCGCCGGGCCCGGCCCAGCGTCGACGCCCTCGGCCGCCGCCTCGCGAAGAAGGGCGCCCTGCCGCGCGTCAATCCGGCCGTCGACGCGTACAACACCGTCTCCGTGCGGTACGGCCTCCCCGCCGGCGCCTTCGACCTCGACCACGTCAGCGGTGACGTCTGCATCCGCCACGCGGACGGCACCGAGACCTTCACACCGCTCGGGGAGCCCGGCACCACCGAGCACCCCGGGCCCGGCGAGATCGTCTACGCGGACGCCGCCGGCGTCCTGACCCGCCACTGGAACCACCGCGACGCCCACCGCACCCGCGTCACCGAGGACTCCGCCCACGTCGCCTTCCTCCTGGAGACCCTCCACGCCGCCCGCGACGGCCACCTCCTCGAGGCCGCGGCGCACGAGCTGCGGGGCCTGCTCGCCCCGCACGCCGCACGGACCGCGGTGCACCACCTCGGACCCGCCGAGCCGCGCGCCCGCGTCTGACCCCGTACCCACGGCCGGCGGGCGCCGCCCGGCACGCCGTCGGGGCCGGAAGCGGCCCGTGATGCAATAGGGCGCGAAGCGGAGCGGATCTCGGGGTGGAGTGCGGCGTGTTGAGCAACGGTGGGCCGGGCGCGGGCAGTTTCGAGCCGCTGGAGGCGGGCGATCCGCGGACGGTGGGCGGCTACCGGTTGGTGGCCCGGCTCGGGTCCGGCGGCATGGGGCGGGTCTATCTCTCGCACACCCCGGGCGGACGGGCCGTCGCGGTCAAGGTGATCCGGCCCGAACTGGCCGAGAACACCGAGTTCCGCAGGCGGTTCCGGGCCGAAGTGGCCGCCGCGAGCCGGGTGCACGGGATCTACACGGCTCCCGTCGTGGACAGCGACACCGAGGGGGCCGTGCCGTGGTGCGCGACCGCCTATGTGCCGGGGCCGTCCCTCTCCGACGCGGTACGCGACCACGGGCCGCTGCCCGTCGACACCGTGCTCCGGCTGATCGCCGGTGTGGCCGAGGCGCTGCAGGCGGTGCACCGCGAGGGCATCGTGCACCGGGACCTCAAGCCGTCCAACGTCCTGCTCGCCGCCGACGGCCCGCGCGTGATCGACTTCGGGGTGGCCCGCGCGGCGGACTCCACGTCACTGACACAGAGCGGTACGGCCCTCGGCACGGTCGCCTACATGGCGCCGGAGCAGGTCCTCGGCGCCGAGGCCGCCCCCGCCGCCGACGTCTTCGCGCTGGGGCAGACCGCCGTGTTCGCGGCCACGGGCCACGCCGCGTTCGGGGACGGGGACCCGCACGCGGTGCTGTACCGCGTGGTGCACGCCGAGCCCGATCTCGGCGGTGTGCCGGCCGGGATACAGGAGCTGGTGGCACGGTGTCTGCGTAAGCCCCCCGCCGAGCGGCCCACCGTCGAGGAGATCATCCGCTCCGTCCAGGCGGTCCAGGCGTACCGCGGTGACGAGGCGCGCTTCACGTCCGGGGCGTGGCTGCCGGGCGAACTGGCCGCGGGGATCGAGGCACGGGCCGCGGGCGCCGATCGGGCACGGGCGGGCACGGCGACTCAGGGCGCGGCCCAGCCGCCGGGCGCGTCCGGGGCTCCCGGCGCCTACGGCACCGCCGCCGCTCCCCACCTGCCCGGCGCCCCGGCTGCCTACCAACCACCGCCGGTCGCGGGGGAGTTCGGGCCGCCCGCTGCCTACCCGGCCGCCTACCCGGCCACCGCGCCGTCCCCTGCCGTACTGCCCGGGCCCTTCGTCATGGGGCACGGGACCACACCAGGCCCCTACGCCCCCGCCGGCGGCCCGCAGCCCTACGACCCGGCCGGGGCGCAGACCGCCCCGGTGGCCGCTGCCGGCACGGCAGGCAAGGCCGGCAGACGGCGGATCTGGCTGCTGTCCGCCGCCGCCGTCGTCCTCGTCGCCTGCGGCGCGGCCGTCACCCTCCTGCTGGTTCCGCGTGACGGAGACCAGGACGACGACCGCGCCCAGCAGGCGGCCGCGTCGCGGTCGGCCACGTCCGCCGCGCCGTCGCCCTCCGCGTCCGGCTCGAAGGCCGCCCCGGCCTCCAGGAAGGCGAAGGCCACCGAGTCCGCGCCGCCGCCCAGCCCCTCTGGACCTCCGACACCCACCCGGACCGCGTCCTCGGCTCCGCCCGCCGCCGCGACGAGCAAGCCCGCCGCGGCTCCGCAGGCGCCCGCCGGGGTGACGTACACCGGGATCCGGATGACCAAGAGCCACGACCTGTATCTGGCGGACAGCCCGGTGCGGGCCAAGGCGGACAGCGGCACCTCCGACGAGGACCTGACCTACGCCGTCTACTCCTCGGGCGCGCTCCTCGCCCCCGGCACCGACTCCGGCAGCTCCCTCGCGCTGCTGCCCGCCGGCCGGCCGGGCGGTCTGGACGCGTGCAAGGCGGCGACCGGCTACAAGAGCTACATCTGGATCAAGGACCTCGGCGTCGGCCAGCAGATGTGCGTCATCAGCGGCACGGGCCACGTCGGGCTGGTGACGTTCCGCGGCGCGTCCGGCTCGGCGTACGCCACCCTGGACGTGAAGGTGTGGCGCGACGCGGCCTAGCCCATTCCGCCGCAGAAAAGGAGTCCAGGCCTCTGCTGAACTGACGCATCCCAGCGACAACTCCGCGTCGAGCCCGCCCCCTCACCACCGCACGGGGAGATGGCGCGGTCCGCGCAGCATGGCGTTCTGCCGGTAGGGAGGGGGGTCCTCCACCAGGTGGGCCGTGACCAGCCGGGGCAGCAGCGCGCCGAGCGCGGCCTCGGCCTCGATCCGGGCGAGCGGTGCGCCGTAGCACAGGTGGACACCGCTGCCGAAGCCCAGGTGCTCGTTGTCCGACCGGGCGGGGTCGAAGCGGTCCGGTTCATGGAACCGCCGGGGATCGCGGCTGCCCGAGGCCAGCACCAGCACCACGGGCGCTCCCCGGGGGATCGTGGTGCCGGCGACCTCGATGTCGACGAGGGGCGCCCGCTCGCGCATGTGCACCGGGGGCTCGTAGCGCAGCAGTTCCTCGACCGCCCGCGGCAGCAGGGCGGGGTCGCGGCGCAACCGCTCCGCCTGCTCGGGATGGCGCAGCAGGGTCAGCACCCCGTTGGTGATCAGATTGACCGTGGTCTCGTGTCCCGCGATGAGCAGCAGAGTGGCGGTCACCCCCAGCTCCTCGGGGGTCAGGCGCAGCGCCGGATCCGGCTCGTTGACGAAGTCGGAGAGCAGGTCGCCGGTCGGCCGGCCGCGGCGCTGCCCGGCGAGGTCCAGCAGATACTCCTTCAGCGCGGCGCCCGCCTCCGCGCCCGCCCGGTCCAGCTCGGCGGTGTCCTGGTCCGGTCGCACGTCGGCGGCGGCCACCAGGGCGTCCGACCAGCTCCGGAACAGCGGCTCGTCCTCGTGCGGCACCCCGAGCAGCCGGCAGATCACCGTGACGGGCAGCGGGTAGGCGACATCGTCGACGATGTCGACGGGCCGGTCCGCCGGGAGGGACGCCATGAGGTCCTCGGTGATCCGGGCGATCTCCCCGCGCATGGCGTCGACCCGGCCCGGGCTGTGCGGGGGTCCGAACGGCCGCATGGCCAGGGTGCGCTGCCGGTGGTGCTCGGGGTCGTCGAGCCGCAGGAACGACGGATCCCTGTGCTCCCCGGACGGCGACCAGCTGCGCAGCGCCCGCTCGTCGGCGCTCATCCGGGGGTCGTGGAGCAGGGCGGCGATGTGGTGGTAGCCGCCGACCAGGAAGCCGCCGTCCTCCTGGCGGACCACCGGGCCGGCCTCGCGGAGTTCGGCGTACAGCGGGTACGGGTGGGGCCGGTTCGCGTAGTCGGTGATCCGTGCCAGCAGGGTGTCCGAGGCCATCGCGGCTCCTCGTGGTCGGGCGGGACGCGGGTCAGGTCGGCGGGACCACCATCAGCCGGCGATCGGGCAGATGACCGGTGAGCGCCACGACGGGTTCGTGGGAGAGCCCCTTCGCGTCCGGCACGTCGGACGGGAGCGGGACGTCGGCCATGAGCGCACGGTCCGCCGCGCCGGGCGGGGGCGGGAACGGAGCCGCGGTCTCGATCAGGTGCCGGTAGTAGTCGAGCGACTTGGCCATGTCGACGGTGACCGCGGCGGTGACCCGCCCCCGGTAGCCGTAGACCATCGCCAGCCGGCTCGCCTCCAGGGAGCCCTGGGCGATGACGACGTGGTCGGAGTAGGTGGGCACGCCCACCGACTTGATGTTCAGCCCGAACTGGGTCGACCAGAACGTCGGGACGGCGAGGTGCGGGCGCTGCAGCGGTCCCGGATTGATCATGTTGTGGGCCGCCACCTCGGCCTGCGCGACCGCGTTGCCCCAGTGTTCGAGGGAGAGCATCTGGTACCCGAAGAGCGGGTGCGGGAACCGGGAGACGTCGCCGGCCACGTAGACGTCGTCGGTGACGATGCCGTACATGTTGAAGGCCCGGCACCCGGCGTCGCAGGCGATCCCGCGCGGTCCCGCCGCGAGCCCCGACTCCGCCAGCCACTCCACGTTGCGCACCGCCCCCAGCGCCACGACGCACACGTCCGCCTCGACCCGGCTGCCGTCGGACAGGTCCGCGCCGACGAACCGGCCGTCCCCGTCCCCGAGCAGCGCCGTCACCGTCGCGTTGCAGCGCAGATCCACACCGTGGTTGCGCTGCATGACGGCCGCGAGCTTCGACAGGGTCCCGCCCAGCGCGCCCACCAGCGGCGCGGGCCCGCGTTCGGCGACCGTGACGTCCAGTCCGCGCTCCCGGCAGGCGGAGGCGATCTCCGAGCCGGTGAAGCCGGCGCCGATCACCAGGACCCGCCGCGGCCCGGCGGACAGCCGCTCGGCCAGTTCCGCCCCCTCGTCGCGGGTACGCAGGGTGAGCACCCCGTCGAGGGCCGCCTGAGCCGGGGCGGGCCAGGGCCGCGCCCGGGTTCCGGTGGCGATCAGCACCCGGTCGTACGGCAGCGACTCGCCGTCGGCCAGCAGCACCCGCTTCCCCAGCAGGTCAAGGCCGCAGGCCGCCACTCCGAGCCGCCACTCGGCGTCCGGGTCCCGGCGCGTCGGCAGCCCCGTCGAATCGGCCGGCACATCGCCGAGCAGCACCTGCTTGGACAGCGGAGGCCGGTCGTACGGTGCGTACGGCTCGTCGCCCACCACGGTCAGCGAGCCGGTGAAACCCTCCTCGCGCAGCGTCTCGGCGGCCCGCAGGCCGGCGAGCGACGCGCCCACGACGACGATGCGGCCGTCCCGCAGCTCACCCGCCATCGGCACGCACCGCCTCACCGGCGAGAATGGCCTGGACCGGGCATGCCGCCGCGGCCTGGCGCACGCGCTCCAGCTGATCGTCGGGCACGGACGTGGCGTACAGCAGCCCCTCCTCGCCATGGAGGCGGAACACGTCCGGCGCGAGGAACACGCACTGCGCATAGCCCTGGCAGCGCGTGAGATCCACGACGAGCTGCATGGCCCTCTCCTCACCTCGACGCCCTTCCGTTCCATCATGGACAGCGACCCGGAGGCCCGCCACGCGAAGACCGTCCCGGGCGAGCCCCGCGGCAGGGCGACGCCGCGCCCGGGGTCCCGGGCGCGGCGCCTTGTGCGGGTCGAACCGCCGTACGTCTACTGGACGTTGATCGTGAACGTCGACGTGGTGTTGCGGATGTCCACGGCGTTGTTCTCCAGCCGGAGACCGTTGAAGGTCGCCGAGCCGACCGCCGGGCCCTGGCCCGGTTCGGGCAGTTCGTTGGCCCAGATCCCGAAGCCGGACTTGGCGTCGAAGGCGTCACCGCTCCGCTGCGCACCGGTGATCGACACATCGGTGAAGACCGTGTCCTGGACCGGGTTCTGCGCCGTGCCGCCCACGTAGTTCGTCTGGAACATGATCCCGCTGTAGGTGGGATCGACGATGTCCACGTCGGTCACCCGGATCGCCTTGTACGCCTTCGAGGCCGAGAACATCCAGATGGCGCCGAAGGTCTGGTTGCCCCAGAAGTGACCGCCCGCCCGTACCAGTGAGGCGTTCTCGACCTTGGTCTGGCCCGGGCCGAAGCCGTTCATCGGGTAGCCGAAGTCGAGGGAGCTGATGGTCACACCGGAGTAGACCAGCGTGTCCGCGATGTACAGGTTGCGGAACACGTTGTTCTCGCCGCCGTAGACGGCGAGACCGGCCGCGCGCCAGGTCAGGACCGATGTCAGGTTCTCGTAGACGTTGCCGGTGTTGTTGCCGCCGGAGCCGTCGGTGGCGGCGAACAGCGCGAAGCTGTCGTCGCCGGTGGAGCGGGCCTGGTTGTTCTGGACGAGGTTGTTCTGCGACCCGTTCGTCATGTTGACGCCGTCGGCGAAGGTGTCGCGGATCCGGCTGTTCTTGATCGTGACGTTGTCGGTGTTGGCTCCCCAGTACAGGCAGACCTGGTGCTCGGCCCAGACGTTGTCGATCGTCAGGTTGGTGATGCCGTTCGCGTCGAACACCTTGCCCGGGCCGTCGATCCGGGAGCTGTAGTTGCCGAAGTAGGAGAAGCCGGCGAACGTCGAGCCGCCCGCGGTGTCGGTCACCCGGAAGCCCACGTCCGTGTTGCTCTGGTTGGCGGGGGAGGAGAACCGGGTGTACCAGGGCCCGGCGCCGATCACCTTGACGGGCTTGAGGTAGACGGTGAACTTGCCGGTCGTCTGGTAGTCGCCGGCCGGCAGGTAGACGCCGACCAGTTTGCCGGTGCTGTCCATCCGCACCTTGTCCAGGGCGTTCTGCACGTCCTGGTGGGTGAAGCCGGCCGGTGTGACATAGGTGGCCGGGTCGGGGTTGGGGACCGCGGCGACCTGCTCGGTGTCGATGAAGTCGATGGCGTACTGGGAGGTGTTGGCCGCGTCCTTCTGCAGCCGGATCTTCGCACCCGCCGGGACCGTCGTGCCGAGCATCAGATGGGCCTCGTCGTAGATGTGCCGCGGAGCACCCGCGCCGGGCGAGTCGCTCGGGCTCGCCTCCGCGCCGTACAGCCACGCGTACTTCGAGGTCAGGTCGATCGCCTTGGCGAGGGTGCCGTTGACGTAGACGTCGAGGGTGGCGTCGGTGCCGCCGCCGCTCGGGGAGTCGGGGATGGAGAACCGGGTGACCAGCGTGTTGGTGGGCTCCTTGGTGGTCCACTCGACGTAGCTGCCGGTGCTGTTGAGCGTGACGGCCTTGCGGCCGGACGCCTCGCCCGCGAGGTCGCCGATGGTCCGGTTGGGCCCGACGATCCGGGCGCCGCCGCCGATCGCACCGTCCTCCGCCTCGTACGTGGAGAACGGCAGGTTGGCGCCGCGGCCGACGAACAGCGGTTTGCCGCTGGTGTTGTTGGCGCGCTTGACCGGCAGCTCGTTGGCGTCGTCGGCGATCACCGTGCGGACCGTGTACTTGCCGCCCACCGCGGTCCACGAGCCGAGCGCGACCGGGCCGGTGGTGGCCCCGGCGGCGATGGTGCCGTTGTAGGTGCCGGTCAGGGTGCGGACCGTGCCGCCGTTCCCGTCGAGCAGGGTCAGGGTGACGGGGTGCGCGCCGCCGGCGGAGGCGATGGTGCCCTGGTTCTTCAGGGCGACGGTGAAGTTCACGTTGCTGCCCGCCGCGGGGTTGTCCGGGGACCAGCCGACCGGTGCGGCGACCAGGTCGGAGCTGTCGACCGGGCGGACCACCAGCGGGGAGGCGGCGGTGAAGGAGTTGTTGGTGTCGTTCTGCTCGATCACCGTGCCCGCTTCGTCGACCTTCGCGGTGAGCTGGTACGACCCCGCGTCCCGGGTGCCGATGGAGGCGGTCACATCGGTGGCGGCGCCCGCGGCGAGGGCGCCGACGTTCGCGGTGGCCACCTTGGTGGTGCCCAGGTAGAAGGTGACGTCGCTGGCCGGGGAGGCGGCGGTGCCGGTGTTGGCGACCCGCGCGGTGAGGCGGACGGTGTCGGTCTCCACCGGTGCGGCGGGGGAGGCGGTGAGACCGGTGACGGTCAGGTCGGGGTTGGGCGCCGGGTCACCGATGACCTGAAGCTCGCCGATCTGGCCGCCGGGCGCTCCGGTGTTGCTGTTGACGCGCACCTGGACGTCGGCGGTGCGCGCGGTCACCGGGATGGTGACGGTGTTGCCGGTGGCCGGGTTGAAGCCGTAGTCGGCGGCCGGCACCAGGCTGCTGTACGTGGTCGCGTTCTGCTCGCGCCCGAGGATCTGGATGTTCTGTGTCCGCGCACCCCAGACCGGGTCGGGGTTCAGCTTGATGACGACCTGTGAGATGTCCGCGTTGGCCCCGAGCTTGACGGTGAGCGTGCTCGGCCAGGCGCCGCTCGCGCCCTCCCAGTAGGTGCCCACGTTGTTGTCCACGGCATTGGTGCCGACATACGTGTACACGTGCCCGGACTCCACCACCGGCTTGCCCACCGCGAGGTTGCTGGCGAGGAGGCCGTCGCCGGTGCTGACCGCCCTGGCGCTCGGCGGCGAGGTGTTGCCCGCGGCGTCCTCGGCCCGCACCTGGTAGGTGACGGTGGCACCGGCCGGCTGCCGGTCGGTGAAGGAGGTGGCCGTGCCGGGCACGCTCCCGCGCAGCTTGCCGCCGGCGTAGACGTCGTAGCCGGTGACCTTCCTGTCGTCGCTCGACTTCTGCCAGCTGAGCGCGACGGCACCGGACTTGGCGGCGGCCGCGGTGAGCCCGGACGGCTGGGTGGGGGGCTGGGTGTCGCCCTTGGCCGCCGCGCGCGTCACGGTGTTGCCGGCCGGCGACTGGTTGCCCGCCGCGTCCCGGGCGGTGACGCGGTAGGCGAGAGCGGCGCCCCGGGGCTGGGTGTCGGTGTACGAGGTCACGTCGCCCGCGACGCTGGTGCGCAGGGTGCCGCCGAGGTAGATGTCGTAGCCGGTGACCTTCTTGTTGTCGCGCGCGGGCTGCCAGGCGAGCGCGACCTTGCCGCTCTCCGGCTGGGTCAGCTTCAGGTGCCGGGGGGCCGAGGGCGGTGTGGTGTCACCGGTCGCCGGGCCATACACCTCGAACTCGGCGAGCCGGCCGCCGGTCCTCTTCGTGTCACCGGTGAGCGCGAGGCGCAGATACCGGGTGGTCGTGGTGTCGAAGCTGATCGTCGCCTGGTTGCCCTTGCCGGGGCTGAAGCGGTACGCGGCGGCGGCGACCAGGTCGGTGCGGTGCCTGCCGTCGGTGCTGCCCTGCACCGTCAGGGTCTGTGTCCGGGCGGCGGAGCCGGCCGGGAGCTTCAGCACCACCTTGTCGACGCGCACGGCCGCGCCGAGGTCCGCCTCGATCCAGGGCGCGGAGTCCTTCGTGCCGCTTCGCCAGTAGCTGTTCCGGTCGGCGTCGGCGGCACCGGAGGCGGCGTGCCCGGTGGCGGAGCTGCTCGCGGTCAGCCGCTTGCCGCGGGCCAGGTCGGCGCTGCTTCCGGTGGCCCGGTGCGCCGCCAGCTCGGCCAGCTGACCGGCGTCGGCGACGCTGTTTCCGGTGATCTCCACGCGCAGATAGCGGGTGTGGAGCGCCGGGAAACGGATGGTGACGGTGTTGTCCTCGTCCTGGGCGAAGGTGTAGGTGGCCGAGGTGACGAGGGTGCGGAACGCCCTGCCGTCGTCGCTGCCCTGGACCGACAGGGTCTGGGTCCGGCTCTTCCAGCCCTCGGGCAGGCGGAGGACCGCCCGATCGATCCGGGTCCGGGCGCCGAGGTCGATCTGCGCCCAGGAGGGGAAGGCGCCGCGGCGGCCCTGCCAGTAGGTGTCACGGTCACCGTCGTCCAGAGCCGCGGCCGCGTGGCCGCGGATGCTGCCGGCGACGGCGGCAGCGGTGCCGGCCGCGGTGCCGGCCGACGGGCCGGGGCCGTCGGCCGCCAGCGCGGGCAGGGCCGGTACGCCGACCGCCAGGAGGCTGCCCGCCAGTGTCCAGGCGAGCGGGCGCCATCTGAATCGCTTGCTGCGCATCGTGCTCCTCGTCTGCAGGAGTGAGTGAAATCCGTGCTGCTGTCAGGAAGTTGCGCGAGGATGATCGTAGAAAGCGACGCTCTGTAAGTTATTTGCGTCGACTTGTTGAAGCGTTGCAGAGGCACGGGTGTACGTCCATGCCCATGACAAAAGATCACTCGCGCGCACGATGCGCGGTGCGGTGAACGGCCCGCGGGCTCAGAGCCCGCGCAGCACGGGCAGCAGCGTCTTCTCCGCCCAGTCGAGGTAGGGCAGTTGTGCGGCGCCGCCGATCTGGATGAGGGCGACCTCGGTGAAGCCCGCGTCGATGTACGGGCGCACGGCCTCGGCGAACACCTCCGGGTCGTCGCCGCAGGGGATCGACGCCGCCACGTCCTCCTCGCGCACGTACGCGCTGGCGGAGGCGAAGCCCGCGGTCCCGGGCAGTTCGGCGTTGACCTTCCAGCCGCCGCCGAACCAGCGGAACTGCTCATGCGCCCGCCGCACGGCCGTCGCCCGGTCCGGGTCGTAGCAGACCGGCAGCTGGCCCACGCGCGGCTTGCCCGCGCCGCCGTTCTCGTCGAAGGCGCTGACCAGGTGCGCGTCGGGCGCTACGGCGATCATCAGATCGCCGAGCCGGCCCGCCAGCTCGCAGGACGGCTGCCCGGAGACCGCCACGCCGATCGGCGGCGGGGTGTCGGGCAGGTCCCAGAGCTTCGCTGACTCCACGTCGAAGTGCGTGCCGTGATGGTTGACGTAACCGCCGTCGAACAGCGCCCGGATGATCTCGATCGCCTCGGCCAGCATCTCCTGGCGCACGTCGGCGGCGGGCCAGCCGCCGCCCACCACATGCTCGTTGAGGTTCTCCCCGGAGCCGAGCCCCAGCCGGAACCGGCCCTCCGACAGCAGCTGCGTCGTCGCGGCCTTCTGTGCGACGACCGCCGGGTGGTAGCGGATCGTCGGGCAGGTCACGTAGGTCATCAGGGGGATCCGCGAGGTGGCCTGCGCCGCCGCGCCCAGCACGCTCCAGGCGTAGGGCGCATGCCCCTGCTCGTCGAGCCAGGGGAAGTAGTGGTCGGACGTCACCGAGAAGTCGAAGCCCGCCTCCTCGGCCCGGACGACATGCGTCACCAGATCACGCGGACCGGCCTGTTCCGTCATCATCGTGTATCCGAATTGCACCATGAGGTCCGGGTTTCCAGCCTCTCCGCGGGAAAACCGCCCTCCCAGGCGGCCCGCCGCCGCCCGGTGGCGCGCGGACCTGGTCGGCGGCCCGCCCCGTTGCTCCGGGATACGGGCGAGTCGTCCCGGGACACGGGGGTACTCGGCCGGGAGGAAAGCGACGCCCTACGCGGTGAGGAGTGAACGACCATGGCGAAGGACCAGAAGGCCAAGGCCAAGATGGAGCAGGCCAAGGGCAAGGCCAAGGAGACCGCCGGCCGCACGGTGGGCAACGAGCGGTTGACGGCCGAGGGGCAGGCCGAGAAGTCGAAGGGCGACGCGCGCCAGGCCAAGGAGAAGATGAAGGACATGTTCAAGCACTGACGTGCCACGCACGGTGCGGGATCCTGGGACTGCGCCCCAGGGGTCCCGCACCGCGTGCGCCCGCCCGGAGTTCACCGCGTGTGCTCGCTCAGGGTTCACCTGCGTGCGCCCGCTCGGAGTTCCTCCTCCATGCGGATCGCCTTGCGCAGGTCGTCGTGGGCCTCGGGCCGCTCGCCCTTGTGCTGTGCGAGCAGGGCCGCCGCGATGCTGTCCAGCTTGCGCTGGATGGCGTGCTCCGCGCGCCGCTCGGACACGGCGTGGCTGCGGGCCCGTGCCGGGCGTCCGGCACGGGCCGTCTCGCGTGTCCCTTCCTCGCTCCGGCGGTGCACCGCACCGCGCCCACCGGCCGAGTACCCGGCCCCGGGCCCTCTCACCTCACCGGACCGTCCGAGCGCCGTCCGGGCGGCCCGGACCGTCCCTGTTGGCCTCCGCGGCGCCGGGGTACCCGGGGGGCCGGGCCGGCGGACGGATGCCCGGCAGCGGGAAAGCGAGGGGTGCACGGGAGGCGAGACCGATGTCGATGCCGGACAGCGGAGGCGACCCGCTGCGGGATTTCCTGGCCGACCCGGCCTACGCGACGGTCGACCTCGTCGACGCCCTCGACCGCTGCACCAAGGCGCTCGGGCTGGAACATTCCCGGGTCTACCTCGCGGACATCCAGCAGCGCCACCTCGTCCCGCTCACCGAGGTGGCCGCCGGGCTGCCCATCGACGCATCGCTGGCGGGCTGGACCTATCGCACGCAGTCCCTGAGGGTGGAGCCGTCCGAGACCGGCGCGGTGATCGCCTGGTTCCCCTTGCTGGACGGTGCGGAACGGCTGGGTGTCCTCGCGGTGCACGCGTCCGCCCTCACCGCCGCCTCGCTCGAGCGCGGCAGGGCACTCGCCACGCTCGTCGCCATGATGGTCACCTCCCGGCGCACGTACAAGGACTCCTTCGTCCGGCGCACCCGCACCGAGCCGATGCAGCTGCCCGCCGAGATGCTCCGCGCCTACCTGCCGCCGCGGACCATCGGCAACACCCGCGCCGTCTCCACGGCCGTCCTCGAACCCGCCTACGAGCTGGGCGGCGACGCCTTCGACCACGCGCTCACGGAGACGACGCTGCACGCCACCGTCCTCGACTCCATGGGGCACAACCTGGCCTCCGGGCTGACCAGCGCCGTCTCGCTGGCGGCCTGCCGCAACGCCCGCCGGACCGGCGCCGACCTGCCCGAGCTGGTGCGCACCGTGGACGAGGCGCTCACCGCATGGCTGCCGGACCAGTTCTGCACCGCCGTCCTCGCCCAGCTGGACTTCGCCTCGGGGGTGCTGCGATGGAGCAACTGCGGCCATCCCGCGCCCCTGCTGATCCGCGACCAGCGGCTCATCGTCGACGCTCTGGAACGGGAGCCGGATCCCCCCTTGGGACTGCCGTCCCTCCTCGCGGCCAGGCCGCGCGGCACGCACGAGACGACGCTGCGGCCCGGTGACCGGGTGCTGCTCTACACCGACGGCGTCACCGAGGCGCGCACCCGCAGCGGTGAACTCTTCGGCCTCCAGCGCTTCACCGACTACATCATCCGCGCCACCGCCGCCGGAGAGCTGCCTGCCGAGACCCTGCGGCGGCTGATCCACTCGATCCTCGACGTGGAGACCGACCGCCTGCGGGACGACGCCACCATCCTGATGTTCGAGTGGCAGCCGGCCGGTGCCTGATCTCCGGGGGAGGGAAGTGCGGGGCGGCCGGATGATCCGCGGCGATCGGGGGCACTCGGAGGCGGAACACGACAGACCGTGAGAAAAGGTGAGGAGAGGACATGAGGCAGCGGAAGCCGGCCCCCTCGGCCCGCACCATGCCCCTGCGGACGGCGGCCACGGCGGTGCGGATCGTCCCCGGCGGCGCGCTGGCGGGCAAGGCGGCGCAGCACCTACTGGACAGGTTCGGGACGATGTCGCCCCGACGCCGGCGACTGGCGGTCTACGTAGGGGCCGGAGTGCTCGGGGTGGCCGGCGTGGTGGAATGGCCCGTCGCCCTCGCCGGCGCGGCCGTCGCCTGGCTCACCCGGTCCCGCGGCACCGGCCGCACGGCGTCCGCCGCGCGGAAGGGGCGCGGTGCGCCGGCCGGCCGCGCCGGACGGTCCTCCGGGCCCGTCACGCCCACCCCGAAGGCGCGAGTCGGCCGCAGGGCGGGCGGCCGGAGGACGCCCGGACCGATCACGCCGACCCCGAAAGGGCGAGTCGGCCGCGGGGCGGGCGGCAGGACGACGCCCGGACCGATCACCCCCACCCGGACGGCGCGAGGGGGCCGTACGACCCGTTGAGCCGCGCCCGCCCGTCGAGCTCCGGGGCCGCCTACAGCCGGATGACGACGAGGGCGATGTCGTCCTCCGCGGAGCCGATGACGCCGAGGCGGCTCAGGATCTCGTCGGCCAGCCGCTCGTGTTCGAGGGCGACGGACCGGGAGACGATGCCGGTCAGGCGGGCCAGGCCGGTGTAGATGTCCTCGCCGCGCCGCTCGATCAGCCCGTCGGTGTACAGCACCAGCACGTCGCCGGGTGTGTACGTGAGGCTGACCTGCGGGCGGGGGATCTGCTCGGCGCGGGCCCCGAGGGGCGGGTCGGTGGCCTTGTCCAGCAGGTCGTGGGTGCCGTCGCCGTGGCACAGGATCGGCGGCGGGTGCCCGGCACTGCTGTACGCGATCAGCCGCAGGTTCTTGTCGATGAGGACCTTGACGGCGGTGGTCGCGAGGGCGCCCTCGACGGAGCGGGCGTACAGGCTGAGCACCTCCAGGGCCTGGGCGGGGCCGTCCGAGGCGCGGATGGCCGCGCTCAGCGCGCTGCGGAGCATGCCCATGGCGACGGCGGCCTTCAGTCCGTGGCCGACGACGTCGCCGACGGCCACCGCGAACCGGCCCGCGGAGACGTCCGCCACGTCGTACCAGTCGCCGCACACATGGAGGCTGCTCGTCGCCGGCAGGTAGCGCACGGCGATGTCGGGGTGCTGCGCGAGGTCCGGGACCTGCAGCATCGACTCCTGAAGGGCCAGGGCGACCTCGCGTTCGCGGGCATGCGCCGCGCGCAGCTCCTCGTTGAGCCGTTGCAGCTCGAACGAGCGCACATACAGCTCGGCCGCCTCCGTGTCCCGCGGTGACTGCCCGGGCGGCCGGCCGCGCAGCCGGTGGTGGACGACGGCGGTCACGTTCTCCAGCCGGTGCAGGATCCAGGCCGGTGTGCCGTCCGGCCCCAGGACCGGGATGTTGATCGGGCTCCACCAGCGCTCCTCGCGCGCGGCGGAGGCGCCGGCCAGGGGGAGGACGTCGTACCGCAGCACCGGCATGATGTCCTGCGACCGGGTCTTGAGGACGCGCTCGAACGAGGCCATCAGTTTCCCGGCGCCGTAGTACCGGGCATCACCCGGGTCGTCCGGAAGGACGTCGGCGAGGCTCTTGCCCACGAGATCGTCGTGCGTACGGCCTGTCACGGCCAGATACGCGTCGTTGGCGTCGGCGATCACCAGGTCCGGTGCCAGTACGAGGCAGGGACTCGGCGTCGCCGCGAAGATCGCGGCGTAGTCGACGGCTGGATTCGCCATGACGCGCCCCTGCCCATCAGGTGGAGTCCCCTCAACCAATCTACGGAGCACCGGGCCGTCCCGCCTCCCCCGAGAGCGCCCCGCCGGCGGCGCCCGAGCCGTGCCGTGAGGGTGCCGCGGAGACTACGGGCGGTTCAGACCGCGCCTGCGGCGGTTCAGATCGCGCCTGCGGCGGTGCGGACCTCGTCGGCCAGCGGTTTGTCGAGCGCCGCGTGGACCAGACCGTCCACGAAGCGCGGCATGTCACCGCCGGTGACAAGCCCGCCCAGCTTCGCCGGAGAGGCCGGAAGACCGAGCCGTCGCGCCCCGTCCAGTGCCTTGCGGTCGAGGTACGGCGCCAGCTCCGGCCAGACGCCCTGCACCTCCCGCAGGAAGATGTCGGCACCGGTGGGCCCGATCCCGGGGATGTCCAGCAGGGCCTTCTTCGGGTCGGCCTCCTCGCGCAGCCGGCGCAGATCACCGCCGTAGCGTTCGAGGACCAGTTCGGCCCCCTTGCCGAGCTGGGTGGAGGTCCGCTCGTCGTAGCGGCGGTATCCGCCGGCGCCGAGCGCGTCGACGCGCTCCTGCCAGGACGCCTTCGCCATCGCCCGCGGATCGCGCAGCCCCGCGTCGAACAGCGCTCGGGCCGCCGCCACCGCGATCTCGCCCCGGATCCGGGCGCTGAGGAGGACCGCCAGCACCAGCGCCTGGTAGAGCGGGGCCGGCGTGTCGCGCAGCCGGATACCGGCCTCGGCGGCATAGGTGCGCTTCTGCCGGTCCAGCAGGGCGCGGACCAGCGCCTGCTCCGTGCCGCCGCCTGCCGTGCTCCCGCCCGTTCTCCCGCCGGTCCTCACCGTCATCGTCCGTCACCGATCCCCGTCGCCGTTCCGGCGTGCCGCCGGGTCGCACCGGAGGCCCGCTGCCACGCGCCCCGGGTACCCGCCCCCGCTTCCCCCGATGCCGAGGGCATGCGTCCCGGCCGGGCGGGCACTCGGAGCGGCGGACGACAGGCCCGGTGGACGGGACGAGGCGGATCCATGAGTGCCAAGGCGAAGACGCGGGACGAGCTGCGCGTGGGCGGCAGAACGGTGCCGTTGTCCCACCCGGACAAGGAGATGTTCCCCGGCGACGGGATCACCAAGGCCGAGCTGGTCGACTACTACCGGACCGTGGCCCGCCCGATGCTCACCCATCTCAGGAACCGCCCGGTGGTGATGGAGCGGTATCCCGACGGGTACGGCGGAAAGTCCTTCTACCACAAGGACGTTCCCGCCTACTTCCCCGACTGGATCCGTACCGTCCGGGTGCCGAAGGAGGGCGGCAGCCTCACCATGGCGGTCTGCGACGACACGGCCAGCCTCGTCTACCTGGCCAACCAGGCGTGCCTCACACCGCATCCCTGGCTCAGCCCGGCGGACTGCCTGGACTGCCCCGACCGGCTGGTCTTCGACCTCGATCCGCCCGGGGAGGGCACCGAGGAGTTCGAGACCGTCCGGTGGGCCGCGCACCGGCTGGGTGATCTGCTCACCGAGCTCGGCCTGCGGCCCGCGCTGATGACGACCGGGTCGCGCGGACTGCACCTGCTGGTCCTGCTCGACCGGCGGACGGACTTCGACACCGCACGGCACTTCGCCACAGACGTCGCCGAGCTGCTGGCCGCACGCCACAGCGACCGGCTGACCACCGAAACCCGCAAGGACAGGCGCCGCGGCCGGCTCTACCTGGACGTCCAGCGCAACGCCTACGCCCAGACCTCGGTCGCCCCGTATGCCGTGCGGGCCCGCCCGCACGCCCCGGTCGCCACCCCGCTGCACTGGGACGAACTCGACGACCCCGGCCTCGGCCCCCGCCGATGGACGCTGCGCACCCTCCCCGACCGCCTCGACACGCACGGAGACCCCTGGAAGGGACTCGGCCGCTGCCGCCGCTCCCTCACCCGGGCGCAGCAGCGCCTCGCCGCTCTGGGATGACATCGCCGCACCCCGGGATCACCGAGGAGCACCGACAGGTGCACATCAGGGCATAAAGGTGCATAACCTGATCGTATGGCCCGCAATCGCCGGCTCATCCTGAGCCCGCCCTCCACCGTCTGGCGACTCCTCTGCGACGGCTACCGCTACGGCGAATGGGTGACGGGGACTCAAGCGGTCCTCGCCGTGGATCCGCACTGGCCGGACGTGGGCGCCCGGCTGCGCGTCCGGGTCGGCGCAGGCCCCCTGACCCTGGACGACACCTGCGTCGTCCGCGTCTGCGAGCCGCGGGAGCGGCTGGAGCTGGAAGCGAAGGCGGATCCGTTCGGTGCCGCGCGCATCGCCATGCGCCTGGCCCCGTGGGGCGAGCACACCCTCTTCGTCCTCGACTGGCACCCGCTCAGAGGCCCCGGGACACGGATGCACGGCGTGCCCATCGACTACGTCGTCGCCATCCGCAACGGCATGATGCTGACCAAGCTGGCCCGCATCGCGGTGCGCGAGCGCCATGACAGCGGAGCCCGATGACCGCGGAGCGGCCTGGCGCACGACGAGCCCGCGCCGGTACGGCTGCCGCCAGGGCGACGGCGCTCGCAGGAGCAGGCCGCCGGTCGTGCCGGGTCTCCGGCTCCCGGCCGCGGAGACGGGCTGCCGGTCACGCCGCCCGCCGCTTCCTCGCCCCGCACGTGACGAGCATCCTGTGCGCGCCGAGCCGGCTCCCCTTTGCGAAGGAGCCGGCACACGGTCGTACGACGGGCAGAGGGGCGCGCGCCTCAGCCGCGCAACGCCGAGGCGAAGAGGGCCGGCAGCGCCGACCAGCGCGGAGCCGCGGCGAAGCCGGCGAGCAGCCGGCCCGTGGTGGCCGCCGTACGGTGGGAGACGAACCACGGGGGTTTGGGCGACATGACCGGCTGCCCGTGCAGCAGCGCCCGGGGCGCCGGGCGGAACGGACCGCGTACGACGGTGCGCTCCGGCCCGTCCAGGAGCAGGGCGTTGTGCACCACCCCGATGCCGCTCTGCACGTCGTCCAGCGTGTGGCCGGGGAAGGCCCCCCAGGGGGCGGTCGCCGTCAGATAGCCGACGCCGGTCCACGCGTTGACCCCGATCGTGCCGTAGCGGAGCCGGGCGATCGCCTGGTCGAGCGCGGGGCCGAGAGCGGCGACCGTGCGCGGGTCCGCGATGAGGTTCACGCCGAGGGTGCCGGCGAACTCCTCGTTCGCGGTGCGGACCGCCTCGTCGAGGAACGGCCGGGCGGCGCCGGGGAGTTCCAGGACGGCGAGGACCGGGGCGAAGTACTCGGTGGTCAGCGCCGGGCCCGGCGCGGCCGGGTCGAGGTTCCCGATCAGTACCCGGCCCCCGTCGACGCTCTCCGCGCCGGGATACGCGCCCAGCGCCTGTGCCACCCGGTCGTCGCTGCCCGGGTAGTAGGCGGGGCGGGCCGGGGCGGCGGACAGCGCCGCGCGCAGATGGGCCAGGAAGCGGTCCTTCAGCGGCCAGTCGGAGGAGACGACGACCACCTGGCTCGCCACGCAGTTGTAGCCGCCGTTGTGCAGCCGCTGGGTGGCGACGTGCTCGGCCTGATAGCGCAGGTCCGCGTCGGTCCAGTCGCCCGGCACCACGATCGTCGGGGACACACCGCCCAGTTCGCTGGTGACCGGCTTCTCCAGCAGCGGCGTCCCCGCGGCCTTGCGGGCCGCGCCCTCCGGCCCCGTACCGAAGACGATCGCGTCATGGGTGGCCGCGCTGCCGGTCATATGGACATGGCCCACCCTCGGGTGGTGCACGAGGTACGCGCCGACATCCGCGCCACCGGTGAGGATCCGCACCACGCCGGCGTCGACCAGCGGCGCCAGCACCCGGCTGAAGACGTCGAGGAGGCCGTCGGTGACCGGGTTGAGCTTCAGGGCCACCACCCGGTTGTGCGCGTACAGCTCGTACAGCACGTCCAGGATCGGGATCGAGGTGATGTTCCCCGCGCCCAGTACGACGCCCACGCCCCCGGTCTCGGCCGGGCGGCGCAGCCCCAGGCCGGCGCGGGCGCGTACCGTCTCCTGCGTGACGCCGGGCGGCATCCACACCTCGGCGCTGAAGCCGTTCAGCAGCAGCCGGTCGAAGACGCCGTGCGGCAGGACGCTGAGCGCGACCCGCCCGCCCGGCGCCCGGCCGACCGGGAACCCGTCGACGGGGCTGCGGCCTTCCGCCAGCGCCCCGATGCTCGCGGCGAGCGCGCCCACCGACGTCAGCACCGGATACGGCCCGGTGATCCACTCCTCGCCGGCCAGCGGGCTGTCGTCCGGCAGCCGTTTGTACGCGGTGGCCGCGCGCACCCATGCCCCCGCGTGCTCGGCGGTGGCGGCGCCCACCTGTTCCAGCAGCGCGCGGCGCCGGTCCAGGCCGCAGGAGGCCCAGACGGCCTCGCCGCGGGCCAGGTCGTCGACGGCCCGGTCGATCGCCCATGTGTCGTCGGTGGCCGGTGCGGTGGTGGTCATCGCGGCTCTCCCGTACGGTCCGTGACGCCCATGATGAGGTCGGCGGCCTTCTCCGCGGCCATGATCGTCGGCGCGTTGGTGTTCCCGCGGGTCACCGTGGGGAACACCGAGGCGTCGACGACCCGCAGGCCCGCGACGTCGAGGACGCGCAGCTCGGGGTCGACCACCGACCCGATGGCACAGGTCGACGTCGGGTGGTAGAGCGTCTGCCCGGCCCGCTGGGCCCAGGCGAGCAGGTCCGCGTCGGAGTCCGAGGCGGGCGCGTCGCCGTACGGACCGGTGACGAGGTCGGCCACCGCCGGCCGGGCCGCTATCTCGCGGGCGATCCGGATGCCGGCGACGATGCAGTCCCGGTCCTCGGGCGTCGTCAGATAGTTGTGCACGATCCGGGGCGCGGTGTCGGGGCGCGCGGAGCGCAGGGTCACCGTGCCGCGGCTGGTCGGGGCGAGCACGCACGGGCCGAAGGCGAAGCCGTGCTCGGTGGCGGCGCCAAGCCCTTCCTGGTGGAAGAGCACGGGGGCCGCGTGGAACTGCAGGTCCGGGGCGGTCAGGCCGGCGCGGCTGCGGAAGAAGCCGCCCGCCTCGCCGATGTTGGAGGTCAGCGGGCCGCGCCCCTCGCTCTGCAGGAGCGCGGCGTTCTCCGGGCTCGCCGCGCCGATCAGCGACTCGGCATCGGTACGGAAGTTCAGCAGCGTCATGTAGTGGTCCTGCAGCCCCTGGCCGACCGGCAGGTCGCGCACGACGGCGACTCCGAGGGCGGACAGGGCGGCGGCGGGCCCGATGCCGGACAGCATCAGCAGTTTCGGTGACTCGTAGGTACCCGCGGACAGGATCACCTCGCGCTCGGCGCGGAGCACCTCGACGCTGCCGTTCCGCTCCACCTCCACGCCCGTCGCCCGGCCGCCCTCCAGCACCACGCGGTGGGCCCGGGCGGCGGACAGCACGGTGAGGTTCGGCCGGGCCAGGGCCGGGTGCAGAAAGGCGACGGCCGCGCTGCACCGCAGGCCGCCGCGCTGCGTCAGCTGGTAGCGGCCGACGCCGAACTGGGTCTCGCCGTTGAAGTCGTCGTTCGCCGGATGCCCGGCCTGCTCGGCGGCGCGCACGAAGGCCGAGGCGAGCGGATGCCCGGACCTGCCGTCGCTGACCGTCAGCGGCCCGCCCTTCCCGTGGAAGGCGTCAGCGCCGCGCTCGTTGTCCTCCGAGCGCTGGAAGTACGGCAGGACGTCGGCGTAGGACCAGCCGGTCGCCCCGGCGGCGGCCCAGCCGTCGTAGTCGGCGGGGTTGCCGCGCATGTAGATCATCGCGTTGATCGAGCTGGAGCCGCCGAACGTGCGGCCGCGGGGCAGGTAGGTCCGCCGGCCGCCCAGTCCCGGCTCGGGGTCGGTGTCCAGGTCCCAGTCGAGGTCGCTCTTGAACAACTGGGGAAAGGCGGCCGGGACATGGATCTCCTGCGCGGTGTCGGGGCCGCCGGCCTCGATCACCGCCACCCGCACACCGGGGTCCTCCGACAGCCGTGCCGCCAGCACGGAGCCCGCCGATCCGGCGCCGACGATGACGTAGTCGTAGATGCTCATTCCCATCCCCTTTGACAGAAAAGGCGGTTCACTGGTGAAGAGGTCTGCCGGTTCTGTGGCCTGGATTATACTCAAATTCGAATCGAGTTTGAGTTTAGATGGTGCGAGCGTCCTGTCAACCCTGTGCGCACGAGCGCCTCGGCTGCCTTGCCCACCGTCCCCGTCTGGAGTTCAGGTGCCAGTGATACGATCTCGAATCGTGTTTGAAAAGACTTCGCCGAGCCAGGCTTCCGCGCGTCCGCCGGCGGTGCAGCGCCGCGGGGTGGAGCGCAGGCGGGCCATCCTCGACGCGGCCGAGGCGCTGCTCACCGAGCAGGGGTACGCTGCCGCCACGCTCAAGGCGATCGGTGAGCGGGCGGGCATCCCGACCGCCTCCGTCTACCACTACTTCTCCGACCGGCATCAGGTCGACGCCGAGCTTCTGCAGCGGCACGTGAGCGAGTTGGACGCGCTCACCCGCGCCGCGCTCGACGACCCCGAACCGCGCACACTGCGCGAGGCGGTCGACGCCGTCATCGACCCCTTGCTCGCCTACTTCCGCCGGCATCCGAGCTGTGCCGAGCTGTGGTTCGCGGGACGGCACGAGGTCCTGGTCGACCTGGTCCGCGCCTTCGACGAGACCCAGGCCGAGCGGTTCTGGCACTTCGTCGTCGAGCACGGACTCGTCCCCGCCGACACCCCCCGGCTCGTGCTGCGACTGGCCCTGGAGGCCTGCAGCCGCCTCTTCGACGTCGCCTTCCGCCATTCCCCGGCCGGTGACGACGTCACGATCGACGAGGCCCGCCGCCTCGTCACCGCCTACCTGGAGACCTACGCCCCGCAGCCGCCGAAGCGGCGTCTCTGACGGGCTGATCCGACCGGGAGCGGGGCGCTGCCGTGCTACTCCCGGCGTGCGGCACGCCCCCCCCGCCGGTGTACGCACCGCGCCGACCGCGCCTCCCGGGCCGCTTCCGGCTGTCTTCACCTTGCTCATCCCCGCGGCACCGCGAGGGGCGGCGGCCGTGGTGACCGCCGCCGCCCGTCACGGCCGGGCCGTCAGGCGTCCTCGATGGTGATGAAGGGGTCCCACTGGAAGTACCCCTGCAACTGCCGGTGCCGGTCCAGGATCTGGAAGTAGAAGTGGTACACGACCTTGCCGACGCTCTTCACCGTGGTGCGCCAGTAGTGGTCCTGGTACTTCTGCGTCACGAAGTCCGGACTGCCCTCGCCGCCCTCCTTCGGCAGCGGGTAGACACCGTCGACCACCTCGATCTCCGGCGTCCTGATGAGCGTGTGGGTGCTGTCGCTGCTCACGTACCGGTACAGCAGCGCCTTGTAGTCGCTGCCCAGCGACAGCGTCGTCTCCCGCCACCGGACGGTGTCCCCGGGCTCGGCCCGCAGGTTCAGCTCGGCGCCCGACGTGCCGACGATGTGGTCGTGCCGCGTCGTCATGTAGATCAGGCTCTGGTCGACGTAGGTCGGTGCGTCGGGATTCCGCGACGCGTTGGGATTCTGCTCGACGATCGTGGCCGCGTCGAAGGCGATCAGGACGTTCAGGTCAGCCATTTCTCTCCCTTTCGGAATGCGGGACATTCGGCTAGGACGATTTCGATTTCGGCACCTTGTAGGCCATGGCCCGCGGATAGTCGTGCCGGGGCAGCCGGACGCGGACCACGACAGGACCGGCGTTGACCGGGTCGGCCGGGTCGGCGAGGCGGGCCAGCAGGTCGTCCAGCTCCGCGGGACGGGCGACGCTGACGCCGCTCGCCGGGGTGTCCTCGCTCGCGAAGACGGCCGCGAGACGGTCGTGGTGCCAGGGGTGCAGGACGTTGTAGAAGTCCGGCTCGGCGGGGTCCTGCCCGGTGTAGAAGTCCGGATGCACCAGCATCTGCTCGATGCCGTAGAAGTGCCCGTTGTCCATGACGAACACCACCGAGCGCAGCCCGAGCCGGGTGTGGGTGGAGATCTCCTGGCAGGTCTCCTGGAAGGCGCCGTCGCCGACGAACACCATCGGGCGGGCGCCCTCGCGTTCCGGGGCGAGCGCGGCGCCGGTGGCCGCGCCCACCGACCAGCCGATGGACAGCCAGCTGATCTGGGACAGGAAGCCGCCGGCGGACAGGGACAGGTTCATCGAGCCGATCAGCGAGAACGCGGCGTCGGAGACGACCGTCCAGTCGTCCCTGGTCTCCTGGCCCAGGAAGTGGTCGATCCGGTCGAACACGCCGTCGTACGTGAGCCGTTCGGCGCTCCGGAACCGCGCCCCGCTGACGCTCAGCGAGGCGCGGTAGCGCGCCAGGCCGGAAGGGCGGTCGTCGCGCGCTCCCTGGTAGCTGTAGGACTCGGCGTAGTAGTCGGCGGACAGGCCCTCGCAGCCGTAGGCCTTCACCAGCGCGTCCTGGAGGGCGGGCAGCAGACGGGCGAGCTGGACGTCGGGGAAGTAGGAGGTGCCGACGCTGACACCGCCGTGCGCCGCCATCACCCAGTCGGTGCCGACGCTCTGCTCGCCGCCGAGGTTCTTCGATGTCGACCAGGCCCCGAGCCCGATCCGGCAGGTGGCCCAGTCCTTGAAGACCGCGTGCACGTCCGGATGGCTGGCCCTGCCGTTGTAGACGCCGTGGAACTGCGGCAGGTCCTCGTCCACCACGGCCTTGGCGCCGACGGTCGTGCAGAACGGCACACCGGTGGCCGCCACCAGGTCGGTCAGCTCCCCGCCGAGCCCGTACCGGTCGAGTTCCTCGCCGGCCCACACGATCGGGCGGGGCCTGCCGTCCGGGCCGGGGTGCTCCTCGACCAGGGTGAGGACCGCCTGCACGGCCTGGTCCAGCATGGCCTGGTTGCGGGCGCTGAACGGCCGTTCGCGGCGGACGAGCGGCTCCGCCGGCTCAGGGCAGGGCTCGTCCCACAGGTCCTCCATGACCTCCAGGTAGACCGGCCGGCGCTCGGAGACGCACGCGGTGAGCGCGGCGTCGATCCGGCCCGGTGCGAGACCCGGGTGGGAGATGACCTGCGCGTCCACGGTCACCTGCCGGTAGACGTCCAGGTTGCTCTCCGCGCGGGGGCTCATGTGCGAGGTGAGCAGGCCGACGGCGCGGAAGTTCTGCCACTGCTCGTACGGTGGGCAGGCGTTGACGGCGATCAGTGGTACCTGCTCGACGTACGCGCCGCCGCAGGAGTTGAGCAGGTTGAACGCGCCCACGCTGTACGTCACCGCCGCGGCGCCCACGCCGTGGATACGGGCGTAGGCGTCGGCGGCCTGGCCCGCGCCGCCCTCGGTCGGCGTGCCGACCCACTCGATGTCGCCCTCGGCCCGCAGGGCGGTGAGGAACGGGCCGAGGTGGTTGCCGGGGACGCCGAACAGATGGGTGATGCCCAGCTCGGCCAGCCGCAGGGCGAGATAGCGGGCGACCGTGCAGGCGGGGGTGGACGCGCTCATGAGTCCGCCCCTTCCTGGCCCGGGCCCGCGCCCTGCCTGTCGGTGACCGGCGGTGCCTGATGGACGGCGAGGGCGGCGCGCACGGCGCTCTCCAGGGCGCCCTCGATCCAGGCGTGCTTGAGGGACGTGTGCTCGCCGGCGAAGTGCACCGGGCCCTCGGGCCGGGAGACGTCCAGGTGGAAGCTGGTCATCTGGTGCGCGGTGTAGATGGCGGCCTCGCCGAAGGCGTACGGGTCGCGGGCCCAGCTCTGGGTGGCGCCCCGGCCGGTGAGGAACACCTCGATCCGCCGGCCGTGCAGGGCCTGGAGGTTGCGCAGGGCGTAGAGGTAGCGCTCGGCCTTCGGCATGGAGTCCCAGCGCGCGGCGTCGTCGGACCACGAGTACGAGGCGAGGACGACGCCGCCGCCCGTGCCGTCCGCCACCGGGTGCGAGGGGTAGTACATGAAGCGGTTGGGGTTGTCGGCGGCGGAGCCACCGCCGTAGCAGTGGGTGGCGGGCCGCACGGCGGGGCCGCGCAGCGGCAGGCTGCCGTCGATCCGCCGCATCTCCTCGGTGACGAGGCTGTCCTTGACGGCGGCGCCGAGCAGCCCGGCCTGCGGGTCGGGCAGCGTGGGCCGGGAGACCGCCCCGGTGTCCGCATCGTGCCCCTGCCGGTAGTACTCGTACAGGCCGGGCGCGATGCCGTCCAGCGTGTCGCGCCAGTCGTCCTCGGTGAACTCCCACCAGCGGTGGCTGAATTCGAGCAGCACCTTGGTGGCCTGGTCGTAGTGGGTCTCGATGACGGCGCGGCGCTTCTTGTAGGACATCGAGGGGACGATCTCCACGAAACGCAGGGCGGAGAAGGGGATGGTGACGACCGCCAGATCCGCCGTCCAGAGCTGGGGGAGTTCCTTCGGGTCGTCCTCGCTGACCGTCTGTACGGCCACCCCCCACCCGTCGGGGCCGACCGCGCCGGTGCCCTCGGGGTCGGTGTCGCGCGTGGGATCGTGGTACTCCAGACGGATCATGCGCCGGCCGAGCCGCACCTCGTCGCGCAGGCCCTCGTACAGGGCGTGCGGCAGGCGCCAATTGCCGCCGGGGATCTCCCAGTAGCGGACGGCGGAGTTGATGTCGCTGCGGCTCAGGAAGCTGTGGAAGAAGGAGAGGTGGAGCCGCGAGGACATGTTCTCCAAGGTGCCCACGGCTTCGACGGCCTCGTCGCTGAGCCCGGCGCGGTCGCGCAGGAAGGCGCCCATCGAGTAGCCGTCGAAGTCGCGGATCACCCGCGCCCAGCCCTCGACCCACTCGTCGAACGGCTTGTTGACGCGGGCGCCGTCCACCAGGTCCGAGTAGTAGTCCCGCACGCTCTCCAGCGCCTCGTCCACCATCTGGATGACGGGGGCGCGGACCTCGTCGCCGGTGAGGTGGAAGCCCTCGTTGACCCGCTCGGGACCGGCGACGTAGTCGGCGCGTCGCACCTGGACGCGGTTGGCGCGGATCCAGGAGTTGCCCCGCTTGTCGGGTTCGCGGAAGTCCGGGCTGTCATCGCCGTACGTCCATGTCCGGCCGGTGAAGGAGGTGTACGTCACCGGGGGGACGGGCACGTCGGGACCGCTGCCCGAGCGGGGATCGATGTCCACGTTGTAGAACTGGCGCCGGCCGAGCCCCAGTTTGTCGATCAGGGCGAGGACGAGCGGGTGGAAGTCGGGCAGCCGCATGGCTCCGGCCTCGGCGTACTGGGCCGGGTCGGCGAAGGGCTGGTGGTGCTTGGTGGTGCGGAAGGTCTTGATGCGCCCGCCGACACGGTTGGCGTTCGCCTCGAGGATGGTGACGTCGTGTCCGGCGTCCTTGAGCAGCCGGCCGACGACGAGACCGGTGATGCCGGCGCCGACGACGAGGATCTTCTTGCGCGGGTGACGGGTGGGCCCGAGGTGGCCCGTGTCTATCAGGGTGTGCAGGTATTCGAGCTTGAGGTCTTTGCCGTCGGGTCCGACGAGGAGGAGTTCACGGGCGAGCCTGAGGCAGGTCTGCCAGCGGGCCCGGATCGCGGAGTTGTCCCGTGGAGTGTCGGTCATAGCCTGCGATCGTAGATATGCCGAAAGGGTTTCGCGGTTCACCCACCGGACAACGTCCTAAAAATGCCGAGAGGGCTGGGTGACGCGATTTCCACTTGCTCGAATTTCCGACCGTAAGGCGGGGGATTCCTGAGGGGCGGAAGGGAGATCGGGTGCGAGGGAATAGCAACTCGCCCGTGGAATGTGGCACTCCTGGGGTGGGGATGTGTCGGCCCCGCGGATGGCCCCGGCGGGAAAGCGGACAGTCGGCGCCGTCAACTGACGTGAGGGCAAGGGGAGTTGGCCTATGCCTCCGGCCAACCTGCGCCTGTCCCCGCCCCGGGTGATCAGACACATCTCGATGGGTGTGAAGCCACGCATGACATGAGGCGCGGACCGTGGGTCGGCTGTGGCGCGGGTTCCCTCGATTCCTGGGTCCGTCCGCCCGGTGTAGCCCCGCGGAAATCGATGGGCGGCGTTGCGGACCCGCGGATACGGGAAAGGCGGCGGCGATTCCCTTCGCTTTTCCGCGGGCCTTCCCGGATCCGCTGGTGCGGGGTGGGTCTGCCGGTACCGGGGCCACCCGCGCGTGACGCCGACGCCCGCCCGTACGGATGTGCTCCGGATGCTGCCGCGGGCCGATCACGTTCGGTGACCGCGGAGGGGGATCGGCCGCCACCTCGGCCGCCGCCACACGGGCAGCCCGCTGCCCGGCCTTCCGGCCTTGCGCGGCCTTCCGGCCTTGCGCGGCCTTCCGGCCTTGCGCGGCCTTCCGGCCTTGCGCGGCCTTCCGGCCCTTCGGCCGTGCCCGGCCTTCCAGCCCCCCGGGCCGTCCCCGGCCCCCCCCGGGCCGTCCCCGGCCCCCCCCGGGCCGTCCCCGGCCCCCCCCGGGCCGTCCCCGGCCCCCCCCGGGCCGTCCCCGGCCCCTTCGGCCTTCCCCGGCCCCTTCGGCCGTCCCCGGCCCCCGGCCGTCCCCGGCCCTCCGGCCGTCCCCGGCCCCCGGCCGTCCCCGGCCCTCCGGCCGTCCCCGGCCCTCCGGCCGTCCCCGGCCCTCCGGCCGTCCCCGGCCCCCGGCCGTCCCCAGCCCCCCGGCCTTCCCCGGCCCTCCCGGCGCGCGGGGCGACGGCTTTCCTGAGACGCTGAGAGGCGGAAGCGCGCGCCCGAGAGCGGGCGGCGCATGTCCAGCTGGAACCCGCACCGAGCCAAGAAGGCGGGCCGTGATGAGCGATGCGGATACGGGCGCCGCAGGGCGGAGCCAGGGCGAGTCGGCCGGACTCGCGCCGGTCAGGCTGAGCGTCAACGGTCAGGCACGGGAGCTCGCGGTGGATCCGCGGACCTCGCTGCTCGACGCGCTGCGCGAACACCTGCGCCTGGGCGGAACCAAGAAGGGCTGTGACCACGGGCAGTGCGGAGCATGCACCGTGCTGATCAACGGCCGCCGGGTCAACTCCTGCCTGTCACTCGCCGTCATGCACGAGGACGACGAGATCCTGACGATCGAGGGCCTGGGCGACCCCGATGCCCTGCACCCCCTGCAACGCGCCTTCGTCGAGCGCGACGGCTTCCAGTGCGGCTACTGCACGCCCGGCCAGATCTGCTCGGCCGTCGGCATGCTCGCCGAGGTGGAAGCGGGCTGGCCCAGTCATGCCACGGCTGACGTGTCCGCGCCGCAGGTCGCGTTGACCGACGAGGAGATCCGCGAGCGGATGAGCGGCAACCTGTGCCGGTGCGCCGCCTATCCGAACATCGTCGCGGCCATCCGCGACGCCGCGCAGGGAGGCCCGGAATGAGGCCGTTCACCTACGAGCGGGCGAGGGACGCGCGGAGCGCCGTCGCCGCGGCGTCCCGAGCCGGCGCGAAGTTCATCAGCGGCGGCACCAATCTGCTCGACCTGATGAAGCTCGACATCGAGCGGCCCAGCCATCTCGTCGACATCAGCCGGCTGCCGTTGCGGGACATCGAGGAACTCCCGGACGGCGGACTGCGCATCGGCGCCCAGGCGGCGAACTCCGACGTGGCCGCCGACGCCCGGGTGCGCACCCGCTATCCGGTGCTGTCGGAGGCACTGCTGGCCGGCGCCTCCGGCCAGTTGCGCAACAAGGCGTCCACCGGCGGAAACCTGTTGCAGCGCACGCGCTGCCCCTACTTCTACGACACCGCGGCGGGCTGCAACAAGCGTGACCCCGGGTCCGGATGCTCGGCGATCGGCGGGCTCAACCGGATGCACGCCATCCTCGGCGCCAGCGAGTCCTGCATCGCCACCCACCCCTCGGACATGGCCGTCGCGCTGGCCGTACTGGGAGCGGAGATCGAGCTGCTCGGCGCCGATCAGACGGTCCGCCGCGTCGCCCTCGCGGACTTCTACCGGCTGCCGGGCGACACCCCCCACATCGAGACCGTGCTGCGGCCCGGCGAGATGATCACGAGCATCGTCCTGCCCCCGCCTCCGCCGGGCCGGCAGAAGTACCGCAAGGTGCGCGACCGGGCGTCGTACGAGTTCGCGCTGGTCTCCGTGGCGGCTGTCGTCTCGACCGACCGGGGAACGATCAGCGAGGCCCGGGTGGCGTTCGGCGGTGTCGCGCACAAGCCGTGGCGGTCCGCCGAGGCGGAGGCCGCGCTGACCGGCCGTCCGGCCACGATGGCCACCTGCCGCGCCGCCGCCGAGGCGGCCCTGCGCGACGCGGTCGGGCACGGGCACAACGACTTCAAGATCGATCTGGCCAAGCGCACGCTCTGCCGCACGCTGCTGCAAGTGGCCCGGGGAGCTGAGGAGGCGGCATGATCGGGCGAGCCCTGAACCGCGTCGACGGCCCGCAGAAGGCCGCCGGCCGGGCCACCTATGCCTACGAGCAGTGGGCGGCCGGCCAGCCGCTCTACGGGTTCATCGTCGGCGCGACGATCGGAAAGGGCCGGATCACCCGGATCGACACGGAGAAGGCCGAACGCGCGCCCGGCGTGCACTTGGTGCTGACCCATCTCAACGCCCCGGCGCAAGGCGCCCGCGACGAGTCCGTCCCGTTCGAGTACTGGCGTGCCCAGCCGGTGCTGACCGGCCCCGACATCCACTATTACGGCGAGCCGGTGGCACTCGTCGTCGCCACGGCCATCGAACAGGCCCGCGCGGCGGCCGATCTCGTCGACGTCGAGTACGCCACCGGGCGGGGACGTTTCGACTTCGCCGAGCAGGAAGACGAGGTGTACGTCCCGAAGGTGGTCAACGCCGGCCTCCCCACCGACACCGCGGTGGGCGACTTCGATGCCGGCTTCGACGGCGCGGACGTCAGGATCGACCAGTACTACACGACGCCGTACGAGTTCTCGATGCCGATGGAACCGCACGCATGTCTGGCGGAACCGCGTGACGAGGACCTCGTCGTCTACGTCAGCTGCCAGATCGTCGACGCGGCGCGGGGCTCGCTCGCCAGCACGCTGAAGATCGACCCGGAGCGGGTTCACATCGTCACCCCGTTCGTCGGCGGGGGATTCGGGTCCAAGCTGGGCATCCATTCCGAGACGGTCCTGGCGGCGCTCGCCGCTCGCGCGCTGCGCCGGCCGGTCAAGGTCGCGATGACCCGGCAGCAGATCTTCCAGCTCGTCGGGATGCGCCCCACATCCAGCCAGCGGGTCCGGCTGGGCGCGGGGAAGGACGGACGGCTGGCCGCGATCGCCCACGACGTCACCATGCACACCAACCCCGACGTGGAGTACGCCGAGCAGACCGCCGCCACCACCCGCAGCCTCTACGCCGCCCCCCACCGGTTGACCAGCCACCGGCTGGCACCGCTCGACCTGCCGCGCGGCACGGACGTGCGCGCACCGGGCGAGGCGCCGGGCATGCTGGCGGTCGAGTCGGCGATGGACGAGCTGGCCCATGCGCTCGACATGGACCCGGTCGAGCTGCGGATCCGCAACGAGCCCGCCGTCGACCCCGAGCGGGACGTTCCGTACAGCGACCGGCACCTGGTCGAGTGCCTGCGCGAAGGCGCGCGCCGGTTCGGCTGGGAGCACCGCCCCGCCGCCCCGGCGAGCGTGCGCGACGGGCGATGGCTGGTCGGCTACGGCATGTCGGCCGCCATCCGCGGGCACTTCCAGGGACCGACCTCGGTGCGGGTGCGGTGGGAGGCGGACGGCAGCGCGGTCGTCCAGACGGACATGACCGACCTCGGCACCGGCACCTACACCGTCCTGACGCAGGTCGCGGCCGACGGCCTCGGGCTCTCGCCCGATCGGGTGCGGATCGAGCTGGGGCGGTCCGAATTCCCCTCCAGCTGGGGGTCCGGAGGCTCGTGGGGCGCCACCAACTCGTGCACCGCCGTGCACCGGGCGTGCCTGGCCCTGCGCGAGAAGGTGCTGGTCGCGGCGGGCGGCGACACGCGCTCTCCGCTGTACGGCCGCGACCTTGCGGACGCCGTGTTCTCCGACGGCGAGGTGGGAGTCGGCGGCGCGTCCGAGGCGGTGAGCGAGATCGTCGCACGCAACCACCCCGAAGGTGTGCAGGCGGAGGGCGGCACCCGCTTCATGGGCGACGATCCGAACTACACGGACTACTCGATCAACACCTACGGGGCCCATTTCGCCGAAGTGGGGGTCGACGCGGACACCGCCGAGATCCGTCTGAGGCGGATGCTCGGCGTGTTCTCGGTGGGCCGTGTGTTCAACCCGAAGACGGCCCGCTCGCAGCTGATCGGCGGCATGATCTGGGGAGTCGGCGCGGCCCTCGAGGAAGACGCCGTCGTCGACCCGCGATCCGGCGCCTTCGTCAACTGCGATTTCGCCCAGTACCTGGTGCCGGTCCACGCCGACATCCCCGACGTCGACGCCGTCATCCTCGACGGGTACGACGCCAAGGCCAACGTCCTCGGCGCGAAGGGCGTCGGTGAGCTGGGCATCTGCGGGTCCGGCGCGGCGGTCGCGAACGCGGTGTTCAACGCCACCGGCGTGCGCGTGCGCGACTTCCCCCTCACCATCGAGAAGCTGCTGCCCGGCCTGCCCCTGCTGGAGGACTGAGCCCGCGGTGCGGACCAAGGACGCTGCCCGGCCGGGACCGAGCGGGGTGAGGTGGAGGGCACCGCGTGGCCCGGTGCTCCGCGAGGGTCTGGATGCTCGTCGTGGTCACGGAGCGGCGCCGAGTGGCGTAGGGTGGTGTTCACCGACGCGGGGTGGAGCAGCTCGGTAGCTCGCTGGGCTCATAACCCAGAGGTCGCAGGTTCAAATCCTGTCCCCGCTACTGAAGGACGAGGCCCGGATCCCCTGGATCCGGGCCTCGTCCGTGTGCCCGGGGCCTGGCGGGAAGGCAGGCCCCCGGGAGTGCGGGGCCGGGGTGCGGGCGAAGGAGCGGGAGCGGTACGGGCGAAGAAGCGCGGGCCGGGACCGGGCCGGCGTCGCCCATCCGGACTGGGGCCGGGGCCGGGACCGGGCGGCCTCGCCCATCCGGGGCCGGGGGCTGGCTGCCGTCGCCCATCCGGGCCGGGGCCGGTATGGCCCGTCCAGGCCGGAGAATCGCCGCCGCACGGCAGTCCCGGACGCGCGGACATCCTTTCCGGACGATCACCCATGGAAGCCGGTGGGCCGCCCTGTGAGGCTCGACGCATGACACACACCGACATCAACCGCACCGAAACGACGAACGCCCCGGCACCGTCCTGGTCCTCGGCGGCACCGGCAGGACCGGCCGCAGGGTCGTCGCCCTCCTCCGCGAGCGGGGTGTGAAGACGCACGCGGCCTCCCGCTCCGGTGACACGCCCTTCGACCGGACCGAGCCCGGCCACGCGGGCCGCGTCTCCCGGTGAAGCCGGCAAGCGGCGCGATGGTGACGACCATCTGCCGCCCCGGCCCGTGCGATGCCGACGACGGGACTCATGCGGAGCACGGCCTTGCGCGGTCACCGCACAAGGCGGTCGAGACGGCGGATGAAGGTGCGGACGAAGGTGCGGACGAAGGCGTGCGCAGAGCGGCCCGCCGTGGGGCCGACTTGTCGTCAGTTCGCCTGCGCGGCAGGAGGTTTGACGGAAGGTCCCGCGCACCGGACAGCAGTTTCCGGAAGGACGTGCGGAATCCCCTTGCGCAATGGTCAAGAATCGTTGACCATTGCTCGCATGCCTGCTGAAGATCTCCCCGAGACGTTTCACGTCACCACTGACGAGCAGCTACGAGCCGTCTCCAATCTCACGCGTCACCGGATCATGGCCGTCCTCCGCTTCGAGCCCGCGACGATCACGCAGATCGCCGAGCGGGTGGGGCTCGCGAAGGGGAGTTCCAGCTATCACGTGCGACTGCTGGAGCGGGCCGGCCTGGTGAAGGTGGTCCGGACGCGGAAGGTGCGGGGGGTCACCGAGCGGTACTACGCGATGGCCGCGCGGGCGATCGTGCTGCCGGATCCGGGCGAGGGAGGGCCCGATGTGCTGATGCGCCACGCGGTGGCGGACCTTGAGGCATCTCCGGCCGATGGCGAGCGGCACGTACGGATGGCGCATCTGCGGCTCACCGACGAGCAGTTCGCGCAGCTGGGGGCGCGGCTGCAGGCACTGGCGGACGAGTACCGGGAACTGTCCGACCCGTCGCTGCCGGACGCGTCGCTCGTCTTCGCACTGTTCCACCCGGCATCGCGCGAGCAGACCGAAGGGGACGCCAAGTGACGTCAGAGGCGAAGAAGTTGCCCACCGGGTTCGGACGGCTGTGGGCCGCGCAGACGGTGTCCTCGCTCGGCGACGGGGTGTCGCATGCCGCGCTGCCGCTGCTCGCGCTGACGTTGACGCGGGATCCGATGGCGCTCGCCGTCGTCACGGCCGCCGGAACACTGCCGTGGCTGCTCTTCGGGGTGCTCGGCGGTGCGCTGGTGGACCGCTGGGACCGCCGGCGCACGATGTGGGCCATGGACGCGGCGCGTGCGGTGCTGCTCGCGCTACCGGCGGCAGCCGCCGCCCTCGACGTGCTGAGCATTCCGCTGCTCGCGGCCGTCGCCTTCGCGCTCGGCCTCGGCTCGCTCTTCTTCGACACGGCCGCCACGGCCTATCTGCCGGACCTGCTCGGCCGCGACCCCGCACTCCTTGAGAGCGCCAACTCCCGCCTGCGCGGCGCCCAGACCGCCATGTCCGGCTTCGCTGGGCCGCCCGCTGGCAGTGCGCTGCTCGCCCTCGGACGGGCGGTACCGCTGCTCGCCGACGCGGTGTCGTTCGCGCTCTCCGCACTGCTCGTACGGTCGCTGCCCGCCGCACCCCGGCCCGTGCCGGAGGCCCGCGAGACACTGCTCCAGCAGGCCCGGGCCGGAGCCGCGTACGTCTTCCGGGACCGGCTGCTGCTCGGGCTCGCGCTGCGCCCGGCGGTCGGGAACGTCGCCTTCCTCGCCGTGGAGACCGTCCTCGCCCTCTTCGCGCACGAGCGCCTCGGCATCGACACCTACGGCTTCGGCCTGCTCCTCACGGCGGAGGCCACCGGCGGACTGCTCGGCGCGGGCATCGCGTCCTTCCTCGGCCGACGACTCGGGACCGGCACCGCGCTGACCTGCACGGCCGCGGTCGAAGGGCTTGCCGTCCTGGGCCTCGCCGCCGCCCCGAACCCGTACGCGGCCGGGCTCGCGCTCGCCGTCTGCGGGGCCGGCATGGGCGCCACCATGGTGCTCGGGCCCTCACTGCGGCAGACGATCGTCCCGGCCCGCCTGATGGGCCGGGTCGCCTCCACCTCCCGCATGCTCGCCATGTGCGCCGCCCCGTTCGGCGCCTTCCTCGGCGGCTGGCTGGCCACCACCTACGACGTACGCACCCCGCTCTACACCGCCGCCGGCCTCCTCCTGACCATGACCGCCGTCACGGCGACCATGACCAGCAACCGCCGGGTGGAAGCGGCGCTGCGGGGCGCTGCCCCGACCGATCGTCCGGGCCACCCGGAATCCGCTGACCCCGCCGAGGAGAGCGCACGCGACTCGGTGTGACGCCTGCCCCGAAGGCGCACCCCAAGCCGGGTGCCCGGCCCCCCGCTGGACCTGACACCGGCTCACATGGTGTCGTTCTCCCACCCGACACCGGTTCGCGGGCGCGGGTGTAGTTGCGGTGATCCGGAGCGGGCCCACGGCGTCGTCAAGACGCTGGTGAAGTCCGACGCGCGGGCCGGGTCGGACCCACGACGAGAGAGAGGCGACTGGCGATGAGGGGCGGACAGGCATGAGGGCCTTCGCGCGGCGTGCCGCCGGCTCGAAGAGCGTGTGGGGAACGTGGGCGCTGGTCCTCCTGTTCGCCGTCTCGGCCTGTTCCACGACCCCGGACCGTGCCGTCGGCGACAGGCAGGTGCGCACGCTCGGGGAGAGCGGCCAGGCGGTGCGGGCCCGGGAGCGGGCGGAGCAACGGCTTCGGAGCGTGGCGCGGGCGTACGCCGACCGCACACCCCTGACGCTCGGCCTGGTCGTGGTGCACGACGTGTGCGTACCGGGCTCGGGACCGGGCTGGTTCTTCCAGCAGAAGACCGACAACTACAAGATCGCCTGCTCGATGAAGATCACCGCCTACTACGGCGCCGACCCCGAGCACACCGGCGACACCCTCGACGCGATCCTGACCGCGGGCGACCACGCCCGGTCACGGCCGGACGGATCCGGACGTCCCATCCCGTTCACACACGACGACCAGGGAAAGCGGCTCGTCGCCTACTACCGGGGGCACGGCCCGAACCCCCAGAGTCCGCAGGCCGTGGAAACGACCCGGCTGGCCGTCTCCGGACAGACGCTGACCTGGGACACGACACGCGGCGGCGCCCCGCGCCGACTGATCGAGGAGCCCTACGCCGGCCTCGTCGACGATCCGCCGGTGTCCCGCGCGGTCCGTGATCCGAAGACCGCCACGGTCGCCGCCATCCGGAAGCGGTACGGCCTGGCGTTCAAGCTGGAACTCCCTTACCGCGACTACTACGGGGTGCTCAAGAACGGTCGGACGCGCACGGAGTGACGTGGGCGCCGGCCGGGCACGGCGGTGCTGTGCCGCCTACCTCAGCCAGAAACTGACCGGCGTCCGGCAGGCGTCCGTGCCCACCCCGGCGGTGCTGCACGAGATGGCCCGCCGGGCGCGAGGATGACACGGGGCACCTCCTTTCACGCCGCGGTCTCATGGCGGGCTCGGTGGGCTTGCTGGGGCCGGGTGGTGGCCAGGGCCGTCGCCCGCCGGACCGAATCGGCGGAGGCGGCCAGCAGCGGCAGCCGGACGGCCGGGCTGGGGATGCGGCCCTGGGCGTGCAACACCCCCTTGATCACGGTCGGGTTCGGCTCGGCGAAGAGCGCGGCGGACAGCCGGGCCAGCTCGGCTCCCAGCCTGCGGGCCGGTCCGGCGGCATCCCGATGCCACAGCGAGATCAGCTCGGCGAAGTCGGCGGTGCGGACGTTGGCCGACGCCAGGACGCCGCCGTGGGCGCCTGCCGCGAGTATCGGCGAGATGACGGCGTCGTCGCCGCCGAGCACCGCGAAGCCTGGTGCGGACGAGTCGAGCAGTTCCATCGCGGCCGCGTCGATCGCGCCGGTCGAGTACTTGACCCCGATGACCTCCGGTAGGCGCCCGAGCGCGTTCAGGGTTGCGGTGCTGAGGGGCTGAGCGGTGCGGTAGGGGATGTCGTAGACGACCAGCGGCAGGCCCCCGTGTTCGGCGAGTGCCGTCATGTGCGCCAGCGTTCCCGCCTCACCGGGCCGGGTGTAGGGCGGCGCGGGAACCAGCGCCGCGGTGACGTCACCGCTCTGAGCGAGCTCCCGCAGTGTCACGATGGCGGCGGCGGTGTCGTTGGTGCCTACGCCGACGATCAGAGGAGCGCGGTGTGCCCGGCAGGCGGCCGCGCAGATGCTGACGACGGCCCGCTTCTCCTCGGCGGTCAGCGTGGCCGCCTCCGCGGTGGTGCCCAGGGCGACGAGTCCGCTGGCGCCGGCCGCCAGCGCCTCTTCGGCGAGGCGGGCGAGTGCGTCGGGGGCGAGGTGCAGGTCGTCGGTGAACGGAGTCACCAGGGGGACGAACAGGCCGGTGAGGTTCGCTTCGGGCTTCATGCACCCACCCTGACCGACGCGAACCCAGTAGATCCAGTTCATGTTTCTTCGCTTCTGCATAAGATGAACTTATGCTTGATGTTCGACGTCTCCACCTGCTGCGCGAACTGGATCGACGCGGCACCATCGCGGCTGTGGCCGAGGCGCTGACCTTCACCGCGTCGGCCGTCTCCCAGCAACTGGGCGTGCTCGAACGGGAGGCCGGCGTGCCCCTGCTGGAACGAAGCGGCAGACGGGTGGTGCTCACGCCTGCGGGCCGCACCCTCGTCGGCCACGCCGACGCCGTCCTCGAACGCCTCGAACTGGCGGTCTCCGAGCTGGCCGGGGCGCGCGAGGGCATCGGCGGGCCGTTGCGGATCGGGACGTTTCCGTCGGGCGGTCCGGCGATCGTGCCCGCCACGCTTGCCGAACTGGCGCTGCGGCATCCCGCGCTGGAGCCGATGGTGCAGGAGATCGACTCGGCGCGCGTCTCCGACGGCCTGCGCGCCGGCGAACTCGACGTGGCCCTCGTCCACGACTACGACTTCGTTCCCGCGTCACCGGACACCACGGTCGATCAGGTGCCCCTGCTGGAGGAGCCGATGTACCTGGCCACGGGCGGCGCTCCCGCCACCGTTTCCGCCGTCCGCGGTGACGCGCTGGCGGAGTTGCTCGGGCCGTGGGCCGCGTCCCCGTGGATCACCGCCCGGGACGGTACGACCGGTCACGCGCTGGCCGTACGCGCCTGCCAGGCGGCCGGTTTCCAGCCGCGCGTCCGCCATCAGGTCAACGACTTCCGTACGGTCCTGGCACTGGCCGCGATCGGGCAAGGTGCGGGATTCGTACCGGAGATGGCCACCGCGCACGCCCCCGACGGCGTGGTCCTGACCCGGCTGCCCCTGTTCCGCCGCTCGAAGGTCGCCTTCCGCGCGGGCGGCGGCACGCACCCGGCGATCGCGGCATTCGTGGCGGCGGCGCGAACAGCGGTGGGCGCCACCGGCGGTGCCTCCTAGCGTGACCGGCACGTCCGATCAACTGATGACCCCCTCGAAGGAGGCACACCTCAAGGGCACCCCGTACGACGGCGGGACGCCGATCGTCTGGAATGTGCCGGACCAAGAGGTCGCGCAGACAGGTGCTGGGGGGGCCTCGGCGGCCCCGCACGGCTGCGCGTGGGCACCGTCCGCTTCGGCCGGATAGCCCCCCACCCCGGCACTCGCGGCCGGGGCTGGACTCCGCGACGCGATCACCGCCGCCGGGTCGAGCACTCCTTTCGGCCGCTCCGGCACCGCCGAGGAAGCCGCCGCCTCGGCCCTTTACAACGGAGCGTCCGTCTGCCGGCGTGCCGGGGTCGAGAAGGCGGCGAACGCAGCGTCCAGCAGTTTGCCGAGGTCCTCTTGGCCGTCGCTCGCACTCCATTGCCCGAGGACGATCCACAAGATTTCGAGCGCCGCCGCTGCGCGAACGGTGGCGATGACGGATGACCCGTCGGTCGAGGAGGTTGTCTTCTGCAGGCGGGCGACGATCTCTGGTCGCCATTCAGCCTGCTTCTCGCGGAGGCGTGCGCACAGGGCTGGGGTCTGCTCGATGAGGCCGAGGATCGTCACGAGCTCCTGAACGTCGCGCACGAGGAACCTGACGGCTGACTCCAGGGCGCTGCGCAGCCTGCTCCAGTCGTCCTGGTCGGCCGGCTCGGCATCGAGGGCGTCGGTGATGACGCCACCGACAGGGTCGAAGACGAACAGGACCACGTCTTCCTTGGTGCCGAAGTAGCGCAGGAAGGTGCTCCGCGACACTCCGGCGGCTTCGGAGAGGTCGGCGAAGGTGACCTGGCTGAAGCCGGTGAGGCAGAACCGGTTGAACGCGACGCGGGCCAGCTCTGCTCGCACCGCGTGGCGGCTGATCTCACGGGTACCGACTGGCGCTGCGCTCATGGGGGCGAGTGTACTCCGACACACTCATTTGCTTCTTCGGATGCAGGTTTCTAATCTGACACTCAGTGTCAGTCTCGATGCCGAGATTCACGACACTGTTCCCGGCCGGCCGCCCGGTCACGGACCGTCCCTTACCGCGATATGGAGCCACCTCATGAGCTACGACGAGCTTCCCGCCCTGACGATCGACGTCTCGGACGGGGTCGCCACGGTGACAATCGATCACCCGCCGCTCAATCTGATGGACGGGGTCCTCCTGCCGTCACTCCGGGCATTCGTCGCGCGTGTGCGGGACGACGCCGACGTCCGCGTCATTGTCTTCGAGAGCGCTGACCCGGAGTTCTTCATTGCGCACGGTGACATGGCCTACCTCACCGACCCTGACGCGCTGCCTGCGGCCACTCGCGCTGCGATCGCGGCCGCGCCGGGCTCGACCGTCCCGGAAGGCCTGAACATCCTCCAGGCGATGAGCGAGGAGGTCCGCTCGCTGCCGCAGGTCACCATCGGCAAGCTGGCGGGCTTCGCGCGCGGCGCGGGCAACGAGTTCTTCATGTACCTGGACATGCGATTCGCGGCGATCGGCAAGTCGGGGCAGGGGCAGCCGGAGTCCTTGATGGGAATCCTCCCCGGAGGCGGCGGCACGGTGAATATGACGCGCCTGGCAGGAAGGGCCCGCGCGCTGGAGCTCATCCTCGGCGCCGAACTCGTGGGCGCGGAGCTCGCGGAACGGTACGGCCTGATCAACCGTGCCCTGCCCGCCGCAGAACTCGATTCCTTCGTCGACACCCTCGCCCGACGGATCGCCGGCCTCCGGCCGGAGGTGATCTCCATCACGAAGGCTGCGGTCGACGCGGTCGCGCAGCCGATTCCGCGTGCGGCGTACGCCGTTGAGAACGAGGGCCTGTTCGCGGCGTTCGGCGATGAGGTCACCGAGCTCGCCCACAAGCTGCTCGCCGCTGGTATCCAGACCCGTGAGGGCGAGCGGGACCACGAGCGCATCGCCAACAGCATCTGATTGCCCAAGCTCTCGCCATCCGTGCGCAGAGGCTCCGTGGGAAGAGTTCCTCAGCAAGGGAAGGTCCCGTTTGAAGGGCCCCTGCCAGGGCGTGGCCGGACGGAGGTCGATGCGGCGTCCGGTCCGGCGGGTACTGAGTGTGGCCGGCCGATAGGGCCGGCGCCCAGAGGTGCTTGCTGAAGAGGTGGACGGGAGGGTCGAGGGCAGGCCGGCCGGCCTCGGACTTGTCGTAGAGGCCGCAGTGGGAGACGCCGGGGACGACCAGGAGTTCCTTGTTCTGCGAGGTGGCGAGGTCGAAGATCAGGTGCGCGAATACGGCTTTTCGCATGTCGTGGACATGGTCATACCGGGCGTCTCCGGCCTGGCGGCGCCCAGCCCCTCGGCGACCCTGGCGCTGTACAGGGTTTCGACCACCCCTGCTGCCGGCCGGGCTCGCAGGACGTAATCGCTCATCGGCAGAACGCCCGGCGTGCGCCGGTTCGCGCCTCAGTCTCGCTCGCGTACCCGGGCCGGGTGGTTCTCGACGCTCGCGACCGCGCCGTCCAGGGCGAAGTGAGCCATCGCGTCCAGCTCGAGCCGGGTGGGCGCCGGGCGCTCGTCGCTGCCCGGAGCGGAGGGGAGAGTGGCCCACTGCTGCACGACACCTGTCAGCTCGCTGATCATCAGTCCCGTGAGCGTCGCGCACAAGGTGGCGGCCACCCGTGGGATCTCCTCGGTCGGCAGGCCCGCCGCGGCCGGCACGTTGGTGAGGTCCCGCCAGAAGGAGTCCTCGGGCTGTATGTACTCGGCGCGCCCGAGGCAGTACGTCATCAGCTTCGGGTGCTCGAGTGCCAACTCGCGGAAACCCAGAAACATGTGGCGCAGGCGGTCCTGCCAGGGCAGACCCTCCGGGCCCTGCGCGCTGAACCGCGAGCCGACGCGGGCCGCCGCTCCCCGCAGTACCGCCTCCTTGTTCGGTACGTGGTGGTACAGCGACATCGGGTTGGCGTTCAGCGCAGCCGCCAGCTTGCGCATGGTGAGCGCCTCGACCCCGTCGCCCTCGATCAACCGCAGTGCTACGTCGTAGATGCCGTCCTCCGTGAGGGGCACCTCCCTCTTCCGTGTCCCTCGCGGAGACCGGGCTGCCCGTGCAGTTGCTTCCTGCGCCCGGGCCGATGACCGTGCCGCTGCGTATGAACCTCGCATACGAGCCGGACGATCCCTACGCCGTCCGTGTCTCGTTCGCCTGCCCGGACACCGGGCGGACGGTGGAGTGGATCATGGACCGGGACCTGCTCGCCGCGGGCCTGGTGGGATCCCCTGTGGGGCTCCGTATCCGGACGGTGAAACGCAACGGCATCGGTCACGGGGTTCGTCCCCGTGACCGATGCCGTTCGCCGTCCCGACGGCAGAAGACGGAGCGCCTGCTTCGCTCGGGCCAGGTGCCCCTTGTCGTGGCACCGTCAGCGTGATAGAGCTAGGCCGCTGTTTAGTGCTACTAAACAGCGCACATGGTCACGCTGGTTCAGTCGTGCAAGGGAGCGAAGTTGAGCAGTCAGACAGTCGTCGTGGGTCTCGGCGCTACCGGCCGTGCCATCGCCTCCTCCTTGCTGGAACGCGCGGACGTCGACGTCGTGGGGGCGGCGGACCGAGATCCCCGCGTAGTCGGTCAAGACCTCGGAGTGGTGCTCGGCGGCGCACCGAACGGCGTCGTTGTCGTGAGTGACCTCGCTGATCTGCCTGCCGCTGACCTCGCGGTCGTGGCGACCACGTCGGATCTGGACCAGGTCGCCGGCATCCTGTTGCCTCTGCTGGAGCGGTCGTACAACGTCCTCAGCATCTGCGAGGAACTCGCCCATCCCTGGCGTAGCCATCCGGATCTGGCCCGTCGGCTCGACGGTACGGCGAAGGCGCACGGCGTGACGGTTCTGGGCGGCGGAGCGAACCCGGGCGTCCTGATGGACACCCTTCCGCTCCTGCTGACCGCATTGACCCAGCGCGTGGAGAGCGTGCGCATCCGTCGACGCACGAACATGTCGCGTTACGGCGCGATCCTCTCGAAGTTCGGTCTCGGTCTGGACCCGGAGGAGTTCGAGGCTGCTCGCAACCGTGGCGACGTCGTCGGCCACTACGGCTTCGAGCAGGCCATCGGGGCGCTCGCGGCGGGGCTGGGCTGGGATCTCGATTCGGTGGAGGTGGGGGAGGTCGAGCCCGCGGTCGTGACGACGTCGCCGCGAGTCGGTGACCACCTGCGCATCGAGCCGGGACAGATATCGGCCGTCACTCACGCGGCTCGCGGGATGCTCGAGGGCGAAACGGTGATCGACTTGGAGATCATGTTCGGCTTCTTCGAGCCTGCTGACGAGGTGACCGCCGGCGACGACTATCAGGTCGTCGGTGAGGAGCAGGTCATCGACCTTCGTTCCTGCGTGGGCTTCGACTCGTTCCTCAGCACGATCGCAGCGGCCGTCAATGCCGTCGCCGCGGTCGTCGAGGCAGAGCCCGGTCTCCTGTCGATGGGAGACCTGCCCGCCCGTGCGGTCGCGGCCAAGGGGGCACGACGAGCAGCCCGGACGTCACCCGGGACCACGAAACTTCAGGAGCAAGCCGAGTTCGAGTCTTCGAGCGAGGCGCACTGACACCCCCCGGCAATGCGCGCCGTCATCATCGCTCTCCGCGCGTGTTGCTGAGCAACGGAGGTGACAGGACCCACAGGACCTCGCTCACCGTCGTGCCCGGATTGTCGAACTGGTGAAGTGTCCGGCCGGGAAATGAGGTGGAGACGCCGGCGGACAGCATCCGTGTCTCGCCGCCGACGATCAGGCGGGTCGAGCCGCTCAGTCCCAATGCGAAGATCGTGGTGGTGTCGAGCCGATAGGGGCCACCGGTGCCACCACCTGGTTCGACGACTGAACGGAAGACTTGAAAAGCCGTGCTGCCGGCGGGCGTGAGCAGGTACTCGGAAACGCCTTCACCGCCCATGTCGATCGGGCTTCCGCCGGTGACGATCGGCTCATCCGGATAGGCGAACAGCTCTCCGACCCCGATCTGCAGCACATCGCAGACCCGCAGCAACGTCGGCACGGACACCCTGCTGAGACCGCGCTCCAGCTGGCTCAGGAACCCCTTGCTGACGTCTGCCTGATGTGCGACCTCCGTCAGTGACAGCCCGCGGCCGAGTCTGATCTCCCTGAGCCGCGCGCCTGTGGACTCGTCAAAAACCTGCGAGCTGCTGGGTGCCCCGCGTGCCTCCCCGCTGTCATCCATGGACACCGTGTGCTCACCGCCCCTCCGGAGGTCGTACGGGCCATCGGGTGACAGGCCGACTCCGACGAGCCCCTCATGTGCACCGAGGCTAAGGCATGCGTGCGAGGGCCTGTCACATCCCCTCTCAGCATCTGCCCGTCGCACTTCAGTCGAGTGCGTCGATCCCTGGTGCGAGGGTGATGAGCAGGGGCAGCGACGGAGTCAGCGCCGCCGCTATGGCGATGAGGACGCGGTCGCGGTGCCTCAGTCTCGGCGGGGGACTGAGGAGGCGGTCCACCCGGTCACCCAGCGCGCGGCGGCTGGAGGCACAGGAGAGAACCCCTCGGTGCTGGTTGAGTTCGATCAGGGCGAGGGCGGTGGTGACGTGCCCGCACCGCCGCGCGGCGATGTCGTCGGCGGCCAGTTCCACCAGTTGGTGGGTCCGCTCGCAGAAGTGGGTGAACAGGGGTACCCGGGGAAACCCACTGGCGAAGGCGGCGGACAGATGCAGCAGCCAGTCGTGGCGGGCACGCGCGTGGCCGCGCTCGTGGGTGAGGACGGCATCGAGCTGGCGGTCGGTCAGCCGCTGTACAGCCCCTGTGGTGACGACGAGCCGGGACGGGCTGCCGGGCAGCCACCAGGCGTCCGGGTATTCGTCTTCGAGTACCAGCAGGGGCCCGCTCGCGGCGGGGAAGTCGCCGGGTAGATCCGGCGCCCGTCGCCGCAGACGGTCGCGGGTCACCGCGCGGGTCCGGCGGATCGCCCAGAACCGTCCGGCGAGCACGGCCGCCGTCCACACCGCGCCCGCCGCCAGGAGCAGGGTGAGTCCGGTGGCCCAAGCGGGGGCCGCGGCCAACTCGTAGGCGGCGAGGACGCCGCGCGGCGCCGACTCGAAGAGGGAGTCGCGCACGGTGCGGAAGACCGCAGCCATGCCGAGCAGCAGTCCGGTCAGGCAGCTCAGCAAAGCGGTGGCGACCAGACATTGCCACACCCACAGACCGAGTACGGGCTCCCGCTCAGGCCAGGTCGCCCGGTCCAGCCGTCGGGCGGCCGGTATACCGGCCGTCAGGCTGACGGTGAGAAGGAGGAGCAGGCAGCCGATCATGTCATGTCTCCGATGGATGTCCCTTCGTGTTCGATGCTCAGACCGTCGGCATCTCCGGGAGAGCGAGGCGACCCTTGGCCAGAGCCACGGTCGCGGCCACGAGCGCCCTCAGCCCCTGCTGCTCCGCGGCCTCGTCCGACAGACACAGGGCCTGCAGGGTCAGGCCGTCGAAGCCGGAGAGGAAGAACCGGGCGACCGTGTCCGCGGGCGCGGTCAGCTCCTGTCCGGCCCTCGCGGCCGTCTCGCTGATCAGTCGCGCGGTCACCTCCACCACCCGCCGGTAATGCCCCTGCCGGGCCTCGTGCAGTCCAGGCACGCGCAGGGCGAACATGGCCAGTTCGTTGAGCAGTTGATGGTGCGAAGACGGCTTACGCATAGTGCCCCACAACTGGGCCGCCAAGGCGCTGAAGGTCTCCTCGAATCCCGCGTTCTCCGGCGCCGCCCGCCGCACCTGCTCGATGAGGTCATCGGTGATCTGGTCCATGACCGCGCGGTACAGGTCCTCCTTCGTGCCGAAGGTGTAGTGGACCGTGGCTTGCGCGACTCCGAGCTCGGCGGCGATGGCGCGTGTGCTGCCGGCGGCGACACCTTCCCTGGTCATCAGGTCGATAGCTGCTTTGATCAGCTGGGGGCGGCGCTCAGCCGCGGTTACGTGAGCCATACGTGCCACTATATCGACTTAGTCGTTCGACTAAGTCACGATTTCGCAGCAACCCGGAGGACCAGGGCGGCTCCTGTGATCGTCCTGCTCGTCGTCACGGCTCTGGTTCTCCTGTGGGCTCTGGTATCGGACCGGCCGGCCCGCTGGAGTATCACCGCACCGATCGCCTTCGTCCTGGCCGGTGCCCTGCTGGCGGGCGGGGACCTTCCCCGTCCTGCGCCTGGACTTCCAGACGGATGCCTACCGGCGGAGCGCCGAACTGGTACTGGTCGTGATGCTCTTCGCGGACGGACCGAGGGCCAGGAGCTACGAGCGGCTGGGGAACCCGACGGTGGAGCGCCGACTGCTGGGGCTGGCCCCGCCCGCTTCCGTGGGGCTCGCGACCCTTTTCGGCGCGGCGCTCTTCCCCAGGGCCGGCTGGTGGCCGCGCTATTGGTGATGCCGATGGATCTCGCCCCGTTCCGAACTTCCTCACGGACGAGCGGGTGCCGTGGAGGGGGCAGGGCCGCGCTGAACATCGAGGGCGGTTTCAAGGACGGCCTGATCTCCCCGCTCTTCGTCCTCGCCGTGGCCCATGCGGTCGGCCACGGCGACCACTCGTTCGCTGATCTGGTGCTGAACGCGCTCCAGGGTGCCGTACTCGCAGTACTCGTCGGCACGGCCCTGGGCCTGGATGCAACTGACTCGTCCGACGGAGTCACCGGGCCGGCTGGGCGGAGCCGCGGGTACTGCGTTTCGCCGGTCCGGCGCTGCCTTGCCTCGCCTACGCCGGTGCCGTCCTGATCGGGGGCAACGGCTTCGTCGCCGCGTTCGTGGCCGGCATGTGCGACGCCCGCACGGCTCATGACGTCGGACGCGACCCCCGGGATCTCGTGCACGACACCAGCCACGGCCCGCGCGGGGTGACATCGATCCACTTCGCGGTCCTCGCCTACGTCGAGCTGGGAGCGCGAGACGCCTCGCTCATTCTCAAGCTGGCCGGCTCCACGGTGCTGCTCAGCCTCATCCAGCACGGCGTGACAGCGGAGCCCCTCGCCCGGTGGCTGGGACAGCGCGCCGTGATCACCGACGGCGGAGAGGGGTCCCGTACCGGCCATGTGCAGCGCCGCCGGTCACCTCAGGCAGAGGGGAAGGCGTCGTAGGGACGGTGATCGTGAGATCGACTCCCGGTACGGCCTGTACACCCCCGCGGGACCCGTCGTCCTCACGGGGGATGGGCTGCTCGGCCCAGATGACCTTCCCGTCGCGGGAGTGCCTCGTGCCCCAGCGGTCGGCCATCTGGGCGACCAGCAGCAGGCCGCGGCCCCCTTCGTCGAAGGTGCGCGCACGACGTAGGTGCGGAGCCGTGCTGCTGGCGTCGGAGACCTCACAGGTGAGTGAGGCTTGCAGGATCATCCGTAGCTGGATGGGGCTCCGGCCGTACCGGACGGCGTTCGTCACCAGCTCGCTGACGATCAGTTCCGTGGCGAAGGACAGGTCTTCCAGCCCCCACTCCTCCAGACGATCGGCTGCGAAGCGGCGGGCGCGGGACACGGCCGCCGGGTCGGAGGGGACATCGAGCACCGAGATGTGCCGCGGGTCGAGCGCGCGCGTCCTGGCGACCAGCACCGTGGTGTCGTCGACCGGCTGATCCGGCACGAGTGCGTCCAGCAGCCCGTCACAGACCGCGTCGAGCGACTCGGGTGCCGCGGCGAGATGTTCGCGGAGCACCGCACGCGAACCGGTCTCGCCGGACGCGCCGCTCCCGATGAGCCCGTCGGTGTAGAAGGCGAGAAGGCTGCCCTCGGGGACGTCGAACTGGGCGGTCTCGAAAGGAAGTCCGCCCACCCCCAGGGGCGGTCCCATGGGTATGTCGAGGAAGCCGACGGACTTGGCCACCGATCCGGACGAGGCGTCCGGCCGCGACGCTGTCGCCAGAGCGGGCAGAACGTGACCGGCGCTCGCCAGGGAGCACGTCCTGGTGGAGGCGTCGTAGACGGCGTACAGGCAGGTGGCGCTGAGTCCGCCCTCGTTCCGGCCCTCCTCCCGGCTGAGGCGGATGACCACGTCGTCCAGGTGGGTGAGCAGCTCATCGGGCATCAGGTCGATGTCGGCGAAGGCCCGGACCGCCATCCGCAGGCGGCCCATGGCGGCGGCGGCCTCCAGGCCCCGGCCGGCCACGTCGCCCACGACCAGCGCCACCCGTGCCCCGGACAACGGGATGACGTCGTACCAGTCTCCGCCCAGCCCCGCGCGGCCCCCGCTCGGCAGATAGCGGGCAGCCGTCTCGACCACCGCGCTCCGCACGGGGCGCTGGGGCAGCAGACTGCGCTGGAGCGTAAGGGCGGTGAGGCGCTCGTGGGTGTAGCGGCGGGCGTTGTCGATGGACACCGCGGCCCTCGCGGCGATCTCCTGGCCCAGAGACAGATCGTCGTGATCGAACGGGGCGGCGGAGTGGCCGCGAAAGAGCTGGACGAGGCCGAGGACGGCCCCGCGAGCCTGTAGGGGAAGCAGCAGAACCGAGTCTCCGGCCTCCGGCTCCCACGGCGCGGACCCGCCTGGCTCCACGCCGATGCGGAGCACCGGTTGCCCGCTCCTGAGGGCCCGCTCCTGCATGGACCCCTCGGGGTAGCGATGGGCCGGCACGCCGGCGGGGCAGTCCTGGACGGCGCCGGGGGTACCCAGTGCCACACGGCGGAGCAACGCGTCGTCCGGGGCCCTGTGGTGGGGCTCGGGGGTTTCGCTCACGGCGCTGTCGAGGAGATCGACCGCCACGAGATCGGCGAAGTCCTCCGTGCCGACCTCCACCAGTTCCTCGGCCGTCCGCGTGATGTCGAGGGTCGTGCCGATGCGCCGGCCCGCCGCGTCGGTCATGGCGAGTCGCTGTCGCAGGCGGCGCTCGCGTTCCTCCTGGTAGGCGGTGACCACCTGTTCCGAGCCGATGTCGACGTAGGCGAACCCCGAGTCCGTCATCCGCGTCACGATGTCGCTGACGAGTTGCGTGTCGTCGGTGAGACGGGCGGCCTCGGCCTGCATCTGCCGCAGCAGGATCATGTGGCCGATCCGGTACGCCCGCAGGAGCCCGCTGAGCGGGAGCCCTCGGCGAGCGCACTCACGGGAGACTTCCATGGCCAGTTCCGGCGGCTCCACCTCGTCCATGGCCACCTGACCGTCGAGCAGGTCGAGGAAGGTCGTCAGGTGGCCGGTGATCTCATGGAGCGCGAGTACCGCCAGGTCCTCGTGCTCCCAGAAATCAGGCAACTCGTCGCGCAGCCGGCCAAGGAGCGCGTCCGCCCGCTCGCCCACCTGGGGGCGGATCCCCTGAACCAGGCCATGCAGCAGCTTGTCGACCTCGGCGCTCATATGGTGAACCTATCGAAAGATCACGCTGTCTGACCTTGCGGGGCGGGTGAGCCGGGCACCGGTGCCGAATGCCGAGCGTGCAGCCCCTCCGGGACCCCGGAGGGGCTGCACGCACGCGGGATTCGTCTCACGGAGTGAGCACCAGGCGGATCGGGTCCCCGACCTTGTTCTCCAGGCGGGCGACCGCCTCCGCAGCCTCGGCCAGCGGCACGTGGGCGGTGATGGACGGAGCCAGGTCGATCCGCCCGGCCGAGGCGAGGCCGACGAGCTGCTCCACGTGCTCGGGCTCGGAGCCGTAATGGCCGCGGACCTGGTTGACGTTGAAGCAGAAGCCGATGCTGTCGGCGATCGTGACCGGCTCCGGGGTGAGGCCGGCGAGCACGAGTGAGCCGAATGGACCGAGCACCGACGCGGCCTGAGCACGTGCCGCGCCCACCCCGGCGAAGTCGAACGCGACATCCAGGCCGCGTCCGGCCGTCGCCTCCCGTACCGCGTCCGCGAAGTCCGCCGCGAGCGGGTCGAGCGCCACGTCCGCGCCGAAGGTGAGGGCGCGCTCCCGGGCGGAGCGCAGCGGGTCGACCGCGATGACCGGGGCCGCGCCGACCATCCGGGCCAGCCGGACGGCGTGCGCGCCCAGACCGCCCGCGCCCCAGATGCCGACCGCCTGTGCGGGCCGGACAGCACCGGTGCCTACGATCGCGGCATAGGGGGTGGAGACCGCGTCGGGGATGATCGCCGCCTGGTCGAAGGGCAGGTCGTCCGGTATCGGGAGAAGCGTGGCCTCGTGGGCCACCGTGTACTGGGCCCAGCCGCCGTCGTAGTCCAGACCGCGGGTCAGCGGTCGCTGGCACATCATCCGGCGCAGACAGCCGGGGCAGTCACCGCAGGCCTCGCCTGCCTGCAGTACCACGCGCTGCCCCGGGCTCCAGTCACCCTTCGTGTCCGGGCCGAGCGTGTGCACGACTCCGGCGACCTCGTGGCCGAGCGTCACGGCACCCGCCTTCGTGACGGCGTCGACCGGGAAGAAGGGGCTCAGACTGCCGTCGATCAGGTGGACGTCGGACAGGCAGACCCCGGCGGCGCGGACCTCGATCAGGACCTCGCCCGGGCCGGGGACCGGGATCGGCACCTCCTCGACGGCGAAGGTTCGGGTGTCAAGGCGGAGTCGTCCGGCGAGCATGCTGCTCATGGTGAGGCCCTCGATTCTGTCTGGGGAAAAGCGCGCGGATCACGGCAACCGATCGACTTGGTCAGTCGCTCAAGTCATTCAACCGTGTCGTGCGACGAGGTCTACTGTCAAGCGCGCCGGACCCTACGTTTCACATGCTTCTTTAGTTCCTCCAGTCGACTGTGTCGCGTAATACGGTCACTCGACATGAGCAGGTGACAATGTCGCCTGTAGGGTGGTGGCCAAGCGACCGCTGATGAGCAACGAAAGGTACGTTCATGACCCAGACGACCGTCGGCGGGACCCAGGCGATTCCTGAGCGTCCCTCGCTCCCCCTGATCGGACATGCCCTGACCCTCCCCGGCGGTGCCGACTTCCTGACCCACGTCCTGAAGGAGGTGAAGGATCTGGGGCCGGTGTACCGGCAGCGCGTCTTCGGCAACGAGACCGTGATCGTGGGCGGCCTGGAGCTGGTCGAGGAACTGGCCGACGAGAGCCGTTTCCGCAAGAACGTGCACGAAGAGCTGGTCGAGGTCCGGCAGATCGCCAAGGACGGGCTGTTCACCGCCTTCAACCACGAGCCGAACTGGCGCAAGGCGCACGACATCCTGATGCCGGCGTTCTCACTGGGTGCGATGCGCAGCTACCACGGCACGATGCTCAAAGTCGCCCGTTCCCTCATCGGCAAGTGGGACCGGCTCGCCGAAGTGCAGTCGGTGGACGTGCCCGACGACATGACCCGGCTGACCTTCGACACCATCGGCCTGTGCGGCTTCGGCTTCGACTTCGAGTCCTTCCGCCGCAGCGACCTGCACCCCTTCGTCGAGGCGATGGGCCGGGCCCTGCACTTCACCCAGGAGAAGACCGAGTCCATCCCGGGCACGGAGATCTTCCGGCGCAAGCAGGCCGAGCAGTTCCGCAAGGACGCCGAAGCGATGGCGAACCTGGTCGACGACGTCATCCGGCGGCGCCGTGAGTCCGGCGACACCAGCACCGACGACCTCCTCGGCATGATGCTGCACACCAAGGACCCGGTGACGGGCCAGCCTCTCGACGACGTGAACATCCGCCACCAGGTGATCACCTTCCTCATCGCCGGCCACGAGACCACCAGTGGCGCGCTCTCCTTCGCGCTCTACTACCTCACCAAGCACCCCGAGGTCCTCAAGCGGGCCCAGGCAGAGGTGGACGCCCTGTGGGGCGACACGGAGAACCCCGAGCCCGACTACGGCGACATCGGCAAGCTCGCCTACATCCGCCAGGTGCTCAACGAGAGCCTCCGGCTGTGGCCGACCGCGCCGGGCTTCGCCCTGGAGCCCATCGAGGACACGGTCATCGGAGGCAGGTACGCCGTACGCAAGGGCGAATCGCTGATGGTGATCACCCCCGCGCTGCACCGCGACCCGGCCTGGGGTGAGAACGTCGAGCTGTTCGACCCCGACCGCTTCTCGCCCGAGCGCGAGGCGGCGCGCTCCGTCCACCTCTTCAAGCCGTTCGGCAACGGTGAACGTGCCTGCATCGGAAGGCAGTTCGCCCTGCACGAGGCCACGCTGCTCCTCGGCCTCCTGGTGCACCGTTACCGTCTGCTCGACCACGCCGACTACCAGCTCAAGATCAAGGCGTCGCTCACCATCAAGCCCGACGGGTTCAGCCTCAAGCTGGCCCGCCGCACGAGCGGTGAGCGTGTCAGGCCCGCCGCCGCGAGCGCCGCCGCCGGCTCCCGTGCCGCGGCGGCCACGGTCCGGCGTGCCACCGGCACCGCCCTCACCCTGCTGCACGGCTCCAACCTCGGCACGTGCGCCGGCATCGCCGGTGACCTCGCGGCCGAGGGCGCGGACCAGGGCTTCGCCCCGGCCGTGGCCTCCCTGAACGACCACACCGGCCGACTGCTCGATGCCGAGGGCCCCGTGGTGATCGTGGCGGCGTCGTACAACGGCAGGCCCACCGACGACGCGGCCGAGTTCGTCGCCTGGCTGGAGGGTCTGGAGCCCGGTGAGCTGGACGGCCTGGAGTACGCCGTCCTCGGCGTCGGCGACCGCAACTGGGCCGCCACGTACCAGCGGGTGCCCACCCTCATCGACGAGCGCCTGACGGCGGCCGGCGCCAGGCCGATCCTGGACCGCGCCGCCGCGGACGCCTCCGGCGACTTCGGAGGCGCCGTGGACCGGTGGACGGCCGACCTGTGGACCACGCTGCTCGACCGGTACGGCACGGCGGTCGAGGGAGCTGCCGCTCCGGCCGCCGAGGCGGAGGACGAAGAGGAGGGCCTGTACGAGCTGGAGGACACCACCGAGTCGGCCATCGGTGGACTCGCCGCTCGCCACGGAGTGCAGCCGATGGAGGTCCTGGAGGCGTACGAACTGGTCGACACCGACCACGAACTCGGCCGCTCCAAGCGCTTCCTGCGGCTGCGGCTGCCCGAGGGCGTCACCTACCGCACCGCGGACCACCTCGCCCTGCTGCCGAGGAACCCGGAGGAGCTGGTGCGGCGGGTCGCCGACCGCTTCGGCCTGGACCTGGACCGCACGGTCCGGCTGCGGACCCGTCGCCGCAGCCGGAACGCCCTGCCCGTCGACAGGCCGCTGACGCTGCGTCGCCTGCTGACCGATTTCGTCGAGCTCCAGGACGCCGCCACCAGTGAGCAGATCGCCGTGCTGGCCGAGCACACCCCCTGCCCGCCGGAGAAGCAGCCGCTGGCCCGGCTCGCCGCGGCGGACGAGCAGACGTTCCGGGAGCAGGTGACCGTACTGGGGACCAGCGTGCTGGATCTGCTGGAGCGATACCGCGCCTGCGAGCTGCCTTTCGAGGGCTTCCTCGAGCTGCTGCCGGTCCTGCGCCCCCGCCACTACTCGGTCTCCTCCTCCGCGGCGGCCCGGCCGGGCGAGGTCGACCTCATGGTCTCGCTGCTCGCGGCACCTCACCGCGGTGGCGAGGGCACTTTCCGCGGCATCGCCTCGCACTACGTGCAGACGATCGAGGCCGGTGACACGGTGTGGGCGCGGGTGCTGCCCTGCAGCGAGTCCTTCCGCCTCCCGGAGGACCCCTCCATACCCGTGATCCTCGTCAGCGCGGGCACCGGCCTCGCGCCCTTCCGGGGAGCCGTCCTGGACCGGCACCACGCCGGCTCGACCGGCACCCTGCTGTGCTACTTCGGCTGCGACCACCCCGAGGTGGACTACCTCCACCAGGACGAGTTCGAGGCCGCCGAGGCGGCCGGCGCCGTCAGCATGCGTCCGACCTTCATGCACGCACCCGTCGACGGGGCCCGCTTCGTCCAGGACCGGATCGCCCGCGAGAGCGACGAGGTCTGGGCCGCCCTGGAAGCGGGCGGCCGCGTCTACATCTGCGGCGACGGCCGCCGCATGGCCCCCGCCGTGCGGGAGGCGTTCATGGCCGTCCACCGCGCGCACACCGGCTCCGGCGACGAGGAGGCCGCCGCCTGGCTGGCCGGCATGGTGGAGTCCGGCCGGTACGTGGAGGACGTCTGGGCCGGCTGATCGCAAGTACCCCGACGTCAGGGGGCGTGCCCGTCGGGTGCGTCCCCTGACCTGGTCGTTTCACCAAATCTGACAAAGGGGCCATGCTACCGTTGAAGTAGTTCAAATGACTGAGTCAATACTTCTCGGTCACGGTCTCCCGGAGGGCTGAATGGCGTACGTGTCGGCGGAAGCGCGGCGACAGCAGCTGATCGAGGCGGCGGTTCTGGTGGTGGCCCGCGAGGGTGCCGACGGGGCCACCACCCGGAAGATCGCGGACGAGGCCAAGGCGCCTCTCGCCTCCCTCCACTACTGCTTCCAGAACAAGGAAAATCTCCTGCTCGCCGTCTTCACGCAGCTCAGCGCGGAGGTACCCGTGGGCGTTGTTCTGCCCGAGGACGGAAGCGCGACGCTGTCGGACGTCATAGAGCAGAGCCTGACGAACGCCATGCGGTGGAGTGCCGACAACCCCGTTCGCATGCGGGCCATGATCGAGGTCACGCTGTGGGCCGAGCGCAATGACCCCGAGCTGTCCGTCAGCTTCTACGACACCTTCCTCAGGTCCGCGGAGGCCGTACTGCACCAGGTCGACGTGTCGCTCTCGGACGAGGAACTGCACTCGGTGGTGCGGGTCGCGATGTCCTTGGTCGACGGGCTCTCCCTGCAGATGCTCACCAACGGAGACAAGGACCGCACGCTGCGCGACACCGCGACCGCCTGCGCGATCCTCAAGTCCTACCTGAGCGAGCGCGAACGGAACCCCTCGGCGGGATGCTCGTCGACGGCGTGATGTCCATGCCCTCCGACACGATCTTCTTCAGTGCCGCGTACGACCAGGCGGACATCGACGCCACGGTCCGCGGGCTCCAGAGGCTCCAGCGCCAACTGCCGCAGCCGCTCGTGACCGTGCAGCCGGCCTGACCTCACCGAAGGCCCGGGCGGTTCGACCAACGCGGTCGTCTTCGTCCTGCCGCCGCTCCTGCCGGTCATCCAGGCGCGGTACGTCTCGCCACCGTGGCCGGGACGACGTGGCTCTACTCGGCGCTGACCCTCGGAGGGGGAGCGGGCTTTCAGATCATGAAGATCCACCCGGGCCCTGCCCGCTCGCCCATCGGAGGCTTTCCTGGCGGACCTTGTGCCTCGTCCGCCCGCCGACTGGACCTGCCAGAGACCGGGGTCTGCGCTGCCGGGGCGTCTCGCTGACCACCGACCGGAACGCTTCAAGCGGTTCCTGCGGCTCCGTCTGCCCGGGGGTGTCGGCTTCTGCGGCGCGGTCCGCGACCGCCACCAAATCGGGCTCTCGGCGGCGGGAGCCGTTCAAACGGCGGTCGTCCTGGTCGGGCCCAGGAAGCGGGCCGTGCCCGGCTGTGGGAGCGGGGTCCCGAGTTCCCCGTCCGCCTTCCAGCCGGCCGCGGGCCTCCGCTGCGTGCGGGGGGAGCACCCGGACGCCTCGTTCATGCCCGGTAGCCCCTTCAGGCTCGTCGTCGCCAGGGGGCGCTGCGTCGGCTGACCGATCGCCAACCGGACGCCGTCGCCACTCCCGAGCCCACCGCAGCCGGCTGCTGTATCTGTCCGGCGTCCTGGAGGGGGGCTTCCTCGGGGTGCTGCCAGTGCGGGCGTGTCACTCCGACATGCCCGCATCGCCATCGCGGAGGCAGCGGCCTCCCTGACCGAGGAACGCAGGGTCATGGGGCCGGTCAGTCCGATGAGAACTGGCATGGCGCGTCCTGCGGACTGGGGAGCCGTCCGCAGGACGCCCTGCTCATGAGGCCCTGGCGGGGTGTGTACGCCAACCGGGTCGTCTCTCAGAGATCGAGGTAGTCACCCAGGTCGGCGTAGTCGACCTGCCACAGGCCGGGAGAGCCCGTCGGGTACTGGGAGCGGAACCCGAGCATGCGCTGGACACGCGGCGAGAGCGTCCTTGCGACCTCGATGTCGACCAGGAAGGGGTACGCCTCCTCACCGGTGAGGAAGCCCGGATTGAGGGCGAAGGCCACGGCCCGCCGGTACTCGTCATCGGTCTGGTTGGCGCCACCACCGTGTGCGGTCTTGCCGCTGAACAGAAGGGCGTCTCCGGCGTTCATGATCGCGGGGACGGTCTGCTCAGGAGTCCCGCGGTCCTCGAAGTCGCTCCAGTGGTTGCTCCCCGGGATGACGCGCGTGGCGCCGTTCTCCTCCGTGAAGTCGGTCAGGGCGATGAGGAAGTTGAGGGTGGCTTCCGGGCCGTCGGGTCCCATCCCGATGAACGGGAACCAGTTCTCCAGGTCCCGGTGCAGCATCTGGGCCTGGCTGTGGGGGCCGATCTCGATCACCTGCGCGGTGGTCATCCAGTACGTCCCCGACTCCGGGAGGAAGATCTGGTCGCAGATCTCGTGGACCAGGGAGTGTTCGAGGATCTCGTTGCGGAACGTCGCGCTGTGCGTGACGAGGTTGGTGAGCCGCTTGGTGTTGCTGCCGTGGAAGGCGGCCACCATCTCGTTCTCGTGGGTCGAGCCCGGACGGAGCGCCTGCAACGGCGGCTCGATCTCGGTGTTGAAGCGGTTCATCTGCTCCGTCGTCAGGAAACCCTTGACGATGACGCCTCCGTCTCGGGTCAGGAGCCCGAGAATCTCATCCGTCGGTGTGTCGGTCGCCACCGACGACAGGGTCTGGGGCTGCTTCTCCACTGTCATGGAATCTCCCTCTGGACGTGAACTCCGTTTGTCACGTGGCTTTTTCATGCAGTCGGACGCCAGGACCGGGCCGTTCGAGTCCCAGCGGCGCGTAGGGCGTGGCGTCGGCTGTCGTGGGCCGGGCCGTGTCCGTCGCACGCAATCGAGTAGGAGAGGTTGCCCTCCCACTGCCCCGCAACCGACAGGAGGGACGAGGTCATCGTGATCCAGTCGGCCCACGCGTTTCACAGCCACATCGGTGAGCGTGGGGAACGTGTCGCGAAGCCATGCGTGCCGTACACGCTGCCGGCGTTTCCTTGCTGTTCCTGCGGGCTTCACTGTCCTCAGCCGCGCCCGCGGTGAGAACGGCAGTGCGCCCCTGCTCCGCTCAGATCCGGTGCACTGTGCACAGGTCAGCGGCGAGTGGTCACCGTCAGACCGGCGTACTGGCCGGCCCGCTCCAGCAGCCGGGGGACACCCGCTTCGAGCGACGGTCCGAAGGACGTGTCGTGGGGCCGCTCACCACGCTGCCAGCGGGTGTAGATGGCCTCGGAGAAGATCGCTGCCTTCCACAGGGCGAGGGCCTGGTACCAGGGCAGCGCGGTGAGGTCGAGGCCCGTCCGGGACTGGTAGCGCTCAGCGAGCTGGCGCTGGGTGAGGTAGCCGGGCGACCGGGTCACCCGGGTCAGCTCGAGCGGGGTGGCGGGGCTGCCGGCCTCGGAACAGGTGGCGGTCAGGTACCCCAGGTCCGCGAGCGGGTCGCCGAGCGTGGCCATCTCCCAGTCGAGGACCCCGACGACCCTGGCCGGCGCTTCGGGCGCGAACATGAGGTTGCCCATGCGGTAGTCGCCGTGCACCACCGAGGCCGTCCGGCTCGTCGGCAGATTGCGGCCGAGCCAGTCTCCGATGCGCTCCACCGCGGGCAGGCTGCGGGTGGTGTTGACCTCCCACAACCCGCGGAACCTGTCGATCTGGCGGCGGAGGTGCCCCTCCGGGAAGCCCAGGGAGGCGAGTTCCCCTTCGGCCACATCGATGCCGTGCAGCGCGACGAGGACGTCGACGACCGCCTCGCTGGTGGCCGCGCGCTGTCCGGCGCAGGAGAGGTGCGGCGGGATGGTGCCGGTGATGACCGTGCCGTCGAGCCGGGACATGACGTAGAACGGCACACCGAGGAGCGACTCGTCCTCGCATACGGCGATGATCTCCGGCACCGGTACCCCGTGCCGGCCGAGGATGCTCTGGATGCGGGCCTCGCGCACCATGTCGTGTGTCGACTTCGGCAGTGGGGGACGCGGCCCGCGACGCAGGACGACGGACCTGTCACCGCGCTCGATCAGGTAAGTGACGTTGGAGTGGCCGTCGCCGGTGCGCTGCCAGGCGACCGGGCCGCTGCCGATGCCGTGCTGGTCGAGGAAAGCGGTGACCGAGTCGAGGATCAGGAGCGGAGGGCGGTCGAGACGACGTGCGTTGTCCCGGCACGTGACGACTTCCACGCCGTCGGGGACAGTGAGCATCACGCGCCTTTGTCCCGGCCCACGACAGCATCGCCCCGGTACGGTTCACCGGCCCGGACCGCGGCGCTGCGTCCTGCCGAGGCGCGGCGGGCGATGGCCCACCTGTGGGTCTCGTTGGAGCCGTCGTAGATGCGGAACGGCCGGACCTCGTTCAGGTACTGCGCCAGCGGGAGTCCGTCGGAGACCCCGTCCCCGCCACAGATCTGGATGGCCCGGTCGATCACCCGGAAGATCGCCTCCGAGCAGTGCACCTTCGCGACCGAGGACATCGCCGAGCCCGCCTTCGGGTCACTGTGCAGCAGTGCCGCGGTCTTGGTGATGATCGCGTCCGACGTCTCGATGTCGATCACGGACTCCGCGATCAGGTGCTGCGCCAGGCCCAGTGAGTCGATCGGGCCGCCGAACAACTCCCGCTTCCCGGCCCGGTCGAGTGCGATGTCGTGCGCCCGCCGTGCCAGCCCCAGCCACCGCATGCAGTGGGTGAGACGCGCGGGTCCGAGCCGGACCTGCGCGTAGCGGAATCCGAGTCCGACTTCGCCGAGTACCGCGTCGTCGGGGACGAAGCAGTTCTCGATGTACAGGTGCGGGTGACCGCCGTCGATGGAGCGATCGACGGTGTGGATCGCCTCGCCGCCCCGGAGCCCGGGGTTCGTCATGTCGACGAGGAACATGGTGGCCCCCTCCGGGGAGCCGTCGACGGCCGGGGTCCGTGCCATGACGATGCAGAACGCGGCACCCAGGGCACCGCTGGTGAAGCGCTTGTGGCCGTCGATGATCCAGCCGCCGTCGGCACGCACGGCCTTGGTCCGCAGCGCGGCCGGGTCGGATCCCGCTCCGGGGTGGGGCTCGGTCATGCCGAAGCACGAACGGACATCCCCCGCCGCCAGGGGCGCGAGATAGCGCTTCTTCTGCTCCTCGGTCGCGATCTGGTTGAGCATGTGCATGTTTCCCTCGTCGGGTGCCATGCAGTTGAGCGCGACCGGGCCGACCGGCGAGTAGCCGGCCTCCTGGAGAATCGGTGACCAGTACTCGATGGACAGGCCCTGCCCGCCGAACTCCGTCGGCACCAGCGGCGCGAAGACGCCCGCCTCCTTCGCCGCGGCCTGCAGCCGGTCACGGGTGGCCCGGTCGAGGCGTCCGCCCGGTGCGGGCTCCGCGTCGATGACGACCTCGCGGACGAACTGGCGGGTGCGCTCACGCAGGTCCGCGAACCGGGGCGGAAGGTGAGGAAATGTCATGGTTGTCCTTCGTCGGTGGGCAGGGGCGTCAGGCGGTGCCGCCGGCGACCGTGAGGCCGCCGTCGACGGTGAGGACGTGGCCGGTGACCCAGGAGGAGTCCTCCGAGCCCAGGTACGCCACCGCCGAGGCGATGTCGGACGGCACGCCCAGACGCCGCAGGGGGTAGTCGGCGGCCACCTCGGCTTCCTTGCCCTCGTACAGGGCTTCGGCGAACCGGGTCTTCACCACCGCGGGAGCCACCGCGTTGACGCGTATCTCCGGGCCGAGCTCGACGGCCAGAGTCTTGGTCAAGTGGGACACCGCCGCCTTGCTCACTCCGTAGAAGCCGATGCCGGGTGCGGGGGTTTCGCCGGTGACGGAGGAGAGGTTCACGACAGTCCCGTGGCGTTCGGTGAAACCGAGCTTCGGGTGGGCCACCGCGTCCTGCACCCAGGCGAGGGTGGCGAGGACATTGACCTCCAGTACCTTGCGGGCGACATCGAGGTCGAGTCCGACGACGGGGCCGTACGCGGGATTGATGCCCGCGTTGTTCACGAGGACGTCGAGCCCGCCGAACTCGCGGGCGACGGTGTCGAAGACCTCGCGGCGATGCTCGAGATCGTCCGCCTTGCCGGCGACCGTGATGACGCTGCCTGGGGGGAAAGAAGCTGCGGCCTCCCCGAGCGGGCCGGTGCTGCGCGCCGTGATGCACACGCGCGCGCCTTCGGCGACGAGCCGTTCCGTCACGGCGAGACCAATGCCCCGGCTCGCTCCGGTCACGACGGCGACGCGGCCTGCGAAACGGCGCCGGCCGGTGTGCTTGTCGTTCATGGATCAGTCCTTCGTGGGGGAGAACGCCCCCGGCCCGTCGAGGCCGCGGAGTTCCGCGCGGCGGATCTTGCCGGTCTGGGTCTTGGGCAGGTCGGCGATGAGGTGGATCCGGCGGGGGCGTTTGTAGGCGGCCAGCCGGTCGCGGGTGAAGGCGATCAGCTCCTCCTCGGTGGCGTTCAGGCCGGACTTGAGGGAGACGTAGGCGACCACCGTCTCGCCGCGGTACTCGTCCGGCCGGCCCACCACGGCGGCCTCCAGCACCGAGGGGTGTTCGTAGAGCGCGTCCTCGACCTCGCGCGGCCAGACCTTGTAGCCGGACACGTTGATCTGGTCCTTGAGCCGGTCCACCAGGTAGACCCAGCCCTCCGGGTCGATGACGGCGACATCGCCGGTGCGCAGTCGGCCCTGCGGCATCGTCAGCGCGGTGACCTCGGGCTTTCCCCAGTACCCGGCTACCACCTGCGGCCCGCTCAGCTCCAGCTCGCCCTGCTCCCCGTGCGGCACCGGCCGGCCCTCGGGGTCCACCACCCGCGCGGTGAGGCCGGGCAGCGGCATGCCGATGGACAGTGTGCCGCTGGGCAGGTGCACCGGTGCCCTCAGTCCGGCGGGTACGGCGATGACGGCGGAGGTCGTCTCGGTCATCCCGTAGCCGTTGTGGATGTAGGCGCCGAAGCGTTTCTCGAACCGCTCGACGGTCGCGGGCGGGATCGGCGCCCCTCCCGAGTAGAGGTGCTTCACGGAGGCGAAGTGCTCCGGGCCGGCCTGCGGTAGCTCGTAGATGGCGTTGTACGCGGTGATGGAGCCGATCGTGTAGGTCACCTGGTGCTCGGCGAACGCCTCCAGGGCGACCTCGGGGTGGAACCGGCCCGCGAGGACGAGGGTGGTGTCGGTGAGCAGGGAGAGCACCGCGTTGACCACCGCGCCGGTGATGTGGAACAGCGGGGCCATCGCGAACACGACGTCCCCCGCGCTCACCCCGGTCCACGGCGCGCAGGTCGCCACCACGCTCAGGACGTTGCCGTGGGTGTTCATGGCACCCTTCGGCGGGCCGGTCGTACCGGAGGTGTACGTCAGGAACGCGACGTCGTCCCGGACCGGGTGCACTGGGGAGGGGCGGCGGCCGGCGAACTCCTCGACCAGCGCCTTCAGATCGCCGTCCGGGGCGGGGGAGGGGCGTTCCGTCGTCGCGAAGACCCGTGCGTCGTCGCGGGACTGGAAGTCCAGCGCCGAGGTGCTGACCAGCCACCGCACCGTGCTGCCCGTCAGGGTGGTGAGGGTCTCCTCGGTGTCGGTGTCCGCGCAGACGACGCCGACTGCCCCGGCGTCGTCGATGATGCGGCGGAGCTCCTGCCGCCGGTACATGGGGTTGAGCCCCACCGCGGTGGCGCCCAGCTTCCACAGAGCCAGCAACACCAGCACGTAACCCGGCACATTCTGGAGGTACACGCCGACCCGGTCGCCCCGGCCGGTGCCGCGCGCCTCGAACGCGGCCGCCAGCGCGTTCGTCGCGGATTCCAACTCCCTTGCGGACAGGACCCCGTCGAAGTAGCACAGCGCCACGCCCTCAGGGTTCCGCGCCACGCGGTCCTGCCACGCGGCCACCAGTGAGGCGGGGGCCGAAGCCCTTGCCGTACCGGACCCGTCGAGAAACGTGGCTCCCCGCCGGCCCTCGTCCACTGTCATCTGTCGTCCTTCCTGCCGATGTCGATGCGTGTGCCGGGCCGTCAGGTGAGTTCGCGCTTGAGGATCTTCCCGGTGGACGTCATCGGCAGGGTCGGCACGATCTCCACGATGCGCGGGTACTTGTAGCCGGCCATCTGCTCCTTGCCCCAGGCGATCAGTTCGTCGGGGTGGGCCTCGGCGCCGCGGTCGAGGATGACGAACGCCTTGATCTCCTCGCCGTGGCTCTCGTGCGGCACGCCGACGACCGCGGCCAGGCTGATCGCCGGGTGTGTCATCAGGACCTCCTCGACCTCGCGCGGGTACACGTTGAAGCCGCCGCGGATGATGAGGTCTTTTGCCCGGTCGACGATGTAGTAGAGGCCGTCCTTGTCCCTGCGGGCCAGGTCGCCGGTGCGGAACCAGCCGTCCCTGATGGCTTCGGCAGTGGCCTCGGGGCGGCCGTGGTAGCCCTTCATCACGTTGTGGCCCCTGACCGCGATCTCGCCGATGGCGCTGCCCGTGCCGTCGTCCTCGACCTCCGACCAGTCCGGCTTGACGAGCTTGAGCTCCACCCCCCAGACCGGCACGCCGATGGAACCGGGCCGAGGCTCCCGCGCCGGGTCGCTGAAGGTCACCACCGGCGAGGTCTCGGAGAGACCGTAGCCCTCCCGGACCTGGACGCCGAGCCGCTCCCTGACCTCCTTGATGATCTGGGCGGGGAGCGCTGCACCGCCGCAGACACCGACGCGCAGATTCCTCGCGATCCTGTCGACGTCGACATCGTCGGTGAGCGCCCGCAGCAGGCCCCACCACATGGTGGGCACGCCCGCGAAGAAGGTGATGTCCTCCTGGTGCATCAGGGACACCGCCTGCCGGCCGTCGAACCGCGGCAGCAGCACCAGTGTGCTCGCCGTCGAGAAGCCGGCGTTCATCTGTACGGTCGCGCCGAAGGAGTGGAACAGCGGCAGCACGACCAGATGGGTGTCCGAGGCAGTCTTGTTGTCCAACGACCGGTTGCACGTCAGGGTGTTGAGGACCAGGTTGGCGTGGCTGAGTTCCGCGCCCTTCGGCTGCCCTGTCGTACCACTGGTGTAGAGGAGCACGGCCGGGTCGTCCCCCGAGGTGCCCACGCTGTCGAACGTCGGCGCCGTGCCCCGCAGTGCGGCGGCCATGGTCTGGACGCCCTCGATCGGGGCTTTCGCCGCCGGATCGGCGGTGATGAGGAAGAAGTGCTCGCAGCCCTCGGTCGCGGTGAACCCAGAGTGTCCCTCCGCACCCATCGGGAGGGCCGCGTCACCCTCGAAGCAGAAGTACGCCGTGGCCTCCGAGTCGGCGAGGTGGTAGGCGATCTCCCGGCTCTTGAGCAGGATGTTGAGGGGTACGACGACTGCACCGGCCTTGAGGATGCCGTAGGAGACGATCGGGAAGCTGGGCAGGTTGGGGCAACTGAGCGCGACCTTGTCACCGGGCCGGATACCTCGGTCGGCCAAGAGATGGGCGACCCGGTTGGCGGCGGCGTCGACTTGTGCGTAAGTGAGGCGCGTTGTGCCGAGGACGACCGCGTCCCGGTCCGGGTGCGTGCGCGCGGAGTCCTCGAGCAGGACCGAAAGGTTCAGCATGGCGTCTTCCGGGAGGGTGGGGCCGGGCCAGACCGCGGAGGATGGGACACACGGCCCGGCCCGGAGTGGGTGGGGACTACAGGTGGCTCGCTGTGGACGTCACGACTGCCGCAGGGTTCGTTCCAGGGCCTCGGCCGTCGCCTCGATGTCGGAAGATGTGTGCGCCGTGCTGATGAAGACCTTGCCGGACGGCATGAAGAGGAAGCGCTGACGCAGCATCCTTTCGAGGATCGTGGTCCAGAGTCCGCCGGTTCCGTGGAGCCCGGTGGCGCCGCCGGCGGGGACGTACTGCAGGAGCGAGCCGACCCTGTTGAAGCGGCCGAAATCAGGAGACGAGCGCAGGACGGCGCCGACATGGGCTTCGAACGCGGTCGAGTTCTGTTCGAGCAGCTCGTAGACCGCAGGGTCGGCCAGGACGCGCATCGTGGCCTCGACGGCGGCCAGTGCGATCGGGTTGGCGTTGAAGGTTCCGGCATGAACGACGCCGGCGGCCACTTGATCGACCAGCTCCGCTCGGCCCACGACGGCGCTCTGGGTGAAACCGCCTGCCATCGCCTTGCCGAAGACGGACAGGTCGGGCGACACGCCGTACTTCTCGGCCGCCCCGCCCCGGGCGATCCGGAACCCGGCGATCACCTCGTCGAAAATGAGGACCACGCCGTAGCGGTCGCAGAGAGTTCGCAGCGTCGACAGGAACTGCGGTGCGGGCTCTTCGACGCCGGCGTTGCTCATCACCGGGTCGACGAGCACGGCTGCGATGTCGCGCTCAGCGGCCTCACCCAGAAGGCGCTCGGCCAGCCGCACGTCGTTGAAGCGGGCCACGACCAGGTCGTCCAGCACGCTGGTCGACTGCCCTGGTCCGCCGGGCGTCGCGGGCCGATCGCAGTCGTCCTCGGACATCCCGGCATATACGGTGTCATGCCAGCCGTGGTAGGTCCTGGCGAACTTGAGCACGCGGCGTCGCCCGGTGGCGGCTCGCGCCAGCCGCAGTGCGACCTGCACGGCTTCGGTCCCCGTGTTGCTCCACAGAAGACGCTCGCCGTGCGGCACGGCGTCGAGCACCGCTTCCGCCGCGAGATATTCGAGTGCGTGGCCGGTGCCGACGACCTGCATCTTCCTCGCCACCTCGGTCACGGCGGACACCACGCGCCGGTCACCGTGACCGAGGACGAGTGGGCCCCAGGCCATCACGTAGTCGGTGTACCGGTCGCCGTCCAGGTCCCATACGTGGGCGCCCCGTGCCTCCCGCACGAAGAGCGGGTGGGGAGGCATGGCGGCGCGCAGGCCGGACCCCACACCTCCGCCCACGCTGCGGCGGGCCCGCTCGAAGGCCAAGCGTGACGATTCCAGGGCCATGCGATTGTCCCTGCCTTTCAGTACGCGATCACCGATCGGATGCCGATGCCGCGCTTCATCTGGTCGAAGGCCTCGTTGATGTCCTTCAGATCGATCACGCTCGTCACGAGGGAGTCGAGGTCGATGCGGTTGTCCATGTAGTGATCGATCAGCAACGGGAAGTCGGAAGCCGGCTTGCTGGACCCGTAGTTCGAGCCGATGAGCGAAAGTTCCTGATCGGACATGACGAAGGGGTCGATGGAGACCCTCATGCCGTCCGCCACCTGCCCGGCGACCACCGCCGTGCCGCCTCGGGCCAGTACCTCGTAGGCCGACTCGATGGTGCGCGGCAACCCGATGGCCTCGATGGCGATCTCCACACCGCGCCCGTCGGTGATCTGGCGCACCCGCTCCGGGAAGTTCTCGCGGCTGTTGTTGATCAGCTCGGTCGCACCGAAGACGCGCGCCTGCGCGAGCTTCTCGTCGGAGATGTCCGCGGCGATGATCTTCCGGGCGCCGGCGAGCCGAGCCCCCTGAATCGCGTTCAGGCCCACGCCGCCGCAGCCCAGGACCAGCACGGTGTCGCTCGGACGCACCTTGGCGGTGTTGACGGCCGCGCCGACGCCGGTGGTGACGGCACATCCGACCAGAGCCGACTGTTCGAACGGGGCGTCGTTCCGAATGGCGATCGCGCCGGATTCCGGCACGACGGCGTACTCGCCGAACGTTCCGAGGCCCGCGTAGCTGTAGACGTCGCCCGCGCCGACGGACGTGATCCGGGACCGGCCGTCGAACGACAGATGGTTCGCCGAGTGCCGGCTGACCATGTCGCAGAGGACCGGCCTGCCACTGACGCAGTAGCGGCAGCGGCGACAGGAAGGCGTCCACGACAACACGACGTGATCGCCCTGCTTCAGCGTCGTGACCCCGTCGCCGACACTCTCGACGACTCCGGACCCTTCATGGCCGAGAATCATCGGCGCGGGCACGTTCCATTCGCCCAGGAGCACGTGCAGGTCGCTGTGGCACACCCCGCTCGCCTTGAGTCGTACGAGCACCTCCCCGGGCGGGGGTGTCGAGGGAACAGTCACCCTCTCGACCGTCAGTGGTTCGTTCGGAGTCCGGAAAACGGCGGCGTCGAATTCGATGGTCATGTCAGGTGTCCTTCCGTGCGCAGTGGCGATCAGGTCCGAGCGGTGCGGATGAGCTTCTTGTTGGCGAACTCGTCGATTCCGGCCCGGCCCAGCTCGCGGCCGAAGCCGGACCGCTTGACGCCGCCGAACGGCAGTTCCGCACCTTCGAGGCCGACACCGTTGACGAAGACCATGCCCGCGTCGATCTGGTCGGCGACGCGCATCGCCTGCTCGGCGTCCGTCGTGAACACGTAGGAGCCCAGCCCGTACGGGGTCGCGTTCGCCAGCTCGACGGCCTCGTCCTCGGAGCCGACCCGGTAGACGGTCGCGACAGGCCCGAAGAGTTCCTCGGCTGCCGACGCCGCCGTCGGCGACACGCCTGTCAGAACGCCCGGCGGGAAGTACGCTCCCGCGCGCCGCCCCGCGGAGACGAAGGTCGCCCCCTCGGCAGTGGCCCGCTCGACCTGTTCCTCGAGGCGCTCGGCGGCGCCGACCGAGGACAGTGGCGCCAGGCCGTCGGCCATGGCGAGCACCTTCTCGGTGAACTTCTCCAGGAAGACGTCATGGATGTCGTCGGCGACGATGACGCGCTTCCCGGCGTTGCACGCCTGTCCCGTGTTCTCGAATCGCGTCTCGACCGCCGCGTCGACCGTGGCGTCCAGGTCGTCGGTCGACAGCACGATGAAGGGGTCCGAGCCACCCAGTTCGAGCACCACCTTCTTGAGGCTGCGCCCGGCCTTCTCGGCGACCTCCGCGCCCGCTCGCTCCGAGCCGGTGAAGGAGACGCCTCGCACCCTGGAGTCCGTGATGACGTCGGCGATCTGCTCGTTGGTGGCGTAGACGTTGACGTAACAGCCCTCGGGGTAGCCCGCGTCCGTGAACAGCTGCTGCAGAGCCGCGGACGACCGCGGACACTGCGGTGCGTGCTTGAGCACGATGGTGTTGCCCAGAGCGAGATTGGGGGCGGCGAATCGAGCGACCTGGTAGTACGGGTAGTTCCAGGGCATGATCCCCAGCAATACGCCAACCGGCTGGCGACGGACGAAGGCGGTGCCCTCTCCTTCGAGCAGCTCGATCGGCTCGTCGGCGAGGAACGTGGGCGCGTTCTCGGCGTAGTACTGGTAGATGGCCGCGCTGAACTCCACCTCCGCGACGGCCTGGTCCATCGGCTTGCCCATCTCCCGGTGGATGATCTCGGCAAGTTGCTCACTGCGCTCGTTGTGCAGTTTGGCGACGGTGCTCAGCAACTGGGCACGCTGAGCCACGGAGGTCTGCTTCGACCACTGCGCGTGGGCGTTGACCGCCGCGTCGAGCGCTGCGTCGACAGCCTCGTCCGTGGCGGTGGGGTACTCCTCGACCAGCTCGCCGCTCGCGGGGTCCACCACCGCGTACACGTGCTTGTCCGTCATATCGACTCCCTCTTCGTGTTCGGGGTTCGTGCGACCGGTCCCACGGCGTGAGCCGGGTCGGCGTCCAGGGACGCGTTGTGGTCGTGCAGCGTGCGGTAGGCACGGAAGTAGACGAATCCCTGGGTGCCCCACGTCGCCAGCGCCGCGGTGTAGAAGATCGTGCGGTTCGCGTCGTCGAACGGCAGGGGGAAGAAGTCGTAGGTCAACGCGATGGTGGTCGCGGCGGCCGTGACCAGTCCCGTCCAGATCGCCGGCCACTTGGCACCCGCGTCCCAGAGCCGCTTGACGAAGTACCCGAGGAAGGCCGCCGTGAGGACATTGACGGCCGCGTAGAAAGCTGCGACTGAGAACGCGCCGCGGTCGGTGTGGAGATCCGCGCCATGGAAGGGCCGGAGGAACAGGCCCACCGCGATCGCGACGCCGAATACGCCGACGTCTACGCCGAGGCTCGGCTTGTACCGGTGGGTGACCTGCATCAGGCCCAGGACCAGAATCAGCGTGATGCCTACCGACCTGGAGAACGCGTCGAAGAAGTACGCCACGTCGTACAGGACGCTGCCGCTGTTGGCTCCGGACAGCGACCAGAGAAGGAAGTTGCTGCCCGACGTCGCGACGACCATCCATTCGAGACCGAGCAGATAGTTGCCGTACCGGCGGATGAAACGCCAACCGTAGAAGTAGCCGGCGACGATCAACCAAACGTCGGCCAGCAAGAACAGTGCGTCCTTCACCGCGACACCCTCTCTCGGACGTCGCGGGACAGGAGGGTGACGAGGCGTTCGGCAGTGCGCTGTCCCGTCAGGACCGCGCCGTTCATGCTGCCGGCCCATTCGCCGGCGGTCTCGCTGCCGGCCCAGTGGACACGCCCGTGGGGCTCGGTCAGCGCTTTGCCGTAGCTCACGGTCGCGTAGGGCGCGACGGCAGGATTGGGGCCGCCCGGGGCGAAGCGCTCCGCTCCCCAGCAGTGGTCCAGGTAGTCGACCGGGGTGCGGGCGCGCGGACCGTAGAGATCGACGAGCTGCCGGATGACCCGGTCGCGGCGCTCCTCGGGGCTGAAGCCGTCGAACACGCGCGGATCGCAGAACGCCATCAGGACACCCGGTCCGGCGGGGGTGGGTGACACGTCGAAGGTGATGAACACCGTTCCGGTGTCGGTGAGAGCCTCGCCGGAGAACCCGTCGGCCCGCCAGAAAGGCTCTTCATAGGCCACGAAGGCCTTGCTCAGCGAGCCCATGCGCCAGGTGCGCGTGAGCCCTTCGGCCCGCTCGGGCAGAGCGGGCGCGAACTCGATGGCGGCGCGATGCGCGGGCGAGGCCGTGACGATCGCGTACTGGGCGTGGATCTCGTCGGAGCCGGTCCGGACGGTGACGCCGTCGTCGTCCTGCGCGATACGGTGCACCGGTGTCTCCAGGCGCACGCGGTCACCGAGTCGCTCCGCCACTCGCCTGGCGATCTCCTGGGTGGTTTCGACGAACCGGTCCTGCTGCTGACCGCCGTCCACGTCCAGCATGTGATCGAGTCCGCCCGCCGAACGGATGTAGCGCAGCGCGTGCAGCAGGGAGACGTCTCCCGGGGTGCAGCCCCACTGCACCTTGCTGACGACGGTCATCAGCGCACGGGTGCTGGGCAGCGCGTTCTTCCGGTCCAGCCATTCGCCGAACGAGATGGCGTCGAGCCGGGTGGCCTCGGGCGACTCCCATGCCGCGTTCACATCGATGGTCGAGACCAGCTTGCCGACCGCACTCTGCATGCGCGCCATGTCCACCAGGGCCGCAGGGGAGACCTTGGGAATGGTGCCGCTGTAGGTGCGGCGCCGCCCCGCCAGCCACAGCACGTTGCGACCCTGGGCGAACTGGTCGGTCGTGGTGCACCCGACTCGGCTCGCCAGGTCCCGGATGGCCGTGTGGCGGCGTGCCACCCAGGTCGCTCCGAGGTCGACCTTCACGCCTGCCACCTCGCCGGAGAACGACCGGCCGCCGACCCGGTCGCGGCCCTCCAGCACCAGGACGGACCGCCCCGTGCTCACCAGTCGCTCGGCAGCGCTCAGGCCCGCGAAACCCGCACCGACGACCACGACGTCGACTGCGGTGTCCCCGGAACCGGGCTCACGAGATCCGGACATGGCTTCCCCCCTCACCCACGCGGCTCGCGTGCTGCGAGATGTATGTGGTGACAGGGCCGACGAGGGCCTCGGGAAGGTGATGGCCCATACCGGGAATGACCACGTGCTGTGCCGAACGGATCGCCCGGACGGTCGCGGCGCCGCCGCTCGGGTGCACCAGCAGATCCCTGTCACCGTTGATGACCAGCGTCGGTGCCGTGATGGCACTCAGCTGGGCCGTCCGGTCTCCGGAGCGGTGGATCGCCTGGATCTGGCGCGCGACGGCGGCCGCCGGATCACCGGCGCTGCGGTCCCAGCCACGCGCCGCGATGGCCGCCTCGGCGGCATCGTCGATCGGATGTCCCAATCCCGCGACATGCCTGGTGAGCCGCAGGTGCGCACGGACCGCCGCGGTCCTGGTCCTGGCCGGCGGGGCGGCGAGGAGCCGGATCGTCGACAGAGCAGGCTGGCCGACCTTTCGCGCCCCGGTGGTGGAGTAGACAGAGGTCAAGGACAGGACCCGCTCAGGTGTTGTGGCCGCGATCGTCTGCGCGATCATCCCGCCCATCGACCGGCCGACCAGGTGAACCCGCGAGATCCCGAGGTGGTCGAGTACACCGATGGCATCCTGAGCCATGTCGGCCAGCGCATACGCGTCGCCGCGCGGCCGGGCGGCGATCTGACGCCAGAGCCCGGGAGGGGGAGTGGCGACGAACGTGGACTGGCCCACGTCCCGGTTGTCGATCGCGACGACCCGGAAGCCGCGGCTGACGAGTGAGCTGAAGAACGAGTCGGTCCAGAAGGTGAGGTCCTCGCCCAGTCCGGCGATGAGCAGTATCGCGGGGTCGGCCTTGTCGCCGAAGTCCCGGAAGCAGATGGTCAGTCCGGACGGCAGAGTCGCGTACTGGTCGGCGCCGTTCGTCTCAGACACGGGTCGCTCGCTTCCCGCCGGGTCGCCGCGCGGCGGACCGGCCGACGCCGAACTCGAGGTTCTCGTCGACCACCGGACCGCGCAGGGCCTTGGCGTCCTCCGGGTAGGACATCGCCATCCGCCAGGGGGCGGACGGCCCCTGCTTCGGCAGGAACTTCTCGCCGCGCTTGGCGTATCCGGCCTGAAGGTCCATGACCGGCCTGCGCGTCGTCACCGAGGGCGCGATCGGTACCACGGTGTCGTATCCGCGGGCGTCCATGTGCCGGACCAGATCGATGAAGTAGCGACACATCAGGCTCACCTTGAGCGTCCAGGACGAGGTGGTGTAGCCGATCGCCATCGCCCAGTTCGGGAGCCCGCTCAGCAGCATGCCGCGATAACAGAGCGTGTCCGCGATGTCGATCCGGCGCCCGTCGACCGTGATGGGCATGCCGTCGAAGAGCCGCAGATTCAGCCCCGTCGCGGTGACGATGACGTCGGCCTCCAGCTCCTCGCCCGACGACAGGACGATTCCGCGCTTGCTGAACCTCGCCACGGTGTCGGTGACGACGGACGTCCTGCCCTCCTTGATCGCGTCGAAGAAGTCGCCGTCCGGTGCCAGGCACAGCCGCTGGTCCCAGGGGTCGTACGGCGGGTTGAAGTGCTTGTCGACGTCGAATCCCTTGGGAAGGCGTTTGATGTTCTCGCGCCGGATCAGCGCTCGCCCGGCCTTGGGGAAGGTCCGCAGCCCCTTGACGACGGCCCGGTCGACCCAGATGTTCTTGAACCGGGTCGCGGCGTACCCGCGTTTTTCTCCGAGCAGCTTCGTGAGCGCGAGGGCGATCCGGTCGACCCGGGGGAGCGGCATGACGTAGGTGGGAGTGCGCTGCAGCATCGTCACGTGCCGGGCCGCGCCCGGCCCGGTGGTCATGGCCGGCGCCAGCGTGATCGCGGTCGCCCCGCTGCCGATGACCACGACCTTCTTCCCGCTGTAGTCGAGATCCTCGGGCCAGTGCTGGGGATGGACGATCTGCCCCTCGAAGTCGTCCCGCCCAGGGAACTCCGGGGAGAATCCCTCGTCGTACCGGTAGTAGCCAGTGGCGGCGAAGACCCATCCCGCGCGGATCGTCCTGGTCCGGTGTTCACCCGTGGCCGGGTCCGGCGTCTGGACGGTGAGGGTCCACCTCGAATCCGCCGACGACCACTCCGAGCTGACGACCCGGTGGCGGAGCTTGAGGACGTGGTCCAGCTCGTTCTCCTCGACTGCTTCCCGCAGGTACTCCCTGATGAGGGGAGCGTCGGCGATCGCGACCTCGTGGCGCCACGGTTTGAAGTCGTAACCGAAGGTGTGCAGGTCGGAGTCGGAGCGGATGCCGGGATAGCGGAACAGGTCCCAGGTGCCCCCGATGTTGTCTCGCGCTTCCAGCACGGCGAGCGACTTGTCGGGGAGCTCCCGGCTGAAATTGGCGGCCGCGCCGATCCCGGAGATGCCTGCTCCGATGATCACCACGTCGAACTCTTCGACGGCGTCCAACACCTCAGCTGTCATGGCGTTTCCTCGCTGTTCCTGTGGCGGTCACCTCACTGTCGTCAGCCACGAACGCGGTGAGAACGACAATGAGCACCTGCTTCGCCGGGGCCAGGTGCACGGTGCACAAGCCAGTCGCACGGCTACGCCCTTACGGTGGTCGGCGGCCGGAACCGGCCCGTGAGCTGAAAGGCGGTCGACATGAGCGGCCTCTCCAGGACAGGGCACGGCGAAGCATCCGGCGGTGAGGCAGGATCGGTGGCCCTGCTCGACCGTGGGCTCGGCGTATCGCAGATCGTGTTCATGGTCGTAGCCGCGGCGGCGCCGCTCGGGCTGGTGATCGGCGGTGTGCCGCTCGGCTTCGCGGCGAGTGACAGCCCGGGAATGCCGCTGTTCTTCGCGCTGGCCACCGTGTTGCTGCTGGTCTTCGCGGTCGGCTTCACGCTGATGGCCGGCCGGGTACGTGACGCGGGCGCCTTCTACGCCTACGTCCAGGCGGGGCTGGGCCGCATACCCGGCCTGTCGGCCGCGACCCTCGCGCTCTTCTCCTACACGCTGCTCCTCGTGGGGGTGAACGCCTACGTCGGCGTCGCGACGCGCAACGTCATCGAGCGGTGCGCCGGCCTCGCCACTCCGTGGTGGCTGTGGGCACTCGTCTCGCTGGGCGTCGTCGCGTTCCTCGGCCATCGCGACATCGAGCTGAGTGCCAAGGTGCTCGGTGTCGTGCTGGTGGTGGAGTCCCTGCTGCTCCTCGTCATGGACTTCGGCATCGTGGGCCACGGTGGCGCCCACGGACTGACGGCAGAGCCGTTGTCGCCTTCGATGGTGGGGAACGGCTCACCGGGCCTCGGCATGATGTTCGCCGTCTTCGGGTTCATCGGCTTCGAGGCGACGGCTGTCTTCCGCAACGAGGCGAAGGACCCCGATGTCACGGTCCCGAGGGCCACGTACGTCGCGATCCTGATCATCGGCATCTTCTACTCGTTCACCGTGTGGGCGGTCGCGGTGGGCGTGGGCGTCGACGCGGTGACCGGGGCCGCGAAGGCCGACCCCGAGGGCTTGGTTCTCACCGTGGCCCGGACGTACGTCGGGCCGGTCTGGGCCGACGTGATGCAGGTACTCCTGATCACCAGTCAGTTCGCCTGCGTGCTGGCCTTCCACAACGTGGTGACGCGCTACCAGTTCACGTTGTCCCGGGCCGGCGTCCTTCCGGCCTCGCTGGGGGTCGTCCACTTCCGGCACCGCGCGCCGTCGGCGTCCTCGGCTGTCGCCTCGGCGGTCGCGTTCGCCGTCACGCTCGTCGTCGCCGCGCTCGGACTCGACCCGATCGGAGATCTCTACGCCTGGTTCTCCGGCGCCGCCACCCTCGGCATCGTCCTGCTGATGGCGACCACCAGCCTCGCGGTGATCGGCTTCTTCCGGCACGCCGCTGAGCAGCAGTCGGTGTGGCGCACGGTTGTGGCTCCCGCTATGTCCTTCCTCGGCCTGGCCAGTGTGGTCTTCCTGATGGTCGTCAACTTCCCGCTGCTCGTCGGCACCGTAGGGGGCGCCTGGGTGATGGGCGGGATCGTCGTCCTCTCGGCTGCGGCGGGGGCGGTGCAGGCCCTCGTCCTTCGGGTACGCCGACCGGCCGTCTTCGATCAGCTCTAGGATGCTCCGCACGCGGCGGGGTGGGCGACAGGACCCACCCGAACTCGCTCAGGTACGTGGCGCCGGGTCCCTTGCGGCCGTGCCGCCAGGCTGATAAACCTGCCGCGCGGTTTAGTGAAACTAAACGCTGCCCTCGAACTCCTGGAGGCCCATGCCCGCGGGAGTAGCCCGGACAACTGTTGATGACACGGCATCTCGGCAGCATCGGCTCCTCGCGATCAGGGAAACTAAGGACATGGAAGAGCTGTGGCCCGCGCCCTCCCGCGAAGTCGCTGATGTGATCAGGTCACTGTGTCAGCGGCTGCTCACGGAAACGGAGGCCATGGTCGATGCCTTCGCGAGGCCCTCGCTCCTCGCCCAGAACGATCCGGCCCTTCTCGCGGACGCGTCGCTGGTCGAGGAGGATCGCGAGCTCAACCGCTCCGATCTCGTCCAGTGGCTGACCTCGAACGTGCAGCAACCGGGGCGGCGGGTGGAGCCCTACGTCGGCCCGCGGACCACGGCGTACATCAACGATCTCGTCTGCCGTGGCATCGCGCCGGACTTCGCCGTCGCCTGGCGCGTGGCACTGGGGATCGGCTGGCGGCGATGGCTGGAGGAATGCGTGGCGGACTGCTGCGCCGACCCCGACCTCCTCGTAGGGGTGCTGGACGTCACGGGGAAGTCGCTGGTGCAGTACGCCCTCGACTCGGTCGCGGCCCTGGGCCAAGCCGGTCTGGCCGCGGCGATGGACAACACGGATTCCGAGGGGATCGCACTGATCCAGCTGATCGCCAGCGGGGCACCGATGGCGGAGGATCTCGCCGAAGGGCGCCTGCGCTACCGGATGGCGCGGTGGCACGTAGGTCTCGTGCTGTGGATCGATGATCCGCGGCAGGCCGACGCGCTGGACGAGGCGGTCTCCGCCGTGCGCCCCGCGGCCGGGGGCCGGTGCGCCCTGGTGGCGCGTGCCAGCGCCACGTCGCGGTGGATCTGGCTCTCGGGTGAGGCCGTCCCGGACCTTCTCCATGCGGCGAATGCCCTCGCGGCGACCGACGAGGTCCGCGCGGCGGTGGGGAGGCCGGGCCGCGGTCTCGAAGGCTTCCGGTCCAGCCACCAAGGCGCCCTGGCGGCGCAGGCGCTGGTCATTCGGCTCGGGTCCGACCGGCGGTTCACCGCCTACGCCGACGTCGAGCTGATCGACGCGCTGACGAAGGACCGTGCCAGCGCACGTCGGTTCGTCGTCAACACCCTCGGGCCATTGGCCGAGGCCGACCCGGCTCTACGGCAGGCACTCCTCACCTACGTGCAATGCGGCTTCAACACCACTCGCGCGGCCGCCAACCTCTACGCGCACCGCAACACCGTCGAGCGGCGGGTCTCGCGGGCCAATGAGCTCTCGGCCGTCAAGGTGGAGGACAACCCGGCCCACGTGGCGGCGGCACTGCTGGTGCTGGACATCGCGCCTGACATCGTGGCTGTCCATCCGGGCTGAACCCGTGTCACGGGGTCGCAATCTCGCCGGCGCCACGCGGAATCCTCCGCCATGTGGAAGGTGAGCCGTGCTCCGTGGCAAGCGAGGGAGAGGGGTGTGCCTCCGACCGAGGCCGGGATCCAAGGTTGCGGGTGGCGGTGGTGTTGTAGCGGGCGACCCCGGCCTCACGCCAAGGGCCAGAGCACGCTCGGCGAACCCGACCAGATGAAGCCCGACGGCGTGTAGTACGCCTCGCCTCGCGTGAGGGGGCAAGCACCCACCGGCCCGCAAACAGCCCAGACAACGATGCCGGCCCCCGTGGTGGGGCCGTGCTATCGTGAAAGTAGATCAAATGACTCAGTCAGGTTCACGGATGGTCGGGTGGTGTACATGCCAGCGGACACGTGGGGAGAGCGGTTGATCGAGGTACCTGTGCGTGTGATCGCCCGCAAAGGTGCCGACAGAGCCACCACCCGGAGATCGCTGACCAGGCACAGACGCCTCTCGCCTCCCTCCACTACTGCTGCCAGAACAAGGAACACCCCCTGCTCGCCGTGGTCACACATCTCGCCGAAGAGGTGCCCGTCACGGGCGGTCCGCCAAGCGGGAACGAGGGCTTCGGACGCGCCGCCGAGGAGGCCTTGACGCGGAGCACGCGGTAGGACGAACACCCCACCCAAAGGAGATCAGGACACCATGAGGACCGACGGCACCACGTACAGCAACTTCACCGGCTGGATCGACCGGCCGGAGGACGTTCGGCCTGCACTGGACGGGGACCTCACCTGTGACATCGCCGTCATCGGCGGCGGCATGGGTGGCATGGCGGCTGCGCTGCGCCTCGCGGAGCGCGACCAGGACGTGGTCCTGCTGGAGGCCGAGTTCTGCGGCTACGGCTCAGCCTCGCGCAACGGCGGTCAGATCGCCGGGGCGCCGGGTGGCGACCTGCGGATGCTCAGCATCCAGTCCCCGAAGAAGATGCCGGTCATGGCCAAACTGGCGGAGCACGCGGGCCACTACGTGGAAAACCTCATGAAGACGCACGGCATCGAGTGCGACTACGTGGCGAACGGCCTGGTGTGGGGTGCGGTCTCGCCCCTCATGATGCTCAGGGTCCGCACCCAGGCGGCGATCCTGCGCGCCTTCGGTGGGTACGGGACTGTCGGGAGCCGTGAGGAACTCGGCCTCCCCGCCGGCTTCGTGGGCGGTATGCGGGAATCCGTCGGCGGGATGCTGAACCCGGGAAAGCTCGCTCGTGGTGTGCGTCGCGCACTGCTCGCCTCCTCGGCCAAGGTCTTCGAGCAGTCGCGGGTGAGTGATGTCCGGCGGACAGGCGGCATCGTCGAGCTCACGACACCGCACGGCACCGTGCGGGCCAACAAGGTGGTGCTCGCGACCAACGCCTACGGCGGCGAGTGGGACATCACGCCCAAGAACCTCGCGACGCCGCTGTACGTCATCGAGATCGAGTCGGAACCCATCGCGCCGGAGCGGCTCGCCGAGCTGGACTGGACCAGTCGGTCCGGCATCATCACCCAGCACCAGTTGATGACCCACTACCGGCTCACCGAGCGCAACACCATCGTCTGTGGCGTCCGCCAGGCGCAGCGAGGCCAGACGTTCCCGCTCCCGGACCGGGTCCCCGACCCCGTTGTGGTGCAGGACATGGGGAAGGACCTGGCCAAGCGGTTTCCGTCGCTGTCCGACGTGGCCATCGAGCGGGCCTGGGGCGGTTGGATCGGTATCAGCCCGGACTGGCTGTCGGTCGCCGGGCAGGTGGGCGACAACGTCTTCTACTCGATGGCCTGCAACGGCCACGGCCTCTGTCAGGTGCCGTACGTGGCCCATCAGCTCGCCGACTACATCGTCGACGGCGAGATGTCGGACGACCTCGCCGGCATCTGGTCGAACGCCTCGAAGTACCCGCCGTCGATGTCGCTGCTGATGCAGCCGTTCGTCCTCCGAGCCATCTGGGGGCTGGACCGGTTCAACGACTTCTTCAACGGCAGCAAGACGCTGGCGCGACGGGCGCTGCGCCGCAGGCGCGGGAACTCCTGAAGGTATGGGTGACGCCTGATCTGTGACGACGTGGCGTTGGCACAACACCTGTTCGTCAACCAGCCCCTCGCACGGCCGGTCATGAGCATGGGTGTGCTGATCGGACCCGCCCTCGGCGGGATCCTGGCCGACGCCTGCGGTCGACACGCTCCGCGTTTCAGTCCGCCGCCGGCTCGGCGCTGGTCGATGGCCTGATGTTTGCTTCTGCAGTGCATGCTAGCCCGGTGAGATGGTTCGCCGTTGTCCGGCCTTGTGTGGTGGAGCTTTGAAAAACGCCGGTTCAGCGCACTCGTCCTCGTGGTTTCAGGGGCACGGGCGGGAGTTGGGGAGCGGGCAGCGGCTGCCCGTCATACCCCTTCACCTCCCCAAATCGCGAACCCCTCATCCAGTCCTCCCGAGCCCGACTGATCTCGTCCTGCGTGCGGGCGACGAAGTTCCACCACATGACCAGCTCCTCGGCGAACGGCTCGCCGCCCAGCAGCATGATCCCGGCGTCCGACTCGGCGCGCAGCGGGAGTTCGGTGCGGCCGCAGCCGAGGTAGAGCATCGAGCCGGGCAGCACCGGTACGCCGTCGACGCGGACCTCGCCGGACATGGCCAGCACGCCGTACTCGAAGTCGGGTTCGAGGGGCAGGCGGGCCTCGGTGTCCCGGCGCAGCGCGATGTCGGCGCCGACGATCGGGGTGTACGTCGTACCGGGCGAGACCGTGCCGTCCAGGTCGCCGAGGAGCACCGTCGCGGTCAGGCCGGGCGCCGTCACCCCGGGCAGCTCGGGGTGGTACTCGAACGCCGGGTCGGTGTGCCGGTGCGCGTCGGGCAGGGCGACCCAGAGCTGGGCGCCGTGCAGGAAACGGGCGTGCGGCCGGGGGCTTTCCTCGGAGTGGCTGATCGCGCGGCCCGAGGTCATCAGGCCCAGCTGCCGGGGCCCGATGGTCTGCAGGCTGCCGGTCGAGTCCCGGTGCAGCACCTCGCCCTCGTGCAGCCAGCTGACCGTCTGCAGCCCGATGTGCGGGTGCGGCGGCACCTGCACGCCGGGCTCGTCGGCGATGTCGTCAGGACCGTAGTGGTCGACGAAGGCCCACGCGCCGATCATGCGACGGCCGAGGTTCGGCAGCAGCCTGCGCACCTCGGTCGACTCGCCCAGCCGCACCTGACGGGGACTCAGCAACTCGCGGACGGGTTCGGCGACGACGAATCCGCGGCCACCGCAGACGCTGGGCGCGGGCGCACGGTCAAGGTTGCTCATACCGCCCAACTTAGCGGTGCGGAAGCCGGACAGGGGTGCGCGAATGCGCGGAATTTCCCTGGGACGCGACACCCGTCCGGTCGCCCCGGCCGGCTCACTCGCCCTGCGGGCTCGGGGTCGGCCGGGCCGCCGTCGGCGTCGCCGCGCTCGGGACGGGGGACGGCGAGCCGGTGGGCAGGTGCGGGGGGCGGGCCGGCTCGGCCGGGCGTGGCGAACCGCCGCGCACCGTGAAGAACACCAGCGCCGCCACGGCGGCCAGGGCCAGCACGCCCACCACCGCCCGGCGCACCAGCACCCGGCGGGACCGCACAGGCCCGGCGGGCGGGCGCAGGGGCCGCAGGTCGGCCGGGCCGACGGAGTGCGCACGCGCGGCCAGCGCGGCCCGCAGCCGCTCCTCGACCTGCGTCGCCGTGCTGCCGGTACCGGACTCGTTCATCGCAGCCCCTCCAGACGCCGGCCCAGGGCGTCCAGGGCCCTGCTGGCCGTGGACTTGACGGCGCCCCGTGACAGCCCGAGCGTCGCCGCGATCTCGGCCTCGGTCAGATGCGACCAGTAGCGCAGCACCAGCACCTCCCGCTGCCGCCGGGTCAGGGTGCGCAACGCGGCCAGCACCTCCCGGTGGTCCTCGTGCAGCAGCACGTCCTCCTCCGGGGCGGGCGCGTGCCCCTCGGGCATGGGGGTGTGCGCCCGTACGGTCCTGCGCCGGCGCAGCACCGAGCGGGCCGTGTTGACGACACTGGTCCGCAGATACGCCTCCGGGTCGTCCAGCGCCGCGAGCCGGTGGCCGTGCCGCCGGAACAGCGCGGTGAACGCGTCCTGTACGACGTCCTCGGCCGTGGGCAGATCGTCCACCAGCAGCAGCGCGAGGCGCACCAGGGACAGTCGGCGGTGGTGGTAAAGCTCCTCGATGCCGGGCGGGGCCGCGGGGCCGGCGAGGGCCGCGGCGCCGGCGCCGGGCGCCGTCCGGGTCGGCGTCGTGTTCGTGCGGATGCGGGCGAGGAAGCGGAACCCGGCCGCCCGGGTGAAGGGCCACCGGCGCATCGGGCGGTACGGCGTGCCGGACCGGTGGCCGGGGGCCCAGGGCGGGGCCGCGGCCGGCGGTGTCGCTGTCGTCATGGATCTCCTGGAGCCCGGTGCCGGGGAGCCGCCGCGCGACGGCTCCCCGGCACCGGCCCTGCCTCAGTGCTGCTGCGGAACCGGAGTCGGCGTGGCGTGCCGGTGGTGCGGTACGGGCGCCGGGCGGGCCGGCTCCGGCACGGGTGCCGGATGCCGGGGCGCGGCGGTGGACGGCACGGGGCTCGGGGCCGTGGGGTCGGCCGGGACCGGGGACGGGGTGCCCGTGGCGGGCACCGGCGAGGGCGTCCCCGTACGCACGGGGGAGGGCACCGGGGACGGCTTCGCGGTACGGACCGGGGACGGCACCGGCGACGGAGCCGTGCGGTCACCTGCCGGGACCGGCGTCGGTGCGGCGGTGTGCGCGGAGCGGGCCGGGGTGTGGCGGGTGTGGCTGTCGCCCTGGGCCGCCTGGGCGGTGATGGTGCCGGCGACGGCCAGGGCCGCGCCTACGGCGGAGACCCCCAGGACGGCGCGCAGCCGGTTGCCACGGTTCGGGTGCGGGGCACGGTGTACGGACATGTGTTCCTTCGGTCGCTCGGGTCGGACATCTGGTCGAAGTGGAGGCCTCCACCCCGACAGACGTCCGACCCCCGATGAGGTTGCAGGTACCGGCCGAAGAATTTTCCGTGCCCGCGATCAGCCCCCCGCCCGGGTCCCGGGCCGCCCCGATGCGTTCGATGCGTCCCGCGCGTCCCGAGCGTCCCGGCTCAGCTGCTCGGGGTCGGGATCGGGGTCGCGGTCTGCTCGGGTCCGTGGTCGGCCGTCCACTCCGGGGCCAGTACCGACCAGATCTCCTCGTCGTGCCGCTCGCCCCGGTACAGGTGGCTCTGCCGCAGCACGGCCTCCTTGCGCATGCCGAGCCGCCGGGCGACCGCGATGCTCGGCGCGTTGCCGGCCGACACCCACCACTCCACACGGTGGACTCCGCGCTCCCGGATCGCCCAGTCGATGAGCAGACCGACCGCCCGGGTCACCAGACCCCGGCCCACCGCGGCCGGTTCCAGCCAGCAGCCCGCCTCCGCCGTCCCCTGCGGGACATCGAGCCGGCGCAGGATCACTGCGCCCACCAGGGTGCCGTCGAGGCGGACGGCCCGGATGAGGCCCTCGTCGGCCGCCTCCTTGCGGGCGTACGCCTCCAGGAACGCCCGGCCGGCGGCCAGGTCCGTGACCACGTCCGGCAGTCCGTTGAACCGTCCGATGAACTCCCGGCCCCGGTCCACATGGGCGAGGAACTCCTCGGCCTGCCAGGGCTGGAGCGGACACAGCTCGGCGCCGTCGGCACCGAGAGGGATCGCGAACATGGTCACCTTCGGGTGAGATGAGATGAGGTGAGGTGAGATGGGCTCGGCGCGGCGGGGCATCCGGTACGCCAGCCTACGATCGGCGCCCCCCGGCGCCGTACCCGCGCCCGGCGCCGGCGCCCGCCCCTCGCCCTCACTCGCCGAAGACCCCCGCCCCCTCCTCCGCGAAAGCGACCGCGTCCGGGTGGCCGAACAGGCCCGGCAGGCCGCCGGTGTGCAGGAAGACCGTCTTCTCGCCGGGGCGCACGCCGCCGTCCTGGACGGCGGCGCGGAGGCCGGCCAGGGCGCGGCCCGTGTAGACCGGGTCGAGGACCAGGCCCTCGGTGCGGCCGGCCAGGCGCAGGGCGTCGCGGACCGGGTCGGTCAGCACCGGGTATCCGGCGCCCACCTGGTCCCGGCGGACCCGCAGCGCCTCAGCGGTGATCTCCTCCGCCATGAGCGGCGCGGCGAGCAGGGCCACCGCCGCGGCCGGGTCGGGCAGCGCACCCACGTCGACACCGAGGACCGACTCCGTGCCGAGGGCCGCGACCAGCCCGGCCATCGTGCCGCCCGAGCCGAGCGCCACCACCGCCGTGCGCAGTCCGGGCACCTGCGCCCGCAGTTCCTCGCCGCACCGCACGTACCCTTGCGCGCTCAGCGTGCTGGACCCCCCGAACGGGATCAGCGCGGGACAGGACCCGGTGGCCCGCAGCCGGGCGCAGACCTCGGCCGCGGCCGCGTCGAGACCGGCCCGGTCGACCTCGCCGGCCCAGGCGAGCCGGGCCCCGAACAGCCCGTCCAGCGCCAGGTTCCCGGAGTGCGAGCCGCCCGGCGAGCCACGCAGTACGAGGACGACGTCGAGACCGAGCCGGGCGCCCGCAGCGGCGGTCAGCCGCGCGTGGTTGCTCTGCGCCGCACCGGTGGTGACGAGCGTGTCCGCGCCCTCGGCGAGGGCCGCGCCCACCGTCCACTCCAGCTTGCGGATCTTGTTCCCGCCGCCGCCGAGTCCGGTCAGGTCGTCTCGTTTCACCCACAGGTCGTCCGGGGCGAGCCCGAGGGCGGCGGCGAGCCGGGGCGCCGGTTCGACGGGGGTGGGGAAGCTGCCCAGCGGCACGGGCGGGTGGCTCATGGCGAGGTCCTTGTGATCGGTGGTCGGGCGCACGGCCGGCGCCGCCGTCAGTCGCGCACGGCCGGCACCGCGGTCAGTTGATCACGGCCGACACCCCGCGTCACCCGCGTCACCCGCGTCACACCGGCAGCAGCCGTGCGATCAGGGCGCCGAGCTGCCGGGCCGTGCGGCACTCGTGCATCTCGACCAGCTCGGCGTAGGCCGGCGCGGCCGAGTCACCGCTGCCCCACTGGTCGCGCGGCTCGGGGTTCAGCCAGTACACGCGCCGGGCCCGCCGGGCGATCTCCCGTACGGCGGGCAGGTTCGGGTCGCTCATGTTGGTCCGGGCGTCGCCCAGGACGAACACCGTCGAACGCGGGCCGACCGCGGCGCCGTACCGCTCGGCGAACTCGCCCAGCGCCACGCCGTAGTCGCTGCTGCCGTGCCATCCGGTGAGCGTGGCCTCGGCGCGGATCCGGGCGCTGAGCCCGTCGGGGTCGGCGCGGCCGTGATCGAGGAGGCCGGTCACCTCGTCGAGCCGGTTGACGAAGGCGAACACCCGGACCTTGCTGAACTGGTCGTGCAGGGCCTGCACGAGCAGCATCGTGAAGTCCGAGAACCCGGACACCGAGCCGGACACATCGCACAGCAGCACCAGTTCCGGGCGGACCGGACGGCGCCGGCGCAGCACCGGCCGCATCGGCACCCCGCCCGTGGACAGCGAGGAGCGCAGGGTGCGGCGCAGGTCGATGCTGCCGCGCGCGGCCCGGCGGCGGCGCGCGGCGAGCCGGGTGGCCAGCTTGCGCGCCAGCGGTGACACCGTCCTGCGCAGTTCGGCCAGTTGGTCCCGGCCGGCGAACAGGAAGTCGACACGGTCGGCGGTCGGCCTGACGCCCCGGCGCGCGATCTCGTCCCGCCCCCGCCGCTCGGCGACCCGGCGCCGGGCCTCGGCGCCGACCATCCGCCGGAATTCCTCGATGCGGCGCCGGATCTCGTCGTCCAGCAGCCGGTCGGCGAACCCCTCGCCGCCACCGTCCCGGCCCCGTACGTCGGACCGTACCCGGGCCAGCAGGGTCTGCGGGCGCAGCCGGTCCAGGGTCTGGTACGCCGACCAGCCGTCCGAGCCCGGTGCGTTGCCGTATCCGCCCATGCCGTCCACGGCCTCGGCCGCCAGCCGGGCCAGCAGTGCCCGGTCGTCGGCGGCCAGCGCCTCGGCGAGCCGGTCGCGCAGGGACTCCCGGTCGCCGGGAGCCCCGTCGGGGCCGCCCACCCCGCGCGGGAAGTACAGGTCGAAGACCGAGTCGAACAGGGCCCGCTGGCCCGGGCCGTGCAGCAGTGTCGCGGCCAGCCCCTCGCGCAGCAGTTCCCGGTCCGCGAGTCCCAGTACCTGCGCGGCGCGGGCCGCGTCCACGGTCTCCCCGGTGCCGATCCGCACCCCGTGCGCGCGCAGCGCACCGGCCAGGCCGGTGATCCGGTCGGCGACGTCGCTCACAACGCGTCCAGGTCGAGCTTGGCGGCGGCCTTCTGGATGTCGTCCTGGTGCTTGAGGATCACCCCGAGCGTGTCCTGTACGACGGTCTCGTCCAGGCTGTCGGCGCCCAGGGCCAGCAGGGTCCGCGCCCAGTCGATGGTCTCGGCGACGGACGGCACCTTGCGCAGGTCCATCGCGCGCAGCGCCCCGACCACCCGGACCACCGACTCGGTCAGCGCCGCGCCGAGGCCCGGCACCTTCAGCCGTACGATCCGCCGCTCCAGCTCCTCCTCCGGGAAGCCGATGTGCAGGAACAGGCAGCGGCGGCGCAGCGCCTCGGACAGTTCGCGCCCGGCGTTGGAGGTGAGTACGACGAACGGGCGCCGGGTCGCGCTGACCGTGCCCAGCTCGGGGACCGTGATCTGGAAGTCGCTCAGCACCTCCAGCAGCAGGCCCTCCATCTCGACGTCCGCCTTGTCGGTCTCGTCGATGAGCAGCACGGTCGGCTCGTCGCCGCGGATGGCGGTCAGCAGCGGGCGGGGGAGCAGGAACTCCTCGCTGAAGATGTCGGTGCGCGCCTCGTCCCAGCTCTCGTCGCGGCCTGCGCTGATGCGCAGCAGCTGCTTGGCGTGGTTCCACTCGTACAGGGCCCGGGACTCGTCCACGCCCTCGTAGCACTGCAGCCGCACGAGGCGGGCCCCGGCCACCTGGGCGACGGCCTTGGCCAGCTCGGTCTTGCCGACCCCGGCGGGGCCCTCCACCAGCAGCGGCTTGCCGAGCCGGGCGGCGAGGAAGACGGTCGTGGCGACGGCGGGCGAGGCGAGATACCCGGTCTCGGCGAGGCGGGCGGAGACGTCGTCGACGGATGTGAACAACGGGGCCTCCGGCGGTTCGGGGAGCGGCGTCCATGGGGAGCAGGGTCCGGGCTCCTATCTAAGCGCTTGTTCAGCGCTCGCGCCACGGTATAAACCGATCGGTTTCTCCTGGTCCGGATCGCGGTAACCTCGCTGTATGGCCAGCACAGAGAAGGTGTCCCCCCGTGACCGGCTGCTCGACGCCGCCGCCCGGCTCTCCTACCGGGACGGCGTGTCCGTCGGCATCGAGGCCCTGTGCCGGGCGGCGGGCGTGTCCAAGCGGTCGATGTACCAGCTGTTCGACAGCAAGGACGCCATGCTGGCCGCGAGCCTGGAGCAGCGCGTGCCGAGGTTCGAGGCCCAGCTCGCCCACCCCGACCCGGAGTCCGCGACCCCGCGCGAACGCATCCTGTACGTCTTCGAACGGCTCACGGCGGCCGCCGCGGACGCCGACTACCACGGCTGCCCCTATCTCGCGGTGCTGGTCGAGCTGAAGGACCCGGAGCACCCGGCGAGCACGGTCGCCCGCGGCGCGAAGGAGGGGATGGCGGCACGCTTCCGCGCCGAGGCGGCCAAGGGCGGCGCCCGCGACCCCGAGCTGCTCGCCCGCCAGCTCCTGCTGATCTTCGACGGCGCCAGCGCCCGCGCGGGCGCCGGGGTGGAGCGCCTGGAGGACGGCCTCGTCACGACGACGGTGAACCTGCTGCTGGACGCGGCGGGGATGGCATAGCACCCGAGGAGTCGGCAGAGCGCATGCCTTGAGAGGCGCATGCCTTCACAGGCACGGGGCGTCAAAGGGGCGCGAGGCACTGCGCGACCGGCCTCGGCGGCCTTCGGCCGACCCCGGCGGCCCTTCGGTCAGTCGTGAGGGCCCTCCCGTCGGCCACGGGGGCCCTCGGGTCGCGCACGGCGGCTCGTCGGTCGGCCACTTTCTTCTTCCGGGCGGCCACCGGCGCCCGCCGGCCCGACCGACCCCGCAACGCGGTGGCGTAGCACCCTAGGGGGTGGCGCAGCGCGCCTTCAACGGGGCGCGAGAACCGCGCGGCGCCGGCCGCTGCGGCCCCTCGGCCGGCCATGGCGGCGGCTCCTGCCGGCCATGGGCGGGCCCCCGGGGCCGCCCCCCCCGCGGCAGGGCCCCGGGGGGGCGGCCCCACCCCGGCAGACCCCCGGGGCCGACCCCGCCGCGGCAGGACCCCCCGGGGCCGAGCCCACCCCGGCAGACCCCCGGGGCCGACCCCGCCGCGGCAGGACCCCCCGGGGCCGAGCCCACCCCGGCAGACCCAGGGGGAGCGCCCCGTACGGGTCACCCCAGCGCGCCGACCCGCTGGTCCGCCCGGTCCAATGGAGCCGTGACCGCGCCCCCGGACGACTGCCTTGCGCGCAACGAGTGGATCTGCGGCGCCTATCTGAGCACCCGCCGGCAGATCCTGCTCGACGCCGTCGTCCAGCACCTCCAGCTGACCTTCCTCTCGATCCTGATCGGCCTGGTCATCGCGGTGCCGCTCGCCGTGCTGGCCCGCCGCTGGGGCTGGGCGGCCGGCCCGGTGCTCGCCGGGACGACGATCCTCTACACCATTCCGTCGCTCGCCATGTTCTCCCTGCTCCTGCCCCTCTACGGCCTCTCGGCCACCCTGGTCGTCGCCGGGCTCGTGCTGTACTCGCTCACTTTGCTCGTACGGAACCTCCTCGCGGGACTGCGCGCCGTCCCGGAGGAGACCCGGCAGGCCGCGCGCGGCCTCGGCTACGGCCCGGTCCGACTGCTGCTCGCCGTGGAGCTGCCGCTCGCGCTGCCCGCCGCGATGGCCGGTCTGCGCATCGCGACCGTCTCGGCCGTCTCGCTCGTCACGATCGGTGCGATCGTCGGCTTCGGCGGCCTGGGCAATCTGATCTACGCGGGCATGAACACCTACTTCAAGGCGCAGGTGCTCACCGCGTCCGTGCTGTGCGTGCTGATCGCCGTCGCCGCCGACCTGCTCCTGCTGGGCGTGCAGCGGCTGATCACCCCCTGGACCCGGGCGGCCCGGACATGAGCACGCTCACCGCGGCCTGGGACTGGCTCACCGACCCCGCCCACTGGTCGGGCGACGACGGCATCCGGCACCGGCTGCTCCAGCACCTCGTGCTCACCGTCGTCTGCCTGCTCCTCAGCTGTCTGATCGCGCTGCCCGTCGCACTCGTCCTCGGCCACCTCGGCAAGGGCGGCGCGCTCGCCGTGAACATCTCCAACATCGGCCGGGCCGTCCCCACCTTCGCCGTCCTGGTCCTGCTGCTGCTCACCCCGGTCGGGAGGTGGGGCGAGGGGCCCACGGTGGTCGCGCTGGTGCTGTTCGCCGTGCCGCCGCTGCTCACCAACGCCTACGTCGGCATGCGCGAGGTCGACCAGAGCGTCGTACAGGCGGCGCGCGGCATGGGGATGACCGGGCGGCAGCTGCTGTTCCGGGTGGAACTGCCCCTCGCGCTGCCCCTGCTGCTCAACGGGGTGCGGATCGCCGCCGTCCAGCTCGTCGCCACCGCCACCATCGCCGCGCTCGCCGGCGGCGGCGGCCTGGGCCGGATCATCACGGCGGGCTTCAACCTCGCCAGCACCCCGCAGGTGGTCGCGGGCGCGCTGCTCGTCGCCGTGTTCGCGCTCCTGGTGGAAGGCGTCTTCGAGATCGTCGAGCGGCTGGCACCGGTATGGGCCCGGGCCGGCCGATGAGGCGCCGTACGGCACTCGCCGCGCTCGCGCTCCTCGCGCTGGACGCCTGCTCCACCGGGCCGTCCCTGGAGGACCGCGGCCAGGTCACCGCAGCGCCCGGCGACAGCCACCACCTGACCGTCGGCTCGGCCGGCTTCACCGAGAGCGATCTGCTCGCCCAGCTGTACGCACAGCTGCTGGACCAGGCCGGCTACCGGACCTCGATCCTCACGGTCGCCAACCGGGAACTGTACGAACCCGCCCTGGAATCCGGCCAGATCGACGTGGTGCCCGAGTACGCGGCCACCTTCGCCGACTGGCTCAACGCCAAGACCCACGGCGCCGACGCGAAACCGGTCGGCTCACCCGACCTGGACGCCACGATGAAGGCCCTGCGCGCCCTCGCCGCCCCCCGCGGCCTGACCGTCCTGCCGCCGGGCCGGGCCGTCGACCAGAACGCCTTCGCGGTGAGCGCCGCCTACGCCCGCCGGCACCACCTGAAGACGCTCAGCGATCTCGGCGCCTCCGGGCTGAAGGTGCGGCTCGCGGCGGGCGACGAGTGCGTGCAGCGGCCGTACTGCGCGCCGGGCCTGAAGAAGGTGTACGGCATCGACATCACCGCGGTCGACCCGAAGGGCGTCGGCACCACCCCGGCCAAACTGGCCGTCCAGGACGGCCGGGACCAGATGGTGCTGACCACCACCACGGACGCCACCCTCGACCAGTTCGGCCTGGTCCTGCTCGCCGACGACAGACATCTGCAGAACGCCGACTACGTCGTCCCGGTCGTCAACCGCTCCCGCGCGGGCAGCGCACGCGTGGCGAAGGCGCTCGGCCGGCTCAACGACGTCCTCACCACCGCCGACCTGGCCGCCATGAACGAGCGGGTCGACAGCTGGCGCCGGCTGCCCGCCGACGTCGCCCGCTCCTATCTGCGGGACAAGGGCCTGCTGAAGAAGTAGCCCGGTCAGGCGTCCGAGACCGAGTCGAACGGCACCTGCCCGCGCGCCACACCGCGCGCGTCCGCGTCCACCGAGCGGCGCAGCGCCTCGTGCAGCTTGGCCGGGGTCAGCACACCGAGGAACCGCGCCCCGTCCAGCACGGCGACCCACCCGGCGTCGTACTGGAGCATCACCCCGAACGCCTGCTTCAGCGGGGCGCCGACCGGCAGCCAGGCGGTCATCCGGTGGGCGCGGTCCCGGACCGTGCCGTCCGCCGTCAGCTCGTCGACGCCGACCCAGCCGTGCAGATCACCGTCCGCGTCCAGGACCACCGCCCAGCGGGCGCCCTCGGCCCGCATCCGCTGCCGGGCGCGGGCGGCGGGCTCGTCCGGGCGGGCCACGGGCGGCTGCTCCAGATCGTCCGGCTCGATCGCGGTGACCGACAGCCGCTTCAGCCCGCGGTCGGCACCCACGAAGGAGGCGACGTACGGCGTCGCGGGTGCCCCGAGCACCGTGCCGGGCGTGTCGAACTGCTCGATACGGCCCTGCCCGTACACGGCGATGCGGTCGCCGAGCCGGACCGCCTCCTCGATGTCGTGCGTGACCAGCAGCACCGTCTTGCGCACCGCGGCCTGCATCCGCAGGAACTCGTCCTGCAACTGCTCGCGCACCACCGGGTCGACCGCGCCGAACGGCTCGTCCATCAGCAGCACCGGCGGATCCGCCGCCAGCGCCCGGGCCACCCCGACCCGCTGGCGCTGCCCGCCGGACAGCTGCTCCGGGTAGCGCGGCCCGTACGTCCCCGGATCGAGGCCCACCAGTTCCAGCAGCTCGGCCGCCCTGGCCCGCGCCTTCGCCCGCTTCCAGCCGAGCAGCGCGGGCACGGTCGCCGTGTTGTCCAGGACGGTGCGGTGCGGGAAGAGACCGACCTGCTGGATGACGTATCCGATGCGGCGGCGCAGCCGCACCGGGTCGACGGCCGCGATGTCCTCGCCGTCGACGAGGATCCGGCCGGCGGTCGGCTCGATGAGCCGGTTCACCATCATCATGGTCGTCGTCTTGCCGCACCCGGAGGGCCCGACGAGCGTGACCAGTTCTCCCTCGGCGACCTCGAAGGAGAGGTCGTCCACGGCCGTCGTACCGTCCGGGTACCGCTTGGTGACCTGCTCGAACCGGATCATTCCCTCACGCTACGGCAGGGTGCGGCGGGCCTCATCCCGCCGTGCCCCCGACCGGCGGAGCGGACAGGGAGCGGAGAGCGGGAGCGGTCCGGCGGGCCGGCGGCCCGCGCCATGGCGGGATTCGAGGGGTGCGCTCAGCGGAGCAGGATCACTTCCAGCGTGCGGGGGCCGTGCACGCCCTCCACCCGGTCCAGTTCGATGTCGCTGGTGGCCGACGGTCCCGAGATCCACGTCGACGGGCGGGCCGGATCGAGGCGTTCCAGGGCCTGCGGGACGGAGGAGACGACCTGGTCCGGGACGCGGACGACACAGATGTGGTGGTCCGGGACGAGCGAGATCCGGCGCCGGCCCTGGTCGGGGGAGCCGTCCAGCACGATCGTGCCGGTCTCGGCGATCGCCACGGCGCAGCCCGTCACCACGCTGTCCACCCGGTCGAGGCGCTGGGCGGTGCTCGCCGCCCGGTCGGGGATCCGCACGGGATCGGCGGCGGACAGCCACTCCGGCGGCAGCCCCGGCGGCACCAGCACCTCCTGCGCGCCGCGCTCGCTCAGCAGCCGCATGACGAGGTACGGAAGCTCCTGGGCGTCGGCGCGGTGCACGATCGCCCGGTAGTCCGCCAGGTTCTCCGCCAGCAGTTCCACCGTCCGCGCGGCGGACCGCTCCCCGTGCGCGCGCAGATAGTCGCGGACCACGGCCTCCTCGTAGGGCCGCTCGTCCGGTGCCACGTCCGCGAGCGCCCGCCGCACCCGGCCCAGGATCCGGTCCCTGCTGTTCACTCGCCGCCGTCCTCTCCACCGCGGGTGCGTTCCCACCAGTCCCGGAAGGGCTCCGCCGGCAGCGCCGGCAGATCCCGGGTGCCGGTCCAGGCCCGGCCGGGGCCCGGCAGGGTGCGCGGAAGCAGCCGGCGGGTCCGGGAGGCCAGCCGCTGGCCCGCGCGCAGGGCGCCCGGGTGGGCGAACGCCCAGCGCGCCGCCCGCATCGCCGCCCGCTCGGCCGCGTGCCCCTTCGCCGGCCGGAGCACCACCCTGTTGCCCTGCCGTACCGCCGGGCCGCCCTCAGCCACCCGCTCCCGCAGATGCACCAGCACCTCGGGGATGTCGATGGCGACCGGGCACACCTCGTAGCAGGCCCCGCACAGGCTCGACGCGTACGGCAGGGAGGCGTCGATCTCGCTCGCCGTGCCGCGGAGCTGAGGGCTGAGGATGGCACCGATGGGGCCCGGGTAGACCGAGCCGTAGGCATGCCCGCCGGCCCGCTCGTACACCGGACACACGTTCAGGCAGGCCGAGCAGCGGATGCAGCGCAGGGCCTGGCGGCCGACCTGGTCGGCCAGCGCGTCCGTGCGGCCGTTGTCGAGCAGGACCAGGTGGAAGGCGCGCGGCCCGTCGTCGTCCGCCGTGCCGGTCCACATGCTCGTGTACGGGTTCATCCGCTCGGCCGTGGAGGAGCGCGGCAGGGTCTGCAGGAAGACCTCCAGGTCCCGCCAGGTCGGCACGATCTTCTCGATGCCGACGACCGAGATCAGCGTCTCGGGGAGGGTCAGGCACATCCGGCCGTTGCCCTCGGACTCCACGACGACCAGGGTGCCGGTCTCGGCGACCATGAAGTTGGCACCGGAGACGCCGACCTTGGCCCGCAGGAACTTCTCCCGCAGATGCAGCCGGGCGGCCTCGGCGAGTTCCGCGGGCGTATCCGTCAGGCCCTCCGGGGCCGGGCGGCCCCACGCGCCCATCTCGGCGCGGAAGATGTCCCGGATCTCACCCCGGTTGCGGTGGATCGCCGGCACCAGGATGTGCGAGGGGCGGTCGTTGCCCAACTGCACGATCAGCTCGGCGAGATCGGTCTCGTAGGCGCGGATGCCCTCCGCCTCCAGGGCTTCGTTGAGCCCGATCTCCTGCGTGGCCATCGACTTGACCTTGACGACCTCGGACTCACCGGTCTCCTTGACCAGCCGGGCCACGATCCGGTTGGCCTCGTCCGCGTCCGCCGCCCAGTGGACCGTGCCGCCGGCCGCGGTCACCGCCTCCTCCAACTGGACCAGATAGCGGTCGAGATGCCGGAGGGTGTGGTCCTTGATCCGCTTGCCGGCCTCCCGCAGCGCCGCCCAGTCGGACACCTCGGCGACGGCCTTGGCCCGCTTGGCGCGGATGGTGTGCGTGGCATGCCGCAGATTCCCGCGCAGCGTCGGATTGCCGACGGCGTCGTGCGCGGCCTTCGGAAAGGCCGGCATCCCCACGAACGTCCCGCTCACAGCGCCGGCTCCTGTTCCGTGCTCGCGAGGATCTCCGCGATGTGCACCGGCCGCAGCTCCGTGCCGAGCCGGGTCATGGTCCCGCCGAGGTGCATCAGACAGGAGTTGTCGGCCGCGCACAGCACCTCGGCGCCGGTCGACTCGGCGCCGCGCACCTTGTCGGCCCCCATCGCCGCCGAGACGTCGGGGTTCTTCAGCGCGAACGTCCCGCCGAATCCGCAGCACTCCTCGGCTCCCGGCAGCTCCACCAACTCCAGCCCCCGCACGGCCCCGAGCAGCCGGAGCGGCCGGTCGCCGAGCCCGAGGCCGCGCAGTCCGTGGCAGGTCGGATGGTAGGTGACCCGGTGCGGGTAGCAGGCGCCGACGTCCGTCACCCCGAGGACGTCCACCAGGAACTCCGTCAGCTCGTAGGTCTTCGGCACCACCGGCGCCAGCGTCCGCGCGAGCAGGTCCCCGCGGCCCTCGGCCCGGGCCCGCTCGCCCATCCGCGGATACAGCTCCCGCACCATCGCCGCGCACGACCCTGAGGGGGTCACGATCGCGTCGTACTCCCCGAAGACATCGGAGAAATTCCGGGCCAGCGGCTCGGCCTCATGCCGGTAGCCGGTGTTGTAGTGCGCCTGTCCGCAACACGTCTGGGCCGTGGGGAAGTCGACGTCCACACCCAGTCTGGTCAGCAGCTTCACCACGGCACGGCCGGTGTCCGGATACAGCGTGTCGTTGACACAGGTCAGGAACAGGGCGACACGCATCGCGGCTCCTCGGTGTGGGTCATCGGACGAGTGCAGGGTAGTCGGCGGGCCCCTTCCACGGGAGACCGCGGCTCACCGCACGGCGAGCCGGGCCCGGGGCCCCAGCGGGTGGCCGGCGGCGCGGCGCGCACCGGGGGAGCGGCCGGGTGACCGGCGGGGCCGGACGGTGTGGGGGCCGGACGGTGCGGGGTCCGGCGGGGGGCCGGACGATGCGGCGCGATCGCCGGTGAGTCCGTGCGTGCGGCCACGGCTTCCGCCACGCCGGGTCCGTCGCCGGACTCCCGGGCGGCCCGCGGCGTCCGCCTGGACCCCGTCCGCCGCCGGCGCCGTACCGCGGAGCCCGGACGGACCCGTGCTCGCCGTACCGCGGAGCCCGGACGGACCCGTGCTCGCCTACCGCGGTTCCTCCCGCACCCTGGGGCCCGCTCCGGCTCGGCCGCCGCTCGGGCGGCTCCGGCGGCGGTGTCAACCACCGTGCCGGGCACGGTGGTTGGCGTGGAGCGCGCTGGGGGAGCGGACCAGCGCGGACCGAGTCCGGCACCGGCGTGCACGGTCGTCCGCGCGAGCGCGCCCCGCCTCAGGTGGGGTGGTGGTCGATGGGGACTCGGCTCGGGGACGGCGCCTTCCGCGCCGCGCGACGCCGGCGTCGCCCTGCCGACGTGACGATAATGTGAAGGTCTTCCCGCCGCAGCCGTTCCCTGGAGGTCCGAAGCCCGATGGCCCAGTCGGTGGGTATCAAGGACGTCGCCCGTGACGCCGGAGTGTCCGTGGGCACGGTGTCCCACGTCATCAACCGCCCGGACACCGTCGCCGACGAGACCCGGGCCCGGGTGCTGGCCGCGATCGACCGGCTCGGCTATGTCCGCAGCGAGTCGGCACGCCAGCTCAGGGCGGGCCGCAGCCGGATCATGGGGCTGCTCGTGCTCGACATGGGCAACCCGTTCTTCGCGGACGTGGCACGCGGCGCCGAGCGGGCGGCCCGGCGGACGGGGCTCGGCGTGATGGTGTGCAACAGCGCGCAGAACGCTGCCGAGGAGGCCGAGTACCTGTCGCTCTTCGCCGAGCAGCGGGTGCGCGGGGTACTGCTCACCCCCGCCGACGCCACCGGCCGCAACCTCGCCGCCTTCCGCCGGCACGGCATCCCGTTCGTGCTGGTCGACCGGGTCGCCGAGAGCGCCGCCGAGTGCTCGGTCTCCGTGGACGACGTCGCGGGCGGCGCGCTCGCCGTGCGCCATCTGCTGGACGCCGGGCACCGCTCGATCGCGTACGTCAGCGGTCCGCCCTGGCTCCACCAGGTCCGCGACCGCCGCACCGGCGCGCTGAGCGCCCTGGCCGAGGCCGGCCTCGGCCCCGAGGCGCTGCGCGAACTGCCCACCGAACGCCTCGACGTGGCCGCGGGCCGGGACGCGGGCGCCCGGCTGCTCGGCCTCGCCGACCGCCCCACCGCCGTGTTCTGCGCCAACGACCTGCTCGCCCTCGGCGTGCTCCAGGCCGTGTACGCGGCGGGCATCATCGTCCCGGACGAACTGGCGATCGTCGGCTATGACGACATCGAGTTCGCCGCCGCTGCCGCCGTCCCCCTCACCTCCGTACGCCAGCCCGCCGTCACCCTGGGCGCGCTCGCCGCCGAACTGCTCCTGGAGGAGGCCGAGCAGGGCGACGGCGGACGGACGCACGAGCACCGCCGGGTGGTGCTCGAACCGGAGCTGGTGGTGCGCCGTTCCAGCCCGGTCGCGCGCTGACCCCGAGTTCAGTAACAATGCACGATCCCGGGGCTCGGCCCGCGCCCGGTCATGTGCTGAACTGGGACGCGTCCGCCTCGTCCGTCCCGGGAGCCCCCTTGAGCCTCAGCTACCGCCAGCCCGGCGTCGTCCTCACCGACCGCCACTTCACCGTGCCCCTCGACCACGCCGACCCGGGCGGCGAGACCATCGAGCTGTACGCCCGTGAGGCGGTGGCGAGCGACAGGGCTGGACAGGACCTGCCCTGGCTGGTGTATCTGCAGGGCGGTCCCGGATTCGGGGCGAATCGTTTCGTCGGGCGTCAGGCATGGCTCGACCGGGCCCTGAAGGACTACCGCGTCCTGCTCCTCGACCAGCGCGGCACCGGCCGCTCCACGCCCGCCACCCGGCAGACGCTCCCGCTGCGCGGCGGCCCCGCCGCACAGGCCGACTACCTCACTCGCTTCCGCGCCGACGCGATCGTCCGCGACTGCGAGGCCGTCAGGACCGAGGTCACCGGCGGCGCCCCGTGGACCGTGCTCGGCCAGAGCTTCGGCGGCTTCTGCGCGGTGTCGTACCTCTCCCTCGCCCCCGAGGGCGTCGACACCGCTCTCATCACCGGCGGCCTGCCCTCGCTGCACGCCCACGCCGACGACGTCTACCGGGCCGCCTACCCGCGCGTCGAGCGCAAGGTCGCCGCCCACTACGCCCGCTATCCGCAGGACGTGGAGCGGGCCCGCCGGATCGCCGACCACCTCCTCACCCGCGACGTGGTGCTGCCCAACGGCTACCGCTTCACGGTCGAGGCCTTCCAGTCCCTCGGCCTGATGCTCGGCGCGAGCGACGGCAGCCACCGGCTGCACCACCTGCTGGAGGACGCCTTCGTCCGCACCCCCGGCGGCCTCGACCTCGCCGACGCCTTCCAGGAACAGGCCCAGAGCCTCCTGTCGCACGCGGCGCACCCCCTCTACGCCCTCGTCCACGAGTCGATCTACGGCCAGGACGCCCGTCCCACCGGCTGGGCCGCCGAACGCGTCCGCGCCGAGTTCCCGCAGTTCGACGCGGCCAAGGCGCTCGCCGGCGACGGCCCCGTGCTCTTCACCGGCGAGACCGTCCACCCCTGGATGTTCGACGCCGACCCGGCGCTGCGCCCGCTCGCCGAGACGGCCGAACTGCTCGCCGCCCGCACCGACTGGACCCCGCTGTACGACCCCGCCCGCCTCGCCGCCAACGAGGTCCCCGTCGCCGCGGCCGTCTACCACGACGACATGTACGTCGACACCGCCCACTCCCTGGACACCGCCCGCGCCATCCGCGGCCTGCGCCCCTGGGTCACCAACGAGTTCGAGCACGACGGCCTGCGCGCGGGAGCGCCCCGGGTCCTCGACCGGCTGCTCGCGCTCGCCCGCGACGAGGCCTGACGCGCGTCGCCCGCCGGTCAGCGGCGGCATGCGGTGCCGCCCCTGACCGGCGCGAAGACCACCGGTCAGCGGCCCCCGGCCCGACGACCGGCAGGGCGGCGCCCCGACCGTGACGGCCACCCCGACGGGCTGGAGGTACGGCCGCTCGGCGGCCGTCGCTGTCAGCACCGGGCCCCCATCACCGCGATGGGGTGATCGCGCACGGGCTCGCGCCGCTCCAGCGCGGCGGCCCGCCGACACGCTGTCGACGCCACGCCGGTCCGGAGCGGGCCGTGCGCTCACGGCTCGAACCGTGCGCCCGTCGAGGCGTCGACCGCACCGGGCCCGTACCCCCGCGCCCCGGGGGCCGCCGCGGAGTTGACCCTCCCCTTACGTCAGGCTCAAGGCTGTGACCGGACGAAAGGGCGGGGACATGGGCTACTCGGTGGGGCAGGTGGCGAAGTTCGCCGGCGTGACCGTGCGGACGCTGCACCACTACGACAAGGCGGGGCTGCTCTCGCCCGGCGAACGCAGCCCCGCCGGCTACCGCCGCTACGGCGACGCGGACCTGGCCCGGTTGCAGCAGATCCTGTTCTACCGGCAACTGGGCTTCCCGCTCGACGAGATCGCCGCCATCCTGCGGGACCCGGCGGCGAACGCCCTGCACCAGCTGCGGGACCGGCAGCGGCGGCTGCGCGCGGAGATCGCCCGGCTCGAACGCCTGGCGGAGGTGGCCGAGCAGGCCATCGAGGTACAGCGGACCGGGCTGACACTCACTCCCGAAGAACGCTTCGAGGTCTTCGGCGAGATCTCCTTCGACCTCAGCTACGCCACCGAGGCACAGCTGAAGTGGCAGGACTCGGCCGTCTACCGCGCGTCGATGGCACGGGCCCGGGCGCACACCAAGGAGGACTGGCGGCAGCTGATGAAGGAGGCCGCCGCCTGGCGGACCGAGCTGCTGGACGCCGTCGACGCGGACGCGCCCGCCGACGGCGAGCGGGCCATGGACCTCGCCGAGGAGCACCGCAGGCACCTGGTCCGCTGGTTCACCCCCTGCCCGCCGGACACGCACCGGCGCATCCTGGAGGACCTCACCGCCGACCCGCGCGCCTTCGCCCTCCTCGTTCCGCCGTCACAGCAGCGGCCCGGCCTCGCCGCCTATCTGTGCGAGGCGGTCCGCGCCAACGCCGCCCGCCGGGCGGGCTTGTGCACCGATCCCGAGGAGCAACCATGAGAATCCTGATCGCCACGGCCGGATCACGCGGCGACGTCGCGCCCTACACCGGCCTGGGCGCCGCACTGGCCCGCGCCGGGCACGAGGTGACGCTGGCCGCCACCGACGGCTTCGCCCCGCTCGCCCACGGCGCCGGGCTCGGCTTCCGGCGGCTGCCCGGCGATCCCCGGGCGCACGGCGGACCGACCGGCCGGCGGCAACTGATGCGCACGGCCGCCGCTTTCGTCACGGAACTCGGCCGGGGCTTCGCCGATGCGGTCGCCGAAGGCACGGATCTGCTGCTGCTGTCGGCGACGACCACCCCGCTCGGCTGGCACCTCGCCGAAGCCACCGGCCTCCCCAGCCTCGGCGTCCACCTCCAGCCGGCCGCACCGACCGGCGACTTCCCGCCGGTGGTCACGGGCGCCCGGTCGCTCGGCCGGGCCGGCAACCGGGCGGCCGGCCGTTTCGCCCTGCGCATGACCGACCGGGTCTACGAGCCCGCGGTCACCGAGCTGCGCCGCACGCTCGGGCTGCCCCCGCTCACCGCCGCCGCGATGCGCCGCCGCCGGGAGCGGGCCGACTGGCCCGTGCTGCACGGCTTCAGCACGGCCCTCGTGCCCCGCCCCGCCGACTGGCGGCCGGGCCTGGAGGTCGCCGGCACCTTCTGGCCGCACGTCGGCCCCGGGGAACGGCTGCCCGACGCCCTGGAGGACTTCCTGCGGGCCGGGCCCCGGCCCGTCCTCGTCGGCTTCGGCAGCATGGCGGCGGGGGAGGGGGAGCGGCTCGGCGGGATCGCCGTGGCGGCGCTGCGGCGGGCCGGGCTGCGCGGCATCCTCCAGTCGGGAGCCGCCGGGCTCGCCGCCGACGGGGACGACGTCCTCGCCGTCGGCGATGTGCCGCACGCCCTGCTGTTCCCGCGGCTGGCCGCCGTGGTCCACCACGCCGGGGCGGGTACCACGGCAGCCGCCCTGCGCGCGGGGGTGCCGGCGGTCGCCGTGCCGGTCACCGCGGACCAGCCGTTCTGGGCCACCCGGCTCGCCGCCCTGGGCGCCGCTCCCGCCCCGCTCCCGCTGCGCGCCCTCACCGCCGAACGGCTCGCCGCCGCACTCGGCCTCGTCACGACCCGGCAGGCGTACACCGCCGCCGCAGGGCGGGCCGCCCGGCACATGGGCGGCGAGGACGGCGCGGCCCGCGTGCTCAGGGCGATCGAGCGGGTGGCCCGGGCCGGCACCGCCTCCGCGTGACGGCTCCGGGGGACGAGCCGGGCGGTACCCCGGGTCAGTACGGGGCGGGGTATACCGGATCAGACCACCGAACTCTCCGCGCTGCGCGGCGACTGCGCGGCAGAAGGGCTTCACCGGCTGCACGGTCCACGACTGCTTCGGCGCCGGCGCCAGCAGGTCTCACAGGTCACCTTCGGCGGGCAGGACTGGCCGAACGGGGCCGAGGAGCAACGCGCGGCGGATGTTCGACGCGTTCGCGGTGGTACGGCAGGTGCACGAGCTGCTCTAGTACTTAACGGAGGAGCTCACCCCGCCCGCCGCCCGGGCCGGCCACCCCGCGCTGCGGCAGCCGCCGGAGGAGACCGAGCGGCTCACCCGGCAGACTCCCGGCGAACTGGCCGCGCTGGACGCGGCGGCGCACCGGCAGGACGTCGACGTCCTCCTGCCGCGCACCCAGCGAACTGGTCCGGGCCGCTGCCGGCGGCAATGGGGAAGGGCATGGACCGCCGGGGCGCCGACCTCATCGGTGCCCCGCTCAAGGGCGCCGCTCTGCGCGGGGCGAGCCTGTACGGGGCCTGCCTGATCGCCGCCGACCTCACCGGTGCCGATCTGCGCGGCGCGGACCTGATCGACACCGACCTGCGCGATGCCGACCTGACCGGCGCGGACCTCACCGGCACCGCACTGCCGGACTCGGTCGCGCGTCCGGCGCACTGGACCGCCGGGAGCTGAACCCGGGGGCGCTCCGGGTGCGTTGCCGGGGACGGCGGCCGGTGCGGGGCGGTGCCGGAGTCAGTCGTGCGTCCGGTGCATCGGACAGCCGGGAGCTGACCGCTCGGCGGGGCCGGAGCCGCCGCCGGGGACGGTGACCGGTTCCTCGGCGGTGTGCGCGGGGCAGTGGCCGGCGTCGGCGGCACCGTCCGGCACGGCGCCGGTCGCCGGCCGCGCGGCCCGGTCCGGCGCGGACCCGGCCGCCGCGCTCGGGCCGGACTCCGGTGCCGGGGCACGGCGTTCCAGGCGGAGCCGCAGCCCCTCCGGCATCATGGTCAGACGCTCGGTGACCGTCAGCCGGTAGCCGGGGTCGGCGTGCAGGTCGTAGCGGCGCAGCAGCAGGCCGAGGACCAGGGTCGCCTCGTGCAGGGCGAACTGGCGGCCGATGCAGGCCCGCGCCCCGGTGCCGAAGGGCTTGAACACGTGCGGCGGCCGGGCCCGGACGGCCGCGGCGGTGAAGCGGTCCGGGTCGAACCGCTCGGCGTCCTCGCCCCACACCTCCGGATCCCGGTGCAGCATCGTCGCCAGGACCAGGGCCCAGGCGCCCCGGCGCATCGGATGCTCCCCGGCGAGGACCGTGTCCTGCCGGGCCTCGCGGGCGAAGGCGGGCGCGGTCGGCCACAGCCGCAGCGACTCGTCCAGCACCCGGCGGACATAGCGCAGCTTGGCCACCTGCTCGTAGCCGGGCCGCAGGGTCCCGCCCCAGACGCGCTCCACCTCGGCACGGGCCCGGGCGGCGATCTCGGGGTGCCGGGCGAGGTAGTACAGGGCGAAGGAGAGGGCGCCCGAAGTGGTCTCGTGGCCCGCCACCAGGAACGTGATCACCTGCTTGCGCACGTTCTCCGCCGACAGTCTCTCCCCGGTCACCGGGTGCGCGGTCGCCAGCATCCGGTCCAGCAGGTCGCCCTCGCCGCCGCCGGAGCGGCGCCGGGCGGCGACCAGGCCGTCGACCGTGCGGTCGAGGTGGGCGATGTCGGCCGCGTTGCGCCGTGCGGCGGCGCGCAGCAGCAGCGGGACCAGCGGCCCCGGCACGCTGTTCAGGCGCTGTGCGTAGCTGAGCGTGCCGACCATCGCCGTGACGAAGGGATGCGGCCGGTCCCGCTCGAAGGAGCCGAAGTCGTGCCCGAAGCCGGTCCGCGCGATCGTCTCCAGCGTCAGCCGGGTCATGTCGCCGGGCACGTCCACCGTGCGGCCGGCCGCCAGCTGCCGGTCCCAGTGGTCGGTCAGCCGGTCGGCGACCGCCAGCATCATGCCGTGGTAGCCCTCCATCGCCTCCCGGCTGAACCCGGGAGCCAGGACGTCGTGCGCCAGCTGCCAGTTGGGCTCGTGGTTGTAGGCGGTGAACAGGCCGTCCCCGGCCACCGGACGCAGATTGGCGATGCCGAGCCCGACGTGCTTGGCGAACCGGGACTCGTCGGCCAGATCGGCCACCAGCCGCGCCCCCCAGACGAACACGAACTCCTTGCCGAAGACCCGGCGCCGGAAGACCGGGCCCAGGGTGCGCCCGAAGCGCGCGGAGTCCTGGAGCGGCCGGCGCCGGTCGGCGCCGAGCACATCGCCGAGCAGCGGCAGCCGGCGCGGCGGATGCGGGATGCGGTGCAGCTCGGGCCAGCCGTGTTCGGCGCTCCGGAAACCCTTCGGCAGGCCGCTCGACCCGGACCCCCCGGTCGCCGCGGCCCGGCTGGAATCCGTCGTGTCCGTCGTCCCCGTCGTCTCCGCCATGACGCGATCTCCCTTGATCCAGCGGATGGTTGAAGCTGTGCCGCGCGCGTGTTGTACGTGGGTTCAATAACGCTCCAGTGTGGTCCCGTTGTTGAACCGACGTCAAGTAAAGTGACGCCATGCCCGCGAACCAGGGGGAGCGCGCCCGGCGCAGACTCAGTACCGAGGAGCGCCGTGAGCAGCTGCTGTCGGTCGGTGCGCGGCTGTTCTCGGAGAGCCCCTACGACGAGGTGTGGATCGAGCAGGTCGCCGAGATCGCCGGAGTCTCGCGCGGACTGCTGTACCACTACTTCCCGACCAAGCGGGACTTCTTCGCCGCCGTCGTGGAGCGGGAGAGCACCCGCATGCTGCGGATGACGGAGGCCGTGCCCGGCGTGCCGGCGCGCGAGCAGCTCGCCGCCGGCCTCGACGTCTACCTCGGCTACGTCCAGGCCCACGCCCACGGCTTCCGTGCCTTCCACCGCGCCGACGCGGCGGGCGACCAGACGGTCCGCCGGGTCTACCGGACGGCACTGGCCGCCCAGGAGAAGCAGATCCTGGCCGCACTCGCCGCCGATCCCGAGTTCGGGCCCGTCGTCGAGGCCGCTCCCGAGGTGCGGCTCGCGGTGCGCGGCTGGCTCGCCTTCACCACCGCCGTCTGCCTCGAATGGCTCCGCGGGGACGGCGGGTTGAGTCGTGAACAGGTGCGCGACCTGTGTGCCCGCGCCCTGCTGGGCGTCCTCGCGTAGCCCTGTCCGCCGGTGCGGCGTGGTTGGCGTGCGCCCGGATCTTCGGTAGGTTAGGCAAGGCTTACCTTAGGAGGTCTCGGATGGGTGACACGCAGGACTGGACGGCCGCCCCCGGCGCGGCGGAACGGGCCCGCTCGGTGCTGGCCGCCGCGTGGTCGTGCGCGGTGACCGCGGACGGCGTCCGCGAGGAGTACGTCGGCGCGCACACCGTGACCGACGACGGCCGGGTGCGGCTGTCGGTGCCCGACGACAGCGGTCTGTTCGCCGCGGCCCTGTGCGCCCCGCGCCAGGAGCCCTCCGCCCTGCTGGAGTTCGCCGACGTGGCCCCCGTACCGGTGCGCAACCGCGTCCGGGCCCGGCTCTGGCTCTCCGGCTGGTTCGCCCCGTCCGGCGACGCGCTGCTCTTCCGGCCCACCCGGGTGGTGCTCCGGCAGTCCTCCGGGCCCGTGGTCATCGACCTGGACGACTTCACCGCCGCCCGGCCCGACCCGCTGGCCGGCGCCGAGGCCCACCTGCTCACGCATCTCGCCGACGCCCACCCGGACGCCGTCGAGCGGCTCACCCGCCTGGTGCGCCCCGAGAGCCTGCACGCCGCGACCCGGGTGGTGCCGCTCGCCGTCGACCGGCACGGACTGACCCTGCGCATCGAACGCAGCCGCGCCCACGGCGACGTACGGCTGCCCTTCCACGCGCCCGCCGACGACGTCACCCAGCTCACCGAGCGGATGCACGTCCTGCTGGCCCAGGCGAGCGCCGCCGCCTGCCCGCGCGCGCTACAGCGGCAGCGCGCAGACGGCGACGGGTGACGGGAACGGCCCGCCGGCCGGACGGAGTTCTCCGCCGTCCGCGCCGACGTGGAAGACGGTGACCGTGCCGGAGCGCTGGTTCGCCGCGAACAGCAGCCGGCCGTCGGGCGCGAACGCGATCTGCCGCGGGAAGTCCCCGCCGACCGGTACCGTGCCGAGCAGCCGCAGCCGGGCCCCGTCGGCCTCGACGGCGAACCGCGCGAGGCTGTTGTGGCCCCGGTTGGCGAGGAAGGCGTACCGGCCGTTCGCCGTCACCAGGATCTGCGCCGGATAGTTCGTGCCGCCGTCCGACCCGGTCGGCTGCGGATCACCGATGGTCAGCCTGCCGGACCGCGGGTCGTAGGCGCAGACGGCCACGGTGTCGTCCACCTCGTTGGCCAGGTAGGCGTACCGGCCGTCCGGGTGGAAGGTCAGATGGCGTGGCCCCGCGCCGGGCCGGGTGTGCGCCCGCGCCACCTCGGTGAGCGTGCCCTTCGCCGGGTCGAGGCGATAGGTGTAGACGGTGTCGGTGCCGAGGTCCACGGCGAGGATGTGCCCGCCGTCGGGGCTCGTGACGCACTGGTGCGCGTGCGGGCCCTGCTGGCCGGGTCCCGGCGCCGGGGAGCCGTGCGTGACCAGGGCGGTGCGTTCGCCCAGGGCGCCGGAGGCGTCGATCGGGTGCACGGCGACACTGCCGGACCCGTAGTTCGCGCTGAGCAGCCACCGCCCGCCGGGATGCACCGACAGATGGCAGGGGGCCGCGCCGCCGGTGCTCCGGGTGCCCAGGACGCGCCGGTCCGCGAGGCGTACGGCCGTCACACCGCCGTCCTCCCGCTCGTCCACCGCGTACAGCGTGCGGCCGTCCGGGTGCACGGCCAGGTAGGACGGGTCAGGAACCCCGGTGAGCGTGCCCGAGCCGGTGATCCGGCCCGACCCCGGATCGTACGACGCCAGGCCGATGCCGGTGCCGCCGCCGTCGACGGAGGTGTAGGTGCCCACGTACAGCGGGCGCGGTCCGGCCGGCTCGCGGGATGGTGCGGCGGCCTTCGGGCCGCTGTCCGTCGCCGGAGTCCCGGCGGGCGGGGCGGCCGGGGCCGGCACCGCCACGACGGCCGCCGTACCCGCCGCTGCCCCGATGAACCGGCGCCTGGTCCAGCCGCCGCCGTGCTCCCGGCCGCGCCGGGGCGGCGGAGATCCCTCTCCCGCCGCCCGTGCCTCCGTGTCCATGCCGCACCTCAGGTCGTCGGTCGCCCGCTCGTGACAGCAACCTTGGCCCGCAGCCGCCGCCGAGGGCAAGCCGGGCAACAGGCATTGCGGGGGGCGCAACCCGGAGGGGCCGTCAGGGCGTCGGGCGGTGCGGCGACGGCGGTGCTACCACTCGCCGTCCTCGACCGGCTTGCCCGGCGCGTCCTTCAGCGGGGTCACCTGGCCGGCGGACGGCGACTGCCACGCGTCCAGGTCGTCGCCGAGCCACTCGCCGGCCGGCCGCACGTCCCCCAGGGCGTCCGTGGGGGCGAGATCCTCGGCGGCGTCATCGTCGTCGTAGTAGTCGTACCAGGGCAGGCCCGCCCGGGTGTACGCCGCCCGGTCCACCGGCGACGGCGGGGGCTCCTCGCCGGTGATCCGGCGCCACTCCGGGGGCGTGACCAGGTGGACGAAGACCCGCCCGGCCGGCTCCTCGGACCAGTCGCCGAGCGGCCGGTCGTCCCGGTAGACCTCCTGCCGCATCGAGCCGCCGACGCCGAGCCCCATGGCCGCCGCCCGCCGCGGGGCCGCCCCGGCCGGCGGCGGGGGAGCGCCGTAGGACGCGGCGGGCGCGGGCGGCGGCGATCCGGGCGGCCCGGCCTGCCCGGGGCCTCCGGGGGCCGCCGCGCTCGGCGGCGGGACCGCGCCGAAGCCGCCCGACACGCCCGCCGGGCCCGTCCGCAGCCGCCGCTCCCGCTCGCGCTCCAGGCGCCGCCACTCGGCGAGCGCGCCCTCCCGGAGCCGGAACGACTGGAGCTGGACCCCGCCCCACACCTCCTCGCCGGTGACCTGCCCCTCCACGGTCGCACCGAGCCCCAGCGGCACGGCCACGAACTGGCGGACCGTGCCCTTGCCGGAGTTGATGCCGTCCAGCCAGGGCTGGCGGGGCAGCACCACATAGTTCTGCGGGCGCCCGGACAGCCGGTCGCGCCACGGCTCGCCGGACACCGCGCACACCTTGCCCACGCCGACCTGGAGCGCGGCCGGCTCCGCCGTGCCCGCGAAACTCAGCCACATCGCCTCGCGCAGATACACCGGCAGCATCACGCCGCCGCGCCGGAGCCACTCTGGCGGCACCCGGTCGGCGTGGTCGGCCACCCGCCGGACCGGGAACTCGCCGAGCCCCGGCGGCAGCGGATGCGTGCCGTTCTCCGGCAGCCGCAGCGTGCGCACGAACCGCACCGCCACCCCGCCCGGCAGCCGCAGTGTGTTCCCGTCGATCCGGACCCCGGATCCGGTCATCGGCCCGCCCCCTCCGTTTCCGCGCCGGCCCCGTCCCGGCACCTCCTCACCGAGAACGCTCACCGACCCCCGCACGGTTCCGCCACAGCTCCTCCTGGACACCGAGGCGTTCGCGCAGCCGGGTCATCCGGGGCAGCTTGGTGCGGTGCCGGCGGGAGACCCGGTCCAGCTCCTCGAAGAGGCGGCGGGTGCGGTGCTCGGTGTCCAGCTCGTCGATCATCCGGGTCGTCTCGGTGAGCACGGCCCCGAGCAGCTGCCAGTTCGCCCAGTCCTCGCTGACCTCCTCCCGGAGCAGCTCGGCCAGCCGGTCCCGGGTGCCGGCCGCCGTGTGCAGCTCGGCCGTCAGCCGGGCCTCCGCCGACTCGGCGTTCTCGCTCAGCTGGGTGGTCACCAGCACCGCGAAGCTGACCACCGCGTCGGCGATCTCCGACAGCAGCTGCTCCACGGTGGCCCCCACCCGGGGCGAGAACAGCTCCTGGGACCCCCGGGCCTTCGCCAGGTCCGTGAGCGAGCGGGCCAGCACCCGCAGCACCACGGTGCAGATCTCCAGCGTGTCGAGGCCGGTGCGCAGCACCACCCGGTGCAGCAGCCCCTCCTTGACCCGCGGATTGAGCCGCAGGCTGTCCTCGGCCTGCCGCAGCGCCGCGTCCACCTGCACGATGTCGTGGTCGAGCCGGCGTGCCTCGTGCAGCCGTTCGGCCGCCCGCTGCCAGGGTGTCCGGCCCGCCGCCTCCTCGCCCATCCGCAGCATCAGCCGGCGCACCCGCCGGGCGAGGTCCTCGATGGACCGGCCCGCCTCGTCCACCCACACCGGCGGCGGCAGCAGCAGATTGCAGGCGGTGCCGACGACCGCGCCGATCAGCGTCTCCACGATCCGCGCCCACGCGGTGAACCCGACCGTGGTGACCCCGAGCACCAGCATGGCGCTGATCGCCACCTCGGCCACGTACTCGTCGACGCGCACCAGGTGCCCCACCGCGAGGGAGGCGACGATCAGCAGCGCGAGGCTCCACCAGGTCAGCCCCACCAGCACGCTGAAGGCGATGGCGACCAGCACACCCGCGACCACCGAGTTCACCCGGCGGATGCCGTTGGTGAGGGTGGCGAAGAAGGTCACCTGGACGACCAGCAGTGCGGTCAGCGGAGCGGTGAGCGGGGCCGGCTCGGGACTCAGCCGGAGCGCGATGACGTAGGCGACCGTCGCCGCCGCCGCCGAACGAAGCGTCTGGACGACCACCGGCTCACGGCGGCGCCGCACCAGACGCAGCAGTCCCTCGGGCCACTCTCGTAGATCGCGCATCCTTTGGCCTGTTCCCGTTCCCCGGGGGGACCGAACGTGGCCGTTTGCGGGCTGTTTCCGGCCGCACCGCGCGCGGGCCCGCTACGCGTACAGCTTGTCGACGAAGGCGGCCAGGTGGCCCTTCGCGCGGGTGATCTGCTCCTCCAGGGTCAGGCTCTCCTCGAACCGGGCGCCGGACTCCGGGACCTTCTTCCCGCGCACGTACAGCGAGCACGCCAGGTCGGTGCACATGTACAGGCCCACCGAGTTGCCCTCGCGGCCCGCCGCCCCCGCCTTGCGCGCGGTCATCAGTGACACGCCTCCGCCGGGATGGGTGGTCAGGCACACCGAGCACATGCTGCGGTGCAGGTAGCCGCGTTGCGCGGGCGGGAAGCGCAGGGCGACACCGGCGAGCCGGCCGTCCCGCTCGGTGACCAGATAGCTGCGGTCGGGGGCGCCGGGATCACGCCAGCCGAGGAAGTCCAGGTCGTCCCACGGCCGTTCACCGAGGTCGCGCGGGACGGCCAGGCGCTTGGCCTCACCCTTGGTGCAGTTGACGAACGAGTTGCGGATGTCCTGCTCGGTGAGCGATTTCATGGGGGGAGTCCTTCCGGGATCCGGTGCCCTGCCCGGTACCTAGAGGGTCTAGGTGTATGGCTATCTTATTTAGTCACAGAGGGGTGGGCCAATGGATTTCAGGTGGGGGCCGTCGCCGCGTGCCCGGCGGGCGCTGGAGCATGTGGCGACCGGTGCGTCCGGACCGCCGGTCGATCCCGGCTTGCGCATCACCCTGAACTTCCATCCCGACCGCGGCTCCGGCGGCCTGCCGATCCTCCAGTCGCTGGCCCGGGACGGCGCGTACTTCTCCCAGTTCGTCACGGGCACCGGCAACGGCGGCCTGACCGCGCACCCGGGCGGCGAGCGGACCCGCTGGGAGAGCCGGATCTTCGGCGGCGCGTACGACGACGCGGACCCGGCCGAGCGTCCCGTCTACGGCGCGCTGGACTTCCGCCGCCAGGTGGTCGGCGCGGCCCCCCGCTTCGGCTCCTCGTACCTCAGACTGTCCGCCGCCGTCCTGGCCCGGGCCACCTTCTGCTACCCGGACAGCGCGGCCGAGCCCACCGACTTCGGCGTGGCCGCCGCCATGCCCCTCGTCCCGCTCGCCGAGGCCGACGAGCGGGACGCCCTCGACGACTACATCGAGGCCCATGTGCACGGCGGTGTGCGGCTCGACCGGGACGCGGAGGTGCTCGTGCTGGACGCCGGCTACCGGGGCACGGCGGTGGAGGCGGCCGCCCGCGCCCTGCCCGTCCCGCTCGCCTGGCACCCCGGCTACCGGCTCACCGTCACCGCGCTGCGCCGGCACGCCGGCTACCGCGGCCCGCGCTACGCCGAGCTGGGCGCCCGCATCGCCGAGGACGGCGTCATCACCCCGCGTGTCATCGGGGACGCGGCCCGCGGCGGCCGGTACGAGCTCCAGGATCTGAAGAAGGTGTGGCACACGCTGGCCCGTTTCGGGGCACCGGAGGGCGCCGGAACGGCGTACACCGCGACGGCGGAAGGTGCCGGAACGGGGTACACCGCGACGGCGGAAGGCGCCGCCGTCCGCGGTGGGGCCACCGGTTACGGAGCCTCGGACTCCGCGGTCCCCGCCGCGGGCGGCCACACTCCGGGGGCCAGCACCCCCACGGCGTAGGCGCGGGCGACCAGCTCGGTGCGGTTGGCCGCGCCCCACCGCGCCGACAGGCGCCGCAGGTGATAGGTGACGCCGTCCCTGCTGAGGCCCAGCTCGCGGGCGACGCGCGCGGTGGTGGCGCCCCCGGCCAGCAGCGCGAGCACCTGCCGCTCCACCGCGGTGGCCCGCTCCGGCTCCGGCGCGCGGCGCTCGCCCAGCACCCGCAGCATCACCAGCAGGGCCGGCGTCTCCTCCACCCGGTCGCTGACGGGGTCCGCCGTCAGCTCGCCGTACCGCTCGGCCCCGCCGGGCGCCCGCCAGCACACCGACACCTGGTAGCGGGAGCGGTGCCGCAGCCGCAGCGCCTCGGCGATCCGCTCCACCTGCGTGGCCTCCTGCGGCCGGAACAGCTCCAGCACCTGCCGGCCGCGCAGCCCGCCCGGCGTCGTACCGCACTCCGTGGCCATCGCCGGGTTCGCCAGCACCACCTGGCCGTACACGTCGCACACGGCCACCGGTACCGACACCCGGTCGAACACCAGCAGCGCGCGGTTGCGCCAGACCACCGCCTCGGAGCGCCCCGCGTCCATCCCACCTCCCGGTCCGCCGCCCGCCATCAAAGAGGAAGCGACAGGTCAGCGGCAACTCGGCGAACGCGCGCCGGGCCGGGCGGCGCAAGACCGGCGGCGGAATTTCCACTGCACGATCGTGTAGTGCCATGGCACCGGCCCGGACCGCCGGTCGAGCACGCTGGAGCGCAGTCGTCCGCTTACCGCGAAAGGCAGTTGTCGCGCCATGCCCCCCACCGCACAGCACGCCGCACCGTCCGGGACCCTGCCCGGCGTCCCCGTCGTCGACATCACCGCCACCGGCCCGGGCCGTACCCCCATCCAGCAGGTCATGGAGCTGATGCGGGTCCACGGCCCGGTGCTGGTGCGCCGGCTGCACGGCCGGGACGTGCTCTTCGTCGCCGACGCGGACCTGGTCGCCGATCTGGCCGACGAGGAGCGGTTCGCCAAACACGTCGGACCCGCCCTCCAGAACGTCCGCGAGTTCGCCGCCGACGGACTGTTCACGGCCTACAACGACGAGCCCAACTGGGCCAAGGCGCACGACATCCTGATGCCCGCCTTCGCCCTCGGCTCGATGCGCACCTACCACCCCGTGATGCTGAAGGTGGCCCGGCGGCTCATCGACGCCTGGGACGGCGCGGCCCGGACCGGCCGGCCCGTGGACGTGCCCGACGACATGACCCGGATGACGCTCGACACCATCGGACTCGCCGGATTCGACTACGACTTCGGCTCCTTCGCACGCGACGAGCCGCACCCCTTCGTGGAGGCGATGGTCCGCTGCCTGGAGTGGAGCATGACCCGCCTGGCCCGCACCCCGGGCCAGGACCACACGGCGGCCGACGCGGCGTTCCGGCGGGACGCCGGCTACCTGGCCCGGGTCGTGGACGACGTCATCGCCACCCGCACGGGTACCGACCAGAGCGGTGCCGACGACCTGCTCGGGCTGATGCTCGGCGCCGCTCACCCCGCGGACGGCACCACCCTGGACCCGGAGAACATCCGCAACCAGGTCATCACCTTCCTGATCGCCGGCCACGAGACCACCTCCGGCACGATGTCCTTCGCCCTCTACCACCTCGCCAAGGACCCGGCCGTGCTCCGGCTCGTGCGGCGCGAGGTCGACGCGCTGTGGGGCGACACCCCGGACCCGGAGCCGACGTACGACGACATCGGCAGGCTCACCTACACCCGCCAGGTCCTCAACGAGGCGCTGCGGCTGTGGCCGACGGCCGCCGCGTTCAGCCGGCAGGCCCGCGAGGACACCCTGCTCGGCGGGCGGATCCCGCTGCGCGCCGGGCAGGCCGTGACCGTGCTCGCGCCGATGCTGCACCGCCGGCCCGTCTGGGGCGACAACCCGGAGCTGTTCGACCCCGAGCGGTTCACCCCCGAGGCCGAGGCGGCCCGCCCGGTGCACGCCTTCAAGCCCTTCGGCACCGGCGAACGCGCCTGCATCGGACGGCAGTTCGCCCTGCACGAGGCGACCATGCTGCTCGCCCTGCTGGTGCACCGCTACCGGCTGCACGACCACGCCGGCTACGCGCTCTCGGTGAAGGAGACCCTCACCCTCAAGCCGGAGGGGTTCACCCTCACCCTCACCCCGCGCACCACCGCCGACCGTGTGCACCCGGCCCTGCCCGGCGCCGCCCCCGCGCCCGCCGCGGGCACCCCAGCCCCGGACGCCCTCCCGGCCCGGGTCCGCCCCGGCACCCGCGCCCTCTTCCTGCACGGCAGCAACTACGGCACCTGCCGGGAGTTCGCCGCCCGGCTCGCCGAGGAGGCCGCGGCCGTCGGCTGCGCCACCGAGGTCGCCGCCCTGGACGACTTCGCCGGCGCACTGCCCGCCGACCGCCCCGTCGTCATCACCGCCGCCTCCTACAACGGCCGTCCCACCGACGACGCCGTCGCCTTCACCGCCTGGCTCGACGCCACCCCCGACCTGACCGGCGTCACCTACGCCGTCCTCGGTGTCGGCGACCGCAACTGGGCCGCCACCTACCAGCAGGTCCCCACCCGGGTCGACGCCCGCCTCGCCGAACTCGGCGCCACCCGGCTCACCGCCCGCGCCGCCGCCGACGCCTCCGGCGACCTCACCGGCACCGTGCGGGAGTTCACCGGCCGGCTGCGCACCGCGCTGCTCCAGCAGTACGGCGACCCGGACGCGGGGGCCGGCGCACCGGCCGAGCCCGCCCGCACGTACGCGGTGCGCACCCTGACCGGCGGCCCGCTGGACGCGCTCGCCGAACGGCACGGACTGCTCCCGATGACGGTCACCGAGGCGTACGACCTCACGGCCCCCGGCCACCCGCGCACCAAGCGGTTCCTGCGCATCGCCCTGCCCGAGGGCGTGGACTACCGGACCGCCGACCATCTGACCGTGCTGCCCGCCAACGCCCCGGAGCTGGTGGACCGCGTCGTCGCCGCGTTCGGCCTCGACGCCGACGCCGTCCTGGACATCAGGGCCGACCGCCCGCGCCGCGGCGGCCTCGCCGTCGACCGCCCGCTGACCGTGCGCCAGCTCCTGACGCACCACGTCGAGTTGCAGGACCGTCCGGCGGGCGAGCGGCGGGCCCTGCTCGCCGCTGCCAACCCCTGCCCGCCCGAGCGTGCCGCCCTCGCCGCCCTCGCCGACGACGACCCGCGCACCCTGGTGGAGCTTGCCGAGGACCACCCCGCGCTGCGCGGCGCCCTCGACTGGCCGCTCCTGCTCGACCTGCTGACCCCGCTGCGCCCCCGCCCCTACTCGATCTCCTCCGCCCCCGCGGCCGACGCCCGGCACGCGGACCTCATGGTGTCCGTGCTCGACGCCCCCGCCCGCTCGGGCAAGGGCCGCTACCGCGGCACCGGCTCCGGCCACCTCGCCTCCCTGCGGCCCGGCGACACCGTGTACGCCCGGGTCCAGCCGTGCCGCGAGGCGTTCCGGATCGACGCCGCCGCCCCCGTCGTGATGGTCGGCGCGGGCACCGGCCTCGCCCCCTTCCGCGGGGTCGTCGCCGACCGGACGGCGGCCCGGGCGCGGGGAGCGGAACTGCCGCCCGCACTGCTCTACTTCGGCTGCGACGCGCCCGACGCCGACTATCTGCACGCCGCCGAGCTGCGAGCCGCCGAGCGGGCCGGCGCGGTGTCGCTGCGCCCGGCCTTCAGCGCCGCCCCCGAGAACGGGGCCGCCTTCGTGCAGCACCGCATCGCCGCCGAGGCCGACGAGGTCTGGCGGCTGCTGGCCACCGGGGCGCGGGTGTACGTGTGCGGCGACGGCGCCCGCATGGCACCCGGGGTCCGCGCGGCGTTCCGTACCCTGTACCGGGAACGCACCCCGGGCGCCGACGAGGCGGCGGCCCGCCGGTGGCTCGACGCGCTGGCGGCGGACGGGCGTTACGTGGAGGACGTGTACGCGGCGGGCTGAGCCGCGGGGGGAGGGGGGCCGTGCGGGAGTCTCGGGAGCGTGTCCGGAGGGTCCCGCACGGCGCCGTGCGCGCTCCGTCTTAGCTCACAGCATGAACTAAGGCTTGGGGTAATGTCGCGCGGCGGCTGTCCGAAGGAGTATGTTGCAGGTCGGGCAGGGTTCGTGAAGGGAGCCATATGGCGGGGCGCAACGGGCGCACGGTACGCGACCTGAGACGAGGCAACCGCACGGCGGTGCTCCAGCGGCTGTACTTCGACGGCCCGCTCAGCCGTTTCGAGCTGGGACCGGCCACCGGACTCAGCTCCGGCTCGGTCAGCAACGTGGTCGCGGACCTGATCGCCGACGGCCTGGTCGAGGAGGCCGGCAGCGTCGACTCCGACGGCGGCCGGCCCCGTACCCTGCTGCGCGTCTCCCCGCACAGCGGCCAGATGATCGGCGTCGACGTCGGCGAGACCCGCGTCCGGGTCGAGCTGTTCGACCTGGCCCTCACCGAGCTGGCCCGCGCCGAACGCCGGCTGACCCAGCAGGGCTACGACGCCGAGGTCATCGCCGGCCACATCCGCGACGGCGTCGCCGAGGTCCTCACCGCCGAAGGGGCCGCCCCCGAGCTGCTGCTCGGCGTCGGCGTCGGCGTCCCGGGCATCGTCGAGCACACCCCGGACCGGGGTGCCGTGGTGCACGGGCAGACCATCGGCTGGGACGCGGTCCCGCTGGAGCGGCTGCTCCGCTCGGCCTCGCAGCTCCCCGACGAGGTGCCGTACCTCATCGACAACGGCGCCAAGACCCTCGGCCAGGCGGAGATGTGGTTCGGCGCCGGGCGCGGCGCCCGTAACGCCGTGGTGGTGCTCTTCGGCTCCGGTGTCGGCGCCTGCCTCGTCACCCCCGAGGTGGAGCACGGACGGGCGGTGGAGTGGGGGCATCTGACGGTACGGGTGCGCGGGCGGCGCTGCCGCTGCGGCGCCCCGGGCTGCCTGGAGGCCTACGCGGGCGCCGAGTCGCTGCTCGCCCGCTGGCGCGAGGAGGGCGGCCGGCCGCCGGAGGGCACCGACGAGGAGACCGCGCTCACCGCGATGCTCGCCGCCGCCTACCCGGCCGAGGACGGCACCCCCGATCCGGTCGCGCTCGCCGTCCTGGAGGAGACCGCCGAGTACCTCGGCGCCGGCCTGTCCGACCTGATCAACCTCTTCCAGCCCGAGCGGATCCTGATCGGCGGCTGGGCGGGCCTCCAGCTCGGCACCCGGTTCCTGCCCTCCGTACGCCGGCACGCGGCGACGTACGCGCTGCGGCACCCGGCCGACAAGGTGACCATCGACCTCGGCCGGCTCGGCCCGGACGCGGTCACCGTCGGCGCCGCGATCCTGCCGCTCGCCGACTTCTTCGCCAGCGGCGGCCGGCGGCCCGAACCGGCCGCCCAGGACCGGCTGCCCGCCTGGCGGGCGGCGCTCCAGGAGCGCGCCCCGCACTGAGGCCCCGTCCGTATGCCCCTTCCGGGCGGGTATGCGAAAGCCCCGGCCGTGACGGGGGATTCACGGCCGGGGCGGTCGGGGTGGTGGGCGCGGATGGCGGTCGCCTCTCGGCGAAAGGCTCCACAGGGCTTCAGCCGAACGATCGTCCCTGTGGGCAATGGGTGAGGCCCGGGGACACTGTCCCATCCGCTCCCACGGTTGGTTCAACGGGCAACCACGACATGCTGTTCCGCCCCCTTGCGTGACCTGTGTCACCCATGAGGCCCGGTGTCCGCGGCACGCGCCGGCAGCCGGCCCTCCCGGGTCCAGTCCAGCAGCTCCCCGGCCGACCAGGTGGTCACCACCCGCCCCGGCGGCACCCCGCACTCCTCGGCACGGGCGCAGCCGAGGATCTGCCAGTCCAGCTGGCCGGGCGCGTGCGCGTCGGTGTCGACGGCGAACAGCACCCCCGCCGCCACGGCCTCGCGCAGCAGCCGCCGGGGCGGGTCGAGCCGCTCCGGGCGGCTGTTGATCTCCACCGCGGTACCCGACTCGGCGCACGCCGCGAACACCTCGTCCGCGTCGAACCGGGACTCGGGCCGGCCCCGGCCCGTGACCAGGCGGCCGGTGCAGTGCCCCAGGACGTCGGCGTGCGGATCGCGCACGGCGGCCACCATCCGGCGGGTCATGGCCCGCGCGTCCATCCGCAGCTTGGAGTGGACCGACACCACGACCACGTCGAGCCGCGCCAGCAGCTCCGGATCCTGGTCCAGCGAGCCGTCCTCCAGGATGTCGCACTCGATGCCGGTGAGCAGCCGGAACGGCGCCCAGCGCGCGTTCAGCTCCGCCACCGCCGCCAGCTGCTCGCGCAGCCGCTCGGCCGACAGGCCCCGGGCCACGGTCAGCCGCGGCGAGTGGTCGGTGAGCACGGCCCACTCGTGCCCGAGACCGGCCGCCGCCCGCCCCATCTCCTCGATCGGGCTGCCCCCGTCGGACCAGTCCGAGTGGGTGTGGCAGTCCCCGCGGATCAGTGCCCGCAGGGCGGCACCGGCACCGTCGGTGACGGCCGGCCCGCCGGCCTCCTCCTCCAGCGTGCGCAGATAGCCCGGCACCTCACCGCCCAGCGCCTCCCGCACCACCTGGGCGGTCTTCGGCCCGATCCCCTTCAGCGACTCCAGCGTCCCCGCCGCCGCCCGCTCGGCCACCTCGTCCCCGGGCAGCGCGGCCAGCACCCGGGCGGCGGTCCGGAAGGCCCGTACCCGATAGGTGGGCGCGAGCGCCCGCTCCAGCAGGAAGGCGATCCGGTCCAGGGCGGCGACGGGGTCCATGGGGACCAGGGTGCACCTCGCGCACGGCCGGGGCACGCGGCCGGGAGCCGGCCGTGCCACCCGGGGGCACGGCCACCGTGTGCCGTCCACCGGTCCGCACGCGGTGCGTCGTCCGGGCGCGGCACGCGGTGGCCTGTGCGGGCGCGGTGCGCCGGTGGCCCCGGCCCGCGGTACGGCTGCGGCCTCCGCGCTCACCCGGCCGGGCGAACGGGGAGGCCACAGGCGTCCGGGCACGCGGGGAGCGGCCCGGACCGCGGTTCACGGTCTCCCGGACGGCTCCGGTGGACGACCCGTCCGCGCGGGTTGCGTTCTAGGCTCTATTGCATGACCGAACAAGGATCCCCCTACATCTCCCATCCGCGGGTCCTGGTCCTCGGCGTGTGTCCGGGCAGGCCGGGCGAGCCGCCGTTCCGGATCATGGAGCTCGACGGCGAGGTGGTCGGTGAGGCCAGGACCGTCACCGATGTCCTGGAGACCGCGGCCCATCACGGCGTCGTCATCCACGACCTGGACGATCCGGACATGGTCCGCTGGGTCGGCGGGGACAAGTACACCTGGACGCTGCACTGAGCGGACGGCTCAGCCGACCGTCCACTTCTGGTTGGCGCCGCCCGAGCAGGTCCAGATCTGCAGCCGGGTGCCGTTGGCCGAGTTGTTCCCGGTCACATCGAGGCACTTGTTCGCCTGCGGATTGACGATGTCGTGCGCCGCCGAGACGGCCCACTTCTGATTGGGGCCGCCCGTGCAGTCCCACAGCTGGACGGTCGTGCCGTCCGCCGTGCCGTTGCCGTTCACGTCCAGGCACTTGCCGAGCGCCCGGATCGTGCCGTCCGAGCCGACCGTCCACGCCTGCGCCCCCGTGCCGTTGCAGTCGTAGAGCTGGACCGGGGTGCCGTTCGCCGGGCTGGCGCCGGCCACGTCGACGCACTTGCCGGCGAGGCCCCGGATCGGCACGCCGGCGGCGCTGTCGCTGGTGGTGACCGACACCGAGTCCACCAGCAGCTGCTGCGGGAACTGCGTGGAGCCGTCCGGGTCGCCCGGCCAGTAGCCGCCGACCGCCAGGTTCAGGATCAGGAAGAACGGCTTGTTGAACACCCAGGTCTTCCCGCCCAGGTCGGCGGGGGTGCGGCGCTGGTAGACGTTCCCGTCCACCGACCAGGTGATCGAGTCGGGCGCCCAGTCCACGGCGAAGGTGTGGTAGGCGTCGGCGAAGGCCTGCCCGTTCGGCAGGGAGTAGCCGGCGCCGATGCCGCCCGAGCCGGAGTAGCCGGGGCCGTGGATCGTCCCGTGCACGGTCGAGGGCTCGAAGCCGACGTTCTCCATCACGTCGATCTCACCCGAGTCCGGCCAGTTCACCGGCGTGCCGAGCATCCAGAACGCGGGCCACATGCCCTGCCCGCGCGGAATCTTCATCCGGGCCTCGACATGGCCGTACTGCGCGTTGAACTTCCCGGAGGTGTTCAGCCGGGCCGAGGTGTACTGGCAGCTGCCGTACCAGCACTGGTACCCGGCCGGGTTCTCCTTGCGGGCCGTGATCACCAGATGCCCCTGGCCGTCAAGGGCGGCGTTCTTCGTACCCGAGGTGTAGTACTGCCGCTCGTGGTTGTTCACGTTGTCGCCGGTCTCCAGCGACCACTTCGAGCCGTTCACCGCCGAGCCCGCGGGCCCGTCGAAGGTGTCGGAGAACGTGGTGACGGCGGCGGCCGCCGGGGCGTCGGGCCGGGCCTGCGCCGGGCCGACGGCCGCGGAGCCGATCAGCACGGCGGACAGCGCGGCGAGAAGACATCTGCGGAGCAGACGGGGGGAGGCCATGGCTCTCCGTTCGGTGGGGGGCGGAGTGGTGTGCCTCTTGATTTAAGGAGTGAGATAAGGGAGCGTCAATACTCTGGTACGGACCTGCTGGTGACGATCACTCACCCGACGGCGCGGGCACGCGCCGGTGCACCCCGCGACCGAGCCGCCGCCCCAGCAGCAGCCAACCCAGCAGCGCCCCGGACGTGTTGAGGATCACGTCGTCGATGTCGAAGGCCCGCCCGGTCACCAGCGCCCCCTGGACCAGCTCCACCACCAGCATCACGAGGGCCGTCAGCGCCAGCACCTGGAGCGCCCCGCGGGCGCGCGGCGCGAGGACCGGCACCAGCACCCCGAAGGGCACACCCAGCAGCAGGTTCCCGCCGACCTGCCGCAGCGCGTCCCGTGCCGACGCCTGCTCCAGATAGGCGCGCAGGGACCGGCCCGGATGCAGATTGGCGTGCGTCAGCGCCACCGAGGCCGGGGACGGCTGGAGCGTGATCCGGGCGAGGACTACCGCGAACGCCACCATGCACACGAAGGCGATCAGCATCGCCAGCAGCCGCAGGGGCAGCGGCAGCGCATGCCGCGCGGGAGCCGGCGCGACCCGTTCGCTGCCCGGCTCGTCCCCGGCGGGCTGAGTGTCCTCGGCGGGCCGCGTGTCCCCGGCGGGTGTCTCGCCGGCGGGCTGTGTGTCGCCGGCCGGCCGGCGCTTGCGGACGGGGCGCAGGATCGTGGGCAGGAGCGGGACGGTGCGGGCCATGGGGTCCTCCGGGCCGGTTGTCAACTTCCCCGTGTCGGAGCCCGCTTACCCCCGGTGCGGCCGGGGATGCCGGCCGTCCGTGCGGCGCCGGGCGCACGCCGGTGGTTTCCGTCCACGCCCGCGGGGCACTCCGGATGCGACCCCGCGTGCCGCAGCTCCCGCCCGGCCCGGCGGTGCTTGGATGCCCCCAGCGAACCACGGACACAGCAGCGCACACCCGGGCACACCGGACCGAGAGGAGGTGCCGCATGACCCGCCGTACCGCCCCGCGCGCGGTGCTCCTGGCCGGTGCCGAACTCCTCGCCTGGTGGGCGGCGCTGGCCCTGCTGTGGCTGGTGCTCATCACCGCGGTCGACACCCTGGAGCGGATCGTCGGCGCGAGCGCGGCCGCCCTCGGCGCGCTGCTGGCGCGGGCCGGCCGGCGGGCGGTGACCTGGCGGTGAACGGCTGGATCCTCGCGGCGACCGCCGTGCTCGGCGGGGGAGGGGCCGCCGCCCTGTGGGGCGTGTCCACCGGCCCGACGTCCCGCCGGGTGCTCGCCCAGAACCTGACCACCTCCGCCCTCTGCCCGGCCCTGCTGCTCCTCGCCCAGGGCTACGGCCGCCCGTCCTATGTCGACCTCGCCCTGCTGCTCGCCCTGCTCGGCCCCGTCGGCACGCTCGTCTTCGCCCGGCTGCTCGCCGACGAACTGGCGCGGGAACACCCCGGCGGCTGGGCGCCTACCTGGGCCGCCGCCGTTGTCGGCACGGCGGTCGTGGTCGCCCTGTGCGTGGCCGGCGGGCCGGGCCGGGCGATGGCGAAACTGCTGGTGACCGGCGCCCTCCTGATCGGCGGCAACGTGATCGCCACGCGGGCGGTGGCGGGCGGGTTCCGGGAGGTGCGGCGTGGCTGACGGCACGGGCGCCGGACTCCGGGTGGCTGCCGGGCCCGTTGCCGGGTACCGGGTGGCTGTTGTGACGGCCGCCGGGTACCGGGTGGCTGACGTGCCGGCCGCCGGCTGCGGACCGGCTGAGATGCGAGGAGCGGGTGCCCTGTGTCCGACGCGGTGATCGCCGTAGCGCTGCTGCTGGTGGCCGCCGCCGCCACCGCGGCCGTGGCCCAGCGCGACCCCGCCCGCCAGGCACTGGTGCTCTCCGTCCTCGGGGTGCTGCTGGCCGCGTTGTTCACCGTGCTCCAGGCCCCCGACGTCGGACTGTCCCAGCTGGCCGTCGGCTCCGCGCTCACCCCGCTGCTGATCATGCTCTCGGTGCGCAGGATCAGGCGCCGCGGGCGCCGCGCGGAGGAGACGGAGTGAACCGGCTGCGGCTGTGGCTGCTGGCCGTCGGCGGCGCGGGCATGGCCGCCCTGCTCGTCGCCGCCTGCCTCGACCTGCCCGGCTTCGGCGGCCGCCGGCACCCCTACGGCGACCGGGCCGTGCACGCCTCGCTCGCCCGGCACACCGCCAACGTCATCTCCTCCATCAACTTCGACCAGCGCGCCTACGACACCCTCGGCGAGATGAGCATCCTGTTCGCCGCCGTCCTCGGCTGCGTGGTGCTGCTGCGCCAGGCCCGCGACGAGCACCGGGCGCGGCCCGCGCCCGCCGAGGTGGCCCGCCCGGTCCGCCGCTACGCCCTGCTCGTGCTGCCCATCGCCCTGGTCACCGGTCTGTACGTGATCGCCCACGGCCAGCTCAGCCCCGGCGGCGGCTTCCAGGGCGGGGTCGTCGCCGCGACCGCCCTGCATCTGCTCTACCTCGGCGCCGACCACCAGGCGCTGGAACGCGTCCGCCCGCTCGCCGCCTACGAGATCCTCGACGCGCTCGCCGTCTGCGCCTACCTGGTGCTGGGGCTCGCCGGAGTGCTGGCCGGCACCGCGTACCTGGCCAACACACTGCTGCCGTACGGCACCTTCGGCACGCTGTCCTCCGGCGGCGCCGTCCCCCTGCTGAACGCGGCCATCGGGATGGAGGTGGCCGGGGCGGTCGTCGTGCTCCTCGCCCACTTCCTCGACCAGGCCGTCGAGATCGAGGAGGAGCACGGGAAGTGAGGACACCGTGATGCACACGCTGCCGTACCTGGTCGCCGTCTACATCTTCCTGACCGGCTGCTACGGCCTCGCCACCAGCCGGAACCTGGTCCACGCCATCGGCTGTCTCGCCGTGTGCCAGTCCGCCACCTATGTCCTGCTGCTGGCGGTCGGCTACCGCGACGGCGCCACCGCGCCCGTCTTCTCCGACATCCGGCCCGGCTCCCGGCCGGTGGTCGACCCGGTGGTGCAGGCCCTCACCCTCACCGACATCGTCGTCGGCGCCACCGTCACCGCCCTGCTGCTCGCCCTCGTCCTGCAGATCGCCAAACGGCACGGCACGGTCGACCCCGACGAACTGCGGGAGCTGCGCGGCTGATGCACCATCTGCTCCCGCTGCTCGTGGTGATCCCGCTGCTCGGCGCCGCCCTGCTGACGGTCGTCGGCCGCAGGCTGCCCCGGATCGCCGCCGAGATCACCGGCTTCGCGGTCTCCGGCGGTACGGCCGCCCTCGCGCTCCTGCTGCTGCTGAACTCCGCGCCGCCGATGCTCGAATGGGCCGGCGGCTGGCTGCCCGTGGACGGCGAGAGCGTCGGCATCGTCCTGGTCGGGGACGGTCCGGCGCTCGGCATGGCGACGCTGGCGTCACTGCTGACCCTGGCGTCCCTCGTCTACTCCTGGCGCTACTTCGACGAACCGCCGGTCGGCCACCGCGGCGCGTTCACCTCGCTGATGCTGGTCCTCCAGGGTGCGATGTGCGGCTTCGCCATCGCCGGGGACCTGTTCAACGCCTTCGTGTTCTTCGAGCTGATGAGCGTGGTGGCCTACGCCCTGACCGGCTACCGCATCGACGAGGCGAAGGCCGTCCAGGGCGCCCTGACCTTCGGGGTCGTCAACTCCCTCGGCGCGTACGCCCTGCTGATGGGCATCGCTCTGCTGTACGCGCGTACCGGCGAACTGGCCATGACGCAGATCGGGCGCGGCCTCGACACGGCGGCCGGTCCGGGCGGCCCGGACGCGCTGGTCCTCGCCTCCTTCGTCCTGGTGCTGACCGGGCTGCTGGTCAAGGCGGCGGCCGTGCCCTTCCACTTCTGGCTCCCGGACGCGCACGCCGTCGCCCCGACCCCGGTGTGCATGCTCCTGTCCGGCGTCATGGTGGAGCTCGGCGCCTACGGCGTCTGGCGCGTGTACGGCACCGTCTTCGCCGGGCCCGGTGGCATCCCCGCCGCAGATCTCACCCGGGCCCTGGTGACCCTCGGCGTGCTCACCGCCGTGATCGGCGCCGTCATGTGCTGGTACCAGCGGCACATCAAACGGCTCCTCGCGTACTCCACGGTCTCCCACACCGGGCTCTTCCTCATCGGGCTCGGCGTCCTCACCCCCGAGGGCGACGACGGCGTCGCCCTGTACATCCTGGGACACGCCGGGGTGAAGGCCGCGCTGTTCGCCTGCGCGGGCGTCCTCCTCGACCGGTTCGCCGGCGTCGACGAACACACCCTGCACGGCCGGGGCAGACCGCTGCGCGCCACCGCGGTGCTGTTCACCGCCGGTGCCCTCGGCCTCGCCGGCCTGCCGCCGTTCGGTACGGCCCTCGGCAAGGCGGTCACCGAGGAGGCGGTCGGCGGCCCGCTCACCGTGGTGTTCGTGGCCGCCTCCGCGATCACGGCCGGTGCGGTGCTGCGGGTCGCCGCCCGTGTGTTCCTCGGCCTCGGGCCGCGCCCCGCTGACGCGGAGTACGAGACCAGCGGCTCCGACGAGGAACCCGAGACCTCCGGCCGGCTGAGCCGGATCCCGGACACCATGACGACGGTGCCCGCCGTGCTGCTCGCCGCCGCCCTGGCCATCGGGGTGATCCCCGGCTTCGGCGCGGTGGTGGCCCGCTCCGTCAACGAGGCCGGTTCGGGCGGCGCCCACACCTCCGTGCACTGGACCCCGCACGGCGTCCTGCTGGGCCTGGTCTCGACCGTGCTGGCCGGCGTGCTCGCCGGGCTCGCCGTCACCCGCCCGCGCTGGGTGGCCGCCCCCGCCTGGGCCGAGCCCCTCCGGCGCCTGCAGTCCGGGCACATCGGTGACTACGTGGCCTGGCTGTTGGTGGGGGCGACCGTGCTGGGGGCGCTGGCCCTGCCGGGCGTGCCGGGGTTCTGAGCGGCGAGGAGCGGCTACGGCCCGGCGGATGCGACCCGCCGTCGGCTCGCGCCCGAGCCGTGGTCGACGCCGGACACCATCGCGTGGACGCGGGTCGCGCGGCACGGGTCCGCCGGGCCACCCGGCCCCCGAGCGCCTTCACCGCGGCCTCGCCGACGTGCGGACACCCGGCGATCTGCGCCTGGGACAGCCCCCGGCCTGCGGGAGCGGCACCTCGTGCTCCCGGTCGGCCGGTCCGCCGCCGGGTGACGGCCGGACCGGGCCGGGCGGGCTCACAGGGAGCCGGACGCCGCCTCGGAGCGGGCCAGGGCCGCGTCCAGGCTCGGCTGCGGGGGCAGCAGCCGGGTCAGCCCGGTGACCCGGAAGACGCGCAGGGTCAGCGGGTGGGTGCAGACCAGGTGCAGCTGCCCGCCGCGCTCCAGCATCCGGGCCCGCGCCCGGTACAGCAGCCGCAGCCCCGAGCAGTCGAAGAACTCCACCTGCCGCAGGTCGATCACGGCCCGCGCCTGTGGCCGCCCGGTGACCCGGTCGAGATGCGGGCCGATCTCGGTCGCCGCGACGATGTCGATCTCGCCCCGGAGCTCCAGCACGGTGTGCCCGCGGTACGCGTACATGCCCAGCTGCCGAGTGAGTGGTACGGGTTCGTGTCGCACGTCGGCACCACCTCCCACCCCGTGCCCCGACGTCGCTTTCCGATCGTCAAGTTACCCTCGATGGAAGGAATTTGAGCATGTTCGATTGACATATGTCTTCGAGTTTCACGCGTCCGGGGGCGGGTGCCGCTCAGTCCGCCAGGAGGACCAGCTTGCCCGTCGTGCGGCCGGTGTCGCCCAGCTCGTGCGCCTTGGCCGCGTCGGCCAGCGGGAACGTCCCGGCGATGGTCGCCCGCAGCTTCCCGGACTCCGCCAGTTCAGCGATCGCCCGCATTCCGGTCCGGTCGGCGTCCACCAGCATCCGTACCGCCCGCACGCCCAGCCGCTCGGCCTCCGCCTCGAAGTCCGGCGAGCCGACGGGCAGGATCGACACCACCGCACCACCGGGGCGCAGCATCCGCAGGGACCGCACCGAGGTGTCGCCGCCGAGGGTGTCCAGGACGACGTCGACGTCCCGCACCGTCTCCGTGACGTCGGTGGCGTGGTAGTCGACCGGCTCGTCCACGCCGATCTCCCGCAGGAAGTCGTGCTTGCCCGCGCTCGCCGTGCCGATCACGTACGCCCCGCGCGCCTTGGCGATCTGCACGGCCACATGGCCGACCCCGCCGGCCGCCGCGTGGATCAGCACCCGCTGGCCGGCCTGGACGTCCGTGTGCTCGGTCAGCGCCTGCCAGGCGGTCAGGGAGACCAGCGGCAGCGCGCCCGCCTGGACATGGTCGACCGAGGCCGGCTTGTGGGTCAGGGCACGGACCGGGGCGATCACGTAGTCGGCGTGCGAGCCGTGGCCGTAGGGGTAGGGCAGCATGCCGAAGACCTCGTCGCCGGGCCGGAAGGCGGCCACGCCGATCCCGGTCTCGACGACCTCGCCCGAGACGTCCCAGCCGAGGACGAACGGGGGCTCGCCGAGGAAGCCGCCGGTGGCCCGGTGCTTCCAGTCGGTGGGGTTGACCCCGGCCGCCCGCACCCGGACCAGCACCTCGTTGGGACGCGGCTCCGGCCGCTCCACCTGTACTTCCTTCAAGACCTCGGGACCGCCGAGGACGTCCTGGCTGATGACTCGCATGGTGTTCACATCGCTCATGGTCACCCAGCCTGCCGGAGTCCGCCCGCCCGGGAAATGGCATGATTGCCAAGCTTCGATAGGATCGTGCCATGCTCGACATGCAGCTCCTCAGCCGGCGCCCGGAACGGGTCGTCGTCCTGGCGCTCGACGGCGTCTACCCCTTCGAGCTGGGCATCCCCAGCCGGATCTTCGGTGCGGCCGACGGCCACTACGAGGTACTCACCTGTACGGTCGACGGCCGGCCGGTGCGCACCAACGCCGACTTCACCGTCGGCGTCGCCCACGGCCCCGAGATCCTGGACACCGCCGACACGGTGATCGTCGCCTCCGTGCCGCCCGCGCACATCCCCGCCGAGCTGTCCCCGGAGGTGAGCGCCGCGCTCGCCCGGATCCGCCCGGACGCCCGGATCGTGTCCATCTGCACGGCCGCCTTCGTGCTCGCCGCCGCCGGACTGCTCGACGGCCGCCGGGCGACCACCCACTGGCAGGTGGCCGACTCGTTCCGCCGCCTCTACCCCGAGGTGGACCTGGACCCGGACGTCCTCTTCGTCGCCGACGGCCGGATGCTCACCTCGGCCGGCGCGGCCTCCGGAGTCGACATCTGCCTGCACATCGTCCGCACCGACCACGGCAGCGAGCTGGCCAACGCCGTAGCCCGCCGCTGTGTCGTCCCCCCGTTCCGGGACGGCGGGCAGGCCCAGTACATCGAGCAGCCGGTCCCCGAGAGCGGTGCCGCGAGCACGGCCGCGACCCGCGCCTGGGCGCTGGAGCGCCTTGACGATCCGCTCACCCTTGCCGACCTCGCCGGACACGCCCGCATGAGCCTGCGCACCTTCGCCCGCCGCTTCGGCGACGAGGTCGGCCTCAGCCCCGGCCGCTGGCTGATCCAGCAGCGGGTGGCCCGCGCCCGGCATCTGCTGGAGGCCAGCGACCTGCCCGTGGACCGGATCGCCGCCGAGGTCGGCTTTGCCACCGGCGCCTCGCTGCGCCAGCACCTGCACGCGGCGATCGGCGTGTCCCCGCAGGCCTACCGGCGCACTTTCCAGCAGGCCCGCTGAACGTTCCGGACCGCCCCGGCGTCGCAGGACCGTACGGAGACCCGTACGGGACACGGGAGAACGGGGGCGGGGATGCGCAGAGGGTGCGTGGCGGTGACGGTGGTGCTGACGGCGGCGGTCGTGGCGGGGTGCGACGACGGGCCCCGGAAGGACCTGGTGGTGCGGGGCACCCCGCCGGCGACGCCCTACAGCGGCCCGCTCGACGTGGCCACCCGGGAACGCGACGAGAGCGGCCCCCGGGCCCTCCGTCTAGCCTCCGGGGCGGCGGGGCGCGCACTGGAGTGCGACGGGGAGATCTTCGACGGCTCCGGGCCGGACGGGTGGGGCAGGTCCGACGGCGGTGCCACGCCCGAGGCGGGCCTCGCCCTCTACTTCGACATGTTCCAGCCGGAGGTGCCCGACCACGGCTACCGGGTGGAACGCCGGACGGCGGACCGGGTGCTGTACTCCTACGACGTCGCGGGCCGCACCAGGGTGGCCGTCGTGGTCGCCGAGGACCAGCCGGACCGGCCCGGCTGGGGCCCGGAGACCAGCGCCTCCTGCGACCCGGCCGAACTCCCGGAGAGCTTCACGGCCACCACGGAGCGGGAGATCTGGAAGGACCGTGCCGGCCGGCGGGTCCCGGTGGGCAGGCTGGAGAGTTCCTCGGGGCCGGAGCACTGCGGCTGGCAGTCCGCCGTCCTCCTCACCCTGGGCGACCGGACGTACGCCCGCGACCCCGACGGCGTGCTCGGCCGGGACGGCCTGCTCGCGGCGCCGTACCGCCCCGAGGTCCGGATGCCCGCCGGTGCCGTGGACACCGGCTACCACCGCGGCGGCCGGCGGCTGTGGCTGACGGACGACAGGGCGACCGCCTACGTCCGCACCGACGCCGGCGTGGAGGCCTGGCCCCTGCTCGGCAAGGGCGTCGCCTGCCAGTGACCGGTGACCGGTGACCGGTCACCGGCTGCGGTGCAGGGCAATGAGCAACTGCCAGACCTGATCGGCCACTTCGGCCGGTGAGGCGTCCAGCAGCCCGTGCAGCCAGTCCGCGAGGACCCCCGCGAAGGTCGCCGCCACGGCCGAGGCGACCAGCGGGGCGTCCGCCGCGCCGGCCAGTTCCCGCTCGGCCCTGCTGCGGGCCCGCAGGTCCCGGTGCAGCACCCGCCCGAGCGGCCCGCCGCCGCCCGGCGCGAGCAGGGACCGGTACAGGGCCGCGTGCGGGGCGAGCCCGGCGAAGAACTCCCGCAGCGCGGGCGGGGCGTTCACCGGATCGGGCCGTCCCCGCCAGGCGTGCAGCGCGTCCACCGCCTGCCGTACGACGTCCGCGCACGCGTCGACCGCCAGCTCCTCCAGGCCGTCGTAGTGGACGTAGAAGGTGGCCCGGCCGACGCCCGCCCGGCGCACCAGCGCGGCCACCCCCACCTGCTCCAGCGGCCGTTCGGCGCACTCCGCGAGCAGGGCCTCCCGCAGCCGCGCCCGGGTGCGCGCGGCCCGCGGGTCCTCGGCCGCGGCGCGGGCCGTCACGCGGCCAGCACCGCGGCCAGGGCCAGCGCACCGGGCAGCGCCTGGGCGAACAGGATCCGCCGGTTGGCCGTGACCGCCCCGAACACGCCCGCCACCACCACGCAGGACAGGAAGAACACCCGCACCCGGAACCCGGTCGGATCCGCCGCGACCAGGCCCCACACCAGGCCGGCCGCCAGGAAGCCGTTGTAGAGCCCCTGGTTCGCGGCCAGCGGCGCGGTCGTCCGGGCCAGTTCCGGAGCGAAGCCGTGCAGCCCCCGCCCCGGCTTCTTCTGCCACAGGAACATCTCCAGCACCAGGATGTACGCATGCAGGACGGCCACCAGGCCGACCAGGACGTTCGCCACGATCTCCATGACCGGCGGACCTCACCTTCTTGGACAGGTGTCCAGCATACCTGGGCACCTGTCCAGGAACTCACCCGGCGGCGTACACCCGCTCGCCCCCCACATAGGTGAGCGCCACCCGCGCCTCGGCGATCGCCTCCGGCGGTCCGTCGAACGGGTCGCGGTCCAGGACCACCAGGTCGGCGAGGGCACCGGCGGCCACCCGGCCGGCGTCGTCCAGGTGGTTCACGTACGCCGACCCGGCCGTGTACGCCGTCAGTGCCTCGGCGAGGCCGAGCCGTTCGCCCGGCAGGAACACCGGACCGCTGCCGCCCGGCTCCACCCGGTTGACCGCGACATGCACGCCCTGGAGCGGATCGGGGCTGCTCACCGGCCAGTCGCTGCCCGCGGCCAGCCGGGCGCCCGAGCGCAGCAGCGCGCCGAACGGGTACTGCCGGGCGGTCCGTTCGGGCCCGAGGAACGGGATGGTCAGCTCGTCCATCTGCGGCTCGTGCGCGGCCCACAGCGGCTGGATGTTGGCCGTGGCACCGAGCCGCGCGAAGCGGGGCACGTCGTCCGGGTGCACGACCTGGAGGTGCGCCAGATGCGGCCGGGTGCCGCTCGGCCCGTTGGCCGCCCGGGCCGCCTCGATCGCGTCCAGCGCGTCCCGTACGGCCCGGTCGCCCAGCGCGTGGAAGTGGCACTGGAAGCCGAGCGCGTCCAGCTCGGTGACGTACCCGGGCAGCCGCAGCGGATCGATGAAGCTCTTGCCGCGGTTGGCGGTGGCACAGCCGCACCGGTCCAGATACGGGTCGAGCAGCGCCGCCGTGTGGTTCTCGGCGACGCCGTCCAGCATCAGCTTCACCGTGCCCGCCCGGAACCGGCCCCGGCTCAGGGCGGCCCGTCGCTCCACGAGTTCGGGGATCTGCTCGGCCCCGCGCTCCCGGTCCCACCACAGGGCGCCCACGACGCGGGCGGTGAGCGAGCCGTCCCCGGCGGCGGTGAGATACGCCTGTGCCGGGTCGTCCATGCCGAGGAAGTCACCGACCAGGGCGTCCTGCCAGGCGGTGATGCCGAGCGCGTGCAGATGCCGCTGGGCGTGCAGCAGCGCGGCCAGCCGGTCGGCGGCGGTGGCGGGCGGCGTCAGCCTGCCGACCAGCTGCATCGCACCCTCCTGGAGGGTGCCGCTCGGTGTCCCGGAGGCGTCCCGTTCGATCCGCCCGTCGGCCGGATCGGGGGTGTGCCGGTCGATCCCGGCCAGCTCAAGGGCCCGGCTGTTCACCCAGGCGCCGTGGTGGTCCCGGTTCGGCAGGTACACCGGACGGTCCGGGACGACCGCGTCCAGCAGCTCCCGGGTCGGCGTGCCGCCTTCGAACGCCTCCATCGACCAGCCGCCGCCGAGGATCCACTCCCGCTCCGGGTGGGCGTCGGCGTAGGCGCGGACGGCGGCCACGGTCTCCCCGGCCGTCGTCCGGCCGGACAGATCGCACTGGGACAGTTCGAGGCCGGCCGGCACCGGATGGACGTGCGCGTCCTGGAAACCGGGCAGCAGCAGCCGCCCGGCCAGATCGACCACCTCCGTGCGCGGCCCGGCGAGTTCGCGCACCTCCGCGTCCCCGACAGCGGTGATCCGGTCGCCGGTGACGGCCACGGCGGTGGCGGTGCGGCCCTCGGGGGTGAGGACGGGGCCGCCGGTGAAGAGCAGGTCAGCGTGCATGGTGCCTTTCCAGACAGGTCAGTTGGAGGGAGCGAGCAGCTTGGGCGAGTCCGCGTCGGTGCCCGCGCCGGTGCGGAAGTAGGGCGACTTGCGCACCCACTTCGCCCAGGCGGCCACCGCGAACCCGGAGACGATCATCGCCACCGGCATGAGCAGCAGGAACCAGCCGTTGTCCGCGCTGACCTCGAAGTGGTCGGCGGAGCGGTAGAAGGACCAGCCGAGATAGCCGCCGAGGCCCAGCAGGGCCACGGCGCTGAGCGCGGGCAGCACCACCGCCCGTACGGCCTGCCACCGGTCCGTGCGCAGCAGCGAACGGAAGCGCACGGCCGCGGCCAGCGCGGTGCACGCGTAGGACAGGGCGACGACGATTCCGACCGCGTTCACCGTCGCCAGGATCATGTCGGCCAGCCGGGGGATCACCAGGGAGAGCACCGCCACCGCCGCGGCCAGCGCCCCGATCAGCAGCGTACCGGCGGCGGGGGTCCCGTACCGGGCGCTGACCCGCGACCACACCGGACCGAGCGTGCGGTCCCGGCTCATCGCCAACGCGCCCCGGGCCGTCGGGATGACCCCGGCCTGCAGCGAGGCCACCGCCGAGAACATCAGCGCCACCAAAGGCAGCGCGGCCAGCGGCTGGTCGGCAAGCCGGTCCCCGTAGTACGCGAGGCCCTGCGCGCCGTGCCCGGCCAGCTCCGGACCGGACAGCACCCGCTGGAAGGCGACCGAGCCCAGCAGGAACAGGCCGAGCATCGCCACCAGCGTGATCAGCCCGGCCCGCGAGGCGTCCCGCGGATCGCGCACCTCCTCGGCGACGGTGAACACGGCCTCGAAACCCCAGTAGCAGAACACCGACAGCAGCAGGCCCTGAGCCAGCGCGGTCGCCGAGGGGATCGCGAACGGGTCGAACCAGGACAGGCTGAAGGAGTGCGGTCCGGTGGCGATGCCGTAGCCGCAGAACCCGAGCAGCACGACGTACTCGAAGACCAGCAGCCAGGTCTGCAGCCGGGCGGCGGTCCGCACCCCCGTCACCGCCGTCACGGTCACGGCGGCCAGCACCACGACACCCACCGCCGTCGTCTGCGCCGTCGAGTCCGGGTCGAGACCGAGCGAGCCGATCCGGTGCAGCCCCGCGAGACCGGCCAGCTGGATCAGGGCGGAACCGGTGACCGCCGTCGTGTACGCGAGGAACGCCACGCTCGCCACGATGTTCACCCAGCCGACCGCGAAACCCAGCCAGGGACTGAGCGAACGGCCCACCCACATAGCCGTTGCCCGCGTTCGGCTCCACCCGGTTGAGCCGGGCGTAGGCCCCGGCGATGCCCAGCACCGGCAGGAACGCCAGCAGCATGATCGCCGGCAGATGCGGGCCGACCACCGCGGCGGTCACCCCGAGCCCGATGCCGATGCTGGTGGTCGCCGCCGTGCTGGACGCGGCGACGGCCACGCCGTCCAGCACGCCGAGGGACCTGCGCAGCCCTGGTCGCGCGGCCTCGTCCGTTCCGAAAGGTGTCTCGTTCATCCCCGGCTCTCCGCTCACGCGCGGGGGCCCCGGCCGGCCCCGATGAGCGGACATGAAACTGCCGCGGTACTTAACAGGTCAACGGTGTTGTCATAAGGTGCGGCCACACCTGATGCCGGCCCGCCCCCGACCGCCAGTGAGGCCACCTTGAGCGACCGCGTCGTCCCGCCCGCCGCCCGGCAGCGGCGCCGCCCCACCAAACAGGGCGTCGTCCTGTCCGCCGAGCTGATCGTCGCCACCGCGCTGCGGCTGATCGAGGAGCACGGCGCCGAAGCCCTCTCGGTACGCCGCCTCGGCCGGGCCCTGGGCGCCGACCCCAGCTCGCTGTACCGGTACTTCCGGCACACCGACGACCTGATGCTCGCCATCGCCGACGAGCTGATCGGCGGCAACCTCAGGTCCTGGCGGGTCACCGGCGACTGGGTCGCCGACCTGCGCGACCTCGGGCTGCGGATCCACGCCGGTGCCCTCGCGCACCCGCGGGCGGCGATGCTGAGCGCCCACCGCGTCACCGGCCGCACGCACGAGATCCAGGCCGTGGAGAGCATGCTCGGCGTGCTGCGCGGGGCCGGGTTCCCGGACCCGGAGGCGGTGCGGATCTACCACGCGTTCGTGGACCAGGCCCTCGCCTTCGGCGCCCTCGACTCCGCGTGCACGGCCCTGCCCCGGGCCGCGCGCGAGGCGGAGGCGGAGGTGTGGCGGACCACCTACGCCCGGCTGCCCGCCGCGACCCATCCGCACATCGCGGCCACGTCCCGGCATCTCGTCGCCACCATGCGCACCAGCTCCTACCCGGCCGCCCTTGATCTGCTCCTCACCGCGGCCCGGACACGCCTTGCCGAGCTTCGCGCGAGGACCGGGGAGGCCCGGCCACACTGATCGCAGCGATCATCCAGAGGAGGCCGTACGCCATGACCCCGACCCCCGCCCGTTCCACCGAGCAGCGCAAGAAGGACACCCTCCGCCGGCTGGAGGACGACGTCGACGTGTGGGTCGCCACCGCGGGGCCGGACGGCGGTACCCCCCATCTGGTGCCCCTGTCGTTCGTGTGGGACGGCACCGCACTGCTGATCGCCACCCCGGCCGAGAGCGCCACCGGCCGCAATCTGGCGGCGACCGGCAGGGCCCGCCTCGGTATCGGCCCCACGCGGGACGTCGTCCTGATCGAGGGCGCCGTCCAGTCGGTGACGCCCGAGGACCTGCCCGAGGAGGACGCCGAGGTCTTCGCCGGCAAGACCGGCTTCGACCCGCGTCAACTGGCCACCCGTTACCTGTACTTCAAGGTTGTCCCGCGGCGGATCCAGGCCTGGCGCGAGGAGAACGAGCTGAGCGGGCGCGAACTGATGCGCGACGGGCAGTGGCTGCCACCGGCCGGCGCGCGCACATGACCCGCCCGGGGCGGACGCCGTCGCACGGCACGGGCCCGGTGGACAGGCGGCTGTCCGCTTTCCCGGGGGCGGTGCCGACCGGATACCGCCGCCCGGACCGCCGTGCGCCGAGCAGTTCGAGCCGCCGGACGCCCCTGGCGCACGCCTCCTGCCGCCCCGTTCGCCGCGGGCCGCACGGTGTGAGCCGCACCGTCGGGGGCAGGCGGCGATAGATGAACGGGACATCGGCCGACGACGGCATGGCAGGACCGGCACACCCCACGGGCCCCCAGGCGCCCCCAGCACCCGGCCCGGACGCCGGGGCCGCATCCGTACGCGCCGAGGAGGGCGTCGGCAGGGCCGGGACACGCCCCGCGCGCGCACCGGCCGGCGGTGCGGCGGACGGCGACTCGGGCCGGGCCGCCGGGCCCGGCACGGACGGCGCGGACAGCCCCGACGCGGACGGCGCCGCCGGCCCCCGGGCCGACCGGCACACCCGGGTCACCGTCCTCGTGGCGCTCGGCGCCAATCTGGTGATCGCCGTCGCCAAGGCGGTCGGCGGTGTCCTCGCGGGATCGCCCGCGCTGCTCTCCGAGGCCGCCCACTCGGTCGCCGACAGCCTCAACGAGGTCTTCCTGCTGGCCGCCCTGCGCCGCAGCCGCCGCCCGGCGGACGACCGGCACCCCTTCGGCTACGGCAAGGAACGCTTCTTCTGGTCCCTGCTCGCCGCCGTGGGCATCTTCGTCATGGGCGGCTGCTTCTCCTTCTTCCAGGGCGTCGAGGCCCTCCGCAGCGGCGCCGACGAGAAGTTCAGCGGCTATGTGGCGGGCCTGATCGTGCTGGGCGTCGCCCTGCTCGCCGAGGGCGCCTCCCTGCTGCGGGCCCTGCACCAGGTGCGCCGGTCCGACGGCGGGCTGCGCGATCCCGCGCTGCGCACGGTCGTCGCCGAGGACGGCACGGCCGTGCTCGGCGTGACGCTCGCCCTGGCCGGGATGGCCCTGCACATGGTGACCGGGCAGGTCGTATGGGAGGCGTCCGCCTCGCTGGCCATCGGCGTCCTGCTGGTCTGCGTCGCCTACCGGCTCGGCCGCGACGCCCGCGACCAGCTGATCGGGGAGGCCGCCGACCCCGAACTGCGGGGCCGGATCCGGGCGCTGCTGCGGGCCCAGCCCGAGATCGACAGCGTGGAGGCGCTGTTCACCATGCAGACGGGGCTCGACTCCACGCTGGTCGCCGCCCGTATCGACCTGGCGCCCGGGATGGACAGCGAACGCGTGGAGGAGGTTGCCGTACGCATCAAGCGGTCCCTCGCCCGGACGTTCCCCGAGGCCGACCCGATCTTCCTCGATGTCACCGACCGGCCGGCGGGGGAGGCACAGGAAAGCCCCGCCGCGACGGGGGAACGCGGCGGGGCCTGACGCACGAGTGCCCGTCCGGAAACGGCTTCACACGTCTCCAGAACAGATTTTTCTGAAATGGAGCGGTGCCCGGCCTGAATCAGCTCACTTCGGATCAGCTCTCGTGGAGGGGCTCCAGCACGAAGAGCGGGATCTGCCGCGAGGTCTTCTCCTGGTACTCGGCGTACTGCGGGAACGCGGCCACGGCCCGCTCCCACCACTCGGCCTTCTCCGCCCCGGTCACCTCACGGGCCCGCATGTCCTGCTTCACCGTGCCGTCCTGCAACTCGACGTGCGGGTCCGACTTCACATTGAAGTACCAGACCGGATGCTTGGGTGCGCCGCCCAGCGAGGCGACCGCCGCGTACCGGCCCTCGTGCTCCACCCGCATCAGCGGCGTCTTGCGGATCTTCCCGCTCTTGGCCCCCCGGGTGGTCAGCAGGATCACCGGCATCCCGGTGTCGAGCAGCGTGGTGCCGCGCGTCCCGCCGGAGCTCTCGTACAGCTCCACCTGCTCGCGCACCCACTGCGTCGGGCTGGGCTCGTACTCGCCTTCGAGAGGCATGGGGTCTCGTCCCTTCGTCGGTCCAACGGATCACTGCCACCGGCTTCAACACCGAAGGCCGCTAGAAGCATCCGTACCGCGCGCCGTGTCCGCCGACGCGGTGATCCCCTCCCGCGCCATCGCGCCCGGCACGGTGGGCGCCGTCCCGGTCGCCGCACACCCGGAGACGGAACCAGCCACGTCCGCCGGCCGCACCACCGCCACCCGCCCCGTCGCACAGCACGCCTGAGCAGGCCGGCGAGGACGCGGTCGGGCACGGTGTCGTCCGGCGGACCGCGGACCCGACCGGCCGAGCCCGCTCCGCCCGGTTTCGCCGCGCACCGACCGCCCGGGACGGCCTGCTCGCACGGCACCCCGTGTACGAGGGCGGCCTCGCCGTGGCACGCGCCTTCGCCGCTGGTCAGGGCGGTGCCCGGCGGCCCTGACCGGACGGTCGCGCGGGGCGGCGGGGCCACGGCCGGTTCCCGCCCCCGGACGGGAGGCGCTTCGGCCAGATGACGAGCGACACTGAAGTGGCTGAACTTGCAGTCGACCTATAGATGCCTGGGGCATCTAATGAAGATCGGCACGACGCACTTCTTTCGTCTGCGAGGTCTTTCCATGACGGAACTGACGGACACCACCCGCCCGGCCACCCCCACCGACCCCGTCGCCTTCCCCCAGGACCGCACCTGCCCGTACCACCCGCCCACCGGGTACGGGCCGCTGCGCGACGGGCGCCCCCTGTCCCGTGTCACCCTCTACGACGGCCGCGAGGTCTGGATGGTCAGCGCGCAGGCCACCGCCCGCGCCCTGCTCGCCGACCCTCGGCTGTCCACCGACCGCCGGCACGACGGCTTCCCCTCGCCCACGGCCCGCTTCGCCGCCACCCGCAACCGCGCCGTGGCCCTCCTAGGGGTGGACGACCCCGAGCACCAGCGCCAGCGGCGGATGCTGATCCCGGCGTTCACCGTCAAACGCGCCGCCGGTCTGCGCCCCTGGATCCAGCGGATCGTGGACGAACTCCTGGACGCGATGATCGCGAAGGGACCGCAGGCCGAACTGGTCTCCGCCTTCGCGCTGCCCGTGCCGTCCATGGTGATCTGCGGGCTGCTCGGGGTGCCCTACAGCGACCACGAGTTCTTCGAGGAGCAGTCCCGCCGGCTGCTGCGCGGCCCGACGACCGAGGACGTCGAGGAGGCCCGGGTGCGCCTGGAGGACTACCTCGGCGGGCTGATCGACAGCAAGGCCGCGCAGGCGGAGCCGGGCGACGGCATCCTCGACGGCCTCGTCCACCAACGGCTCCACGAGGGCGAGCTGGAACGTGAGGAGGTCGTGTCGCTCGCCATGATCCTGCTGGTCGCCGGGCACGAGACGACCGCCAACATGATCTCCCTCGGCACCTTCACCCTGCTCCAGCACCCGGCCCGGCTGGCCGAACTGCGCGCGGACCCCGCGCTGCTGCCGGTCGTGGTGGAGGAGCTGATGCGGATGCTGTCCATCGCGGAAGGGATGCTGCGGGTCGCGCTGGAGGACATCGAGGTCGCCGGCACCACCATCCGGGCGGGCGAGGGCGTCCTCTTCGGAACATCGGTGATCAACCGTGACGCGTCGGTGTACGAGGACCCCGACGCCCTGGACTTCCACCGCGCCGACCGTCACCACCTCGGGTTCGGATTCGGCATCCACCAGTGCCTTGGCCAGAACCTGGCCCGCGCGGAACTGGAGATCGCGCTGGGCGGCCTGTTCACCCGGCTGCCGGGGCTGCGCCTCGCCGTGCCGGCCGAGGACATCCCCTTCAAACCCGGCGACACGATCCAAGGAATGCTGGAACTCCCGGTGACCTGGTAAGAGGCTCTGATCATGCACTTCGACATCGACATCGACCAGGACGTCTGCATCGGCGCCGGCCAGTGCGCACTGGCCGCACCCAAGGTCTTCACCCAGGACGACGACGGCTACAGCACCGTGCTGCCCGGCCATGAGAACGGCACGGACGACCCCATGGTCCGGGTGGCGGCCAACGCCTGCCCGGTGAGCGCGATCCGCGTCCGGGAGCGCACCGGCTGACCGCCCGGCGGTACGGCGGCCACCGCCGCCGTACCGCCGTACGGGTCCTAACGGCAGGTCAGCGCGGGCCCGGCCACCATGTCGCCGGTGTACAGGTCCTGCCCCCGCGGCATCCAGTACCCGAGCTTCGACACCACCGTGGAGCACTTCGCCCCCACGGTGACCCGGACCCGCACCTTCTCCGGGTGACCCGGCTGGAGTTCGGTCAGCGCGCAGTCCAGCGCATGCGTCAGGCGCGTCTTCGCCGGGTGCCGGCCGACCAGCGGATTGACACAGCGCGCGTCGGACGTGGCGAGCCGCACGCCGGTGCCCGTCTCCCCGATGAGCCCGAACCGCGCGCTGCCGTCGCCCTGGTCGCTGTCCCGGCGGATCGTGTAGGTCAGCGTGGTCGTGGCGTTGCGGCGCAGGGCGGTGCCGTCGACGGTGACGGCGTGCGTGGGCTTCGCCTTGGCCGCGGTCAGCGACAGGGCGGCCCGGACCGTGCCCCGCAGGTCGACACCGCCGGGCGCGGAGCGCACATGCACGGCGGCCGTGATGTCGTACGTCCCCGGCCCGGGGTACTCACCCGCGCCCGACAGGGTGCCCGTGATCAGTTTCCGGCCGGCCCGCGCGGCCGTCCAGGTGCCGTCGGTGCGGCAGCTGTACCGGACCCGGACGCCGGACCGGCCGCAGGTGGCCGGGGCCGAGACGGCCAGCTGGGGGCTGCCGCTGCCCGCGCACAGACTCACCACCGCCTGCTGGCCGTGGTCGCCGCGCAGGGTACCGGCGACCGCGCAGAGCGCGGCCGGAGCCTCCGGCGCCTGCGCGGTGGCCGCCGGCCGCCCCCAGGCGGGTGTGACGAGGGCCGGCGGCAGCAGCGCCGCCGCGGCCAGGGCTCTCAGAATGGTGGGACGTGTCGGCACCGCGTTCCTCCCGGGCGGCCCGGACCGGCCGGGCGCCGGTCGTCTGCGCCGAGGATGAGCCGACTGTAGGACGATCCGACGGATCCCACGCCGGACGGTCACCTGAAAGGGCAGCAACCGCCGGACGGGTCGCTTCGGGCCCCCTGGCTCCAGGGGGCGTGCCTAGCGCACCTTGCGCACGTACGCGGCGTTGCCCGGTTTCGTCACGTCCCGGTCCCGGCGGACGATGCTCAGCCGGTCGCCCCAGCGGGCGCGGGCCGCGCGCAGACCGCCGTCGGTGTACTCGATGTCCACCACCCGGTCGTCGAACGCCTTCGCGTACACCTCGCACTCGTCGTACTGCCCGCACTCCTCGGCCACCGCGAAGTCGAGCCCGGCCCGCTTCCGCTGCCCGGCGAGTTCCGAGGTGTTCTTCTGCGCGATGGCCAGATGCCGGGCGTGCGCGTGCCGGGAGAGCAGGGCCATGAACGCGGTGGCGTCGCCCGCGCCGAGCAGCCCGTGGGAGCGGGTGTAGCTGTCGTAGTTGTCGGGCTCGACGGCGTCGAAGCCCTTGTCCGCGCAGCCGTCGATCCAGCGGTTCACCCGCCGCGCCACCCGCTCCCGCTTGGCCGGCGTGCCGAGGTCGAGCAGCGCCTCGTTCCAGTCCTCGTCGATCACGGCCTTGCCGTGCGCGTCCCGCAGCAGCAGATCGGGCGGCCAGGAGGAACGCTCGGCGGGCTGGGCCTGGAACGCGTTGACGTAGCAGATGTTGTACAGGCCGGGCGCGGGCGCGTCGGACCGGTCGCGGCTGACGATCCGCACACCGGAGGGCGGGGGATAGGCGCCCCCGATCTGGTAGTCGAACCCGGCGTGCCGCGGGGGCAGCCGCACCGCGGCGGGCTTCGCCCGACGGTCCGCGTCGCGGTCGCCGGAAGCACAGCCCGCGAGGGCCGACACCGCGACGGCCAGCGCCGCCGACAAGGCGCCCAGGGCCGTGCGGGACCCCGAGGCGCGAAGAACACCCATGGGGGGCAAGTCCGCTCCATCCTGCCCACGCCGGGCGGCGCGGCACGTGTCAGGATCAAATCGCCCGCGCGTTCCCGTCGTCAAGTCGGCCCCAGGTCACGTCGTAGGCTCGATCGTGACCATCGTTCCGAAGGCAGGAGCAGCAACGATGCAGTACGTGAAGCTCGGTTCGACGGGCCTGGACGTCTCGCGGATCTGTCTGGGCTGCATGACCTACGGGCTGCCGGACCGCGGCACGCACGAGTGGACCCTCGACGAGGAGGCGTCCCGTCCGCTGATCCGGCAGGCGCTGGACGCGGGCATCAACTTCTTCGACACCGCGAACGTCTACTCCGACGGCACCAGCGAGGAGATCGTCGGCAAGGCCCTGCGGGACTTCGCCGACCGCGACGAGATCGTGCTGGCCACCAAGGTGCACGGCCGGATGCGGCCGGGGGCCAACGGGGCCGGCCTGTCCCGCAAGGCCATCATGACCGAGATCGACCACAGCCTGCGCCGCCTCGGCACCGACTACGTCGACCTCTACCAGATCCACCGCTACGACCGCACGACCCCCGTCGAGGAGACGATGGAGGCGCTGCACGACCTGGTCAGGGCGGGCAAGGTCCGCTACATCGGGGCGAGTTCGATGTACGCGTGGGAGTTCGCCAAGGCGCAGCACACCGCCGAGCGGCACGGCTGGACGAAGTTCGTGTCCATGCAGAACCACTACAACCTGCTCTACCGCGAGGAGGAGCGGGAGATGCTGCCGCTCTGCGCGGACCAGGGCGTCGGCGTGCTGCCGTGGAGCCCGCTCGCGCGAGGCCGGCTCACCCGCGACTGGGGCACCGTCACCGGGCGCAGCGCCAGCGACACCTTCGGCAGCGGGCTCTACCTGGAGAGCGACCGGGCGATCGTCGAGGCCGTCTCCCGGATCGCGGCCGAACGGGGCGTGCCGCGCGCCCAGGTGGCGCTCGCCTGGCTGCTGCACCAGGACGCGGTGGCCGCCCCCATCGTCGGCGCGGCCAAGCCGCAGCACATCGAGGACGCGGTGGCCGCCGTGGAACTGGAGCTGAGCGAGAAGGAACTCGGGGAACTGGAGCAGCCCTACACCCCGCACGCCATCAGCGGCCACTGACCGCGCCGCCCGGCCGGAACCCGGCCCGGATCCACGGCCCGGCCGCCTCGGGCGGCCGGGCCGACGGCGGAACAGACGTGCCGGGAAGAAATGGCCGCCCTTGACAGAATGTCAAAAGAGAAAAGGCGGCGGGAAATCCGGAGAAACGCGAGATCTCTTGTTAGAGCGTGTTCCGCTGTGCGAAAGTGTGCGCTGTCGGCGCGCAGGCACCTGCATTCCCGCTGTATGTGCCAGGCCGCTCCCCGGACACCCCTCACGCTTCAAAAGAGCCGCCTCAGGTGGACGTTCGAGCTGCCTCACGCCCTCTCCATACCTCTTGGTATGGACTAATTCCGTTATGGGCATCTGGAGGAATGCGGCCGTGACCGAGGCAGGCCCGTCGGACGAGAGACTGAGCGCCGAACTGATGAAGTGGACGGGAGCGTCATCCGCCCTGCATCCCGTCGGTGAACTCCTCGACCGGCACTGGGCGGCGGCCCTCGCGTACGCCCGGCTGTGCACCGACGGACCGCGTGCCGCCGGCATGCTCACCACCGCCGCCTTCACCCGGCTCTTCGGCGCGTCCCTCAGGCAGTCCGGCCCGACCGCGGCCTGGCGGCCCCATGTGCTGGCCGCCGTCCGCCGGATCGCCGCCGAGTGGGACACCGACGACCGCCGGGAACTGCTCCACCCCGACCTGCTCTCCGGCTCCGGCACCGGTGAGCGCGCCGCCGCCCGGCTGCTGCCGCCGCCCGAACGGCGCCTCCTGTCCCGCGCGTTCCAGCGGGTGCCCGAGACCTCCCGTGCCGTGCTGTGGCACACCGAGGTCGAGGGCGAACCCCTGGCCGTGCCCGCCGCGCTGCTCGGCCTGGACGAGGAGGACGCCCGCGTCGAGCTGCGCCGGGCCCGCGAGCGGCTGCGTGAGGAGTGCCTCCAGGCGCACCGCGAACTCGCCCCCGGCAACGAGTGCCACCACTATCTGCGGATGCTCGACGTGACCTTCCGGCGCGGCGGCACCGACATCGACCCTGATCTGCGCCGGCACCTGGCCGGCTGCGCGCACTGCGGCCGGACCGCCGACCAGCTGGCCCGGTTCGACCGCGGCCTCGGCCTCGCGCTCGCCGAGGCGGTCCTCGGCTGGGGTGCCCGCGGCTATCTGGAGTCCCGCACGGCCGCCGGCGAACCCCCGGCCGAACCGGCCCCGCCCGCCGCCGCCGTGGCCGGGGAGGCGTTCGCGTCCGGCGCCTGTGCCGCACCCGGCGCCGCCATCCCTGCCTCCGGGACCGCCGTCACCCGCCGCTCCGCGCTGCGCGCCGCCCGGCGTACCCGGCGCCGCCATCTCGCCCTGGCCGCCGGCACCGTCAGCGCTCTGGTCGTCCTCCCCCTGGTGCTGTGGTCGGCGCTGAGTTCCGACGGCGCCCCCGTGCCCGGCGCCGCTCGCCAGCCCGCCCGGACGCCCGGCGCGAACACCCCCTCGCCGGGGGCTTCCTGGGCCGGCTCGAACGCCGCCGCACAGGGGGCCCTGCGCGGCAGGCTGCGCAACCTCACCTCCGGGCTGTGCGTCGGCGTCGTCGGCGAGCGGACCGCCAAGGACGCCGAGACGGAACTCACCGCCTGCTCCGCCGCCGAGACCCAGCAGTGGACCTACGAGACCGACGGACTGCTGCGCAGCGGCGCCGACCCCGGCCTCTGCCTGGACTCCCACCTCGGCTACTCCGTCCGCCTCGCCCCCTGCACCGCCGCGGGCACGGCCGCCCGCGACATCCACTACGACTTCACCCTCCAGGGCGCCCTGGTACCCCGCTGGAACCAGGGGCTCGCCCTCACCCCGGCCGCCACCGACGGCTCGGGCGCCCTCGTGCTCAAGACCCGCACCGCGGGCACCGCCCAGCGCTGGACGATCGACACCGCCCACGCGGATCTGCGCATGGAGAACGTCAACTGGGGCGCCGACAGCACCCTCGCACCGGCCTCCGCCGCACCCCGCACGGTCCCGCCGCCGGCCACGCCCACCCCGTCCGGCACCCCCGAGACCAGCCCGGAGGCGGGTACGGGGCCGACGCCGGCGCCATCGAGCCCGGCCCCCTCGCCGACCGCCACCGTCACCCCCGGCCCCTGCGCCGCGTACCCCGGGTACTGCGGCGGGGACCGGGGCGGCCGCACCGGGGGCGGCGGCCGCCGGCACCGCTGAGTCAGGGGTGGTGCGGCGGCGGGGGCGGGATCGTCGCCAGGCCCGGGGCCGGTTCCGGCCACACCAGCAGCACCGGGCAGGGCGCGTGGTCGACGGCGAACCGCACGGCCGGGCCGAGGCTCTTCGGCCCGAGCCCGGACCGGTCCCCGTCCCGGGCCACCACCAGCAGCCCGGCCCCCTCGGCGGCGGCCACGACCTCCCGCTCGACCCGGCCCGACCGCTCCGCACGGACGCAGGGCCGGCCCAGCCGTTCGGCGGCGGCGGCCAGGAGCGAGACCGCCGACGTCCCGCCGAGCGCCTCCAGCCGGTCGCCCGGGTCCCGCTCCGGACGGCCCCGGCCGAGCAGTCCGGCGAAGGCCCCGTGCGCCACGGCGGGCACCTCGGGTCCGCTCACATGGAGCAGCACCACCTCCGCGTCGTCCGGCGCGTGCGCGCGCACCGCGTCCACGCAGGCGGGCCAGGTGCCCTCCACGAGCCAGGCGATCACCCGCATCCCTCGGCCTCCCTCCGCCGCCGCACACGGCTACAGCAGCTGCAGTGACCCCCACAGTGCCACCACCGCGACGGCGAGGGAGGACGGCACGGCGAGCAGACCGAGCCGGGTGAACTCCCCGAGGTCCACATCGTGCTCGTGCTGGTGCACGATCCGCCGCCACAGCAGCGTCGCCAGCGACCCGGCGTATGTGAGATTCGGCCCGATGTTCACCCCCAGCAGCACGGCGAGGACCGCCCCGGGCCCGGCGGGCGCCGCCAGCGGCAGCAGGACCAGCACGGCGGGCAGGTTGTTGATGACGTTGGCCAGCAGGGCGGCCAGCGCGGCGGTCCCGAGCAGCGCGACCAGCCCGGTGCCGTCCGGCACGACCTGCCCGAGGACGTCCGCGAGCCCGTTGTCGACCACCGCCCGGACCACGATGCCGAGCGCCAGCACGAAGGCGAGGAACGCCGGGGCCGCCGCCCGTACGACGGTCAGCGGGGTCGCCTTGCGCCGCGCCAGCGCCCGCACGGCCAGCACCAGCGCGCCGGCGGCGGCCACCCAGGCCGGTTCCACACCGAACGCCGACGCCACCACGAACCCGGCCAGCGTGCAGCCCACGGTCACCAGCGCGAACAGCGGCAGCCCGGGTTCCGCGCCGGTGTCCCGGGCCGCCGGGGCCGCCGCCGCGAGATCCCGGGCGAAGAACCGCCGGAACACCAGGTACTCGACGCCGATCGCGGCCACCCACGGCAGCGCCATCAGCGCCGCGAACCGGGTGAAGCTCAGCCCGCTCGCCGCGAACGCCAGAAGGTTCGTCAGATTCGACACCGGCAGCAGCAGCGACGCCGTGTTCGACAGATGCGTACAGGCGTAGACATGCGGTTTGGGGCGTACCCCGGTGCGCGCGGCCGTGGCGAAGACCACCGGGGTGAGCAGCACGATCGTGGCGTCCAGGCTGAGCACGGCGGTGATGGCCGAGGCCAGCGCGAACACCGCCGTCAGCAGCCGCACCGGACGGCCCCCGGACCACCGGGCCGTCCACGCCCCGCACGCCTGGAACAGTCCGTCCACGTCGCAGAAGTGGGCGAGCACCAGCACCGCCGCCAGGAACCCGACCACCGGGCCGAGCCGCTCCGCCTCGGCCCTGGCGTGGTCGAGGGAGATCGCCCCGGTGGCGACGGCGATGCCGGCGGCGGGCACGGCCAGGGCGGCCTCCGGCCATCCGAAGGGCCGGACGACGGCCCAGGCCAGCACGGCGGCCAGCAGAACGGCGGACAGGGCCTCGGCGAGCGGGGTGTTCAGGGCGGGTCCTTCCGGAATCGATCACGAGGTGCCCGCCCATCAAAACAGATGACCCGGAACGGGTTACGACGACGTGCTGCCCGCCGCGCCCAGGAACTCGGCCCAGCCGACCGCCGGGGCCTGCCCGGGCGAGAGCGTGCGCAGCTTGCGCAGCACCGCCCGGTCCTGCGCCTCCAGCCAGGCCACGAGCTGCTTGAAGGACACGAAACGCACCTCGTCGTAGGCCGCCATCTTTCCGATGGCCTCCTCGACGGCGTCCATGTAGATGCCGCCGTTCCAGCGTTCGAAGTGGTTGCCGATGAAGAACGGCGCCCGGTTGGTCTCGTAGGCCCGCCGGAACCCGGCCAGATAGGTGTCACGGGCCTGCACCCGCCAGGCGTCGTACCGGGCGCGGTCGCCGAGCGGATTGCCGCCGGACTGGTTGTACATCAGGTTGTAGTCCATCGAGAGCACTTGGAAGGAGTGCCCGGCGAACGGTATGGACTGCAGCGGGAAGTCCCACAGCTTGCCGCCCTGCACCTTCCCGGGCCAGATCTGCAGGCCGCCGGGGGAGCTGGCGTCGTACTTCCAGCCGAGCGCCGCGGCCGTGGGCAGCAGGCCGGCCTGGCCCTCCAGGCAGGGGGTGCGGCCGCCGGTCAGCTCCTTGCGGTAGTCGAAGGGGAGCGGGTCGAGGTCGGTGAAGCCGGTGTTGGTCTTCCACTTCGTGACGAAGTCCATCGCCTGGTCGATCTCGCTGCGCCACTCGGCCGGGGACCAGTTGCGCACCCCGTTCGCACCGCAGAAGTGCCCGTTGAAGTGGGTGCCTATCTCGTGGCCCTCCAGCCAGGCCCCGCGCACCTGCTGGAGCGTGGCGTGGATGTGCCGGTCGGCGAGGTAGCCGATGTCGGAGGCGCCGACCGCGTGCCGCGGCGGCCGGTAGAGGCTCTTCTTGGATTCGGGCAGCGTGTAGATGCCGCTGAGGAAGAACGTCATCCTGGCGTCGTGGTCGGCGGCCACCTTGCGGAACCGGGAGAACAGCTGATTGCTCAGCTCGCCCGCGCCGTCCCAGGAGAACACCACGAACTGCGGGGGCCGCCGGCCCGCGGTCAACCGGGCCGGCTCCGGCTGGTGCGGCTGGGCGCCGGTGTCGGCGGTGGAGCCGTCGCCGATCGGCCTCGCCGGCCGGGCCTGCGCGGTGCCCTTGCCGTCGGCCGGGCCCGCTCCGCCGGCCGGGCGGCCGGTGCCGGAGGAACAGGCGGCCAGTGTTCCGAGGGCGCCCGCCGCCGCCCCCGCGGTGAGCACCCGCCTGCGTGAGATCCCGCTCATCTTGTCCCCGATTCCCAGGTCGTGGCCCCTGCGGGGCCGGTTCGCCGTGCGGTCGACCGGGTTCGATGGCGCAAGTGCGGGGAAAGATCGCGGACGCCGGCGCCTGTTGCCGTCCTGTGACAGTTGTGGCGCCGTCATGACGGACCCCGCTGCCCCGGGGGAGAGGGCAGCGGGGTCCGCGGTGCGGGGGGGGGGGGGGGGGGGGGGGCGCCCGGGGCGGGGCCCGGGGGGGGGGGGGGGCCGGGCGCGCCCCGGCCGGCCCCCCGCCGGCCGG
>NZ_JBIBUO010000003.1:270512-635648 GCF_043079545.1 Streptomyces sp. NPDC015171
ACGTCCCCCCCCCCCCCCCCCCCCCCCCCCCCCCCCCCCCCCCCCCCCCCCCCCCCCCGGCCCCCCCCCCCCCCCCCCCCCCCCCCCCCCCCCGGCCCCCCGGTCAGGGACCGGTGCCGGGGCTGAGCACGCTCAGCCGGACCGACGAGGAGGTGCCGGAGACCGGCACCTGCCCGCCCGACCAGGACACCTTCAGCGGGTCACGCTCGTTGGGCGGGGTGACCAGCAGCGCGGCCGGGGTGCCCGGCTTCGCCCCGCTGATCCCCGGGTTGGAGAAGGTCAGCCCGGCCCAGGCGCTCTGCCCGGGCCTGAGCGTCACGGTCACCGGCGAGCCGGGCTCCCGCTGGGGGTCGGCACCGAGCTGGCTTCCGGAGGCGGTCACGAAGGCCGCGCCCGGATATCCGCGCAGGGTGCAGGTCCGGCCGGAGCCGTTGGTGAGCACCACCGGGAAGTTCTCCTGGCCGGCGCCCGGGTCGTTGCGGCCCACGGAGGCGCGCAGCTCGGAGGTGTGGCAGCGGGAACTCGCCGCTGCCGTCCTGGTCGCGGTCGTACCGCCGCCGCCCGCGCCCGTCGTCCCGGGCACCGCGGACGGGGCGGTCCTGGCCGGGGCGGAGTCAGGGGCGGATGCCGGGGCGGACGGGGGGCCGCCGCTCTTGTCGTCCTGCGCGGGCGCGGCCGTGCCGGAGGCGGTGACCGGTGGTTCGCTGTGGACGTCCGTGCCGTTGCCGCAGGCGGTCAACAGGCCCAGCACGGCGACCGCGCCCGCGAGCAGGGCTCCGTGCCGCGCGGACCGGGGGGTGTGCACCATGTCGCTCAACACTCCTGGAGGGTCACGGCACGCGACCGGGACGCGTGCCTACGGCGCCGGGTGCGCCGTCACCACCGTCCGATGCGCGTACCGCCGGAAAAGTTCGGGACATGCCGGAATCTTTTCCCCGCCGTGACCCCCGGCAGGCACCTTTCACGCCACCCGCAGCGAACGGAGTACGCCGTCGGTCGCGTCGCCCTCGCCCCGCTGGCGCACCTGCACGTACACCTGCGGCCGCGCGGCGTCCGCCGGGACCAGCGCGGACTCGGTGACCGAGCCGCCGCCCGGGCACCGGCTCCAGGCCCGGACCAGCCCGTGCCAGCGGGAGTCCGCGAAGGCGCGGGAGCCCGTGTAGCGGCAGCCGGAGTGGGCGAGCGCCTTGACCTTCGCGGTGACGTCGCCGTGCGCGTCGACCCCGACGAAGACCCCGTTCACGGTGGTGCGCAGATCGGACCAGCGGGACAGGTCGTCGGCCACCACGAGCCCCGGCTGGTGCCCCTCGGGCAGCCCGAGCGCGTGCGGGTCCCAGCCGGAGTCGCGCAGCTCACGGCCCCAGCCGGCGGGCACCTTCAGGGTCACCCGCCCGGTGGCGTCCGCGACCCGGGTGCCGTCGTCCGCTGCGCCGTCCCGGTGCAGCGCCACGGTCACCGTGACCCCGGCGGCGGTGGCGGCGAGGACCGCGGCGAGCGCCAGGGTCACGCCGTTGAGCCGGCCGCGCACCCCGTCGAGACGGCGTCCGCGCCCCGCCGAGGGGCCGGCCCTCAGCCGGTCCAGCTCCCCGGCGAAGGCGAGCGCGCTGGGCCAGCGCCGCGCCCGGTCCGGCTCCAGCGCGCGCAGCAGGGCCCGCTCCACGTCCTCGCCCAGCTCCGGCCGCAGCCGCCGGGGCGGCACCACCTTGCCCGGCGGGCCCGGCACGGTACCGGTGAGCAGCTCGTAGCCGACCGCGCCCAGGCTGTAGACGTCCGCCCGCTCGTCGATGCCCTCGCCGGGCTCGGCCTGCTCCGGCGGCTGATAGCCGGCGGAACCCGCGGCCAGGGTCAGCACCGAGGCCTGCGCGAGGCTCTTGGCGAGCCCCAGGTCGGCCAGCAGCACCCGCCGGCTGCCGTCCGGGGCGGTGTGCAGCAGCACATTGGTCGGCTTGATGTCGCGGTGCACGATGCCCGCCTCGTGCAGTGCGGCGGCGCCGCGCGCGGCCTCGGCCGTCAGCGCCAGCGCGTCCCGCACCGGCAGCGGACCGTCCGCCAGCAGATCGGCGAGGGTCCCGCCGGCGGCGTACTCCATCACGAAGTACGGCCTGCCGTCCGGGAGTTCCCCGATGTCGTAGACCTGCACCAGCCGGCCGGAACCGGCCCGGCGCAGCAGCCGCGCCTCGGACAGGAAGCGCTCCCTGATGTCGAGCCGGTGCGCCCAGTTCTCGGCGAGCACCTTCACCGCCACCGGAGCCTGGAGCTCGGGGTCATGGGCGAGCCACACCGTGGCGAAGGCGCCGCTGCCCAGCGGCCGTTCCAGGCGGTGGCGGCCGATCCGCTCCAGGGGGTGCATACGACTATCATGCCTGGCCTGAGATCGACTTGGAGGGGAGCCCTTCCGTGCAGGACCAGGCGCCGATGGAAGACCTCGCCCGGTACGCCGCAGGCGGCGACAGCGCGGCCCTCGACCGGCTGCTCACCGAGATCCGGCCGGAGGTCGTGCGCCGCTGCGCGCGCTTCCTGCCCTGCCGGGAGGACGCCGAGGAGGCCGCCCAGGACGTGCTGCTCCAGGTGGCCCGGCACATCACCGGCTTCCAGGGGCGCAGCCGCTTCGGCACCTGGCTGTACACCGTCGTCGCCAACTGCTGCCGGCAGAAGTACCGCGAGCTGAAGCGGCGGGCCGTCGAACAGCCCGCCGCCATCGAGCCGGCGTACGCCGTCGACCCGCGCACCACCAGCGTCATCGCCGGCTCCCGGGTGGATCTGCTGGAGGCGCTCGACCGGCTGGAGCGGGAGCATCCGCACCTGGTCGCGCCCCTGGTGTACCGGGACATCTGCCAGCTGGACTACGCCGAGGCCGCCGAGCGCGCCGGGATCCCGCTCGGCACCTTCAAATCGCGGCTGCACGAGGCCCGCAAGCAGGTACGGCCGTGGCTGGCCGCCCGCTGAGCCCGCCAGCGCCGCCCGGTCCCGGCCGCCCTACCCGCCCTACCCGCCCTCCTCGTACAGCGGCAGCTCGGCCCAGATCGTCTTGCCGTCCGCGGTGGGCCGGCTGCCCCAGCGCTGGGTGAGCTGGGCGACCAGCAGCAGCCCCCGGCCGCCCTCGTCGAAGGTCTTGGCCCGGCGCAGGTGCGGGGCGGTGTGGCTGGTGTCGGAGACCTCGCAGATCAGCGTGGTCGCGTCGTGGACGAGCCGGAGCCGGATCGGGTGCGAGCCGTACCGGATGGCGTTGGTGACCAGCTCGCTGACCACCAGCTCGGCGGTGAACGAGGCGGCGCTCAGCGACCAGGCGTCCAGCTGCTCCACGACCTGCTTGCGGACCGACGCGACCAGCGCCGGGTCGGCCGGGACGTCCCAGTTCGCCACCTGGGAGGCGGGCAGGCAGCGGGTCCGCGCGAGCAGCAGCGCCACATCGTCGGCGGCGCCCCCGGACGGCAGCAGGGCGTGCAGGATGCGGTCGCAGGTCCCGTCCAGGGCGTCCGTGCCCCCTGCCTCGGTGTCCTGGCCGAGCGCCCGGTACAGCAGGTCGCGGCCGGTGTCCCCGTCCCGGTCCCGGGACAGCATCAGACCGTCCGTGTACAGGGCGAGGACCGTGCCCTCGGGCAGTTCCAGCTCGGCGGACTCGAACGGCAGGCCGCCGAGGCCCAGCGGGGGGCCGGCGGGCAGGTCGAGCAGCTGCGGCCGGCCGCCCGGCCGCAGCAGCACCGGCGGCGGATGCCCGGCACGGGCCAGGGTGCAGCGCCGGGACACCGGGTCGTAGACGGCGTACAGGCAGGTCGCGCCGACCTCGCCGGGGCTGCCCTCGCCGCCGGACTCGTCCGAGAGCCGCAGCACCAGATCGTCCAGGTGGGTCAGCAGTTCGTCCGGGGCCAGGTCGATGTCGGCCAGGGTGCGTACGGCGGTGCGCAGCCGGCCCATCGTCGCCGAGGCCTGGACACCGTGCCCGACGACGTCCCCGACGACCATCGCGACCCGCAGCCCGGACAGCGGGATCACGTCGAACCAGTCGCCGCCCACCCCGGCCCGCGCGGCCGGCAGATAGCGGGAGGATGCCTCCAGCGCGGCCGTGCGCGGCAGCGAGCGGGGCAGCAGGCTGCGCTGGAGGGCGAGCGCGGTCTCCCGCTCGCGCGAGTAGCGGCGGGCGTTGTCGATGCAGACGGCGGCCCGCGCGGTGACCTCCTCGGCCAGCAGCACGTCGTCCGCGCTGAACGGGTCCGGGCTGCGGTGCCGGATGAGCACGGCGACCCCGAGGGTCAGTCCGCGCGCCCGGATCGGCACCGACATCGCGGAGTGGATGCCGAACTCGCGCACCCGCTCGCCGCGCTCCCCGTGCCAGTCGAGCCAGGGGTCGATCTCGCCGTCGGCCACCGAGGTGTTGATCGTGCGGCACGCGGTCAGGGCGTCGGTCTGCGGGGAGAAGTCCGGGTACTCCTCCGTCTGGCCGGGCTTGATCACCGCCTCCGGCACGCCGTCGAGCACCGAGCGGTGCGCGGCCCGCCGCAGCCGCACCGGCGCGGTGACCCGGGCCGGGGGCTCACCGCCCTGCTCGTGCGGGTCCAGCAGGTCGATGGTGACGAAGTCGGCGAGGGCGGGCACGCACACGTCCGCCAGCTCCTGTGCCGTAGCGGTCACGTCGAGGGTGGTCCCGATGCGCACGCTGGCCTCGTTGACCAGCTGCAGCCGCTGCCGGGCCCGGTAGTTGTCGGTGACGTCGTGCGCGGACACGCACACGCCGGACACCCGGCCCGCCGCGTCCAGGACCGGCGCCATACGGGCGAGCCAGGCGTGCTTCCGGTCCTGGACGCCGGTGCGCAGGAAGGTCCGCACGTCCAGCGGCCGGCCCGAGGTCAGCACCTGGAGCAGGCCCTCCTCCAGCTCCTCGCTCTGCCGCCGGCCGCCGATCTCCGAGAGCCTGAGCCCGCGTACCCGCTCCTCCGGCAGGCCGACGACCTCGGCCATCGCCTCGTTCATCCGGCGCAGCCGCAGCCGGTCGTCGTACACCGCGATCGCGCACGGCGACTGGAGCAGGCCCGCCTCGGCGAGCGGGTCGTGCGCCGCGGCCGGCTCCGTGCCGGCGAGCGGGGCGACCACGAGCCAGCCGCCCGGGCGCCCGTCGTGCGGCGGGCGGTGGTGGGCGAGCAGCCACACCCGGACGGTACGGCCGTCGCGGTGGCGCAGTCCGAGCGTGCCGTCCCAGCGGCGCCCCGGGGGCCGGGCCCCGGGGCCGGGGCCGGCCAGCAGCTCCGCGGCGGGGCGGCCGAGGACGGCTTCGGCGGGGTGGCCGAGCAGGCGCCGGGCACCCTCGTTCCACTCCACCAACGTTCCGTCGTCGCCGACGACAGCCCGGGCCGTCGCCGCGTCGTCGAACGGATAGACCCGGCTCATCGTCGCCGCTCCCAGCGCACACTCACAGTGAACAGGTGGCACCTCTCGTGTTCCAGCGTAGTGCGTCGGAACCGCCCGTGAATGCCGATCCCGGGCGGATCGGTCGGCCGGTCGAACAGGGCGGCGAAGAAGGCGCGGGGAAAATCGGCCCCTCCGGCTCCGGGATCGCCCGCGAAGGCCCGAACCCTTGGCGTTCATGTATGCCAGACCGTCAGAATCTGCTTGTTCATGATCAGTTGTGAGTGTGTGCGGTCCCTGATGAGGGAGAGCCGCCACCTTCGACGCGGTCCGTATCAGCCGGGGTGGGGCGGGACCGCACGGACCCGGGCGGTCAGGCGGCGTCGTGGAAGACCAGGCCCAGTGTCCGGCGCCGCCCCCACCGCACGGTGCTCACCCCGTGCCGCACGGCCCCGGCCGACCAGCCGCGGCGCGAGCGCACGGGGCGGTCCCGGGTGGTGAACACCAGCCCGTGCCCCTGGTGCAGGACACTCGCCGTGCCCCGGGACTGGGCGCGCGGACGCTGCTCGACCATGAGGAACTCGCCGCCGGCGTAGTCGGTGCCGTGGACGTCCAGCCCGATCACCACCTGGAGCGGGAAGACCAGTTCGCCGAAGACGTCCCGGTGCAGGGCGTTCCAGTCGCCGGGACCGTAGCGGAGCAGGATCTGCGCCGACCGGTCCTGCCCGGCCGCGTGGCAGCGCGCCAGCCAGGCGTCGAGCGAGTCGGGCCAGGGCGCCGGACGGCCCAGCCGGGCCGCCCAGTCCCGGGCGACCGGCAGCAGCCGGGGATAGAGCGCGGCCCGCAGCGCGGCGACCGGGGCGGGCGGCTCGTGCGTGAAGTAGCGGTACTCGCCGGCGCCGAAGCGGTGCCGTGCCAGGTCGACCGTGGTGCGGAACAGCTCGGTGCGGTCGTACAGGGCGGCCAGGTCCGCGCATTCGGCGGGCGTCAGCAGCGGGCCGGTGGGCGCGCAGCCGTACGCGTCCAGCTCGGCCGCGAGCGCGGTCCAGTCGGTGTCGTCCGCCCGGCGGCGGATCTCGGCCGGGGTGAGCGTCATGGGTCCTCCCGTCACAGCAGCGTCGGCTGGAGCGCGCCCTCGTGCGTGAGCAGCCACCGTTTCCGCTCGACCCCGCCGGCGTAGCCGCGCAGCGTGCCGTCGGCGCCGACCACCCGGTGACACGGCCGGATCAGCAGCAGGGGGTTGGCGCCCAGGGCCCGGCCCACCGCGCGGATCTCGGACCGGGGCACCCCGAGCCGGGCGGCCAGTTCGCCGTACGTCGTCGTGGTGCCGTAGGGGACGGTGTCGAGGGCCTGCCACACGGTCCGCTGGAACGGGCTGCCCGCGGGGGAGAGGGGCAGGTCGAAGCGGGTCCGGCGGCCCGCGAAGTACGCGTCAAGCTGGCGGTGCGCCTCGGCGAAGGGCCGGTCGTCGCGGTCCTCGGCGCGGACCGCGGGGGCTCCGCGCTGCCCGGGCAGGGACAGCGAGGCGAGCGTGACACGGCCCTCCGGGGAGACGGAGCCGGTCAGCAGCAGATCGCCCAGCGGGCCCGGATGGACGGTGTGCACGGCGGGTGCGGTGCGGACGGTGTGCGTCGGCATGGGGTCCTCCTCGGCTGGTTCCGTGCTGTCGAGTCTGCTGCGCGGCGCACCGCGTCACCGGCGGGAATCGGACATGGCTCTCGGCCCGGACGGTACCGTGCGGGATGCCGCTTGACCTGCGGATATTTACCCGTGAGTACCCGCGAGGTACCGTGAGGGCATGCCAGCTCTGAATGTGGAGTTCAGCGAACGGGAACTAGAGGACCTGCGGCAGATCGCCAAGGAGCGCGGTACGTCGATGAAGGCCCTCGTACGCGAGGCCGCCGCGGCCGACATCGCCCGGCACCGGGCCCTGCAGGAGGGCGCCGAGGCCTTCCGCCGCTTCTTCGCCGGCCACGCCGAGGAGTTCGCCGCCGCCTTCCCCGACGACGAGCTCCCCGCCAAGGGCGAGGCCGCCTGAGGTGCCCTCTGTCATCCATATCGACGTCCCGTGGCTGCTCCAGCGGCACGAGGAGGTCCTGCCCGACCAGCCCTTCGTGGACGACTTCTCCGCGCTGGTCGCCGCCGTCGCCCGGCACCGCGTGGACCCGCCCCGGCTCGGCGTGGACTCCGACGCGGCCTGGCGTGCCGCCGCGCTGCTGCACACCCTCGCGCTGCTCAAGCCGCTGCCCGCGGCCAACGCCCGGTTCGCCTGCGCCACCGCCGTGGCCTACATGTTCGTCAGCGGCGTCGGCATCGACCCGCCCTACGGCGCCCTCGTCGACCTGGCCCGCGATCTGATCTCCGGCAAGACCGATGTGTACGGCGCCGCCGACCGGCTCCGCTCCTGGCAGATCTGACCACGATGGCCCGGCCGGCGGGGGAGGCCGCCGGAGCCGCCGGCCGGGTGCGGGGCCCTTCCGAGGAGGGCCGGCACCCAGTCCACTACCGGGCCGCACACGCCGGGAGCGTGCGTGTCCGGCCGGTGTGTGCGCGCTTTTCACACGGGGCGCCAGAAGAATCCGGCCGCCTTCGCCGCAATCCCTCGCCGGCGGCCTATTTCTGACTTTCTTTCAATCCTGTCGATGTCCTACGTGCGCCTTGTTGCTCGTGTGGAAGTTGTGCAAGGGTTCGAGCGCGGTGCAATTCCGCTCCCTGCGCGCGGGTGAGAGCGCGCAGGAGCGCGGGAGACAGGCACCACGCACCACGCGCCGAAGGAATCCGCCCACGTGCCCACCCCTCACCCCCCTCGTCCGCCCTATCCGCCGCCCGGCGCCGAACCCGGGGAATCCGACGCGTTCCTCGCCGGTCCGCTGCGGGCCGGTTCCGACGCGGAGGCATCGCGGTCCGCCGCCCTTCTGATGGCCCGGCACTGGACGCCGGCCCAGGAGTACGCGGTCATCTGCCTCGCCGCCTCCGGGTCCCTCGCCCATATGGTCACCGGCACCGCGTTCCACCAGGTCTTCGGCCGGCTCGCGCTCGGCGAACCCGCCGAGGCGCTGCGGCCCCGCCTGCTGGTGGCCGTCCGGGACACGGTCGCCACCTGGTCCGCGACGGACCGGATCACCGCCGTACTGCCCGGACTCGCCCAGCCCGCCGGGGGCCGCGGGATGCGCGCCGCACAGCCGCGGATACCGGAGAACCGCGCCCTGACCGACAGTTCGTACCACAGCCTCTCCCGGCTGGAACAGGCACTGCTGTGGCACACCGAGGTGGAGGCCGAACCGCTGGACGTGCCCGCCGCACTGCTCGGCGTGGACATCGAAAGCGCCACGGCCGCCCTGGAGCAGGCCCGGGAGAAATTCCGCGAGGGCCTGGTCCGCGCCCACCGGGAACTCGCGCCCGGCAAGGAGTGCCGTTACTACAACCGGCTGCTCGACGTCCCGATCCGCCGGGGCGGCGCGCTGCTGTCCGACGTCCAGGAGCATCTGTCCGGCTGCGCCTACTGCCGGCACGCGGCCGAGCAACTGGGTCACTGCGACGCCGCCCTGGGCGTGCTGCTCGCCGAGGCCGTGCTCGGCTGGGGTGCCCGCCGCTACCTCGACTCGCGCCCCGGCCGCCGTCCGGGACCCGCCCGCGCCCGCGGCGGCTCCCGGCGCTCCGGCGGGCGCCGGCGCGGCGGCGGCAGGCCGGGGCTGCTCGGCCGGGCGACCGCGCCCGGCGGTCGGCGCCGGGCCGAGGAGGGCGGGTCCGGGCAGCGGGCCCGCTTCCTCGCCGGCGGCTCCGGGGTCCGCGTGCCCGGCACCTTCTGGTCGTCCCGGACTCTGCTGACCGGTGTCGGTGTGGCCTCGGCCGGGCTGCTCGCCACCGTCCTCGCGGTCGTCGTGTGGCCGGACGGCGACGACGGTATCGACCCGGTCGCCACCAGCGCCGTGCCCGGCGCCTCGTCCGCGCCGGGATCCGCCACCGCGCCGGGTACCGGAAGCCTGCCCGCCGCCGGCCGGCCGGGCCCGGTGCGCAATGTCGCGGCCGGACTCTGCCTCGACGTCAAGGGCACGCCCGTGGCCGGGGCGAGCACCGTCCTGGCCGTGTGCACCACGGTGGCCACCCAGCAGTGGACCTACGACGACGGGCAGTTGCGCAACGCGGCCGGCTCCGGCCTGTGCCTGGACTCGCACGCGGACGCCGGCGTGGTCCTCCTCGGCGACTGCGCCGGAGCCGGGTCGCGACGCGGCGACGACGTGCGCTACGACCTGACCCCGCAGGGCGAGTTCCTGCCCCGCTGGGACCGCACCCTCGCCCTCTCCGCCGCCGGCGACCAGTCCGGCGCCGATCTCGTCGTCAAGGTCAGGGACGGCTCCGCCGCACAGCGCTGGACGACCGCCGCGCCGACGGCAGGGCCCGGCTCCCTGTCGACCGCCGGTACGGAGGGCCCGCGGGCCCGGCACGCGGATCTGCCGGAGCGCGATTCCTAGGAACACCGGGGAACACCGGGGAGTACCGAGGAGCGCCGAGGAAGGTGACGCGCAGCGAGGGGCCGTGAGGTGCGTCGTCGGAGCGCCGGGGTCCCGGCCGGACGGGCTCCTCGTCCGGCCGGAGTCCTCGCTCAGGCCGGGTCCTCGCTCAGGTCGGCCCGGCTCACCGTGGCAGGGCCCGCGTGGCCGGACAGGGCGAGGGTCAGGTCGAACTCGGCCAGCAGACAGCGCAGGACATGGTCCACGCCCTGCTGGCCGTCCAGGCCGAGTCCGTAGACATAGGGCCGTCCGAGCAGTACCGCCCGGGCGCCGAGGGCAAGGGCCTTGAACACGTCGTCGCCGGTGCGCACCCCGCTGTCGAACAGCACGGTCAGCCGGTCCCCGACCGCGTCCGCGACCCGGGGCAGCGCGTCGGCCGCCGCGACCGAGCCGGCCACCTGCCGGCCGCCGTGGTTGGAGACCACCACCCCGTCCATGCCGCACTCCGCGGCCAGCCGGGCGTCGTCGGGGTGCAGGATGCCCTTGAGGACGATCGGCCCGTCCCAGTGTTCACGTATGAAGGCCAGGTCCGGCCAGGTGTGGCCGGTGTCCCCGAACAGCCCGAGGAAGTGTGTCACGGCCGCGTCCGGATCCTCGTGCACCGGCTTGGCCAGTCCGGCGCGGAAGGCCGGGTCGGTGAAGTAGTTGGCGGTGCCCACGCCGTGCAGGAACGGCAGATACGCCTGGTCGAGGTCGCGGGGGCGCCATCCCACCATCGGGGTGTCCAGGGTGACGACCAGCACGGTGAACCCGGCACCCGCCGCCCGGGCGAGGAAACTCCGGGTCACCTCGCGGTCCTTGCCCCAGTACAGCTGGAACCACCGCTCGGCGTCCCCCATCGCCTCCGCCACCCGCTCCAGCGGTGTGCTCGACGCCGACGACAGGGTGAACGGCACGCCCTGCGCGGCCGCGGCCCGGGCGGCGGCGCGCTCGGCGTCCGGATGCATGATCGACAGCACCCCGACGGGGGCCAGGGCGAGGGGCGCAGGCAGGGTGCGCCCGAGCACCTCGGTCGTGAGGTCGCGCTCGTGCACGTCCCGCAGCATGCGCGGCACGATCCGGCGCCGGGCGAGGGCCGCCCGGTTGGCGCGGGCCGTGCTCCCGTCCCCAGCGGCGCCCGCCACGTAGCCCGCCGGTCCGGGAGCGAGCCGGTGCTCGGCCAGCGACTCCAGCCGGGTCAGGTCGGTGGGCAGCCGGGGCACCGCCCCGGCCCTCCCGTTGCCGTAGATCTCGCTCTGGAAGTCCGCCCGGTGCTGTGCCATCCGTCCTCCCGCTCATCGCCGGCAGCGTGCGCACCCGACGATAGGACCGGCGCTTCGGTTGCGGCAGTACCCCGACCGGCCGGCCGAATGGCGGAGCCACCCGCTCCTGGTGATCACTTCATGAACACAGGGAGTCATGAGGGGACTTGTAACGAACAGAGTCGGCATGTTTCAGGACGATTAACGAAGCGCTTCTTTTCAGCCAGCTGAGCGCTCTCAGAGCGGGGGAGTGGCTCTGTTCCGGGGTCACGGCGTTCGAATTCCGTGACTTCACGCCACTGCTTCAACACGAAAGGTTACTGAAACCCGTGGGTGGGGTGTGAGTTTCGCTCCCGGACTCGGCAGAGTGGCGCTCGCTGCTCCGGCGCCCGACCGGACCGGAGCCGGCAACCACGAATCTCGAGCGGAAGGATGCACACAATGCGGAACACCGCGCGCTGGGCAGCGGCACTCGGTCTCACGGCCGCCGCCGTTTGCGGACCCCTGATCGGGGACGCCGTCGCTGCACCGGGCGCCGCCCCGTCGTCGCTCTACGCCCCGTCGGCCCTGGTGCTCGTCACCGGCCACGGAAACGACGCGGCCACGGCCACTCCGGAGCGCGCCGTCACCCTGAACTGCGCGCCCACGGCCTCCGGTACCCACCCGGCCGCGGCCGCCGCCTGCGCGGAACTGCGCGGCGTCGGCGGCGACTTCGACGCCCTGAAGGCGGCGGACGGCGTGATGTGTACCAAGCTGTACGACCCCGTCGTCGTCACGGTCCAGGGTGTCTGGCAGGGCAAGCGCGTCTCCTACGAGCGCAGCTTCGGCAACGCGTGCATGAGGGATGCCGCCAGCGGCAGCCTCTTCGCGTTCTAAAGACCGGGATCGCACGGGTCCTCGTGACGCCGGATCAGGCCCGCAACTGGGGAGTGCGGCCCCCTGGAGCGGGGAACCTGCGATCTCGCACCGGGGCAGGCGGGCGGAGTGGGGCCGCCCGCCGGCCTCGGGCACAAGCCGCTCTCCGGGCCGGTCCGTGGGGGACCGCCCGGAGAGCGGCGAAAAACAACCGGTTTCAATCGGGTGTCGAGGCCCGGGTCAGGTGACTCGTGTCGCACCAGGGGTGGTGGCGACCGTACCGGCGGGCACACAGAGCGACACGGAACCGGCGCGGGACGTCGCGGCGGAGGGCGAGTGCCCTCCGCCCGCTCGTGTGTCCGGGGCAGGGCGAGGGGCCGCCGTCTCCCTGCTGACGGCGGCCCCTCGGGACCGGTGGGCGGTGCGCCCGCTCGCTCTCATGCGGCCCGCTCGCTCCCGTGCGGCCCGCTCGCTCACATGCGGCCCGCTCGCTCCCGTGCGGCCCGCTCGCTCACATGTGGACGACGGGTGCGGCGTCCGCGTCCTGCCGCGGCACCCCGCGGCGGTAGAGCAGAAAAGCGATCACCGCGCCCGCGCCGAAGAGCACCGACGACCACCAGAAGGCGGTGGTGTAGCTCTCGATCGTGGCCTGCGCCTGCACCGCCTTGCTGGTGACGTCCCGGCCGGACAGGTAGTCGGTGGCCGCGCTCGCCGCGAGGGTGTTCAAGAGGGCCGTGCCGATCGATCCGCCCACCTGCTGCATGGCGTTCACGGTCGCGGAGGCCACGCCCGCGTCCTCGGCCGCGACCCCGCCGGTGGCCAGCTGCATGGCCGGCGGCATGACCATGCCGAGGCCCACACCGATCACGATCAGCTGCGGCAGCACCGCGCCGAGGTAGTCGGAGCCGAGGCCGAGGCCGGTCAGCCAGGCCATGCCGGCCGTGGCGACGGCGAAGCCCAGCGGGATGACGGCCTTCGGGCCGAACCGGGGCATCAGCATCGTGGTGGCCACCTGCGCGGTCACCATCAGCGCGCCGACCATCGGCAGGAACGCCACGCCGGTCCTGGTGGGGCTGAAGCCGAGGTTGAGCTGGAGGTAGTAGGTCAGGAAGAGGAACACGCCGAACATGCCGGCGCCGGTGATGAGCACCGCGAGGAAGGAGGCCGCGCGGTCGCGGTCGAGCAGGATCCGCATCGGCAGCAGCGGGTGCGCGGTCCGGGTCTGCCACCAGGCGAAGGCCACCAGCAGCACACCGCCCGCGACCAGGAAGCCCCAGGTCAGCGGCGAGCCCCAGTCATGGGTCTCGGCGTTGGAGAAGCCATAGACCAGGCCGAACAGACCGGCGGCGACCAGGATCGTGCCCGGCACGTCGAGCTTGGCGTTCGCCGCGTCGCGGTGGTTGCCCAGCAGCAGCCAGCCGCCCGCGAAGGCGATGACCGCGATGGCCACGTTCACGTACAGCGTCCAGCGCCAGTCCAGCGCGTCGGTCAGCACCCCGCCGAGCAGCAGGCCGACCGCGCCGCCCGCGCCGGCGATCGCGCCGTACACGCTGAACGCGCGCGCCCGCTCCCTGGCGTCGGTGAACGTGGTGTTGAGCAGCGACAGGGCGGCCGGTGCGAGCAGTGCGCCGAAGACGCCCTGCAGCGCGCGGGCGACGACCAGCATGGTGAAGCCGTTCGCGGCGCCGCCCAGCGCGGAGGCCGCGGCGAAGCCGACGACGCCGACGAGGAAGGCGGGCTTGCGGCCGAACAGGTCGGCTATCCGGCCGCCGAGCAGCAGGAGTGAGGCGAAGGCCAGCGCGTAGGCGGTGACGATCCACTGCCGGTTGCCGTCGGAGAAGCCGAGGTCGGTCTGGGCGGACGGCAGGGCGATGTTCACGATCGTGGCGTCGAGGACCACCATCAGCTGGGCGATGGCGACGACCGCGAGGATCCACCACCGCTTGGGCGAGGGCTCGCTCCGCTCTGTCGCCGCCGACCCCGCGCGGGAGGGGTCGGCGAGGGTCTTCTCGGGCATGGGGGCCACTCCAGGGAAGTCGTCCGGGCGCGGAAAGGCAAACAGCTCGTAAACGAAACTGTTTCGTACACATGGAGACTATGCCAGCGCGAGCGAAACGGCAACGTTTCTTTATTGCTTACATGCCTTGACGGGAATATAACTACTGGGGCATATTGGAGAGCATGGCCGATGCCGCGCTCTGGACCGCCCTCGCCGACCCCCACCGGCGGGCCATCGTCGCGCTCCTGCTGGAGCGCCCCCGCCCCGTGGGAGAGATCGCCGAGTCCTGCGGACTCAGCCAGCCGAGCGCCTCCAAGCATCTGAGGGTGCTCAGGGAGGCGGGCCTCGTCCGGGTCAGGCAGGACGCGCAGCGCCGCGTCCACGCCCTGGACCCGGCGCCGATCGCCGCGCTCGACGCCTGGCTCGAGCCCTACCGCAGACTCTGGAACCGCAGCCTGGACACCCTGGGCCGGCGCCTCGACGCGACCTCGGACGACACCTGACCCCCCACAGCGAAGGACCGACCGCCATGTCCGCAGACCTCACCGGCACCTATCTGACCCTGCCCGACGGCCGCCCCGCCGTCCGCTTCAGCCGCACCTACGACCACCCCGTCGACCGGGTCTGGCACTTCGTCACCGACCCCGTCGAACTCGCCGCCTGGTTCCCCTCCCGCGCCGAGATGGACCTGCGCCCCGGCGGCGCCATCCGGTTCAGCGGCGACCCGAACATGCCGGAGTCCACCGGCCGGGTGCTCGCCGTCGACCCGCCCCGGCACCTCTCCTTCGCCTGGGGCGAGGACGAACTCCACTTCGATCTGGCGGAGGCGGGCGCGGGCCGCACCCGGTTCACGCTCACCGACGTGCTCGGCGCGGCGGACACCGCCGCCCGCAACGGCGCCGGCTGGGAGGTCTGCCTCGCCGCCCTCGACGCCGCGGCACGCGGCGAGCGCGCCGAGGGCCCGCACGCCGGGGCGAGCGCGCCCTGGAAGGAGTTCTACGACGGTTACCTCGCCGCCGGCGTCCCCTCCGGCGCCCCGGTACCCGGCCTGGACTGACGCTCCCGACCGGACTGCGACCGTCCCGTCCCGACGGCCGGCACTCCCGCGCCGCCCCGCGCCGCCTCGTCCGCCTCGTCCGCCTCGTCCGCGAGTGGCGCGCGGGCCCGCCTCCCGGCCGGTGCTCGCTGCGGCCGTCACCCGCCCCGATGCGAGCGCACCCGCCACCGCCCGGATGCGAGCCGCACCCGCCCCCGCGCGGGCGCTCCGCCGTGCGCGGTGTTTCAGTGTGTGGCGCCCTGGATACACCGCGAGGGTCCGGCCCCGGAGTTCGCGAACCCCTGCACGCCGTCGCAGTGAGGTCGTCACCATGTCCCACGCCCCTTCTCCCGCAGGACCGTCGAACCGCACCCGGCCGGTGCCCGCAGCGGCCGAGGAGGCGGCCGTCGCCGCAGGCCGGGGCGGTACCCGGGCCGGCCGCGGCGGAGCCGCCCTGGTGACGGGTGCCTCCTCGGGCATCGGTGCGGCCGTCGCCCGCCGGCTGGCCGCCGAGGGAGGCTGGCGGCTGGCCCTGAACGGGCGCGACGTCACCCGACTGGAGCAGGTGGCCGCGCAGGCCGGTGCGGTCGCGCTGCCCGCGGACCTGACCCGGCCCGGCGCCGACCGCGCACTCGCCGACCTCGCCCTCGGCCACCTCGGACGCCTCGACCTGCTCGTGGCGGGCGCCGGCCTCGGCTGGGCCGGCGACTTCACCGGCATGCCCGCCGCCCGAATCGACGAGGTCGTGGGCACCGACCTGCTGGCCACCGTGCACCTGGTGCACACCCTGCTGCCCCACATGGTCGCGGCGGGCTCGGGACGCGTCGTGCTCATCGGGTCCTTCGCCGGCAGCGTGGGCGTGCGCGGGGAAGCCGTCTACTCCGCGTCGAAGGCCGCCCTCGCCACCTTCGCCGACTGCCTGCGCTACGAGCTGCGCGGCACCGGGGTGGGCGTCAGCCTCGTCATCCCCGGTGTGGTCGACACGCCCTTCTTCGACCGGCGCGGCACCCCCTACACCCGGGTCTGGCCCCGGCCCGTGCCCGCCGCACGCGTCGCGGACGCGGTGTGGAGCGCCGTACTGCGCGGCCGGGACGAGGTCTACGTCCCCGGGTGGCTGCGGCTGCCCGCCCTGGTGCGCGGTGCGGCGCCCGGACTCTACCGGCGGCTCGCCGCCCGCTTCGGGTGACCGGGCCATGACCGCCGTCACGGTACTGCTCGCCCTGCTCGCGGCCCTGTCCAACGCGTCCGCCTCCGTGCTGCAGCGCCGGGCCGCCGTGCAGGAGCCGGACCCGGGCGGCGGTGCGGGCTCCGCCGTGCGCCGGTTCGCCCGACTGGTACGGCGCCCCTACTGGCTGGCGGGCGCCGTACTGCTGGCCCTGTCCGGGCTGCTCCAGGCGGGCGCGCTCGCGGTGGGCAGTCTGTCGCTCGTCCAGCCCCTGCTCGCCGCCGAGCTGCTGTTCACCCTGGCCGTGGGCGGCGTCGTGTTCCGGCGCCGCCCCGATGCCCGGACCTGGCTGGCGTTCGTCGCCCTCGCCGGCGGCCTCGCCCTGTTCCTGCTGGCGGCCGCTCCGTCACCCGGCCGGACCACCGCGCGGCCGGGAGCCTGGCTGCTGGGCGGCGGCGGGGCGCTCGGCGTCGTCGTGCTGCTCGTGGCCGCCGCGCGTCCGGTGCGCGGCGCGTCCCGGGCCGCGCTGCTCGGACTCGCCTCAGCGGTGTGCTTCGCCGTCACGGCGGCGCTGCTCAAGGAGGCCGTGGGGCGGCTCGCGCACGGGCCGGCCGCGATGCTCGCGCACTGGTCGCCGTATGCCACCGCGGCCGCCGGGCTCGTCGCCTTCCTGCTGCTGCAGAGCGCGCTGGCCGCCGGGTCGCTGACGGCCTCCCAGCCCGCGCTCACCCTCGGCGACGCGCTCACCAGCGTGGTGCTCGGCTGGGTGCTGTTCGCCGAATCCATCCACCTGGGTCTGAGCCTGCTGCCCGAGGCGGTCGGGGTCGCCCTGATCGGCGCGGGCAGCGTCGGCCTGGTCCACGGCGCGTCCGCCGGCGACGGGTGGGACGCCGCGGGCCCCAAGGCGTGCTCCCGCTCCGCCGCCGCGCTGTCCCGCGAGCCGAGGAGGTAGACCGGCGATGTCCCCCGTCCCCGGCGGCTCCCGGCGTACGGCCGCCCTGCTGCTGCCGGCCGGTGCCGCCCTGGCGCACATCGGCCCGGCGGCCACCTGGCTCCCCGGCGTACGGCGGCTGCTGCTGCCCGGGCTCGCCGGTGCGGGCGGCCCCGGGCACATCGCGCTCACCTTCGACGACGGACCGGACCCGGTGTCCACCCCGCGCTTCCTCGACGCCCTGGACGCGCTCGGGGTGCGGGCCACCTTCTTCGTGGTCGGCGAGCACGTGGTGCGCCATCCCGGTGTGGTCCGCGAGACGGCACGGCGCGGGCACGAGCTGGGGGTGCACGGCTGGCGCCACGACCGGCCCTGGCGGCCCGCGTTCGCCCGCGACGCGGCCGGGGTGGCCCGGACCGTGCGCGCGGTGCACGACCTCACCGGACACCGCCCGCGCTGGTACCGCCCGCCCTACGGCATCCTCACCACCGGCCGCTGGCTGGCCGCCCGGCGGGCCGGGCTGCGGACCGTGCTCTGGTCGGCGTGGGGCCGCGACTGGACGGCCGACGCCACCCCGGCCTCGGTACGCGCCCGGGTCACCGCCGACCTGCGCGGCGGCGGCACCGTCCTGCTGCACGACTCCGACCGGTGCTCGGCCCCCGGCTGCTGGCACGCGGCACTGGAGGCCCTGCCGGCCCTGGTCCGGGACTGCCGGGCCGCGGGCCTCTCGGTGGGACCCCTCCGCGAGCACGGCCTGACTCCGGCAGGGGCACGGGCCCGGACCCGCGCGGCGTGCCGGACGGGGACCGGAGCGGGGTGACGGCGCCGGTACGCCCCAGCGGCGCCCCGCTCCCGTCCCGGCTCCCGTCCCGCTCCCGTCCCTCAGGCTCACCACTCCGTGACGCACTCCAGTACGTCCCGCCGGAACAGCGCGTGGCCGCGGGCCACCCGGGCCGCGCGTTCCCGGCCGCCCTCCCGGACCCTGTCGAGTGCCCGCAGCAGGGCGGGGCCGTCGGGGGCGAGTTCGGCCAGACCGAGGCCCGCCATCCGGCGTACACCGTCCGCGCCGTGGCCGGGCAGCGGGCGGTGGCCGATGACGGGCAGGCCGGTGGCGAGGGCCTGGACGGCGGTCTGGCCCGCGGCGTTGTCCACCAGGGCGTAGCAGGCGGCGAGCAGTCCGGGCATGTCGTCGACCCAGCCCAGGGCGAGCGCGGCGGGCGTCCGGGACAGGTGCGCGAGCAGCCGCTCGTTGCGCCCGCACAGCACCACCGGCAGCCGGCCGGCCGCCGCCAGCAGCCGTGCGGTGGCGGCCGGGCGGGACGCGGCGCCCCAGGCGCCGGCGGAGAGCAGGACCGGCGTCCGGCCGGGCGCCCGCGCGGCGAACCGCTCCCGCCACCGGGCCGCGCCGGGCGCCGGAGCGCGGAAGGCGGGCGCGACCACCGGGCCGGTCGTCACCACGGGTCCGGCGACGGCCCGGCGCACCTCCCGCGCCGCCGCGTCGGTGAGGCACAGGTACCGGTCGTTGCCCGGATGCAGCCACTGCCGGTGCACGGCGAAGTCGAGCACGAAGACCGCGCTCGGCACCCGCAGCCTGCCCCGGGCCCGCAGATCGCCGGTCAGCTGGGTGGCCAGATGGAAGACGGACACCACCACGTCGGCGCCCAGCCGGTCCACGAGTTCCGTCAGCCGGTCCCCGGCCAGCCGGGCCAGCGGCACCCCGCTGGGGCGCGGCCCGGGGCCCGGGCGCAGCAGCGCGCCGTAGACACCGGCGTACACCCAGGGCAGGTGCCGCACCGACACCTGGTAGCCCCGGCGCAGGCCCGTGCCGAGGCCGAACGGCAGCAGCCGCAGGACGTCGGCCACATGGACCTCGTGCCCCTGGGCCGTGGCCCGCCGCGCGAGTTCGGCGGCCACGGTGTCATGACCGGCTCCCATGCCCGCGCTCAGGATCAGCATGCGGCGCCGGCCGCCCGGCGCCTCGTGGTCGGTGCTCCGCACGAGTGCCGATTCTCCGCCCGCCCGGCGCCGGAACGGCGGAGCCGCCCGCCGTGTCGCCGGACCCGCCGGTCACCCGTGCGCAGCAGGGCGCCTCTTTGCTGCCCGCCCTCCGGCTGCGAGTCGCCCGGCGCGTGCCACGCTGGATGAACGGGCACGGGAGAGCGTGTGGGCGGCGAGCACGGGAGGAGCCGTGAGGCGGTTGCGGCGCGGCCTGCACCGCGCTTGGCAGTGGCTGCGCGTCGGGGCCCTGTTCGAGCACGGGCGGGAACTGGAGCTGATGCACCGGGCCATGGGGTTCGCCACCCTCGCCCTGGTGACACTCGCGCCGCTGCTGATCGTGGTCGCCGCCGCCGACCCCCTGGTCCGGGGCGGCTTCGCCTCCTGGCTCACCGACGGCATGGGGCTCTCCGGCCGGTCCGCGCACGTGGTCACCGATGTCATCAGCCCGCCGCGCAAGGTCATCGGCACCACCAGCGTCTGGAGCGGCGTGCTGCTCGCCGTCTTCGGCGTGGCCTTCGGGGGCAGTGTGCAGAACGCCTACGAACGCATCTGGGGCCTGGCCTCGGGACCCTGGCACCGGGTGTGGCGGCAGGCCACCTGGCTGGTGGTGCTGACCGGGTACCTCTACCAGGAGGTGGCGACCAAGACCGCACTGCACGGCAGCCATCGGATCACCCTCTCCGCGGTGAGCGGTGTGCTCTTCTTCTGGTGGGGGCAGCGCTTCCTGCTGGGCGGCCAGATCCGCTGGCGCGCGCTGCTGCCGGGCGCCCTGGCCACCGTCATCGGCCTGGCCGGACTGCGGGCCTTCTCCTACCTCGTCTTCACGCCGCTCATCGTCACCAACGCGCTGAGCTACGGCCCCGTCGGCACCGTTCTCGTCGTCGAATCCTGGCTCATCGGCGTCGGCTTCGTCATCTACGGCGGTGCCCTGTTCGGCCGCTGGTTCACCGAACACCACTGGACGCCCGGCCATCACGACGACGGGCCGCCCGCACCGCCCGAGCCGGCCGCACCCGACGACGAGGAACGGCCCGCCTGGCCCGCCTGAGCCCTCCGGTCCCGCCTAGACCCTCCCGGGCCCGCCTGGTCGTTCCGGTCCCGGCTAGGCCAGCTGCCGGCGCACCAGCTCGTGCAGCCGGCCCCCGGTGTCCGCGAGCAGTTCGGCCGGGCTGCCCTGCTGGACGACCTTGCCGTCCTCCATCACGATCACCCGGTCGGCGTCCAGGACCGTCGACAGCCGGTGCGCGATGACGATCCGGGTGGCGTTCAGCTTGCGGGTGCTGTCGATGACGATGCGCTGGGTGTCGTTGTCCAGGGCGCTGGTGGCCTCGTCGAAGAAGAGGATGCGCGGGCGCCGGATCAGGGCCTGGGCGATCATCAGACGCTGCCGCTGGCCGCCGGAGATCGCGCCGCTGCCCGCGACGATCGTGTGCAGCCCCATCGGCATCCGCTGGATGTCCTCGGCGAGCCCCGCCAGGTCGGCCGCCGCCATCGCCTCCTCCGGCGTGTACGGCTCGGCGCCGCAGATGACGTCGAGGATCGAGCCGGTGAACGGCTGCGCGTGCTGGAGCACCACCCCGCACTGCCGGCGCACCGCCGACTGGTCGAGCGCCGCGAGGTCCTGGCCGTCGTACAGCACGCTGCCGGAGACCGGCCGGTCGAAGCCGATGAGCAGGCGCAGCAGCGTGGACTTGCCGCAGCCGCTCGGCCCGACGACCGCCACGAACTCGCCGGGACGGACCGCGAACGTCACGTCGTCCAGGACGAGCGGGCCGTCGTCGGCGTACCGGAAGGAGAGCCGGCGGGCCTCCAGGGCGCCCGACAGCGGACCGGGGCGGGTGCTCCCGGTCCGCACCTCGGGTGTGGCCTCCAGCACCGGCTTGATCTCCTCGAACAGCGGCAGCGCCGCGACCGCCGACACGAACGCGCTGGTCAGCTGGGTGACCGAGGTGAGCACCATCGTCACCGACGTATTGAAGGCGAGGAAGTCCGCCGCCGACATCGCCCCCTTCGCGGGGCCCGCGAGCAGCATGAACATCACCAGGGTGCACACCGGCAGATAGACCGCGCCGAGCACCGAGGTGACGTTCTTGATCCGGCCGACCCGCTGCTGGAGCTCCCGGCTGCGCGCGAACTCCCGCGCCCAGGCCGCGTACGCGTAGTTCTCGGCCGCCGCCACCCGTAGCTTGGGCAGCCCGCGCAAGGTCTGGAACGCCTGGTTGTTCAGCTTGTTGCCGAGCACCACGAGGCGCCGCTGCCAGCGCACCTGCCACAGCCCGAGCCCGCCGAACACCGCCGCGATGACGACGAGCATCCCCATCGCGGCGAGCGCCAGCGGCACGCTGTACCAGAGCAGCAGACCCAGGTTCATCGCGCCGACGGTCACCGACTGGGCGACCACCGGGCCGACGCCCGCCAGCAGCCGGCGGATCGCGCTGATGCCCATGGCCGCGCTGGCCAGTTCACCGGTGGAACGCTGGGTGAAGAAGCGGGTGGGCAGCCGCAGCAGCCGGTCCCAGACGGCGGGTTGCAGCGCCGCCTCGATACGGCCTTCCAGGCGCAGGATGGACAGGTTCTCCAGCAGCGTGAACGCCGCCGCGACCACCCCGCTCACCATCACCGCCAGGCACACCTGGACGATCAGGCCCTCCTGCGCCCGCGGCACGTACTCGCCGAGCACCTTGCCGGTCGCGATCGGCACCAGCGCACCGATGGCCACCGTCACCAGGCCGGCGAGCAGCAGGTTCAGCAGGTCGGCGCGGGTGCCGCGGAGGCTGAACCGGAGCAGCCCGAGCGGCCCGAGCCGCTTGTCGGGCAACGGCCGGTAGAACATCACCGCACGCGGCTCGAACTCCTCCGCGTTGGCCTTCTCGACCGGTGTCTCCCGGCCGGTGCCCGGATGCACCGCCGCATAGCCGCCGCGCCGCCACAGCAGCGCGACCGGCGCACCGGACAGCGCCCGGTGGCCGACCAGCGGACCCACGTCCTCCCGCCACCAGCGCCCGTCGAGACGGACCGCCCGGGTGCGCACGCGCGAGGCCAGCGCGACGCGCTCGACCGGATCGAGCCGGTCGCTCTCCGTGCCGCTCCGCGCGGGCTCGGCCAGCCTGATCCCGGCGGCCTCCGCGACGAGACCGCAGGCCGCGTAGGTGGCGTCCGCGTCGGCCGCCGTCGTACGGCGGGCCGAGCGCTTGCCGATGGAGGCCAGCAGGGTCCGGTCGGCCTGGGCGCGGACCGCCTCACCGGCCTTGATCCCGGCGGCCGTCCGCGTCTCGTGGGTGCGCTCCAGCTGCTCGATCCACCGGTCGAGCGCGGTGAGCAGCCGGTACTGCTGGTCCACCAGGCTCTGCCACAGCGCCGGGTCCATCAGCAGATCGGCGGCGGCCTCCGCGCCGTACAGCGAGCCGTACTGCACGCTGCCCGGCGGCACCTGCATCCAGAACACGTCGTCGTCGGCCGGAGCGGCGGCCCGCTCCTCGGCCATGGGGGCCTGGAAGAGGACCGAGAGGCCGCGGCCGGCGCCGAGGGCGAGCGCGTACTCCAGCGGGCTCGTCGTCGGCGGTACGTACTGCGGGTTGCCGTACTCGTCGTAGGACCAGGTCTGCGTCTGCGCGGGCTGGTACAGCTCGCGCAGGTTCACCCGGTGCACCACGCAGTCCCGGACCGGGCGGGCCACCAGGGTGTGCTGGGCTCCGGTGACCGGGCCGAGCAGCAGGCTGCCCGCCTCCAGCCGGCCGAGGTGGTGCCAGTGGCCCTGCTGGGCGGCGTCCACCGCGAACAGGTCGAGGGCGCCGGCCGCGACCAGCCACAGCACCTGCGGTCCCGCCAGGTCGAGCCGGCCCAGGCCGGCGCAGTCCAGCCTGGTGCCCAGCGAGCCCAGCGCGTCGAGGACGAGGTCGCCTTCGTGCACGGACGTCATCTCATCGCTCCTTGACCAGTGCCGCGTACGAGCCGCCGCGTGCCACCAGTTCCTCGTGCCGCCCGCGCTCCACGACCGTGCCGTGCTGGAGGACGACGATCTCGTCGCTGTCGCGGACCGTGCTCAGCCGGTGCGCGATCACCACACAGGCGCAGCCGCGCCGCCGCAGGTTGTCCATCACGGTCTGCTCGGTCTCCGCGTCCAGCGCGCTGGTCACCTCGTCCAGCACGAGGATGCTCGGCCGGCGCACCAGCGCACGGGCGATCTCCAGGCGCTGGCGCTGCCCGCCGGAGAAGTTGCGGCCGTCCTGCTCGACCCGGCTCTGGATGCCGCCGGGCCGTCGCGTCACCACGTCGTACAGGGCCGCGTCCCGCAGCGCCTCCACCACGGCCTCGTCCGGGATGGACGGGTCCCACAGGGCGACGTTGTCGCGGACCGAGCCCTCGAAGAGGAAGACGTCCTGGTCGACGAAGGAGACGGAAGCGGCGAGCGCGCCGCGCGGGATGTCCTCCAGCCGGCGCCCGTCGATGCGGATCACCCCGTCCCACGGGGTGTAGAGGCCGGAGATGAGCCGGGAGACCGTGGACTTGCCGCTGCCCGAGCCGCCGACCAGCGCCACCTGCTGCCCGGGTCCGACGCTCAGGTCGAAACCGGTCAGCAGCGGCTGGTCCAGCGGGCTGTAGCCGAAGGAGACGTTCTCCAGCTCGATGTGACCGTGCAGCCGCCGGGTCGAGTCGCCCCCGCCGGGGCGGGCGTAGAGCGGGTCGGCCTGGAAGTTCTCCACGTCCTTGAGCCGGGCCACGTCGGCCGCGAAGTCCTGGATGCGGCCCGCCACGCCGTTGAGCCGGGTCAGCGGCGCGGTGAACCGGGTGACCAGCGCCTGGAACGCCACCAGCAGACCGACCGAGATGTGCCCCTCGATGGCACGCATCCCGCCGATCCACAGGATGAGCGCGCTGTTGAAGGTGGCCAGCGCCGGTGCGACCACCCCGAGCCAGGCGCTCGGCACCCCGAGCCGCTGCTGCTCCTCCAGGGTCCCGGCGTGCTGGCCCGCCCACTTGCGGAAGTAGCCGTCCTCGCCGCCGGTCGCCTTCAGCGTCTCGATCAGCTGAAGACCGGTGTACGAGGTGTTGGTGAGCCGTGCGGTGTCCGCGCGCAGCTTCGCCGTACGGGTCGCGCGCAGCCGGACCACGAGCCGCATCGCCACCACGTTCAGCAGGGCCACGGCGATGCCGACGAAGGTCAGCTGCGGGTCGTAGGTGTACAGCAGCACCGCGTACAGGACGACCACGATCGCGTCCACGCCGGCCGCCGCGAGATCGCGGGCCAGGGTCTCGGCGACCTGGTCGTTGGACTGCAGCCGCTGCACCAGGTCGGCGGGGGAGCGCTGGGCGAAGAAGGTCACCGGCAGCCGCAGCAGATGGCGCAGGAAGCGGGCGCTGGAGAGGGTGGAGGAGATGATCCGGCCCTGCAGCAGGTTCGCCTGCTGGAGCCAGGTCAGCACCAGGGTGAGCAGCACACTGGCGGCCATCGAGGTGAACAGCACGCCCAGCAGGGAGGTCTGTCCGCCGATCAGGAACATGTCGATGTAGGTGCGGCTGAGCGCGGGCACGGCCGCGCCGACCGCGACCAGCAGCAGGCTCGCCAGGACGGCCGCCGGGAGGGTGCCTGCGGTGCCGCGCAGCCGGGCCGGCATGGCGCCGAGCACGCCGGGGCGGCGCCCGCCCCTGGTGAAGCCCTCGCCGGGCTCCAGCACCAGCACGACACCGGTGAAGCCGCCGTCGAACTCCTCCATGGGCACGAAACGGCGGCCCTTGGCGGGATCGTTGATGTAGACCCCGCGCCGGCCGAAGCGGCGGCCCATGCCGTCGTAGACGACGTAGTGGTTGAACTCCCAGAAGAGGATGGCCGGTGCCCGTACCTCGGCGAGGGCGGCCAGGTCCATCTGCATGCCCTTGGCCGTCAGGCCGTAGCCGCGGGCCGCCTTCAGCAGGTTGGAGGCGCGCGAGCCGTCGCGGGAGACACCGCAGGCGATGCGCAGCTCCTCCAGCGGGACGTGCCGGCCGTAGTGGCCGAGGACCATCGCGAGGGAGGCGGCGCCGCACTCGACGGCCTCCATCTGCAGCACGGTGGGCGTCCGGACCGTGCCGGTACGGGACTTGGGGGCCGGCCGCTTCGCGGGAGCCGCCCGTCTGCGGCCGCGGGTCTCCTGGGCGGTGGCGGGCTGAGCGGTCACGGGAGCAGCCAATCGACGGGATGCTGGTCGGCGAGGCGCACGGAGGCGGTGGCGAGGGTCATGGAGTCGAGCCGGAACGGCGGCCCGCCGGCGGTGGACCACCGGTACCCGCTCCGCGTGGACGACGACGTGTCCAGCTCCACCAGCACGGCCACCGGGCGGTCCTTGCGGGTGAACTGCTCGCCGAGCTGGCTGTCGCCGAGGAACGCGGCGATCGACCGGGCGGACTGCGCGGTGCGGTCCACGGACTTCACCCTGCCGCGCAGCACTCCGTACCGCTCTGCGGGTACGGAGGACACGGTCAGGTCGACCGAGGCGTGCGCCGGGATCGCGGCGGCGTTCTCGGCGGGCACGTACACGGTCGCGTACAGCGGATCGGAGGCGTGGGCGACCTTCTCGACCGCGGCGACGTCGGTGCCGGTCTGGATGATCTGGCCGATGGTGGCGGCGAGCGTGGTCACCCGGCCGGCGGCGACGGTCCTGACCACCACATCGCCCTTGCCGGTGCGCACCTTGAGGACCGGCGCGGCGGCGGGCAGCCGCTCGCCCTGCCGGGCCAGGACGGCCGTGACCTGGCCGGAGACGGGGCTCTGCAGCAGATAGCTGCCCTGCCCGTGGGTCAGGACGGCGGGCGCGCCGACCGTGGAGGCGACCGAGCCGGTCACCGCCCATACGGAGGCGGCGGCCATGACCACGAGGGTGACGCCGAGCGCGAGCCAGCCCTGCGGGCGGGCGAGCCGCACCGGGAGGTCGAGCTCCTCCGGTGACTGGAGCTTGGCGAGGGCCTGTTGGCGGAACTGCACGGAACTTCCCTCACCTGTGGGGGAGACGCTGGTGTTTCAGGGCATCCGAGAGTCCCGGAGCCGCAGGACGGCTCCGGGACTCTCGGTGACACCGGGGTGCGATCAGAGACCGGCGACCAGGTTGGTGACCGGCTGGGTGTTCAGGCCGGTGACACCCTCGACGGTGCCGACGACCGTGTCGACCAGGCCGGAAACCGGGGCCAGGCCGTTGACGGCACCGGTCACGGTGTTGAGGGCGTTCACGGACAGACCGCCGGAGACGTTGTCCAGCTCGGCGTCCGAGATCTCGACGGTCTCAACCTGGGGGGTGGAGTTCATGGGGGAACTTCCCTTCATATGGATATTTCACAAGGGGGGAGCGGCCCCCTCTGGGGACAGACGACGGCCGCGACCGCGGGCGCCGGGCTCCCGTCTCCGGAGGCCCGCCGGACCCCCGCGGTGCGATGGATCAAAGCACGCAGGCGGCGCGCTCTTCCAATCAACCAGGGCTCTCACCTGGGAACTTGGCTCGCGAACCGGTTCATCCGTGCAGGTGCGCGCACCGCTTGTCGGCGACTCCTTCACATGCCGCGCGGCATCGTCGCGTCCGGTGCCTTGCCCGCCGTGCCGCGAATCCGGCAGTCCTCGCCAAAGGCGTATCCCGGGGCGCGCGGTTGTGCAGATAACCGGGCGCCGGTGACGCGGCTGGGTGGTGGATGTGCAGATTCGCTGAAGGAGGGATTCCACTTCGCGTTCTGAGCTGACCGTTACCGATCGGTGGCTGAGCGTGTCCGGCCGTCCGGTGGCCGAAACTGTCAGCCCAGCAGTGCGTAGACGGTGCTCGCCCGGGCGGCGAGCGCACCCGAGGCGGCATCGCTCAACGTCACGTCCGCGAACGCCATCCGGCGCCCCAGCTTGGTCAGGACCGCTTCGATCAGGACATCCGCGCCGGTCACCGCCCGCTGGAACGAGGTCGACTGCTGGACCGTCGTCATCGGCACGAACCCGCCCCGGGCCGCCGACACCGCGATCACCGTCGCCGTGTCGGCCGCCGCCATCAGGGCCTGCCCCGACAGCCCGCCGCCCTCCCGGGCCAGCCGGTCCGACCACGGCAGCCGCAGCACGGCACGGTCCTCGCCCACCGTCTCGACCGCGAGCCCGAGTTCCCGCACCCAGGGCGCGAAGCGGTCGGCGAGGATCTTGTCGGCATCGGCCCTGGTCATCGTCATACGGCGGATTCTTCCCGGGCGCCAGGGGCGACACACGGAGCGTGGCCGATTCGCCGCGCCCGCACGGCAGTCGGGAACCGGAATTGAACACACCGCGCGGCCGGCGCGTACCTACGGCCATCCAGGCGCCGATACGAACCCGATACGAACTGCCGACGAGCGGCAGACCCCCGTCCCAGGAGGTCGAGAAGTTTGAGTCACAAGCGAATGCCGAAGCGCAAGGCCGCGATAGCCGTGGGCGGTGTCGCGGCGCTCGGCGCGGCGGCCCTGCTGCTGCCCCACGCCAACGCGTCCCAGGACCAGGGCGGCGCCATGGCGGGGGGCACCGCGGACGCCAAGACCCTGAAGGCAGGGGACGCCTCGGACCTCGCCGCCCAGGTGCAGAAGATCCTCGGCGACGCCTTCGCCGGCTCCTACTACGACAGCGGCAAGAAGCAGCTCGTCGTCAACGTGGTCAACGGGGACGACAACGTCGTCGTCCAGGCCGAGAAGGCGGGCGCGGTCGTCCGGCAGGTCCGCAACAGCACCGCGCAACTCACGTCCGCCGCGCGGACGCTGAAGGCCAGGGCGACCATCCCCGGCACCTCCTGGGCGGTCGACCCGCGCACCGACAAGGTCCTCGTCACGGCCGACTCGACGGTCACCGGTGCCAAGTGGGACCGGCTCCAGTCCACCGTGCGGAGCCTCGGCTCCGGCACCGCCACCCTGAAGAAGTCCGCCGGCACCTTCAAGACCTTCGTCTCCGGCGGCGACGCCATCTTCTCCCAGGTGCAGGGCGGCAACGTCCGCTGCTCCCTCGGCTTCAACGTCACCGCATCGGACGGCAGCCCCGCCTTCCTGACGGCCGGTCACTGCGGGGTCGCCGCCAAGGACTGGTCCGACTCCCAGACCGGCGAGCCCATCGCCACCGTCGACCAGGCCACCTTCCCCGGCGAGGGCGACTTCTCCCTCGTCAAGTACAACGACCCGGGCACGCAGGCGCCCAGCGAGGTCAACACCGGCGACGGCCAGACCGTGCAGATCAAGCAGGCCGCCGACGCCACCGTGGGCACGACCGTCTTCCGGATGGGGTCCACCACGGGGCTGCACGACGGCCAGGTCACCGGCCTGGGCGCCACCGTCAACTTCCAGAGCGAGACCGACCCGAACGGCGTCGACACCGTCACCGGCCTGATCCAGACGAACGTGTGCGCCGAGGCCGGCGACAGCGGCGGCTCCCTGTTCACCCAGGACGGCAGCGCCCTCGGACTCACCTCCGGCGGCAGCGGCGACTGCACCAGCGGCGGCGAGACCTTCTTCCAGCCGGTCACCACCGCGCTGCAGGCCACCGGCGCGACCCTCGGCGACGGCGGCGCCGGAGCGGGCGCCGGCAACGGTGCGGGCGACGGCGGCAACGGTGCCGGCGACCAGGCGGGTGCCGGTGACCAAGCCGGTGCCGGCGACCAGGCGGGTGCCGGTGACCAGGCCGGAGCAGGTGACCAGGCGGGTGCCGGTGACCAGGCGGGTGCGGGCGACCAGGCGGGTGCCGGCGGTGACCAGATCGGTGGCGGTGCCGACCCGTCGGACCCGGCCGGCTCGGCGGGCGAGCAGTCCGGCACGGGCGCCGCGCACGACGGGTCGTCGTCGGAGACCGGCGGCCACTGAGCGGACCGGCCGGTCCCCGCGCAGCGGACCGGCCTCCCGTACTCCCCGCCGGCCCGCCCCCCCTCGGTCCGGCCGGCGGGGAAGGGTCCGGCCCTCCGGCGGGAGGGCCGGACCACGCCGCCGTGGCGGGTCAGCCGTCGTCGCACGCGCGCAGCAGCAGCACCGCCACGTCGTCCACGCCCTCCCGGGACGCCGCGCTGTGCCGGATCAGCGCGTCCGCCAGGTCCTCCAGCGGCTGGTCGCCCAGGTCCGAGAGCAGCCCGCCGAGGTCGACCAGCGCGTCCTCGATGTCGACACCCGGGGACTCCACCAGGCCGTCGGTGTAGAGGACCAGCACCGAGCCAGGGGCCAGGGACACCTCGGTGGTCGGATACACGGCCCCGGCGTCGATCCCGAGCAGCGGGCCCCCGGCCAGGTCCAGCACCCGCACCCGCCCGTCGGGTCGGCGCAGCAGCGGCGGCGGATGACCCGCCCGCGCCATGACGGCCCGCCCGTGCGCCGGGTCGAGCCGCAGATAGAGGCAACTGGCGAACAGGTCGGCGCCGAGATCGATCAGCAGCCGGTTGGTGCTGCTCATCACCTCGTGCGGCGCCTGCCCCACCGTGGTGTAGGCCCGGACCCCGGTACGGATCTGCCCCATCAGGCCCGCCGCGGTCACGTTGTGCCCCTGGACGTCCCCGATCACCGCCGCCGCCAGCGGCCGGGTCGGCACCAGGTCGTAGAAGTCGCCGCCGATCTCCATGCCGTGGGTGGCCGGCAGATAGCGGGCCGCCGCCTCGATGCCGGGCGGCGGGGCCAGCGAGTGCGGCAGCAGCGCCTGCTGGAGGCCGTGCGCCAGCCGGTGCTTGGCGTCGTAGAGCAGGGCCCGCTCCAGGGCCTGCGCGATCAGCCCGCCGAGCGAGGTAAGTACCGCCCGCTCGTCCGCGGGGAAGGGATGCGGCTCGGAGTAGGCCAGCACGCAGGTGCCGACCGGGCGTCCGGACGCGATGAGCGGCAGGTACGCCCAGGCCGCGAAGCCGTCCGGGGTCTCGTGCCGTTCCGGGTACAGCCGCTCCAGCTGGTCCTGCGTGTCGAAGAACGCGGGCACCCCGCTGTTCAGCGCGTGCGTGCCCGGGGTCCGCTCGGACAGCGGCAGCCCGTTGAACCGCTCCACGATGTGCGGGTCCGGGTACCCCCGGTGCCCGAGCACATGCAGCCGGCCGCCCTGCGAACGGAGGATCACCATCGCCCGGCTGCCCGCGGCCGGTGCCACCTCGTTCCAGACCAGCTGCACCACGTCCTCCACCCCCACCGCCTCGGTCAGCGCGCCCGCGAGGCTCAGCACCTGGGAGATCGTCACCAGCCGGGACGGCCCCGGATCCTTCCGCGGGGCGCTGTGCGCCACGTCCGCCACCCCCCGGGCCCGGTTGATCCGCACGCTCAGCCCGGTGGTGCTCGGATACATGTGGAACGACAGCCACTCGCCGGGCGGGCGCATGGCCACGAACGACGCCACCTGCTGGCTCAGCAGCGCCGCCCGGTACCGGTCCTCGTACACCGGGTCGTTCAGCCAGGGAACCGACACCCAGAGCAGCGAGCCCAGCAGCTCGTCCGCCGGTCTGCCGAGCAGGTCGGCGGCGGCGGCGTTCACGAAGCCGATCCGGCCGTGCAGATCCAGCGACAGCAGCCCGTACGGCAGCCGCGACACCATCCGCACCGCCTCGACCGAGCCCAGCGTGCCCGCCACGCCCGCGATCGGCGCCGCGACCACGTCGGGCCCGTGCCCCAGCGGCCGGTTGGCCTTGGCGGCCCGTTCGAGCCGCAGCGCCAGCCGCTCGCAGGCCGCCAGCAGGTGGTCCCGCTCCCAGTCCGACAGCTCGGCGGGGTGGGCGCCCGGCCAGGTCACGTACACGGCGCCGTACATCGCCCGCTCGGTCGCCACGGGCGCCGCCGCCAGCGCGAACGGGTACGGCAGCACCACGGCGATCCGCGGATAGTGCTGGGCCATCTGCTCCTCGCCGCCCACCCACACCAGCCGCTTCTCGCGCGCCGCGTCCGCGACCGGGACCCGCGCGCTCAGCCCGACCCGTTCCCACGGCGCGGCGAACGCCCGGGGCATGCCCGCGTGCACCACCATCTCCAGGACCGGTTCGTCGGGCCTGAGCAGATACACCGCGCCGGAGTGCGCGTGCACCTCCTCCAGCATCGAGGCCAGCGCGAGGGACAGCACCGGCCGTGCGGCGGGTGCCGCCTCGGCGGCCCGCGCCTGTCCCGGCCCCGGCTCGTCGGACACGCCGACCACCTCCTCGTACGGCCGCGCGTCGCGCCTCGGGCACAAGACTCCCTCGGGGCGGCGCCCCGCGCACGGCGAACGCTCCCGAGGCCGTGTATGTGCCCCCGTGCGACGGAACGCCGCACTCCGGGGCCCGGCCGTCTCCCGGCCCCGGCGCCGACCGGGCGGCCGGGACGCAGGAGGGGGCGCGGGGGGTGGCACACGGTCGCGGCAGGGGGTGCGACGAGGGCGCTCACCTGGCATGTCGCCGGGCCGACCGGCGGCGTGTGCCCCGCGCCCGCCCTGTTGCGCCCGTCTGCCGGGGCGCCCGGCGGTACGGGAGAAGCATGGGTGGTGTACGGGTTCCTCATGTGCGCCCCTGTCGCGCCAGGATGGCTGATTTTGGACGTACGGGCCGATGCGGTCGCGCCGCGCGTGCCGGAGCGGTCCCGTGCCGGGGCGCAGGTGCGCGTGTCGGCCGAGGAAGGCGGGTGCCCGGCCGGCGCCGCCCACGGCGTGTCCCGTCATGGCGCGGACGGCGGCCCCGGCGTGTCCGCTGGCCGAATCATCACCCCTGATCAGGGGCGGGTTGGGCCGGCCCGGCGGACGGTGCGGCGGTGTACGGGCCCCGCGCGGCCGGGCGGCGGAAACTGTGCCGGTCGGGGGCCGGACAGCGGCGTTGTCCCGTCCGCCCGGTTTGCGGGCGGGATGCCGGGGCACCCGCGGGGGCGCCGGTCCGCTCATGGACCGGGGCCCGCGAGGGCGCTGACGAAATGGCTGAACGGTGACGCCGGAGGACCGGCAGAGTACTCTCCGTTCAACTTCAGGGGGTTGCTTGTGTGTGACTCACCGTGAAGACTGTGGCCGAGTTCCATCGAAACGAAGGTGTCTCGGAGTGCGCATCATGCCAATCACGGGGCGGCATGCGCGTCGACTGCGTATTCTCACACCGCGATTTCGAACGGCCGGGGCAGCGTGCCCGCAGTCCGTTCACGAGCCGGGAGGGTTCCGCGCGATCGCTGCGCGGGAGGTATCGCCGAGGGGATGGGTTATGTCGGACGGGCGTGTCACACGACGGGGATCGCTGCGGGGCCGTGGCCGGCCGCGCGGCCGCCGCGTCCTCCACCGCATCTGTTGAGGGTCTTCATCCGCTGAGGGCCTTCGGCCGTCCCTGAGCCGGACCGGCGGCGACCGACCGTCCCGCCGCACACGAGGAAGCTCCCGGCGTCAGGCGCGCTTCCCGTTCCCATGTCCCGGCAGCGGTGGCACAGCCGTGCCCGGGGCCGCTCGCGGTCCCGCCCGCCGCCGTTCCCCGGCATCCGCCGTGTGCGTGACTCCTGTGTGCCCGCACGCGCTAGCAAGGAGACAAGGTGATCAGCAAGCAACCGACGGGACAACGCCTCCTCCTGGAGGAGTTACCCGACCGCTGGCGGCGCTTACGCGAGGCCGGGCCGCTGCGGTACGACGAGACACAGGGCGTCTGGCAGGCGCTGGACCACGCGACCGTCGCGACCGTCCTCGCCGACCCGGCGACGTACTCGTCGGACATGTCCTTCCTGGCCCCCACCCAGGCCGACTTCGAGATTTTCACCCAGGGCAACTTCGTCGCCATGGACCCGCCCGAACACCGCAAGCTGCGCACCCTGGTCAGCCAGGCGTTCACGCCGCGGGTCGTCCAGGGGCTCGCCCCCCGGATCGAGGCGGTGTGCGCCCGGCTGCTGGACGCCGTCGCCGACCGCGACCGGTTCGACCTGGTCGACGCGCTGGCCTATCCGCTGCCGATCATCGTGATCGCCGAACTGCTCGGCATCCCCGCTGAGGAGCACCGGCTCTTCCAGGAGTGGGCGAGCGTGCTGTTCGGCGGCGACCAGCTCGGCGAGGCGCCCGACATGGCCGATCTGGAACGGGCGCTGGAAGCCATCGCGCCCACCGTGCGCGAGATGAACGGCTACATGCTGGACCACATCCGCGCCCGTCGCGCCGCTCCCGGCGACGACCTCACCAGCAGACTCATCGCCGCCGAGGTGGACGGCGTCCGCCTCGGCGACCAGGAGATGGTCGGGTTCGTGGCCCTGCTGCTGGTCGCCGGGCACATCACCACGACCGCGCTGCTGGGCAACGCCGTCGTCACCTTCGACCGGCACCCCGGCGCGGACTCCGCGCTGCGCGAGGACCCCGCCCGGATCCCGGCCGCCGTGGAGGAAGTGCTGCGCTGGCTGCCGCCCTTCCCGGAACTGGGCCGCCGGGTCACCCGGCCGGTGGTCCTCGCCGGCCAGGAGATCCCCGCCGACACCCTGCTCATGGCCCATCTGGGCGCAGCCAACCGGGATCCCGCCCGGTTCGACGCACCCGATGTCCTCGACGTGACCCGGAACCCCAATCCCCATCTCACCTTCGGGCACGGCATTCACTTCTGTTTCGGAGCGCCCCTGGCCCGGCTGGAGGCCCGGATCGCCCTGCAGATGTTGCATGAACGATTCCGCATGCTGGCGATCCCCTCCTACGAGGACATCGTCCACCAGAACCCGGCCGTCATCATCGGCGTCCGTGAGCTGCCCGTCGAGGTCGGCAGACCGTAGCCCGAGCGCGCGCAGCGCTCCCGGCCGGCCCCCGCACCGCTCCTCACGGGCCGTTCCGGAAACATCCGCACATGAGACCCATCCAACGGGAGTCCCCTTCTCATGCCGTACATCATCCCCGCCGCTCCGGCCGCTTCCCGGACACCGTCCCTCTTACGCCGGGAACTGCAGGACCGTCTCGACGCCCTCGCCCGGACCCACCGGGTGCCCGGTGCCCAACTGGCCCTGGCCACCGGCACGGAACTCATCGCCGTGCACACCGGCACGGCCGACGTGACGACCGGCAGTCCCCTCACCCCCGACACAGCCGTCCCCCTGGGCTCCCTCACCAAGCCATGGACCGCCGCGCTCGTCCTGCTCCTGGCCGACGACGGCGACCTCGACCTGGACGAACCCGCCGCCGGACACCTCCCGGAACTGAGCGGCCTGCCCGAGGTGACGATCCGCCACCTGCTCAGCCACACCGCGGGCCTGCCCACCGGGCCCGATTCGGACACCGCCGCGACGACCACCGCCGCCCGCTACCTCGCGGCCGTCTGCACCCGCCGTGACCTGCTGTTCACCCCGGGCACCGACTTCTCCTACTCCAACGCCGGCTATGTCGCCGCCGGACGGCTGGTGGAGACGGTCACCGGCATGCCCTGGCCGGAGGCGGTCCGGGCCCTGCTCCTCGAACCCCTAGGTGTCGTTCCCGCGTGCGTCGCCGACACCGCGCCGGCGCGCCCCGTGGCCGCCGGACACGCCGTCAACACGGCGACGGGGCAGGCGCGTCCGGCCCGGCAGAACCTCGCGCCGCTGGAGGCGCCGGCCGGAGCGCTGCTCGCGAGCGCGCTGGACCTGGCCGCGTTCGGCAACGCGCTGATCGGCCGCTCGGACCTGCTGCCACCCGCCGTCGCCAAGGAGATGCGCCGCCCGGAGCCCGCCGCCCGCTCCGGCGCGCTGGCCGACGGCTGGGGCCCCGGACTCGCCCTGTACGAGCGGGACGAGCGTGCGTGGTACGGCCATGACGGCAACGCCCAGGGCACGTCCTGCCATCTGCGGGTCGACCCCGAGAGCGGCACGGTGGTCGCCTTCACGGGCAACGCGGGCGGCGCCACGGCGCTCTGGCGCGACCTCGCCGGCGAACTGGCCCTGCTGACCGGCCTGCGCGTGCCCGCGGGCGCACGGGACCTCGACCGGGGCCGCCCCGTCGACCTGCCCGACTGCGTGGGCACCTACCGCAACGGCGGCACGACGTACCGCGTCGCGCCCGGACCCGACGGCTCGCCCGCCCTGTCCGTGGACGGCGACGTGCCCATCCGGCTGGTCTGCTACGCCGACCTGTCCTGCGATCTGCTCGATCCGGCCACCGGGCGTGTCGAACCCGGGGGCCGCTTCCACCGGGATCCGGCCACCGGCACGGTCGACCGGGTCCAGATATCCGGCCGCACCGCACGGCGCACGGACGACGGCTGAGCGGAGGTGCCGGGGGCTGGGTGCCGGAGCGGTGCCAGGGCCGAGGCCGCTGCCGGTTCCGGTGGCCGTCGGGAGCACGGGGCGCCGCCGCGCAGGGCTCGGTGGTGGTGGTCACCGGGCCCGGGGGCCGGCCGTTGGCCCGGTGCTCGCGCCACCGGCCGACCGGGCCTGTAGTCCGTTCCGTTCCGGCTCCGGGCCGTTGCCCCGGCCCACCCGCACCGCCACGGCCTCCGGCCCCCGAGCCCGTACCCCCCTCACGCGCTCTCCGGCGTGCCGCCCCGATCCAGCGCACCACCTCCGTGGTGAGGCCGGGGCCGCCCGTGTCCGCTCGTGCGGCCCGTGCCGCATCGTCCCGCTCTCCTAAGGACTTCACCCATGACGGACCTGCACGACAAGCCCGCACCGGCGTCCTCCCTGCCGCAGGCCGGCCCCGCCGCCGGTGCGCCGGAGGGTGCCGCGGCGCCGGCGCACCCGGTGCTCGGCGAGCTGTTCACCGCCTGGGTGGCGCGCACCCCGGACGCACCGGCCCTCACCGACGGCCGGCGGACCTGGACGTACCGCGAACTGGCCGACCGCGCGGAGCGGTTGGCGGCTCACCTGGCGCGGCGGGGAGCGGGACCCGACCGGGTGGTCGCCCTGGTCCTGCCGCGCTCCATGGAGCTGATCGCCGCGGAGCTGGCCGTCGCCCGGGCGGGCGCCGCCTTCCTGCCCGTGGACCCCGCCTACCCGGCCGAGCGCCGCGCGCTGATGCTCGCCGACGCCGCGCCCGCCGTCACCCTCGACGATCCGCGCCGGGTCGCCGAACTGCTGGAGACCGGGGACGCCGAGGGACCCGCGCCCGAGGCCGACGCCGACGCCGATCACGCGGCCTACGTCATCTACACCTCGGGCTCCACCGGCACCCCCAAGGGCGTCACCGTCACCCATCGCGGCATCGGCGGCTTCGCCTCGGCCGCCGCCGAACGGTACGCGGTGGGCCCCGGCGACCGGGTGCTCCAGTTCTCCTCGCCGAGCTTCGACGCCTCCGTGCTCGAGCTGTTCATCTCCGTCCTGTCCGGTGCCACGCTCGTCGTACCGCCGCACGGCCCCTGGCTGGGCGACGAACTTGCCGCGGTCCTGGACGAGCACCGCATCACCCACGCGCTCATCCCGCCCGCCGCACTGGCCACCCTGCCCGATCCCGCGCTGGGCACCGCGCGCACTCTGCGCACGCTGATCGTGGGTGCCGAGGCCTGCCCGGCCGCGCTCGTCGACCGGTGGGCACCCGGCCGCCGCATGATCAACTCCTATGGTCCGACCGAGACCACGATCGTCGCCACCTGGACCGGGCCGCTCGCCGCCGGACGGGGCACCCCGACGATCGGCGGCGCGCTGCCGCACACCCGGGCGTACGTCCTCGACGCCGCGCTGCGCCCCGTACCGCCCGGTGCGGACGGCGAGCTGTTCGTGGGCGGTGACGCGGTGGCCCGCGGCTACCTGGGCCGTCCCGGCCTGACCGCCGCCCGGTTCGTCGCCGACCCCTTCGGCCCGGCGGGCGCCCGCCTGTACCGCACCGGGGACCGGGTGCGCCAGGGTGCCGACGGCGAGCTGGAGTTCCTCGGCCGCCTTGACCGGCAGGTGAAGATCCGCGGCTTCCGCGTGGAACCGGGCGAGATCGAGGCGGCGCTGCGCGGGGCGGGCGGTGTCGGCGAGGCCGTGGTCGTGGTCCGCGAGGACGAGCCCGGCCACCGGCGGCTCGTCGCGTACGTCACGCCGGCGGGACGGCCCGCGTCCGCGGGCCCGACCGCGAGTACCGGTATATCCGCCGGCCCGGTCGCGCGTTCCGGTATATCCGCCGGGCCGGCCGGGAGCGCCGGTGCGTCCGCCGACCCGCGTTCGGCCTCCGGCGGGTCCGGCGAGTCCGGCGGGGCCGGCGAGTTGGGCGCGGCCTCTTCCGCCGGGGGCGATGGCGCGGGCTCCGGTATCGCGGCTGCCGCTGCCGCTGGCGCCCCGTCCGACGTCTCCGGCGATGCGGCCTCCGGCGCGTCCGCCGGCCCGCGCTCGGCCTCCGGCGGGTCCGGCGCGCTGGGTGCGGTCTCCTCCGACGGGGCCGACGGCGCCGGCTCCGCCGACCCGTTCGCCGTCTCCGGCGACGCCGCCGTCTCCGCAGGCCCTGGGGCCGCCCCGGGCACCACGGCCACCTCCGCCGGCTCGCCCGGTGTCTCCACCGGCCCGTCCGCTTCCGCCGCCCCGGCCGATTCCGCCTCGTCCGGCGGGCCGGTGGCCGTCCTGGAACCCGCCGTACTGCGGGCGGCCGTGGCCGCCGTGCTGCCCGCCCATATGGTGCCGTCCGCCGTCGTGGTGCTGGACCGGATGCCGCTCACCCCGCAGCACAAGATCGACCGGCGGGCCCTGCCCGCGCCGGAGCGCGCGGTCGAGGCCGCGGGACATGTGGCACCGCGCTCGGCGGAGGAACGGGCCCTCGCCGCGATCTGGGCGGACGTCCTGGGTGCCGACGGGGTCGGGGTGACGGACGACTTCTTCGACCTGGGCGGTGAATCGATCCTCGCCGCCCGGGTGCTGGCCCGGATCCGGGACGAGCTGGGCGTCCGGCTGACCGTGCGGGACGTGTTCACCGCGCGGACCGTCGCCGCCCTCGCGCCCCTGCTCGGCGACCCCCTGGCCGCCGTGGCGCCGGAGCCGATCCCGCCCGCCCCGCACGAGGACACCCTGCCGCTGTCCAGCGCTCAGCAGCGGCTCTGGTACCTCGACGACCTCACCGAGGGCGGCTCCGAGTACAACACCGGCGTGTCCCTGCGGCTGCGCGGCGTCCTCGACCCGGACGCGCTGCACCGCTCCCTGCACCGGCTCGCGGCCCGGCACGCCTCCCTGCGCACCACGTTCACCGCGGCGGACGGACAAGGTGTCCAGCGTGTCGCGCCGGAACCCCACCTGCCGTTACGCACCGAGGACCTCACCGGCGTACCCGACGCGCGCCGCGACGAGGCCGCCGAGGCGCTGCTCACCGAGGAACTGAGCCGCCCCTTCGACCTCGCGGCCGGCCCGCTCACCCGGGCCCTGCTCGTCCGGCTCGGCGCCGAGGACCATCTGCTGCTCCTGGCCCAGCACCACATCGTCACCGACGGCTGGTCGGTGGGCATCCTCACCCGCGAACTCGCCGCCCTCTACCGCGCGGAGGCCACCGGCGAGCCCGACGGCCTCCCGCGACCCGCCGTGCAGTACCCGGACTTCGCGGTGTGGGAGCGGCGGCAGCGGGCCGCCGGCACGGACACCGCCGACCTCGCCTACTGGAAGCGGCATCTGACGGGCCTGCAACACCTGGAGCTGCCCCTCGACCGGCCGCGCCCGGCCGTGCGCACGACCGCGGGAGCGGCCCACCGGCACCCGCTGCCCGCGGAACTGACGGACCGGCTGCGGCAGTTGGCGGCGGGGCGCGGCACCACGCTGTTCACCGTGCTCGCCGGCGCCTGCGCACTGCTGTTCTCCCGCTACTCGGGGCAGCGCGACATCGCGTTCGGCACCGTCACCACCGGACGCGGCCGGCGGGACCTGGAGGACGTGCCGGGCTTCTTCGCCAACACGGTGGTGCTGCGGGGCGAGGTGGACGAGCGGGCGACCGTGGACCGGTTCGTGGAGAGCACCCGCACCACCGTGCTGGACGCCTTCGCCCACGACGGGGTGCCCTTCGACCGGGTGGTGGAGGAACTGGCCCCGCCCCGCGACCCCAGCCGCACCCCGCTGGTGCAGGCGCTCGTGGTGCAGCAGACCGCGTTCGCCGCGCCGCCGCTCTCCGGCGGGCTGCGCTTCGCGGAGCACCCGCTGCCCCGCCCCGCCGCCCGCTTCGACCTGGTCCTGGAGTTCGCCCCGGACCCGGACGGCGGCTGCGTGCTCACCGCCGAGTTCAACACGGACCTGTTCCAGGCCGCGACCGTGGCCCGCCTGACCGCGCATCTGCACCGCCTGCTGGAGGGCATGGCGGACGGCCCCGGCCGCACCCTGGCCGAACTGCCCATGCTCTCGGCCGCCGAACAGCGCACCCTGGTCGACACCTGGAACCCGCCCGTCCGCACCGCCGTGGACACCGGGCCCGCCACACTGCCCGCCCTGCTGAGCGCCCAGGTGTCGCGGACCCCCGACCGTACGGCCGTGATCTGCGGCCCGGTCCGGCTGGACTACGCCGAGGTCGCCCGGCGTGCCAACCGGCTGGCCCGGCTGCTCGTCGCACGCGGCGCGGGCCCGGAGACCCTGGTCGCCCTCTGCCTGCCGCGCACCGCCGACCTGCTGCCCGTGCTGTGCGCGGTGCTCACCTCGGGAGCGGGCTACCTCCCCGTCGACCCCGGCTATCCGGCCGAGCGCGTGCGCCTCATGCTCGCCGACGCCCGGCCCGCCCTGGTGATCGCCACCCGGGAGACCGCGGCGGCCCTGCCGGCGGACTGCGCACCGCTGCTCCTGGAGGACTGCGCCGGGCCGGGCCCCGGCGACCTGGACGCGACCGGCGCCGGCCCCGCCGACCCGGACGGGTCCGAGGCGGACCTGACCGACGCCGACCGGCTCCGGCCCCTGCTGCCCGACCACCCGGCCTACGTCATCTACACCTCCGGCTCCACCGGCCGCCCCAAGGGCGTCGTGGTCACCCACCGCAGTGTCGCCGCGCTGGCCGCCTGGGCGGGGGAGCGGTTCGGCGCCGAGGGCCTCGCCCATGTGATCGCCTCCACCTCCCTCAACTTCGACGTGTCGGTCTTCGAACTGCTCTGCCCCCTCACCGTCGGCGGCACCGTCGAGGTGGTCGCCGACCTGCCGGCCCTCGCCGACGGCAGCGGACCGCGGCGGGCCGGACTGCTCAGCGGGGTGCCCTCCGTCGTCTCCCGGCTGCTCGCGGGCGGCAGCGCGCCCGTGACCGCGGACACCGTCGTGCTGGCCGGCGAGGCCCTGCCCGCCCAGACCGTGCACGAGCTGCGCGCCGCCATGCCCGAGAGCCGGATCGCCAACATCTACGGCCCCACCGAGGCCACCGTGTACGCCACCGCCTGGTTCGCCGCCGACGGCGGACTGCCGGAGCAGGCCCCGCCCATCGGCGGGCCGGTGGCGCACACCCGGGCCTATGTCCTGGACCGCTCCCTGCGCCCCCAGCCCATCGGGGTCATCGGCGAGCTGTACCTCGGCGGCGGCGGTCTGGCCCGCGGCTATCTGAACCGTTCCGGACTGACGGCCGCCCGGTTCGTCGCCGACCCGTTCGGCGGGCCGGGGGAGCGCATGTACCGCACCGGTGACCTGGTGCGCCGCCGCGCGGACGGCGAGCTGGAGTACGTGGGCCGGATCGACCAGCAGGTCAAGGTGCGCGGCTTCCGCATCGAACTGGGCGAGGTGGAGGAGGCGCTGCGCGGCTGCGCGGGCGTGGCCGAGGCGGCGGCCGCCACCGCCACCGACGGCGACGGGCACCGCCGCTTGGTCGGCTATGTCGTCCCCGCCGCCGGGGAGCGGGCGGAACCCGAGGGCGTCCGCCGGGAACTCGGCCGTACGCTGCCCGACTACATGGTGCCGTCGGCCGTCGTCGTGCTGGACGCTCTGCCGCTCAGCCCGAACGGCAAGGTCGACCGCGGCCGGCTGCCCGACCCGGGCCCGGTCGTGCGCGCGGTACGGCACGTCGCGCCCCGCACGCCCACCGAGCGCGCGCTCGCCGCGATCTGGGCCGAAGTGCTGCGCATGGAGCGGATCGGCGTCGACGACAACTTCTTCGAACTCGGCGGCGACTCGATCCTGAGCATCCAGGTGGTGGCCCGCGCCCGGCAGGAGGGGCTGCCGCTCACCTCCCGGGACGTCTACCGGCATCAGACGATCGCCGCCCTCGCCCGCTGCGCCGACGCCGCGACGGGCCCCCGCGAGCCCGCCCCGGCGGCGCGGACGGCGACCGGTCCGGCCCCCCTCACCCCCATCCAGCACTGGCTGTTCGACACCGCCGCCGAGCGCGCCGGCCACTACGCCCAGGCGCTGTCCGTCCGGCTGCCCGACGACCTGGACCAGGCGGCGCTGGAGGACGCGCTCAACGACCTCGTCGCCCACCACGACGCCCTGCGCTCCCGGTTCGTCGCCGGCGGCGGCGCCGAGGGGGCGACCGGCTGGCACATCGACGAACACGCGCCCCGCGTCCGCCTGGCCCGCCACACCGGACCCGACCGGGACACCCCGCACTTCGGCCCCTTCGACCTCGCCCGGGGCCCGCTGCTGCGGGCCGTCCTGCACACCCCCGGAGCGGACCGGCCGCCCGTCCTGCACCTCGCCCTCCACCACCTGGTGGTCGACGGCGTGTCCTGGCGGGTGCTGCTGGAGGACCTGGACCGCGCCTACCGGGCCCGCCGCACCGGCGCCGACGGCGCCGCGGCACTGCCCGCGAAGTCCTCGCCGCTGCGGGAGTGGGCACGCCGGCTGGCCGCCCACGCGGCGGACGGCGGCTTCGACGACGAGCGCGGGTACTGGGCGCGGGCCGTGCCCGGCCCCGAACCCGCCCTCCCCGCCGACCTGTCCGGCGGCGCCGACACCTATGCCGCGCAGCGCGCGGTCACCGTGCGGCTGAGCGCGTCGGACACCGCCGCCCTGCTGCGCACCCTGCCCGACACCTACCGCACGCAGGCCAACGACGTCCTGCTCAGCGCCCTCGGCCGGGCCCTGTGCGCCTGGAGCGGACGGGACCGGGTGGTGGTCGACGTCGAGGGGCACGGCCGCGAGGAACTCTTCCCCGAGCTGGACATCAGCCGCACGGTCGGCTGGTTCACCACCCGCTACCCCGTCGCGCTCGCCGTCCCCGAGGACGCCGGCTGGGACACCGTGCTGAAGCGGGTCAAGGAACAGCTGCGCGCCGTACCCCGGCACGGCCTCGGCCATGACGCGCTGCGCCACCTGGCCGGCCCCGGAGCCGCACCGCAGACCCCGGACGCGCAGGTCAGCTTCAACTACCTGGGCCGGATGGGGCTCGCGGAGCGTCCCGACGGCCTGTACCGGGGCACCGTAAGGCCGCTGGAGCTGGACACCGACCCGGCGGCCGAGCGCCCGCACGCCCTGGAGGTCGTCGGGCAACTCGTCGGAGACACACTGGAGTTCACCTGGTTCTACTCGGCCCTGCGGTACCGCGAGGACACCGCCCGGGACCTGGCCGGGCGCTTCGCCGACGCGCTCGCCGACCTGGCCCGGCACGCCCTCGGGCCGGGAGCCGCCGGACGCACCCCGTCCGACTTCCCGCTGACCCGGCTCGACCAGGCCGCCGTCGACCGGATCACCGGCGCCGACCCGGCGGCGGTGGCCGACGTCCTGCCGCTCACCCCCACCCAGGCCGGCATGCTCTTCCACGGCCTGTCCCAGGACGACCGCGGCGTCTACTTCCAGCAGCTGACGTTCGTCCTGGACGGCGTGCCCGAGCCGCGGGCCCTCGCCGCCGCCTGGCAGCGGGTGACCGACCGCACGGAGGTGCTGCGCGGCGGGGTCGTCTGGCAGGACGTGCCCGAGCCGCTGCTCGTGGTCCGTCGGCACGCGGCCGTCCCGGTCACCCACCTGGACTGGCGCCGGCTGACGGACGAGGAGCGCCGCGCCCGGCTGGACGAGGTGCTGTCCCGCGACCGCGCGGAGGGCATCGACCTCGGCCGGGCCCCGCTCCAGCGTCTGCTCCTCGCCCGGGTCTCCAGCACCGCGGTGCGCGTGGTGTGGTCCTTCCACCATCTGCTCCTGGACGGCTGGAGCCTGTTCCAGGTGCTCTCGGACGTCTTCGCCCTGCACGCCGGCACCGCCCCGGACGCCCTCCCGCACCGCCCGCCGCACCGCGACTACGTGGCCTGGCTGCGGCAGCGCGACACCGCGGCGGCCGAACGGCACTGGCAGCGCCGCCTGTCCGGCCTGGCCGAGGCCACCGCGCTGCCGTACGACCGGGAACCGCGCGAGGCCCACCGCGCCGAGTCCACCCACGCGGTCCGGGTCAGCCTGCCCGCCGCCGCCTCCCGGGCCCTGGAAGAACTCGCGCGGACCTCCGGCCTGACCCTCAACACCATGGTGCAGGGCGCCTGGGCGCTGCTGCTGGGCCGGCAGGCGGGCCGGGACGAGGTGGTCTTCGGCACCACCGTCTCCGGCCGGCCGCCCGAGCTGCCCGGCGCCGAGGCCATGACCGGCCTGTTCATCACCACCCTGCCCACCCGGGTCACCGTCCCGGACCACGGAACCCTCCTGGACTGGCTGCGCGCGCTCCAGCAGGACCAGAGCGAGGACCGGCGCTTCGACCAGCTGCCGCTGACCCGGATCAGGACGTTCGCCGGACTCCCCGAGCGGGTCGGCCTGTTCGACAGCATCGTCGTCTTCGAGAACTACCCGGTGGACGACGACCTGGCCGCCGCCCACGGACTGCGGCTGAGCGGCCTCGAAGGCATCGAGACCACCAACTACCCGCTGAGCCTGACCGCCTACCCGGGCCCCGAGCTGGCCCTGCGCCTCGGCTACGACCCCGAGCTGTTCGACGCCGCAACCGTCGAGCGCATGGCCGAGTACCTGACCGTCCTGCTCGCCGGTATGAGGCACGGCGCCCAGCGCCCGCCCGCCCGGCTCCCGCTGCTCGCCCCGGACCGCCGCGACCAGGTGCTGCACGCCTGGAACGACACCGCGACCGGCCTCCCCGACACCACCGTCGCCGCCCTCTTCGCCGCACAGGTGCGCCGCACCCCCGACGCGGTGGCCCTGGAGGCCGGGGACGAGCGGATCACCTACCGCGAACTCGACTCCCGTGCCGCACGGTCGGCGGCCCGGCTCGCCGCGCTCGGCGTCCGTCCGGAACACCCGGTCGGGGTGCTGATGGACCGGTCCGCCGAGCTGATCGTCACCCAGCTGGCCCTCGTCCGCACCGGCGGCGTGTACGTGCCGCTGGACGGCAGGGCGCCGGCCGGCCGGCTGCGCCGGATGCTCGCCGAGGCCGGCGCCGGCCTGCTGCTCACCGACGCCGCCTGGGCGGACACGGCCCGCGAGGTGCTGCCCGGCGACGGCGTCGTGCGCGTCGACGGCACCCCCGGCACCGGCGACGCGGCACCCGTCGCGGCCGTGCACCCCGACAACGTCCAGTACCTGATGTTCACCTCGGGCTCCACCGGCACCCCCAAGGGGGTCGCGGTGCGCCAGCGGGACGTCGCGGCACTCGCCCTCGACCGGGCCTTCACCGGGCACGACCGGGTCCTCGTGCACTCGCCGCACGCCTTCGACGCCGCCACCTACGAGGTGTGGGTGCCGCTGCTGCGCGGCGGCACCGCCGTGCTCGCCCCGGCCGCCGACCTGGACGCCGCCCAGGTCCGCCGCGCCGTCACCGAGCAACGGGTGAGCTGCCTGTGGCTGACCGCCGGCCTGTTCCGGCTGCTGGCCCAGGAGGACCCCGGCTGCCTGCGCGGCGCCCGCGAGGTGTGGACGGGCGGCGAGGCCGTACCGGGCGCGGTCGTGCGCCGGGTGCTGGACGCCTGCCCCGGGCTGACCGTCGTGGACGGCTACGGCCCCACCGAGACCACCACCTTCGCCACCCGCCGCGTCTTCAGGCCCGGCGACCCGCTGCCCGCCGTGCTGCCCATCGGCCGCCCGCTCGACAACACGCGCTGCTATGTCCTGGACGCCGCCCTCCAGCCCCAGCCACCGGGCATCCCCGGCGAGCTGTACCTCGCGGGCGCCGGCCTGGCCCGCGGGTACGCGGGACGGCCCGGGGCGACCGCCGCCCGCTACCTCGCCGACCCCTACGGCCCGCCCGGCACCCGCATGTACCGCACCGGGGACATCGTGCGCTGGAGCGCCGACGGCGAACTGCACTTCGTCGGCCGCGCGGACGACCAGATCAAGATCCGCGGCTTCCGCGTCGAACCCGCCGAGATCGAGGCCCGGCTCACCGCCCACCCCGCCCTCGCCGAAGCCGTCGTCTCCCTGTACGAGGACGCCGGACGCAAGCGGCTGGCCGCCCACCTCGTACCGGCGGCCGGCGCCGCGATGCCGGACCCCGCCGAGCTGCGCGCCCACCTGGCGGCCGGACTGCCCGACTACATGCTGCCCGCCGCGTTCGTCACCGTGCCGGAGCTGCCGCTGACGGCCAACGGCAAGGTCGACCGGCGCCGGCTGCCCGCCCCCGACTGGAGCGCGGGCGGCGAGCGGGCCCACCGTGCCCCGCGCACCGAGACCGAGCGGGTCCTCACCGGGATCTGGGCCGAGCTGCTCGGCGTGGACCGGATCGGCGTGGACGACAACTTCTTCATGCTGGGCGGCGACTCCATCCTCAGCATCCAGGTCGTCTCCCGGGCCCGGACCGCCGGACTCGCCCTCACCCCGCGCGATCTCTTCCGGCACCCCACCGTGGCCGAGCTGGCCGCCGCCACCGGCGGTGCCGCGCCCGCCGTCGCCGGTACCGGACCGGTCAGCGGCGCCGCCGGCCTCACCCCGATCCAGCACTGGTTCCTTGACCCCGGCCCGGCGGACCCCGCGTTCTTCAACCAGTCCGTCGTCATCGACGCGGCCGGCGCCGTCGACCCCGACGCGCTGCGCCGGGCCCTCGCCGCGCTGTGGACGCACCACGACGCCCTGCGCGCCCGGTTCGCCCTCGACGGCGACGGCGGGTGGCGGCAGGACATAGCCGCCGCCGACAGCCCGATACCCGACGGACTCCTCCGGGTCCACGAGCGGGCCGACGAGGAGAGCGTCACCCGGGCCGCGCACGCCGGACTCCGGCTGGAGACAGGACCGCTGTTCACCGCCCGGCTGTTCGGCGCCGACGGCGGCCGGCCCGCCCGGCTGCTGCTGATCGCCCACCACCTGGTGGTCGACGGCGTGTCCTGGCGGATCCTGCTGGAGGACCTGGAGACCGCCTACCGGCAGGCCGCCGCCCAAGAGCCCGTACGGCTGCCCGCCCGCACCACCTCGGTGGCGGAGTGGGCCCGCCGGCTGCGCGCGCACACGGGCACCGACGACCGCACCGGACAGCTCGCCCACTGGGAGCGGACCGCCCGGCACTGCGCCGACCCGCTGCCCGTGGACCGCACCGGCGGCAACACCACGGCCGACGTCCGCGAGGTGACCGTCCGGCTGGACCGCGCCCGCACCGACGACCTGCTGCGCCGCGTCCCCGGGGTCTACCGCACCCGCATCGACGACGTCCTGCTCACCGCGCTGGGCCGGGTCCTCGCCGACTGGACCGGACGCGACACCGTCGCCGTCGGCCTGGAGGGGCACGGCCGCGAGGACCAGCTCTTCGACGACGTCGACCTGTCCCGCACGGTCGGCTGGTTCACCTCGCTCTTCCCGGTCGCCCTGACCGTCCCGGCGGGCGACTGGGGCACCGCCCTGAAGTCGGTGAAGGAACAGCTGCGGGCCGTACCCGACCGGGGACTCGGCTACGGCGTCCTGCGCCACCTCGTCCGCGAGCCGCGGCTCACCGACGCGCCCGCGCCCGGCATCAGCTTCAACTACCTGGGCCGCTTCGACTGGTCCGCCGACGGCGGCGCCCTGATCGGGGCCGTCCCCGGCGGCCTGGGCGGCGCGGAGGCACCCGGCACCGAACGGCCGCACCTGCTGGACGTCGTGGCCCGGGTCGAGGACGACCGCCTGGAGATCACCTGGTACTACAGCGCCGGCCGGCACCGCGAGGAGACCGTCGGCGCGCTCGCCGAGGGCATGCTGCGGGCCCTGGACGGCCTGGTCGCGCACTGCGCCCTGCCGGACGCGGGCGGCCGCACCCCCTCGGACTTCCCGCTGGCCCGCCTCGACCAGGCCGCCGTGGACCGGATCGCCGGGGACGGCCGGGACGTCGCCGACCTCTACCCGCTCACCCCGATGCAGGCGGGCATGCTCTTCCACAGCCTGCTCGACCCCGGCGGCCGCACCTACGTCAACCAGGTGCAGCTGACCCTGTCCGGCGTCACCGACCCGCACGCGCTCGCCACGGCCTGGCAGCACACGGCGGACGCCAACCCGGTGCTGCGCACCCGCCTGGTGTGGCAGGAGACCCCGGAGCCGCTCCAGCTGGTCAGGCACCGGGCCACGGTGCCGGTCGCCCACCACGACTGGACCGCCTGGCCCGCCGACCGCCGGGCGCGGGAACTGGAACGGCTGCTCGACGCCGACCGGCAGTCGGGCATCGACCTCGGCACCGCCCCCCTGATGCGGCTGGCCCTGATCCGGACGGCCCCCGACCGGGTCCGCCTGGTGTGGACCTTCCACCACGTCCTGCTGGACGGCTGGAGCGCGGCCCAGGTCTTCGACGAGGTGTGCGAGCGGTACGCGGCGCTGACCACCGGGCGCCGGCCGCTGCTGCCCGAGCGCAGGCCCTTCGCCGACCATCTGCGCTGGCTGGCCGGGCGGGACACCGGCGGCGCCGAGCGATTCTGGCGCACCGCCCTCGCCGGCTTCCAGGCCCCCACCGAACTGCCGCGCGACCGGCGGCCCGCCGAGGCCCACCGCGCCTCCTCCTCCGGATCGGTGCGGATGACCCTTGGTCCGGACGTCTCGGCGCGGCTGCGCGAGACCGCCCAGCGGCACGGACTGACCCTCAACACCGTCCTCCAGGGCGCCTGGGCGCTGCTGCTGTCCCGCTACGGCGGCGGCGACGACATCGTGTTCGGTACGACCGTCTCCGGCCGGCCCGCCGAACTGCCCGGCGTCACCTCGATGGTCGGCCTGTTCATCAACACCCTGCCCACCCGGGTCCGCGTCGACGGGGGGCGCCCGCTGCCGGAGTGGCTGCGCGAGCTGCAGGCCGCCCAGTCGGAGGCAAGGCGCCACGACTTCGTCTCGCTCGCCCAGGTCCAGTCGTGGAGCGAGGTGCCCGGCGGCACCGGCCTGTTCGACTCCCTCGTGGTCTTCGAGAACTACCCGTTCGACGAGGGCGCGGTGGCCCGGCACGGCCTCGCCATGGAGCAGGAGCGGGACCTGGAGCCGACGAACTACCCGCTCAGCGTGGTCGTCGCGCCCGGCGACACCCTGGCCGTGAACCTGGACTACGACCCCGACGCCTTCGACGCCTCGACGGTGGAGGCGCTCGGCGAGAGTCTGCGCGCCCTGCTGACCGGCATGGCGGCCGACCCCGACCGCCGGCTGGCGGATCTGCCGCTGCTGACGGCGGCCGAGGGACGCGCCCTGGTGGACCGGTTCGGCGGCCCGGCGGCCGAGGCCCCGCACGACACCCTGCCCGAGGCGTTCCGGCGGCAGGCGCGGCGCACCCCGGACGCGCCGGCCGTCCGCTGCGCCGACACCTGCCTGACCTACCGCGAACTCGACGCCCGCTCCAGCATGCTGGCCCGGCGGCTCATCGCCGCCGGCGCCGGACCCGAGCGTTTCGTCGCGCTGTGCCTGCCCCGCACCGCCGACCTGGTCGTGGCGCTGCTCGCGGTCCTGAAGAGCGGCGCCGGCTATCTGCCGGTCGACCCCCAGTACCCGGCCGAGCGCGTCGCGTTCCTCTTCGAGGACGTACGGCCCGATGCGGTGATCACGGCCGCGCGGACCGCGGACCGGCTCCCCGAGGGCCCCTTCGCCCGCATCCTGCTGGACGAGGACCCGGGCGCCGGCCTCCCGGACACCCCCGTCGGCGACGGCGAGCGGCGCGGCCCCCTGCTGCCGGCCCACCCCGCCTACGTCATCCACACCTCCGGCTCGACCGGACGCCCCAAGGGCGTGGTCGTCAGCCACGCGTCCGTGCTGGCCCTGACCGACTGGGCGGCGGCCGAGTTCACCGGCCGGGGCCTGGCCCATGTGGTGGCCTCCACCTCGCTCAACTTCGACGTGTCGGTCTTCGAGATCTTCTCCCCGCTGCTGTCCGGCGGCTGTGTGGAGATCGTCCGCGACCTGCTGGCCCTCGCCGAGCGCCCCGGGCCCTGGCGGGCCGGACTGCTCAGCGCGGTGCCCTCGGCCCTGGACCGGCTGCTCGCCGAGGACGCCGTCCGGATCACCGCGGACACCGTCGTCCTCGCGGGCGAGGGGCTGCCCGCCCGGACCGTGCGCCGGGTCCGCGAGGCCGTCCCCGGCAGCGAGGTGCGCAACATCTACGGCCCCACCGAGGCCACCGTCTACGCCACCGGCTTCACCTGCGACCCGGCCGACCCCGACCGCGACCCGCCGATCGGCCGCCCGCTCGGCGGTGCCCGCGCCCACGTCCTGGACGAGCGGATGCGCCCGGTGCCCGTCGGCGTGCCCGGCGAGCTGTTCCTCGCCGGAACCGGCGTCGCCCGCGGCTATCTGCGCCGGCCCGGCCTGACCGCGAGCCGCTTCCTGCCCGACCCGTTCGGGGCGCCCGGCAGCCGGATGTACCGCACCGGCGACCGGGTCCGCTGGACGGCCGACGGCGACCTGGTCTACCTCGGCCGCGGCGACGACCAGGTGAAGGTGCGCGGCTTCCGCATCGAACTCGGCGAGGTCGAGGCCGCGCTGGCCCGCCACCCGGCGGTGGCCGCGGCAGCGGCCCGGGTGGTGGAACACGCCGGGCACCGCCGCCTCGTCGGATACGTGGTGCCGCGGGCGGCGGGTGCGCCGGACCCCTCCGGCGACGGCCGCACGCCCGGTGAGACCGCCGGCGCCCCGCGTCCGGCCGGCACGGCGGCGCCCGGCGCGACGGGCGCCCGGGACGCCGGCGACCACTCCGGTTCCCCGGTGCCCCGCGAGGCCGGTGCGCCGGCCCTCGCCGCCCTGCCCGACCCCGCCGAGCTGCGTGCCTTCCTCGCCGCAAGCCTCCCCGACCATCTGGTGCCCGCCCTCGTCGTTCCCCTGGAGCGGCTTCCGCTCGGTGCCACCGGCAAGCTCGACCGGCGGGCGCTGCCCCTGCCCGACTGGGGCGCACCGGCCGCCGCCGGTTCCGGCCGGGCGCCGCGCACCGATGCGGAGCGCACCCTCGCGGGCATCTGGGCCGAGGTGCTCGGCGTGCCCGAAGTCGGCGCCGACGACAACTACTTCACCCTCGGCGGCGACTCCATCCTCGGCATCCAGATCGTCACGGCCGCCCGCCGGGCCGGCCTCGCCCTGACCCCCCGCCACCTGTTCACCCACCAGACCCTCGCCGAACTCGCCGCCGCCGCCGAGCGGCTGCCGAACGCCGCCGTCGCCGCCGAGCAGGGCCCGGTGACCGGCGAGGCCCCTCTCACCCCCGTACAGCACTGGCTCCTCGACACCCTCGCGGGCGATCCCGCCCACTTCAGCCAGACCGTCTCCTTCGAACTGGCCACGGACCCCGACGAGACGGTGCTGCGGGACGCCCTGGCCGCCGTGCTGGAGCACCACGACGCGCTGCGGACGCGGTTCGAGCGGGCCGGGGACGGGCGATGGCGGCAGTACGGCACCGCGCCCGGCGACCGCGCACCCCACCTGGAGACGCACGACGGCACGGAGCCCGCCGAGGTCGCCGCCGCCCTCGCCGCCGGCTTCGACCTGGCCACCGGGCCGCTGCTGCGGGCCGCGCTGTGCCGGCCGGGCGGCGGCGGGCGGCCGGTCCTGCTGCTGGCCGCCCACCATCTGGTCGTGGACGCCGTCTCCTGGCAGGTGCTCCTCACCGACCTGGACTCCGCCTACCGCGCCCTGCGCGACGGCGGACGCCCCGCACTCGGCGCCAAGACCACCTCGTTCCGGGACTGGGCCCGGCGGCTCGCCGCGCACACCGAGGCCGGCGGCTTCGACGGCGAACTCGCCCACTGGCAGGGCCTCGACTCCGGCCCCGCCCTGCCCGCCGACCTCCCCGGCGGCGCGAACACCGTCGCCGACGAGGAGAGCCTGACCGCCGCACTCGACGCCGAGGACACGCGCCGCCTGCTCCAGGACGTGCCGGAGGCGTACCGCACCCGCGTCAACGACGTGCTGCTGTGCGCCCTCGGCCGGGTCCTGGCCCGCTGGACCGGCCGGGACCGGGTGGCGGTGACCCTGGAGGGCCACGGCCGCGAGGAACTGTTCGAGGACACCGACCTCGCCCGGACCGCGGGCTGGTTCACCACCGTGTACCCGGTCGCCCTCGACGTGCCCCGGGACGCCGGCACCGGCACCGCGCTGAAGTCCGTCAAGGAGAACCTGCGGGCCGTACCGCACGGCGGACTCGGCTACGGCGCCCTGCGCTTCCTGCACCCCACGGCCGGCCCCGGCCTGCCGGAGCTGCCGCCGGTCTGCTTCAACTACCTGGGCCGGCAGGACTGGACCCCCGCCCCGGGCGGGCTGCTGCTCGCGCCGCACGCCGGGCTCGCCGGCGGCATCGACCGCACCGCCGGCCGGCCCTACCTCCTCGACGTCCTCGGCCGGGTCGCCGCCGGCCGCCTCGAGTTCACCTGGTCGTACTCCCGCGAGGTGCACCGGCGCGAGACCGTCGCCCGGCTCGCGGCCGAGCTGACCGAGGAACTCCGCGCGATCGTCCGGCACTGCGCCGAACCCGGCGCCGGCGGCCGCACCCCGTCCGACTTCCCGCTCGCGCCCCTGGACCAGCGGGCCGTCGACCGGCTCGTCGGCACCGGGGCGGACGTGACCGACGTGTACCCGCTCACCCCCACCCAGACCGGCATGGTCATGCACGCCCTGGACGAGGCCGAACACGGCCTGTACGTCGAGCAGATCACCTTCGTGACGGACGGCGCGCACGACCTGCGGACGGCGGCCGACGCCTGGCGGCAGGTCGTCGACCGCACCCCCGTGCTGCGCACCTCCGTCGCCCTGCGCGGCGTCCCCGTCCCGCTCCAGACCGTCCACCGGCAGGTCACCCTGCCGGTCACCGAGCACGACTGGACCGGGATCCCGGCGGACCGGCACCCGGCGGAGCTGGAGCGGCTGCTCGCCGCCGAGCGGGCCCGGGGCGTCGCCCTCGACCGCGCCCCGCTCATGCGGCTCGCCCTGGTCCGGCTCGGCCCGGACGCCGTCCGCACGGTGTGGACCTTCCACCACGTCCTGCTGGACGGCTGGAGCGTCTTCCACGTGCTGTCCGACGTCCTGGCCGCGCACGCCGCCCTCGCCCGCGGCGAGCGGCCCGTGCTGCCCGAACGCCGGCCGTTCGCCGACTACGCGGCCTGGCTCGCCGCCCGCGGCACCGGGCAGGCGGAGCGGCACTGGCGCGGTGTCCTGGCCGGCCTCGGCACCCCGACCCCGCTGCCCTACGACCGGCGGCCCGCCCCCGGCGACACGGCCCGCTCCGGCACCTGGCTGTCCCGGCGGCTCGACACCGAGCAGACGCACCGGCTCCAGGAGTTCGCCCGCCGCCACCGCCTCACCCTCAACACCCTGGTCCAGGGCGCCTGGGCACTGCTGCTGGCCCGGTGGAGCGGGGAGCGCGAGGTCTGCTTCGGCACCACCGTCTCCGGGCGGCCCGCCGAGCTGCCCGGCGCCGACACCATCACCGGCCTGTTCATCACCACACTGCCCGCCCGGATCCGCGTGGACGGCACGGCCCGCTGCGCCGACTGGCTGCGCGAGCTGCAGGAGGACCGCGCCGAGGACCGCAGGCACGACCACCTGCCCCTCACCGCGCTGCACGCCCTCAGCCAACTGCCGCCCGGCACACCGCTCTTCGACAGCCTGGTGGTCTTCGAGAACTATCCGGTCGGCGACGCGACCGCGGGGGCGCACGGGCTCGCCCTGCGGGACCTGGACGCCAGGGAGGCCACCAACTACCCGCTCACCGTGGTCGTCTCGCCCGGCGACCGGCTCGCCGTCGAACTCGGCCACGATCCGCGCCACTTCGACGCCGCCACCGCCGAGTCCCTGGCCGCACAGCTGCTGCACACCCTGCACGCCCTGGCCGCCGCCGACGGCACCGCCCGCCTCGACGACCTCGACGTACTGCCGCCCGAGCAGCGGGACCGGCTGCTGCGCGGCCCGGCCCGGCCCGCACTCGCCCCGGTGCCCGCGACCCCTCTGGCCGCCCTGGTCGAGGCCGCCGTAGACCGCTGCCCGACCGCCCCCGCGCTGGACGCGCCCGGCGAGCTGCTCACGTTCGCGGAGGCCGAGGAGCGGGCCAACCGGCTCGCGCACCGGCTCATCGCCCGGGGCGCCGGACCCGGCGACCTCGTCGCGCTGCTGCTGCCCCGCTCCGCCGACATGGTCCTGGCCCAGCTCGCCGTGGCGAAGGCGGGCGCCGCGTTCCTGCCCGTCGACCCCGCCTATCCCGAGGAGCGGATCGCCCTGATGCTGCGCGACGCGGCCCCCGCCCTCACCCTCGACGCCAAGGAGGTCGCCGGTCTGCTCGCCGCCCCGCCGGACGGCACGCCCGCGCACCGGCCCACCGACACCGACCGCGGGCGCCCGGTCGACCCGGACGACCCGGCCTACGTCATCTACACCTCCGGCTCCACCGGCACCCCCAAGGGCGTCGTCGTCACCCACCGCGGACTCGCCGCGTTCTCCGCCGCCGAGGCCGCCCACTACGGCGTCGCCCGCGGTGACCGGGTGCTGGCCTTCGCCACGCCCAGCTTCGACGCCTCCGTGCTGGAGCTGTGCATGTCCCTGCCGCACGGCGCCCGGCTCGTCGTACCCCGGCCGGGGCCGCTGCTCGGCGCCGAACTCGCCGGCGTGCTGCGGGCCGAGCGCATCACGCACACCCTGCTCCCGCCGGCCGCGCTCGCCACCCTGCCGGCCGACACCCCCGGCACCCTGCCCGAGCTGAAGACGCTGATCGTCGGCGCCGACGCGTGCGGCGCGGAACTCGTCGCCCGCTGGGCCCCGCACCACCGCATGGTCAACTCCTACGGCCCCACCGAGGCCACCGTCGTCGCCACCTGGTCCGCACCGCTGGAGGCGGACGGCGCCGCCCCGCCCATCGGCCGCCCGCTGCCCGCCACCGGCGCCTACGTCCTCGACGCCCGGCTGCGGCCGGTCCCCGACGGCGTCGCCGGCGAACTGTGGCTGAGCGGCCCCGCGCTGGCCCGCGGCTACCTCGGCCGCCCCGGCCTGACCGCCGCCCGGTTCCTGGCCGACCCGTTCGGACCGCCCGGCACCCGGATGTACCGCACCGGCGACCTGGTGCGCCGCGACACCGGCGGCGAACTGCACTACCTGGGCCGCACCGACCACCAGCTGAAGCTGCGCGGCCACCGCATCGAGGCGGGCGAGGTCGAGGCGGTGCTGGTGCGCCATCCGGGCGTGCTGGACGCCGTGGTGACCGTACGCGAGGACGAGCCGGGGCTGCCGCGCCTGGTCGCCCATCTGCTCACGGTCCCCGGCGCCGAACCGCCCGCCGCCGCCGAGCTGCGGGCGCTGGCCGCCCGCTCCCTGCCGGCCGCCATGGTGCCGTCGGCGTTCGTGGCGCTCGACCGCTTCCCGCTCACCGAGAACGGCAAGACCGACCGGGCCGCCCTGCCCGCCCCGGCGCCGGACGCGGAGCCCGAACGGCCCGGGCACATCGCCCCGCGCACCCCCGCCGAGGAGGCGCTGGCGGCCATCTGGGCGGAGACCCTGGAGACGGCCGTCGGCGCCGAGGACGACTACTTCCTGCTCGGCGGCGACTCCCTGCGCGCCCTGCTCATCGCCTCCCGCGCCAACGACGCGTTCGGCGTCACGCTCACCCCCCGCGACGTCCTGGTCTCCCGCACCGTCGCCGCCCTGGCGGAACTCGTGGAGGAACAGGTGCTGAGCGAGCTCGAAGCGGCCGCGTACGGCGGCGACCCCGATGCCGAAGACGCCGCGCACGGCGACCACGACCACGACCGGTGAGGATCCGACGACCATGAGCGCTTCGACCCCTTCGAACCCCTCCGGTTCCGCGCGGCCCTCCCAGCGGGACCGTGCCGAGGCACTGCCCGAGGAACTGCGGGAGGCGCTGCGGCGCCGGCTCGCCGGACGGTCCGGCGGCGCGGCCCCGGCCGCCCGGCAGGGCATCCCGCGTGCCGACCGGGACCGTCCGCTGCCGCTGTCCCACGCACAGCAGCGCCTGTGGTTCCTCGACCGGCTGCGGCCCGGCGATGCCCGCTACAACAGCGCCGTCGCCGTCCGCTTCACCGGCGCCCTCGACCACACGGCGCTCGGCGAGGCCCTCACCCTCGTGGTGGCCCGGCACGAGGCCCTGCGCACCACCTTCGAGGAGAGCGACGGCCACCCCGTCCAGCGGGTGCACCCGGCGGGCCCGGTGCCGCTGCCGGTCCGGGACACCCGCGACCTGGCCGCCGACCTGTCGGACGCGTACGCCCGTCCCTTCGACCTGCACCGGGGGCCGCTGCTGCGCGCCCTGCTGCTGCGCGAGTCCGCCCTCTCGCACGTCCTGCTGCTGACGGCCCACCACATCGTCACGGACGGCTGGTCGACGGGCGTGGTCCTGGACGAGCTGTGCACCGCCTACGACGCCCTCGCCCGCGGCGCCACGCCCGAACTGCCCCCGGTGGCCACGCAGTACCCGGACTTCGCGGTCTGGCAGCGCGCCCAGCTCGCCGGGGACCGGCTCGAACGCCGGCTCGCCCACTGGAAGGAGCGGCTGGCCGGGGCGGTGGCGCCGGAGCTGCCCCTGGACCGGCCGCGGCGCGGCGAGGAGGCCGGAGCGGGCGCCGTCCACTCCTTCACCGTCCCCGCCCACGTCACCGAGCGGCTGCGCGACCTCGCGCGCGAACACCACAGCACCCTGCACACCGCCCTGGTCGCCGCCGCCCAGGCGCTGCTGGCCCGCTGGTCGGGACAGGACGACAGCACCGTCGGCTCGCTGACCCCCGGCCGGCCCCGCACCGACCTCGAACGGACCGTCGGCTTCTTCGTGAACACCGTGGTGCTGCGCACCCCGGTGGACGCGTCCGGATCCTTCCGCGACCTGCTCGCGCGGGCCGCCGACACCGTCAACGACGCCTTCGCCCACGGCGACACGCCGTTCGAGCGGATCGTGGAGGCAGTGGGCGCACCCCGCGAGCCGGGCCGCAACCCGCTGTTCGACGTCATGGTCGTGCTGCACCCCGACCCGCCCGCCGCCACCGCCCCGCACGGGCTCGCCACCACCCCGGTCCCCGTGCCCCGGCAGGCGGCCACCTTCGACCTCAGCATCGAGTTCGTGCCGGACGGCACCGCGCTGACCGGTCTGCTGGAGTACCGCACCGACCTGTTCGACGCGGCCACGGCCGAGCGGCTCGCCGGACAGCTGCTGCGCCTGCTGGAAGGCGCCGCCACCACTCCGAACCGCCCGCTGGGCAGCCTGCCCCTGCTCTCCGACGAGGAGGTCCGGCGCGTCGTCCACGACTGGAACGCCCCCGCGCACCGGACCGTGCCCGACACCGCCCACATCGAGGTCTTCGAGCGTCGGGCCGCCCGCACCCCCGACGCCCTCGCCCTCGTCGCCGGCGCCGAACGGCTGGACTACGCCACCCTCAACGCCCGCGCCAACCGGCTCGCCCACCACCTCATCGCCCGCGGCGCCGGACCCGAACGGCTGGTCGCGCTGCGGCTGCCGCGCACCGCCGACATGATCGTCGCGATCCTCGCCGTCTGGAAGTCCGGCGCCGGCTACCTCCCGCTGGACGTGGCCCTGCCCGAGGAGCGCGTGAGATTCCTGCTGGACGACGCCCGCCCGGCGCTGGTCCTGGACGAGAGCGCCCTGCGCGCCGTACCCGCCGGTGCCCCGGACACCGACCCCACCGACGCCGACCGGCGCGGCCCGCTGGACCCGGACCACCTCGCCTACGTGATCCACACCTCCGGCTCCACCGGCCGCCCCAAGGGCGTCGCCGTCAGCCACCGCTCGGCGGCGCACCTGCTCGCCGCCCACCGGGCCGGGTTCGTCGCCGAGGCGGGCGGCGGCCCGCTGCGGGTCGCGCTCACCGCGTCCTTCTCCTTCGACACCTCCCTCGAAGGCGTGCTCCTGCTGGCCGACGGCCACCCGCTGCACCTGGTCGACGAGGTGACCCGGATGGACCCGGCCGCCGTCGTCGAGTACGTGGTCGAGCACCGCGTCGACTTCCTCGACGTCACCCCCTCCTACCTGCGGCAGCTGCTGCCCGCCGGGCTGCTCACCGACCCCAGGCACCGCCCCCGGGTCCTCATGCTCGGCGGCGAGCCGGTCGGGCCCGCGCTCTGGCGCGAACTGGCCGACCACCCGGACACGGCCGCCCACAACTTCTACGGCCCCACCGAATGCACGGTCGACGCGCTGTCCTGCCGTATCGACGGCGGTGACCGCCCGCTGGTGGGCCGCCCGCTGCCCGGGGTGCGCGCCTACGTGCTGGACGACCGGCTCCAGCCGGTGCCGCCCGGCGTCGGCGGCGAGCTGTACCTCGCCGGCCCCCAGCTGGCCCGCGGCTACACCGGCCGGCCGGGCCTCACCGCGGCCCGCTTCCTCCCCGACCCGTACGGGCCGCCCGGCACCCGCATGTACCGCACCGGCGACCTGGCCCGGTGGACCGCCGACGGCCGCCTCGACCACCTCGGCCGGGCCGACGACCAGGTCAAGGTGCGCGGCCACCGCATCGAGCCCGGCGAGATCGAGGCCGCCCTGCTCGCGCTGGACGGGATCGCCGCCGCCGCGGTCGTCGCCGCGCCCGACGCGCACGGCCACACCCGCCTCGCCGCCTACGTCGTGCCCGCCCCCGGCGCACCCCGGCCCGCACCCGCCGAACTGCGCGCGGCCCTGCGCCGCGTGCTGCCCGACCCGCTGGTGCCGTCCTCCTTCACCGCGCTCGCCGCACTGCCGCTGACCACCAGCGGCAAGCTGGACCGCCGCGCCCTGCCCGCCCCCGACCTCGAAGGCGGCGACCGGGAACGGGAGTTCACCGCCCCGCGCACCCCCGACGAGGAGACCCTGGCCGGCATCTGGGCCGAGGTGCTCGGCGTGGCCCGGGTCGGTGTCACGGACAACTTCTTCGAGCTGGGCGGCGACTCGATCCTGAGCATCCAGGCCGTCTCCCGGGCCCGCGCCGCCGGTCTCGTGATCGGCTCCCAGGACGTCTTCCGGCACCAGACGGTCGCCGACCTGGCCGCCGCCGCGTCCCGCCGCACCGTTCCCCTGCCCGCGCCCCGGCGCCCGCGGGCGGACGGCCCCGCCCCGCTCACCCCCGTCCAGGAGTGGTTCCTCGCCACGCACGGCCCGCTGCGGCACTTCAGCATGTCGATGCTGCTCGACCTGCCGTACGACCTCGACGAACAGGCCCTGGAACGCGCCCTGGAGGCGCTCGTGGCCCGGCACCCGGCGCTGCGCACCCGCTTCACCCGCACCGCCGAGGGCTGGCGGCAGCACCCCGGCACCGGCCCGGCCACCGCGCTGCTCACCCGCCACGGCCCGGGGACGGCGCCCGCCGAGGCCGCCGAGCAGGCACGCGCCGCCCTGGACCCGGCCACCGGCACCCTGCTGAGCGCCGCCCTGCTCACCGGGGCCGAGCGCCCGCGCCTGTTCCTGACCGCCCACCACCTGGCCGTCGACAGCGTCTCCTGGCGGGTGCTGCTCGCCGGTCTCGAACAGGCCTACCGGCAGGCGGCGGCGGGCACCGAACCGGCCCTGGAACCGGAGCACACCCCGTTCGCCGACTGGGCCCGCGCGCTCGCCGAACGCGTCCGGGCCGGCGACCTGGACGACGACCTGCCGCACTGGACGCGGGAGGCCGGAGCACCGGCCGCACCGCTGCCCGTCGACCTCCCCGGCACCCCCCTCGCCGGGTCCGTGCGCACCGTCCGCACCCGGGTGGACCGCGCCACCACCGAGGCGCTGCTGCGTCGGGTGCCGGGCGTGTACCGCACCCAGGTCAACGACGTGCTGCTGAGCGCGCTCGGCCGGGTGCTGGCCGACTGGACGGGCACGGACCGGGTGACCGTCGCCCTGGAGGGCCACGGCCGGGAGGAGGAGCTGGCCGAGGGCGCCGACCTGTCCCGTACGGTCGGCTGGTTCACCGTGCAGTACCCGGTCACCCTGACCCCGGCGGGCCCGGACGACTGGGGGGCCACCCTCAAGGCCGTCAAGGAGCGGCTGCGGGCCGTACCCCGGCGCGGCCTGAGCCACCAGGCCCTCGGCCACCTCGGCTCACCCCGCCCGGAGGCCCGCGCCCTCGGCGAACTGCCGCTGCCCCAGGTCTGCTTCACCTACCACGGCCAGTGGGAGGCGCCCGCCGGAGGGGACTTCGCGCCCGTCGCCGACCTGCCCGGCCGGGACACGGACCCCGGCGAGCCGCTCGACCACCTGCTGGACGTCTCCGCGCTGGTGAGCGAAGGCGAGCTGGAGATCACCTGGCACTACAGCGACCGGGTGCACCGGTCCGGCACCGTCAGGGAGCTGGCCGAGGGCATGGTGCGCGCGCTCGGCGCCATCGCCGAGCACTGCGCCGCGCCCGGCGCGGGCGGCCGTACCCCCTCCGACTTCCCGCTGGCCCGCCTCGACCAGGCCGGCGTGGACCGCCTCGTGGGCGACGGCCGGGACGTGACGGACCTGCTGCCGCTCACCCCGCTCCAGGAGGGCATGCTCTTCCACCGGCTGGTCGGCGGACCCGACGACGTCTACGTCGACCAGGCCGCCCTGCTGCTGGACGGCGTGAGCGACCCCGACGCCCTGGCGACGGCCTGGCAGCGGGTGACCGACCGCACCCCCGCCCTGCGCACCTCGGTGGTGTGGGAGGGCGTTCCGGTGCCGCTCCAGGTGGTGCACCGCCATGTCCGCGTCCCCGTCACCCAGCTGGACTGGCGGGAGGCGGACGCGGACGGGCACGACGCCCGGCTGGCCCGGCTGCGCGCCGACGATCTCGCGCGCGGCCTCGACCTCGGCACGGCACCCCTGATGCGGCTCACCCTCGTCCGGCTGCCCGGCGCCCGGCTGCGCCTGCTGTGGACCTCCCACCACCTGATCCTGGACGGCTGGAGCCTGGCCCAGGTCCTCACCGAGGTGTTCGAGGAGTACACGGCGCTCACCACCGGCACCGCGCCACGGCCCCCGGTACGCCGGCCGTTCGGCGACTACGTGCACTGGCTGGCCGGCCAGGACAGCGAGGCCGCCCGCGCGCACTGGCGGGCCGTCCTCGCCGGGTTCGCCACCCCCACCCCGCTGCCCGCCGACCGCGCCGGGCGCCCGGGACACGAGACCCGCTCGGCGGGCGTCCACACGGCCGGGCTGACCGAGGAGGTCTCCGCGCGGCTGGCCCGCACCGCCCGCGCGGCCGGACTCACCCTCGGCACCGTGGTGCAGGGCGCCTGGGCGCTGCTGCTGTCCCGCTACGGCGGCGAACGGGACGTGCTGTTCGGCACCACCGTCTCCGGACGCCCCGACGACCTGCCCGGCGCCGAGTCGATGGTGGGCATGTTCATCAACACCCTGCCCACCCGGGTCCGGGTCGACGGCGGCCGTACCGCCGCCGCCTGGCTCCGGGAACTGCAGGAGGAGCAGGCCGAGGCGCGGCGGTTCGCGGCGGTCTCCCTGGCCGAACTGACCTCGCTGAGCGACCTGCCCGCCGGCAGCCCGCTCTTCGACACCATGGTGGCCTTCGAGAACTACCCCTTCGACGAGGCCCGTTCGGCCGCGTCCGGGATACGCCTCGCGGAGGTCCACTCCCGCGACGCCACCAACTACACCCTCGTGCTGCGCGCCTACCAGGGCGAGCGGTTCGGCTTCGACCTCGCCTACGACCCGGAGCTGTTCGACGCCCCGACCGTGCGCGGCCTCGCCGACCTGCTGTGCCGGCTGCTCACCGAACTGGCCGACGACCCGGAACGGCCCGTGCGCACCCTGGCCCGGACCACCGCCGGGGAACGGCGGCGGACACCGGACGAGCGGCACGGCACCGAGGAGGCCCGCCCCGCCGACACCCTGGACGCCCTCTTCACGGCCCAGGCCGCCCGCACCCCCGGCGCCGAGGCCGTCACCTGCGGCACCGACCGGCTCGACTACGCCGCGCTCGACGCGCGCTCCGGGCGGCTCGCGCACCGGCTCGCCGAACTCGGCGCCGGACCCGAGACGTTCGTGGCCCTCGCACTGCCCCGCTCCACCGACCTCGTCGTGGCCGTCCTCGCCGTCCTCAAGACCGGCGCCGCCTACCTGCCCATCGACCCCGCCCTGCCGCCGGAGCGCGTCCGGCACCTGCTCGCCGACGCCGCCCCGGTGGCACTGGTGACCACCACCGGGACCACGCCGGACACGGCCGTGCCCGTCCTGCCGCTTGACGACCCCGGTGTACGGGCCGACCTGGACCGGCGCCCCGCAGCGGGGCCGCCCCGCCGCGCGCTGCCCGACAGCCCCGCCTACGCCATCTACACCTCCGGTTCCACCGGCCGGCCCAAGGGCGTCGTCGTCCCGCACGCCAACGTGGTCCGGCTGTTCACCCGCACCCGGCACTGGTTCGGCTTCGGCCCCGACGACGTATGGACGCTCTTCCACTCCTACGCCTTCGACTTCTCGGTGTGGGAGCTGTGGGGCCCGCTGCTGCACGGCGGCCGGCTCGTCGTCGTCCCCGAGGACACGGCCCGCTCCCCGGAGGACTTCCTGCGGCTGCTCGCCGACGAACAGGTCACCGTGCTCAACCAGACCCCGTCCGCCTTCTACCCGCTCAGCCGCGCCGACGCCGAACTGCCCGACGTCAGCGCCCGGCTGGCGCTGCGCACGGTCGTCTTCGGCGGCGAGGCGCTGGACGTGACCCGGCTCGCCGACTGGTACGCCCGCCACCCGGACACCGCGCCCCGCCTGGTCAACATGTACGGCATCACCGAGACCACCGTGCACGTCACCTACGCCCCGCTCGACCGCTCGGCGGTCCGCGCCGGCACCGCGAGCCCCATCGGCACCGGCATCCCCGACCTGCGGATCCACGTCCTGGACGACACCCTCCAGCCGGTGCCGCCCGGTGCGATCGGCGAACTGTTCGTGGCCGGCGAGGGCCTGGCCCGCGGCTACCTGGGCCGGCCGGGCCTCACCGCGGCCCGCTTCCCCGCCGACCCGTTCGGACGGCCGGGCACCCGTATGTACCGCACCGGGGACCGGGCCCGCCTGCGGGCCGACGGCACCCTGGAGTACCTGGGCCGCGCCGACCAGCAGGTCAAGATCCGCGGCTACCGCATCGAACCCGGCGAGATCGAGGCAGCCCTGCACAGCCACCCGGAGGTGGCGGCTGCCGCCGTCGGCGTGTACGAGGACACCGCCGGGACCCGCCGGCTCGTCGCCCACGTCGTCGGCACCGGCACCGGCGAACGCACCGCACCGCCCCCGGCCGCCGCCGAACTCCGCGCCCACCTGGGGAAGCTGCTGCCCGCGCACATGGTGCCCGCCGCCTATGTGCCGATGGCCGCGCTGCCGCTCACCGCCAACGGCAAACTCGACCGGCGTGCCTTGCCCGCGCCGGGACCGGACGGATTCGCCGCCGACGCCGTACGGACCCCGCCGCGCACCCCCGCCGAACGGCTGGTGGCCGCCGCGTGGACGGACGTCCTGGACACCGGCGAGGTCGGCGCCGACGACGACTTCTTCGCCCTCGGCGGCGACTCCATCCTCGCCGTCCGCGTCACCTCCCGGCTGCGCGCCGCCTTCGGCGGCGACGTCTCGCCCCGGCTGCTCTTCACCCACCCCACGCTGTCCGCCCTCGCGGCGGCCCTCGGCGAGCCCGGGTCGGGCGGCACCGCCGACACCATCCCGGCCGCCGCCCCGGACACCCCGGCGCCCCTGTCGTACGCCCAGCAACGCCTGTGGTTCCTCGACCGGTTCGAGCCGGGCAGCACCGAGTACACGACCCTGTCCGTGCTGCGGCTGCGCGGCCCGCTCGACACGAACGCCCTGCACACCGCCCTGGACGGCCTGGTCGCCCGGCACGAGGCCCTGCGCACCACGTTCGCCGAACACGACGGCCGGGCCCGGCAGATCGTCCACCCGCCGCGGCCCGTGGACCTCCCGGTGACGGACCTCGCCGACGCCGCCGCCCTGGACGGCCTCCTCGACCGCGAGGCCGCCACCCCCTTCGACCTCACCACCGGGCCCCTGCTGCGCACCCGCCTGGCCCGGTTCGCCGCCGACGACCACGTCCTCGTCCTGGCCGTGCACCACATCGTCACCGACGGCTGGTCCTTCGGCGTCCTCGGCCGGGACCTGGGCGAGCTGTACACGGCCGCCCTGGAGGACCGCCGCCCCGACCTGCCCGACCTGCCCGTCCGCTACACCGACCACGCCGCCTGGCAGCGCGCACGCGCCGACCGCGCCGAGTCCGAACTCGCCTACTGGCGGCGGGCGCTGGACGGGGTGACACCGCTGGAGCCGCCCACCGACCGGCCGCGACCCGCCGTCCGCGGCCGCGACGGCGCCCTGGTGACCTTCACCCTGCCCGCCGCGCTGACCGAGCGGCTCACCCTGCGGGGCCGGGAGGCCGACGCCACCCTCTACATGACCCTGGTGACCGCCGTACAGGTCCTCCTCGCCCGCTGGGCCGGCCAGGAGGACGTCACCGTCGGCACCGTCACCGCCGGCCGCGAGCGCCCCGAACTGCACGACGTGGTCGGCATGTTCGTCAACACGCTGGTGCTGCGCGCCCGGGTCCGCCCCGAGCTGTCCTTCCGGGAACTGCTGGCCGGGGCGCGCACCACCGTGCTGGAGGCGTTCGCCCACCAGGAGGTGCCGTTCGAGCGCGTCGTGGACGCCCTCAGGCCGGAGCGGGACACCAGCCGCACCCCGCTGTTCCAGGTCATGGTCGCCCTGCACAACCTCGGCGCCGAACCGCCCCGGCTGCCCGGCCTCGCGGTCGAGCCGGTGACCCCGCCGGTGCGCAACGCCACCTTCGACCTCGCCTTCGACTTCGTGGCCGGCGACGACGGACTCACCGGCCACCTGGAGTACGACACCGCGCTGTTCGACGCCGGCACCGCCGAGGACCTGGCCGCCCGGCTGCGCATCCTGCTGGAGGCCGCGGCGGCGGACCCCGGCCGGCCCGTGGGCCTGCTGCCGCTGATGACCGACGCCGAGCGGCGCCGGACGGCCCGCCATGAGCGGGGCGCCCGGCTGCCCGCACCGGACACCACCTTCCCCGCCCTGTTCGAGGCCCAGGCCGCCCGCACCCCGCACCGCACCGCCCTGGTGGCCGGCGACACCACCCTGGACTTCGCCGCGCTCAACCAGCGGGCCAACCGGCTCGCCCACCACCTCATCGCCCAGGGCGCCGGCCCCGAACACGTGGTCGCCGTACGCCTCCCGCGCACCTCCGACCTGCTGGTGGCGCTGCTCGCGGTCCTCAAGGCGGGCGCCACCCTGCTCTGCCTCGACCCGGCGCTGCCCGCACAGCGGGCGGACCTCCTGCTCGCCGACGCCCGCCCGCACACCCTGCTGACCGGACTCGGCGCCGTGCCCTGGGACCGGCTGCCCGCCCACGACCCCGCCGACACCGACCGGACCAGCCCCCTGCTGCCGGAGCACACCGCCTACATCGTCTACACCTCCGGCTCCACCGGCCGCCCCAAGGGCGTCGCCGTCGAACACCGGCAGCTGGTCAACCTCTGCCACGACCACCGCACCGGCCTGCTCGCCCCGCACACCCTCGGCGGGCGGCGGCTGCGGACCGCGCTCAGCGCCTCCTTCTCCTTCGACACCTCCTGGGAAGGGGCGCTGTTCCTCGCCCTCGGCCACCAGGTCCACCTCGTCGACGAGGACGTCCGCCTCGACCCGGAGGCGTTCTGCGCCCTGGTCGACGCACACCGCCTCGACCTCGTCAACGTCACCCCCACCTTCCTGCGCGAACTGACCGCCGCCGGACTGCTCGCCCCCGGCCGCCACCACCCGCGGCTGCTGCTCGTCGGCGGCGAGGCCGTCACCCCGGCCGGCTGGCGCGACCTCGTACGCGCCGAACGGGAGCTGGGCGTGGCGGTCTACAACATGTACGGGCCCACCGAGTGCACCGTCGACGCCGTCTACGGCCGCGTCACCGACCGGACCGACCTCCCGGTCATCGGCCGCCCCGGCGGCAACCTGCGCGCCTACGTCCTCGACGGCGCGCTGCGCCCGGTGCCGCCCGGGGTGCCCGGCGAGCTGTACCTGGCCGGGGCACAGGTGGCCCGCGGCTATCTGCACCGGCCGGGACTGACCGCCGCCCGCTTCCTCGCCGACCCGTTCGGGGCGCCGGGGGAGCGGATGTACCGCACCGGCGACCGGGCCCGCCGGCACCGCGACGGACTGCTGGAGTTCCTCGGCCGCGTCGACGAGCAGGTCAAGATCCGCGGGTTCCGGATCGAACCCGGCGAGGTGGAGGCCGCCCTCCTGGACCACCCGGACGTCTCCGACGCCGCGGTCGCCGCCCGCGAACACGCCGGGCGCCTCGTGCTCGTCGGCTATGTGGTGCCCGCCGCCGGCCGCACGCCGTCCGCCGACGCCCTGCGGCTCGCGCTGCGCCGCACCCTGCCCGACCACATGGTGCCCACCGCGTTCGTCCCGCTGGCCCGCGTCCCCCGCACCAGCAGCGGCAAGACCGACCGGCAGGCCCTGCCCGCGCCGCCCGCCCAGCCGGACAGCGCCACCCCCTACGTGGCCCCCAGGCCCGGCGCCGAGGAACGCCTGGCCGCGATCTGGGCGCAGGTGCTCGGCGTCGAACGGGTCGGCGCCCGCGACAACTTCTTCGCGCTCGGCGGCGACTCCATCCTCAGCATCCAGATCGTCTCCCGCGCCCGGCAGTCGGGACTCGCCCTCACCACCAAGGACGTCTTCCGCCACCAGACCGTCGCCGAACTCGCCCTGCGCGCGAGGGAATCGGCGCCGCGCCCGGCTCCCGACGACGGCGCGGCACCCGGCGAGGCACCGCTCACCCCGATCCAGCACTGGTACCTGGACGGCCGCGACCCGGCGCACCGGCTCCGCTTCACCATGACCCAGCGCCTCGAACTCGCCCCGCAGGCCCAACCCGCCGCGCTGGAACAGGCCGCCGGCGCCCTCGTCCGCCGGCACGCCGCCCTGCGCACCCGGTTCACCCGCTCCGCCGACGGCTGGCGCCAGGAGGTCCTGCCCGAGGCGCCGGACGGCGTCTTCGCCCGCCACGACCTGGCCGCCCTGGACGAACCGGCCCTGGAGAGCGCGGTGCAGCGGCTCACCGACGAGGCGCAGGCCGCCCTCGACCCCGCCACGGGCCGGGTCGTCCGCGTCCTGTTCTTCGACGCGGGCCCCGCCCGCCCCGGACAACTCGTCGTCACCGCACACCACCTGGTGATCGACGGCGTCTCCTGGCGCATCCTGCTCACCGACCTGGAGACCGCCCACCGGGCCGCGACGGCCGGCCGGCCCGTCGAACTGCCCGCCCCGGCCACCTCCTACGGCCACTGGGCGGACCGGCTCGACCGGCACACCCGTTCCGGGGCCTTCGACGCCGACCTGCCGTACTGGACGCGCACCGGCGACGCCCCGGCCGGGCTGCCCGCCGGACGGCCGGGCCCGAACACCCACGGCGGCGCCGCCCTCCTCACGGTCACGCTGGACGCGGAGACGACCGACGCCCTGCTGCGCAAGGTCCCGGAGGTCTACCGCACCCAGGTCAACGACGTCCTGCTCAGCGCCCTCGGCCGCACCCTGGCCCGCTGGTGCGGGCGCGACACGGTGCTGCTCGGCGTGGAGGGGCACGGCCGCGAGGACCTCTTCGAGGACGTGGACCTGTCACGGACGGTCGGCTGGTTCACCGCCGAGTTCCCGCTCGCGCTGCGCACCGAACCGGACGCCGGCTGGCACGACACTCTCCGCTCGGTCAAGGAGCAGCTGCGCGCGGTGCCGCTGCGCGGCCTCAGCCACGGCGCCCTGCGCCACCTGGTGCCCGGCAGCCCGCTCGCCGGCGCCCCGGCTCCGCTGATCGGCTTCAACTACCACGGCCAGTGGGACACCGGGAGCGCCGAAGGCCTGTTCCGCGGCGCACTGCCCCCGGCCGGCCGGGACACCGACCCGGACGAACCCCGCCCCTACCTCCTGGACATCACCGGCGTGGTCCAGCGGGGCCGCCTCGAACTCGGCTGGACCTATCCGCCGCAGGTCTACGACGAGGCGGTCGTGCGCCGGCTCGCCGAGGAGACCCTCGCGGCCCTGCGGGAGATCGCGGCCCACTGCGCCGGCCCCCGGGCGGGCGGCCGCACCCCGTCCGACTTCCCCCTGGCCGGCCTCGGCCAGGACCAGCTGGACCGGCTCGTCGGCACCGGCCGGCACGTCGAGGACGTCCTGCCGCTCACCCCGCTCCAGTCCGGCATGCTCTTCCACGGCCTCGTGGACACCGAGCACGCCTACTTCGACCGTACGGCCGTACGGCTCTCCGGCGTGGCCGACCCGCACGCGTTCGCCGCCGCCTGGCAGCAGGTCGCCGACCGCACCCCGGCGCTGCGCACCAGCGTCCACTGGCAGGGCCTGCCCCACCCGGTCCAGGTCGTCCACCACCGCGCCGAACTCCCCGTCACCCACCTCGACTGGCGCACCCTCCCGCCCGCACAGCGCGCGGAGGCCACCGAGCGGCTCCTCGCGGAGGACCGCGCGGCCGGCATGGACCTCACCGGCGCACCGCTCACCCGCCTCACCCTGGCCGCCCTGCCCGGCGACGAGGTGCTGCTGCTGTGGTCCACCCACCACATCGTGCTGGACGGCTGGAGCACCGGACAGCTGCTCACCGAGGTGTGCGAACGCTATGCCGCGCTCACCGGGGGCCCCGACCCGGCACCCCCGCTGCGCCGGCCCTTCGCCGACTTCCTGCACTGGCTGCGCGCGCAGGACGAGACGGCCGCCGAGCGGCACTGGGCCGATGCCCTCGCCGGCTTCACCGCCCGCACCCCGCTGCCCTACGACCGCGTACCCGCCGAGGCCCACCGCGCCCGGTCCGCCGCCGCGGTCCACCACGCGCTGGACGCCCGTGTCTCGCGGCGGCTGCGGGAGGGCGCCGCCCGCGCCGGACTCACCGTCAACACCGTGGTGGAGGGCGCCTGGGCGCTGCTGCTCGCCCGCACCAGCGGCCGGGACGACGTGGTGTTCGGTACCACCGTCTCCGGCCGCCCGGCCGAACTGCCCGGCGTCGAAGGCATGATCGGCATGTTCATCAACACCGTGCCCACCCGGGCCCGTGTCCCCGCCGGGCCGGTGCTGCCCTGGCTGCGCGGGCTCCAGGAGCGGCAGAGCGACGCCCGGCGCCACGACTTCCTCGCCCTGCCCCGCATCCAGGCCGTCAGCGACATCCCGGCCGGGGAGCCGCTGTTCGACAGCATGGTGGTGTTCGAGAACTACCCCGTGGACGAGTCGGCCACCGACCGCACGGGCATCCGGGTCGAGGAGGTGCGCGCCGACGACGCCACCACCTTCCCGTGGTGCCTGCGCGCCCACCTCGCCGAACGGCTCGCCTTCGACCTGTCCTACGACCCCGCCCTGTTCGACGCCGGCACCGCCGAGCGCGCTGCGGACCGGCTGGCCAACCTGCTCACCGCCCTCGCCGACGGCCTCGACACCGACCTCGCCGCGCTGGACCTGCTCACCCCGGCCGACCGCGACCTGCTGGCCGCCTGGAACACCACCGCCCGCCGGACCGCCCCGCGCAGTCCCGTGGACCTGTTCGCCGAGCAGGCCCGGCGCACCCCGGACGCGCTCGCGGTCCGCGCGGACGGCCAAGAACTGACGTACCGTCAACTCCACGACTGGGCAGGCTCCCTGGCGGCTCGGCTGCTGTCCGAGGGGCTGTCCGCCGAGGACCGGGTCGCCCTGCTGATGGACCGCTCCGCCGAACTCGTCGTCGCCCAGCTCGCCGTGCTCCTGGCCGGCGGCGCCTACGTCCCCGTCGACACCCGGGCCCCCGAGGAACGCCGCCGCGCCCTGCTCGACCGGGCGGGCGCGACCGTCCGGCTCACCGCGCACGACGTCACCGCCGCCCGCACCGGCCCCGCGCCGCGGCGGACACCGGCCGCCGACCCCGACGCGCTGGCCTACGTGATGTTCACGTCCGGCTCCACCGGCCGGCCCAAGGCGGTCGGGGTACGGCACCGGGACGTCGCGTCCCTGGCCACCGACAGCCGGTTCGCCGACGGCGTGTGCGCCCGGGTGCTGCTGCACTCGCCGGTCGCCTTCGACGCCGCCACCTTCGAGGTGTGGGCGCCGCTGCTCACCGGCGGCTGCGTCGTCGTCGCCCCGGGCGAGAGCGTGGACGCCGCCCTGCTGCGCCGGCTCACCGCCGACGGGCTCACCGCGCTGTGGCTGACCGCCGGACTGTTCCGGCTGCTCGCCCAGGACGCGCCCGACTGCTTCCAGGGCCTCAGGCAGGTGTGGACCGGCGGTGACGTCGTCCCCGCCCAGGCCGTGCGCCGGGTGCTGGCCGCCTGCCCCGGCCTGACCGTCGTGGACGGCTACGGGCCCACCGAGACCACCACCTTCGCCACCTCCCACCCCCTCACGGACCCGGCGGCGGTCCCCGACACCATCCCCGTCGGGCACCCGCTGGACGACATGCGCGTCCACGTCCTGGACGCCCGGCTGCGGCCCGTACCGCCGGGCTGCGCGGGCGAGCTGTACCTGGCCGGCGAGGGCGTCGCCCGCGGCTATCTGGGCCGCCCCGGCGACACCGCGGCCCGCTTCCTCGCCGACCCCGCCGGCCCGCCCGGCACCCGGATGTACCGCACCGGCGACCTGGCGAGGCGACGCCCGGACGGCACCGTCGAGTTCCTGGGCCGCGCCGACGACCAGGTGAAGATCCGCGGCTTCAGGGTGGAGCCCGGCGAGGTCGAGGCCGTGCTCGCCGCCCACCCGGACGTCGTGGACGCGGCCGTCCTGGCCCGCGAGGACCGGCCCGGCGCCAAGCGGCTCGTGGCCTACGTCGTCGGACCGGCCGGACAGGACATCGAGGAACTCAGGGACTTCGCCGCCCGCACCCTGCCCGACTACCTCGTCCCCACCGCCTTCGTCCCGCTCGCCGCCCTCCCGCTCAGCCGCAACGGCAAGGTCGACCGGGCGGCCCTGCCCGCGCCCGAGGACGCACCGGGCCGCCGGCGGCGGGTCGCGCCCCGCACCGAGGCCGAGCGCCGCACCGCGGCCGTCTTCGGCGAGGTGCTCGGCAGCGAACCGCCCGGCGCCGAGGACGACTTCTTCCGGCTCGGCGGCGACTCGATCCTCAGCATCCGGCTCGCCTCCCGGCTCGCCGAGGCCTTCGGCACCGACCTCACCCCGCGCGCGGTGTTCACCCACCCCACACCGGCCGCGCTGGCCCGCCTGCTCGACACCCGGCGGGGCTCCGGCCGCCCGGCGATCGTCCCGGTCGTCCGGGACGCCGTCGCACCCATGTCCCACGCCCAGCAACGCCTCTGGTTCCTCCAGGAGTTCGACCCCGGCGGCACCGAGTACGTCACCGCGCTCGCCCTGCGGCTGCGCGGCCCCCTCGACGCCGGCGCGCTGCGCGCCGCCCTCGGGGCCGTCGTGGCCCGGCACGAGTCGCTGCGCACCACCTTCGACAGCGTCGACGGGCACGGCGTCCAGATCGTCCGCCCGCCCCACGACGTACCGCTGCCCGTGCACGACCTGTCCCGGCACCCGGACGACGAGCGGGAGCCGGCGCTGCGCCGCCTGCTCGCCGGGGAACGCACCCGCCCCTTCGACCTGCGCGAGGGCCCGCTGCTGCGGGCCGGCCTCGTCCGGCTCGCCGCACACGAGCACGTGCTCAGCCTCGCCCTGCACCACATCGTCACCGACGGCTGGTCCACCGGCGTACTCCTCACCGACCTCGCCCACCACTACCGGGCCGGACTCGGCTCCGCCGAGGCGGAGCTGCCGCCCCTGCCGGTGCAGTACGCCGACTACGCGCACTGGCAGCGCACCGCGGGGGACGCCGGCGCACAGGAGCACCTCGCCTTCTGGAAGCGGCGACTGGCCGGCACCGCGCCGCTGGAACTGCCCACCGACCGGCCCCGGCCGCCGGTGCGCACCAGCGCCGGCGCGACCACCCGGCTGTCGGTGCCCGCCCCGACCGTCCGGCACCTCACCCGGCTCGCCCGGCAGCACGGCACCACCCTGTTCACCACGCTCGTCGCCGCCGCGCAGGCCTACCTCGCCCGGCTGTCCGGCACCGAGGACATCGCCGTCGGCACCGTCACCGCCGGCCGCGACCGGCCCGAGACCCAGCCCCTCGTCGGATTCTTCGTCAACACCCTGGTGCTGCGCTCCCGGGCCGAGGCCGGACAGCCCTTCAGCGGGTTCCTCTCCGCCGTGCGGCAGACGGTCCTCGATGCCTTCGCCCACCAGGACGTGCCGTTCGAGCGGGTCGTCGACGAGGTGCAGCCCGTCCGCGACACCAGCCGCAGCCCGCTCTTCCAGGTCATGGTCGTCCTGCAGAACACCCCCTCCGGCGGCCTCGACCTGCCCGGGGTCGAGGTCACCGACGTCGAACCGGAGTCGGAGCAGGCCGCGTTCGACCTCACCCTGGAGTTCGCCGAGACCGGCTCCGGGGCGCTGGACGGCCTGCTCACCTACAACACCGACCTGTTCGACGCGGCCACCGCCGAACGGATGGCCGCACAGCTCGGCACCCTGCTGCGCGGCGTCGCCGCCGACCCGGACCGCCCGCTGGGCACGCTGCCGCTGACCTCCGACGACGAGCTGAAGGCCCTCCTCGCCCAGGGCCGGGGCACCTTCCGCCCGGTGCCCGAGGCCACCCTGCCCGCCCTGTTCGAACGGCAGGCGGCCCGTACCCCGGACGCCGTGGCACTGATCGACGGCGACCGGGAGCTGACCTACGCGGAAGTGGACCGGGCGGCCAACCGGCTCGCCCACCGGCTCCTCGGGGACGGTGTCGGACCGGAGCGCGTGGTGGCCCTGGCACTGCCCCGCTCGGCGGCGAGCGTGGTGGCCCAGCTCGCCGTCGCCAAGGCCGGCGGCGCCTTCCTGCCCGTGGACCCCGACTACCCCGCCGAGCGACGGGAGTTCATGATCCGGGACGCGGGCGCCCGCCCGGTCCTCGGCGACCCGGCCGAGGTGTGGGCGGCCGACGGGCCGGAGACGGCCCCCACGGACACCGACCGCACCACGGCGCTCACCCCCGCCCACCCGGCCTACGTCATCTACACCTCAGGCTCCACCGGCACCCCCAAGGGCGTGACCGTCACCCACCGGGGCCTCGCCTCCTTCGCCGCCGCGGCCGCCGTGCGGTACGCGGCGGGGCCCGGCGACCGGGTCCTCCAGTTCGCCTCGCCGAGCTTCGACGCCTCCGTGCTGGAGCTGTGCGTCTCCCTGCTCAGCGGGGCCGCCCTGGTCACCGGCGAGGAGGGGCCGCTGGTCGGGGAGCGCCTCGCGGAGGTGCTCGCCGAGCGGCGGATCAGCCACACCCTGATCCCCCCGGCGGCGCTGGCCACCGTCCCGCCGGAGACCGCCGCCGCCCTGCCCGGCCTGCGCACCCTCATCGTGGGCGCCGAGGCCTGCCCGGCCGACCTGGTCGACACCTGGGCCCCGGGCCGCCGGATGATCAACTCCTACGGCCCCACCGAGGCCACCGTGGTCGCCTCCTGGACCGGCCCGCTGACCCCGGGCACCGGCGCCCCGTCCATCGGCCGTCCCGCCGCCGGCACCCGCGTCCATGTGCTCGACGCCGCCCTGCGCCCCGTACCGCCCGGTGTGACCGGCGAGCTGTACCTCGCCGGGCCCGGACTCGCCCGCGGCTACCTGGGGCGGCCGGGACTCACCGCCCAGCGGTTCGTCGCCGACCCGTTCGGCACACCGGGGGAGCGGATGTACCGCACCGGGGACCTGGTCCGCTGGACCGCCGACGGCCGGCTCCGGTACGCCGGACGCGCCGACGACCAGGTCAAACTGCGCGGCTTCCGCATCGAGCCCGGCGAGATCGAGAGCGCGCTGCGCCGCAGCCCGCTGGTGCGGGACGCGGCCGTCGTCGTCCACACGGAGCAGGCACCCGGCGCTCCCGCGCGGCTCGTCGCGTACGTGGTCCCGGCACAGGCGCCGGATGCCGGGCTGCCCGCTGCCGAGCCGTCCGACACCGAGCCGTCCGGCGCCGACTCGTCCGCCGCGGAGCCGTCCGCTGTCCGGCTGCCCGTCGGCGAGCTGCGTGTGCACCTGGCCGGGCTGCTGCCCCCGCACATGGTGCCCTCGCTCTTCGTACCGCTCGACCGGCTGCCGCTCACCCCGAACGGCAAGACCGACCGGCGGGCCCTGCCCGCCCCCGGGCCCGCACAGGCCGCCGACGGCCCGCGGACCGCGCCGCGCACCGACACCGAGCGCCGTATCGCCCGCATCTGGGCCGATGTGCTGGGCATCGAGGAGGTCGGCGCCGACGACAACTTCTTCGCGCTCGGCGGCGACTCCATCCTCAGCATGCAGGTCGTCTCCCGGCTGCGCCGCGACGGCCTGCACATCGCCACCCGGGACCTGTTCACCCACCAGACCGTGGCCGAACTCGCCACCGTGGTCCGCGCCGCCCCCCAGCGGTCCGGGGAGGGCCCGGTCACCGGCGAGGTGCCGCTCACCCCGATCCAGGACTGGTTCCTGACCAGCCCCCGCGCGGCCCACCACCACTTCAACCAGTCGGCACTGCTGGAACTCGACGGCACCCCCGACCCGGACGCGCTGCGCGCCGCGCTCGACGCCCTGCTGGACCACCACGACGCCCTGCGCATGCGGTTCACCCGGGACGAGCACGGCTGGCGGCAGTTCAACCCGGCGCCCGCAGCCGGCCACGGCATCCTCACCCGGCACGACCTGACCGGGCTGTCCGGCGAGGAGGCCGACGCGGCCATGGCCAAGGCCGCCGACGAACTGCACGCCGGCTTCGACCTGGCCCGCGGCCCGCAGCTGCGCGCGGCCCTCTTCACCGGCGACCCCGGCCGGCCCGCCTTCCTCCTCCTCGTCGCCCACCACCTGGTGGTCGACGCCGTCTCCTGGCGCATCCTCCGCGACGACCTGGAGACCGCCTACCGGCAGGCCCGCCAGGGCGCCCCGGTCACGCTGGGGGAGCGCGGCACCAGCTTCCGGGCGTGGTCGCGCGCCCTCGCCGCGCACGTCGCCGAGGGCGGCCTCGACCACGAACTGCCTTACTGGGAACAGGCGGTGCACACCGGCCCCGCACCGGCTCCGGCACCCGACACCGGTCCGGCCGCCGCGGTGAGCGTGGAACTCGGCGAGGAGGACACCGAGGCCCTGCTCCGCTCCGCGCCCACCGCCTACCGCACCCGGGTCAACGACGTGCTGCTCGCCGCCCTGGCGCTGGCGCTGGCCCGCTGGACCGGGCACGACCGGGTCCGCCTCGACCTGGAGGGCCACGGCCGTGAGGACCTGCTCGACGGCGTCGACCTCTCGCGCACCGTCGGCTGGTTCACCACCGTGTACCCGGTCGCCCTCCAGGTGGCCGACCCCGGCGACCTCGGCCCGGACCGCGACTGGCGGTCCCTGGTGAAGTCGGTGCGCCGCCAGCTGCGGGCCGTACCCGGCAACGGCATCGGCTTCGGCGCGCTGCGCACCTTCGGCCCGCCGGAGGTCCGCGCCCGCCTCGGCGCCCACGCCCACGGGCAGGTGGTGTTCAACTACCTCGGCCAGTGGGACGCCCGCCCCGAGACGGCGGACGGCGGCCTGATCCGCGCCGAACACGGTTCCTTCGGACAGGACCACGACCCCCGGGACCCCGGCTCGCACCCGGTGGAGGTGGTGGGCGCGGTGCAGCACGGCCGGCTCGCCTTCACCTGGCACCACCGGCCCGGCAGCCACGACACCGCGACCGTGCGCCGGGTCGCCGAGGAGTTCGCCGAGGCCCTGCGCCACCTCGCCCGGCACGCCCGGGGAGGCCGGTGACCCGACTCCGGCCGCCCGCGGCACCGCCCCGGCGGACCGCCAGGCCACCGCCGCCCTCCGCCCCCGACCCCACCGCACACACACCGACCCCCCTTCACTCCGACCGCGACACGAGGGACGACCACATGGACGAGAACACCCGCTACCAGGTCCTGCGCAACGACGAGGAGCAGTACTCGCTCTGGCCCGCCGACATCGAGGTGCCCGCCGGCTGGCAGCCCGTCGGCAAGGAGGGCACCGAGGCCGAGTGCTCCGCGTACGTCGACGAGGTCTGGACCGACATGCGGCCCAAGAGCCTCCGCGAGCGCATGGAGAACGCCGGCGCCTGACCGGCCGTACCGCCACCCCGCTCGCCGGGCCGGCCGCACCCGCGCCGGCCCGGCGAGTCCCCCCCCACGCGTCGCCGTCCCGGCGCCCCGCCGCCCTCGGCCCCCGCCGCACCGCATCACACTCCGAGGAGCCCGCCATGACCCCCGTCCTGCGCACCGAACGCCTGGACTTCCTCCCCTACCGACCCGAACACGAGGACGTCTTCGTCGCCCTGCTGCGCGACGCGGAGGTGTGCCGCTGGATGGGCCAGGACCTCGTGCCCGAACCGCAGATCCGCGAGCTGTTCCGCGCCATCCTCGCCGAGGTCTACCCCCAGCGGCGCTTCGACGTGTGGGGTCTGTGGCTGGAGGGCACGTACGTCGGCCACGCCGAGGTGAAGCGGACCGGGAACGTCGACGGCCACGAACTCGTCACCGCGTTCGCGCCCGCGTACTGGCGGCGCGGCCTGGGCGGCGAGGCCATCCGCGGCCTGCTCCGGCACGCCGCCGACAACCTCGGCCTCACCGAGGCCTACGGCATGGTGGGCGCGCAGAACACCGCGAGCCTCGCCCTCTGCCGCCGCCTGGGCTTCCGCCATGTCCGCGATGTCGTCGGGGACGACGGCTCCGTGTCGAAAATGCTGGTCATCCCCACCGCACTCCAGCCCGGCCCGGCCCCCGAGCCCCATCCCGGCCCGGCCACGACGGAGGCCCGGCCCGGGCCGGCCGGCGTGGCCCAGGTCGGGTCCGCCACCGCGGCCCAGGCCCGGCCGGCCGCTACGGACCAGTCCGGAGAGGAGACCACGGCCGAGGCCGGGTCGGCGGGTGCGGGCCGAGCCGGACGGGGCGCGGCGGACGATGCCGGACCGACCACCGGGGCCCAGTCCGGGCCGGCCCCCACGGCCCGATCCGGACTCGCCACCGCGGCCCCGGCCGGACCGCTGATCACGGCCGAGGCCGGACCGGCCGCCGCGGACCAGGCCGGACCTGACAGCGCCCACCAGGCCGGACCCACCGACACCGACCAGGCCGGAGCGGTCGTGACGGCTCAGTCCGAAGTGATCACCGCGGCGCAGACCGGATCGGCCATGGGGGCCGAGGCCGGACCGGCCGCCGCGGGCCAGGCCGGACCTGACAGCGCCCACCAGGCCGGACCCACCGACACCGACCAGGCCGGTCCGACCGGCACCGACCAGGCCGGAGCGGTCGTGACGGCTCAGTCCGGATCGGCCATGGGGGCCGAGGCTGGATCGGCCACCGGGGTTCAGCCTGGATCGGCCACCGGTGTTCAGGCTGGAGCGGCCACCGCGGCCCAGGCCCGACGGGCCACCGCGGCCCAGGCCCGGCCGGCCGCCGGGCCCCAGGCCGGCGTCGTCTCCGCCGAGGACTCCGTATGAGCCGGCCGCCGGTCAGCGAAAGCGCTGCCGAGGCCGCCCGGACGGGCCCCGCGCCGAGTCTGTGGCGCAACCGCGACTTCACCCTGCTGTGGAGCGGACAGTGCCTGTCCGACCTGGGCGGCGCCATGGTGGAGCTGGCGCTGCCGCTGCTGGTCCTGCAGCAGACCGGATCCCCGGCGCGGGCCGGGCTCGTCGGCACGGCGGGGCTCGTCACCACCCTGGTGTGCCGGCTGCCGGCCGGTGTCCTCGCCGACCGCTTCGACCGGCGCCGGCTGATGATCGTCTGTGACCTCCTGCGGCTCGCCGTGTACGCCCTCCTCGGCTGGGCGGTGCTGACCGATGCCGCGGGAGTGCCGCTGATCGTCGCGGTGGTGGTCGCCGGCGCCGCCGCGACGGCCGTCTTCAGCACCGCCGAGCACGCCTCGGTGCGCTCCCTGGTCCGCCCCGACCAGCTCACCTCCGCCGTCGCCCGCAACGAGGCGCGCACCTACGGCGTCACGCTGGCCGGTCCGCCGCTGGGCGGCCTGCTGTTCGGGATCGGCCGGGCCCTGCCCTTCCTCGGCAACGCGCTCAGCTTCCTGCTCTCCCTCGCGGCGGTCTGCTGCATCCGGCGGCCCCTCCAGCAGGCCAGACCACAGGCGGGTCCGGGCGCCGGCGGGTCCGCCGCGCAGGGCCTGCGCTTCCTGCTGGGCCATCCCTTCCTGCGCGCCCTGCTGGTGATCGCCGCCCCGCTGAACATGGCCTTCACCGGCATGATCTTCGCCATGACCCTCGCGCTGCGCCGCGCCGGCGTCTCCCCGTTCCTGGTGGGCCTCGCCGGCACGATCTTCGCGCTGGGCGGTCTCCTCGGCGCATTCGCCGCCCCCGCGCTCCAGCGGCGGCTGCGGCTGCCCGTGCTGATCACCCTGCTCTGCTGGACGACCGCCGTGCTGATGGCGGTCGGCGCCCTGCTGTCCAGCACCGTCCTGGCCGCCGTACCGCTGGCCGCCGCGGTGTTCCTCGGACCCACGGCGAACGCCGCGCTCTTCGCGCACCAGGCCGCCGTCACCCCCGACCATCTGCAGGGGCGCGTGGTCAGCGCGGTGCTGCTCGCCGCCGGCTCGGCCGCCGCGCTCGCCCCCGCCCTGGCCGGCGCGCTCCTGGCCCGCTGGAGCCCGGCGCCGGCCATGCTGGTGTTCCCGCTGCTGGTCACCGTCGCGGCGGTGACGGCCACCTTCAGCAAGGGCATCCGTTCGATGTCCGTCTGAGCCCCGGTCACAGGGGCTGCGCGGGCGGCTCGCACGCGCTGTAATGGCGACGTGGTGAGTGAGGGCGCTGCGACCAGCGCGACCGGGACGGCGCCGGAGCGTGCCCGGATCGCCCTGGCCTCGCTGCTGGCCTCGCCCGCCGCCCCCGACCGGCTCCGCCGGGTCCTGGAACAGGCGCTCGTGCTCGCCGGGGCGTCCTTCGCCGGGGTGTACACGCCCGGCCGCGACCCCGCCCTGCTCGTCCTCGCCGAGTCGGCGGGGCTGCCCCGCACCCTGTACGGCCTGCGGGACGGCTATCCGGCCGCCGGCCCCTCGCCGGTCGCCGAGGGGCACCGCACCGGGCGGCCGCTGTGGCTCGGCCCCGCCGAGCTGGCCCGCTGCCCGGACGCGCGCCGCACCCCGGCCGCCGGCTTCTCCCTCGCCGTGCTGCCGCTCGGCCCGGCGGGCGGCGGCTGCCTGCTGGCCGTCGGCGAGCACCCCGGCGGCTTCGGCACCGGCGAACGGGCCTGCCTGGAACTGATCGGCCGCGCGGTCGCCGTCCCCGCCCCGGCCGCCGCCGGCGACACCGGCGAACTGCCCGAGGACGCCTTCAGCCTGGCCATGGACACCGGCCGCGTCGAGGTCGGCGGGGCGATCCTGCGGTTGTTCGGGATCGGCCGGGAGGACTTCGACGGCCGGGTGGAGACCCTGCTCGGCCGTACGGTGCCCGAGGACCTGCCCGCGCTCATGTCCGTGGTCGAGGCCGACCACATGTCCATCGGCGACCGCGAGCTGGACTTCCGCATCCGGCGGCCCGCCGGCCCGCCCGTGTGGCTGCGGCTGCGCGGCCTGCTGCTGCCCGGCGGCGACGGCCGCCCGGCCCGGCTCGTCGGCACCGTCGCCGACGCCTCCACCCTGCGCTCCGACGTCACCGACGTGGCCCGGGTGCAGCGCCTCGCCGCCGCCCTCGCCACCGCCGGCACCGTCAGGGACGTGGGCCAGGCCGTCGTCGCCGCCCTGCGGGGGCCGCTGCACGCCGACCGGATCGCCCTGGCCGAACTGGAGAACGACCGGCTGGTCGTCACCGTCCTCGACCCGCCCGAACCCGAGGCATGGCCCGAGCTGTGGCGTACCGAATGGCGCACCGAGTGGCCCGACGCGCCGGTGCGCGCCATGCCCACCCTCGCCGCGGCGCTGCGCGAGGGCCGCGCCCGGATCTGGCCCGCCGGCTCCGCCCTGGAGCCCGCCCTCGGCGAGGTCGGCCCCGGCGGCCTCGCCGTCCTGCCGCTGCCCGCCGGCAGCCGCATGGCCGGCGCCTGCCTGATCGGCTGGGACAGCCCGCACGACTTCGGCCCCGACGAAGGCGCCCTGCTCACCGCGACCGCCGCGCTGACCGGCCAGGCCCTGCTGCGCGCCCACGCCTTCGACGCCGAGCACGAACTCGTCGGCATGCTCCAGCGCACCCTGCTGCCCCGCAGACTGCCCCGGCTGCCCGGCGCGGTCGCCGTCGCCCGCTACCTGCCCGCCACGGCCGGTCTGGAGGTCGGCGGCGACTGGTACGACGTGATCCCGCTCGCCGACCACCATGTCGCCCTCGTCATCGGGGACGTCCAGGGGCACAACGCGGGCGCCGCCACCCTGATGGGCCAGATGCGCACCGCGCTGCGCGCCTACGCCACCGAGGGCCACGCCCCGGACGTGGTCGTCGCCCACGCCAACCGGCTGCTGCTGGAGATGGAGACCGACCTCTTCGCCACCTGCGCCTATGTCGACGTCGACATGGAGCAGGGCACCGCGTGGTGCGTGCGCGCCGGGCATCTCCAGCCGGTGCTGCGCCACCCCGACGGCAGCACCGAGATCGTGCAGGCCGAGGGCGGTCCGCCGCTCGGTGTGCAGGCGCGGGCCGAGTTCCCGATGACCCCGCTCCGGCTGCGGCCGGGCACGGTGGTCGCGCTGACCACCGACGGCCTGGTGGAGTCCGCCGAGTCCGACCTCGACGAGGGTATGGAGCGGCTGGCCCGCGACCTGGCCGCCGCGGACCCCGCCCACCTCGGGCTGGTCGCCGACGCCGTGCTCACCGGCGCCCACCGCGGAGACGACGTGGCTCTGCTGCTGATGCGCTACGACGGCATGGCCGTACGGCCGCTGCGGGAGAGCTGGACGGTGTGGCGGGTACCGGAGGCGGTCCGGCACGCCCGCCGCTTCACCCGCCGCACCCTGCGCGCCTGGGGCGTCCCGCGGGACACGGTCGACGCGGCCCTGCTGGTGGTCTCCGAACTCGTCACCAACGCCCTCGTGCACACCGGCGGGCCGGTCAGGGTCGACATGAGCCTGGTCGGCCACCGGCTGCGGCTCGCCGTCGCCGACTCCTCCCCGCGCAGCCCCGTGAAGCCCACCAGCATCGGCTGGGAGGCCACCGGCGGCCGGGGCATCCTGCTGGTGGAGGCCGTGTCGGCGGCCTGGGGGACGGTGCCGGTCAGCGGCGGCAAACAGGTCTGGGCGGACCTGGTCCCGGCCGGCTGACCCGCCACTCGGGTACGGGTGGGGGCGTCCCCGGCAGGTCGTCGCGGGTCCGCCCGGCGGGGCTGCCTAGGGTCGGTTGGCGTGTCGTACACCTTCGAAGAACTGGTCGCGAAGCAGCGCGCGGCCGGCGCCGCCCACACCCAGGTCCAGGAACTGCGGGCCGCCTACGGGCCGCCGGCCGGGCGCCAGATGACGGGCGCCGAGTCGGGCACCTACGAGACAGCCCTGCGCGCCTGGCGGGACCTGGAACGCGATCTGCAGACGGCGGTGAACGAGTACGCCAGGGACACCGGGCGGTCCCGGGCCGAGATCGAGACGGAGGTGCGGCGCGCGGCGGCCGAGGAGGAGGAGTGAGCGCCCGGGGCCCGGCGCACGGCCAGGAATGAGGGCCGGGGGCCCGGCGGACGGCCGCCCCGGGCGGCGGCCCACACCGGGACGATGACCGACACGGGCGCGCACCGCGGCGGGCGGGTGCGGACCCGGTCATGAACCCGCTCGTCACGGGCGCCGCCGCGACTTCACCGCCGGCCTCGCGGAGACGGTCGCCTGGTACCGCGACCGCCGGGACTGGTGGGAGCCGCTGAAGCGGCCCGGCGTGCGATAGGCGGGGCCCGTCAGGCGCGGGTCTTGGCGAGCAGCTCCAGGATCTCGGCGGTGGTGCCGCGCTCGCCGAGGCGGGGGAAGATCCGCTCGACGCTGTTCGCGTGCGCCTCGGTGTCGGCGTCGGCCATGGCGTCCGTGGCCAGGGTGACGTGGTAGCCGTGCGCGTAGGCGTCGCGGGCGGTGGACTCGACGCCGATGCTGGTGGCTATCCCGGTCAGCACGATCTGGGTGATGCCCCGGCGGCGCAGCTGGACGTCCAGGTCGGTGCCGTGGAAGGCGCTCCAGTTGTGCTTGGTGACGTGGATGTCACCGGGGTGCCCGGACAGTTCGTCGACGATGACGTCCCAGCCCTCCGGGAAGGAGAGCCCGCGCGCCTGCCCCTCGGTGCGGCCGGGCACGGCGTCCGCCCAGTCGGCCGCGAAGGAGACCCGGACGAGGACCACGGGCAGCCCGTGGGCGCGGAAGGCCTCGGCGAGGCCGGCCGTGCGGGAGATGACCTCCGCGCCCGGGTACGGCTGGGTGGGCATGGCCGCGATGCCGCGCTGCAGGTCGATCGCGACGAGGGCGGTGCGGGGGTCGAGCGTGGTGAGCGACATGGGTCGGTCAGGCCTTTCCAGGGGTTCGGGGTGTTCCGGGGTGGTCAGGGTGGGGCGGCACGGCGAGGGGGGCCGGGCCGGCCGGCGCCGGCGCGAGGTACCGGCGGCCGGCTCCGGCCGCTGCGCGCGCGGTGGGCCCCGGTGTCACGACCGCGACAGCCGTTCCATCAGTTCGAGGGCCGCGAGGACCGTCTGCCGCTCCTCGTCGGTGTACCGGTCCTGGAAGGCACGGGCCAGCCACTCCTCGCGCACCTGCCGGTTCCCCGCGACCCGGGCCCGGCCGGCGTCGGTCAGGGTGACCAGCTGGCGGCGGCCGTCGTCGGGGTCGGGGGCGCGGCGGATCAGCCCGTGCTGCTCCAGGGCGGCCAGCGTGCTGGCCATGGACTGCGGGCGTACGCCCTCGGCGGCGGCGAGGGCGCTGGCCGTGGCCGCGCCGTGCTTGCCGACCAGGGTGAGCGCCGACTCCTGCGACGGGCTGAGGTCGGCGTCCTGCGCCACCTCCCGGATACGGCGTCGCAGCCTGCTGAACACCACGCGCAGATCACGCGCGGCACGGGCGGCGGAGTCGGAGATGTCGGCCATGGCGCCAGACTATGACCGACAGGCTGGACTGTCCAGTTCGGCCTGTTCAGCCTCGGCTGTCTATATGCCCGGGTGTCCTAGGCTGGCGGTGTGCGCCTCCTCCTCATGTCCGACACGCATCTGCCCCTGCGCGCCAAGCGGCTCCCGGAACGGCTGCTCGCCGAACTCCCGGAAGCGGACGTCGTCCTCCATGCCGGGGACTGGGTCGACACCGCCACCCTCGACCTGCTGGAGAGCCGCAGCCGACGGCTGATCGCGGTCTACGGCAACAACGACGGCCCGGACCTGCGCGCCCGGCTGCCCGAGGTGGCCCGCGCCGAACTGGCCGGCCTGCGCTTCGGCGTCGTCCACGAGACCGGACCCGCCCAGGGCCGGGCGGCCCGCTGCGCCGCCCGCTTCCCCGACCTGGACGTCCTCGTCTTCGGGCACAGCCACATCCCCTGGGACACCACCGCACCCGGCGGCCTGCGCCTGCTCAACCCCGGCTCCCCGACGGACCGCCGCCGCCAGCCCCACTGCACCTACCTCACGGCGACGGTCGCCGGCGGCGCGCTCACCGAGGTCACCCTGCACCGCCTGCCGCCGCGCTAGCGGCCGCCCGTGCGAGGATGCCGGAATGATCTCCAGCGCCGGCATACCCGATGTCGTACCGGCGGGCCGTATGGCCGGCCGGCCGCAGCCCGTCCTGGGACTGCCGGGCGGGTTCGCGCTGCGGCCCTGGCGGCCCGAGGACGCCGGCGCGCTGGTCGCCGCCGGGCAGGATCCCGCGATCCGGCGGTGGAACCTGTTCACGGTGGCCGACCGTGCCGAGGCCCGCGCACGGATCGCCCGGATGCACGAGCGATGGCGGGCCGAGACCGGCGCCGTCTGGGCGGTCGAACGGCCGGAGGGACCTGCCGCCGGGCTCATCGGGCTCAACGACGTCGATCTCGCGGGCGGCGCCGCCGAACTCGTCTACTGGCTGCTGCCCGCGGCGCGCGGCGGCGGCATCGCGGTCGCCGCGACCCGGCGGCTCGCCCGCTGGGCGCTGACCGACCTCGGCCTGCACCGCCTGCGCCTGTGCCACTCGACGGCCAACCCCGCCTCCTGCCGGGTCGCCGGGAAGGCCGGCTTCGCCTTCGAGGGCACCCAGCGCGGCGCCCTGCTGCACGCCGACGGCTGGCACGACCAGCATCTGCACGCGCGCGTGGCCGGCGACCCGGAGCCCGCGTAGCCCCCCCGGCAGGTACCGCGCCGCCCGGACGACGGCCACGTTCCGACTCGGCACGCCGCTCGGCACGCGACTCGCCGTACGGCCGCTGCGGTGCGCCCACCGGGCCGGCCGGACCGCCCGCGCGCGGCGCCGCAGGCGACTCGGCCCCGGCCGCCCGTGCGGGAGCCGGTCGCCCGGCCCCTGGCCGACGCCCGGCCCCCGGCCGACGCCCGGGCACTCCTGCCGTCGCCGGACCGCGCGGCCGGCCGGCCCGCCCCGCCTGCGGCGCCGTACCCGGGCGGCCAGCAGTACGACAGCGGCGACCGCCGCCACGGCCGCCACGCCCCCCACGGCCCGTGCGGCCACCGGGAGGCCGGCGGTACGCAGCAGGTCGAGCGGCTCGGCCTCCTCCCGGGCGGGCGGCGTCGTCGACCGGGACCGGGACGGTGGACTCGTGCCGCAGCTCCATGGCGTTCTCCTCGCACTCACAGGGCGGCGGGAGGCGGGTGGATGGCGCCGGTCGTCGCGGTCAGCGGCACACCGCTGCCGCCCCAGCGCAGGGCGACGATCTCCGCGGCGACCGACACGGCGACCTCCTCCGGCGTCCGGGCCCCGAGGTCGAGCCCGAGCGGCGAACGCAGCCGGGCCAGTTCGGCCGCGGAGAGCCCGGCCTCGGCCAGCCGCTCACGCCGTTCGTCGTGGGTACGGCGGCTGCCCATCGCCCCGATGTACGCGGCGGGCCGGCGCAGCGCCTCCCGGAGCAGCGGCACATCGAACTTCGGGTCGTGGGTGAGGACGCAGATCACCGTGCGCTCGTCGGTGCCGGTGTCGCTCAGATAGCGGTGCGGCCACGCGACGACGACCTCCACTCCCGCCGGGAAGCGCTGGGGCGTGGCGAAGACCGGGCGGGCGTCGCACACCGTGACCCGGTAGCCGAGGAACTCACCGATGCGCGCCACCGCTGCCGCGTAGTCGATCGCGCCGAAGACCAGCATCCGCGGCGGCGGCGCGAACGACTGCAGGAACACCGTGACCGCGTCCTCGCGGCGCTCCCCGCGCGGGCCGTAGTGCCGCAGGACCGAGGCGCCGAGGGCGAGTTCGCCGCGCGCGTCGGCGGTGACCGCGACATCGAGCCCGGCCGTGCCGAGTGTGCCGGCCTCGGTGCCCGGCCAGACGGCCAGGGTGGTCCCGCGCGGGGCGGGTCCGTCGACCACCGTGGCCACCGTCACCGGCTCGCCGGCGGCGACCGAGGCGGCGACCGCGCCGAACACCGGGTCCGCGGCGGCGGTCACCGGCCGCACCAGCAGGGTGATCTCGCCGCCGCAGGTCAGCCCGACCGCGAACGCGTCCTCGTCGCTGTACCCGAACGTCGCGAGCCGCGCCTCCCCGCCCGCCACGACCTCCTGCGCCAGCTCGTACACCGCCCCTTCGACACAGCCGCCGGACACGCTGCCCACGACCTCGTCGTCCGGGCCCACCGCCATGGCCGCGCCGGGCCCGCGCGGCGCACTGCGGCTGACCGCGACGACCGTGGCGAGCCCGAACGGGATCCCGGCCGCGTACCAGCGCTCCAGGGTCGGCAGAATCTCACGCACCGTCGGCTCCTCTCACCACGCCCGTGTCACCGGACGTCCCACCGGTCGCCCCGCGCACCACCGCCGCCAGCCGCTCCAGCGCCGCCAGACTGTGGCCCCTCGACGAAGGCGTCCACGCTGGGCAGGGCCGCGGCCACCCCGGCGGCGAGCGGCGCGTAGCCGGGGCGGGCCTTGCGCGGGTTGGCCGAGAACACCTGATGGGCCAGGAGGCGCAGCCGGCGCATCTGGGCGCCCAGCAGCTCCCGACCGCCGCGCTCCCAGCCGCCCGAGAGCAGTACGACCACCGCGCCGCGCGCCATCCCGCGCTGCCCCCAGCGGTTCAGGAACTCGCGCAGCAACTCGCCGAGCCGGGTGCCGCCGCGCCAGTCCGGTACGGCGGTGGCGAGGCGCCCACGTCCGGGTCGCGGTGCGCGAGTTCGCGGGTCGCCCGGGTCAGCCGGGTGCCGATGGTGAACACCTCCGTGCGGCCCCCGCGCACCGCCGCGTGTGCGAACCGCAGCAGCGCGCCGGCGTACGGCGCCGTCGAACCGCTCACGTCGCCGAGCAGCACCACCCGGCGGGGCCGCGGCACCCGCGCGCGCCGCCGTGGCCGGGCCGGTTCGCCGCCGCCGCGCAGCAGCTCCCGCACGGTGCCGCGCGGATCGATCCGGCCGCGCCGGGCGGGCCGCCGCCGTGCCGAACGCCGGGCCTGCCCGCGCAGCGCGAACGCGGCGAGCAGACGGTGCACCTGGGCGCGTTCGGCGGCGTCCAGCGCGGCGAAGTCGCGGTGCCGCAGCATCTCGGCCGAGCTGGCGAGCGTGACCGCGGGCGGGCCGGCGGGCCCGCTCTCGCCGGCCGTCCGCGGGGCGCCCGCGGCCCTCCGCGCGACCAGCCGGTGCCGGGGCGGGGCCGCGGTGCGCGCCGGAGGCCGGGCGGACTCGCCGGGGGGCCCGAAGTAGGCGGCGGACACCCGCTCGTACCGCTCCCGGTCGTCATGGCCGCCGCACAGGGTGGCCCGTCCCGCCCAGTACACGTCCCCGGGGACGCCGGGCCGCAGCAGGCCGACGGCGCGCAGCAACGCGTACAGCCGCTCGGCGTCGTGCCGTCCACGTTCACCTTGATGCGGGTCATCGGTCCTCCAGACCGTGCGGGCGGAGCGAAGGAGATCAGCCACCCGGACGTGATGCAGGTCACTCTAGGGCCGTGTGCCGAGGGCGGCGAACGCTGCACCCGCGGGTTGGTTGAGCGTTAATCCATTGCCGTCGCGGGGCCGGCGCTGCTGCACTGATCAGGACCGGACGTCATATCGAGAGGACCGTCGAGATGCGAGCTGCGTGCATGTCCGCCGAGGAAGGAACCCACCCCATGCCGAAGGACATCACGCTCAGTGCACCTGCTCAATCTCGGAATCCTCGCCCATGTCGACGCCGGTAAGACCAGCCTCACCGAACGGCTGCTGCACACCGCCGGAGTGATCGACGAGCTCGGCAGCGTCGACGCGGGCAGCACCGCCACCGACACCCTCGCGCTGGAGCGGCAGCGAGGGATCACCATCAAGTCCGCCGTCGTGTCGTTCCCGCTCGACGGCGTCACCGTCAACCTCATCGACACCCCCGGCCACCCGGACTTCATCGCCGAGGTGGAGCGGGTGCTGGGGGTGCTCGACGGTGCCGTCCTGGTCGTCTCCGCCGTCGAGGGCGTCCAGGCGCAGACCCGTGTGCTGATGCGCACCCTGCGCCGGCTGCGCATCCCCACCCTGGTCTTCGTCAACAAGATCGACCGGCGCGGCGCCCGGGAGGCGGCCGTGCTCCGCCAGATGGCGCAGCGGCTGGCCGTACCGCTCGTCCCGATGGGCACGCCCGCCGGACTCGGCACCCGCACCGCCCGCTTCGACCCCGGCCTCGGCCCGGACGCGCTGGAGACGCTGGCCGACCGCGACGACGGCCTGCTCGCCGCCTGTCTCGACGGCCGGGTCCCCGCCGGCCGGGTGCGCCGCGCCCTGGCCGCGCAGACCCGGAGCGCCGCGGTCCACCCGGTGTACTTCGGCTCCGCCCTCACCGGCGCCGGCGTGCCCGAGCTGATCGGCGGCATCGAGCGGCTGCTGCCCGCCGCCGCCGGCGATCCGGACGGCCCCCTGTCCGGCACGGTCTTCAAGGTCGAGCGGGGCCCGGCCGGGGAGAAGGCGGCCTACGCCCGGCTTTTCTCCGGCACCCTGCGCGTCCGCGACCGGATCCCGTTCGGGGACGGCCGCCGGGGCGCCGGCACCGAGGGCCGCGTCACGGGGCTCGACGTCTTCGACCGGGGCACGGACAGCCGGGCCGACAGCGCCGGGGCGGGCCGGATCGTCAAGGTGCGGGGCCTCGGCGGCATCCGGATCGGCGACGCGCTCGGCACGCCCGGCCGGGCCCACGAGCAGCACTTCGCGCCGCCCACCCTGGAGACGGTCGTCGTCCCGGGGGCCGGCACGGACCGGCGCTTCCTGCATCTGGCGCTGACCCAGCTCGCCGAACAGGACCCGCTGATCGGCGTCCGCCACGACGCGCTGCGCGGGGAGACCTCCGTGTCCCTCTACGGGGAGGTGCAGAAGGAGGTCCTCCAGGCCGTCCTCGCCGACGAGTACGGCCTCGACGTCACCTTCCGCGAGACGACGACCCTGTGCGTCGAACGGCCGCTCGGCACCGGGCAGGCCGTCGAGTTCGACAAGAAGGACGCCAACCCCTTCCTCGCCACGGTCGGCCTGCGCGTGGACCCCGCCCCGCCCGGCACCGGCGTGGCCTTCCGCCTCGGGGTGGAGCTGGGCTCGATGCCGTACGCCTTCTTCAGGGCCGTCGAGGACACCGTCCGCGAGACGCTCGGCCAGGGGCTGCACGGCTGGCAGGTCACCGACTGCACGGTCACCATGACCCACTCCGGCTACTCGCCCCGGCAGAGCCACGCCCACCAGCGCTTCGACAAGAGCATGTCGAGCACCGGCTACGACTTCCGCGGCCTGACCCCGCTGGTTCTGATCGACGCGCTGCGCCGGGCCGGCACCCGGGTGCACGAACCGGTGCACCGCTTCCGGCTCCAGGCGCCGGCCGACACGCTCGGCGCGCTGCTGCCGGCGCTGGCCCGGCTCGGCGCGGTTCCGGAGCGCACCGCCGCCCAGGCCATGGCCTGTGTGCTGGAGGGCACGGTGCCGGCCGCCCAGGTGTACGCGCTGGAGCAGCGGCTGCCGGGACTGACCCGGGGCGAGGGCGAACTGGAGACGGTCTTCGACCACTACGCCCCCGTCACCCGCGGCACGGTCCCGGAGCGGCGGCGCACCGACCACAACCCGCTCGACCGCAAGGAGTACCTGCTGAACGTCACCCGCCGGGTGGGGGAGTGAGCGACCGAGCTGACTGATAGTCAACTTACTCGTTGGTCAGGATCCATTGACGCCCCCCGGGTCCCGCCGGACTGTAGTGGACATGCCGAAAATCCGGACGCGTCTGCTGGCTGTCCTGGTCGTCCTCTGCGGATCCCTGACGGTGGCGGGACTCCCACCCGCCACCGCCTCCACCGCCCCCGCCCCCGCCGTTCCCGACTCCCTCTGGTTCGACGGCGCCCCCCTGACCGTGCGGAACGGCCGCTTCACCGACGGCCAGGGCCGCGAGATCGTGCTGCGCGGCTACAACGTCTCCGGCGAGACCAAACTGGCGGAGAACGGCGGCCTGCCCTTCGCCTCCGCCGCCGACGCCCGCGCCTCCGCGACCGCGCTGCGTGCCCTCGGCGGCGGCAACGCGGTCCGCTTCCTGCTCTCCTGGGCGCACGCCGAGCCCGTGCGCGGCCAGGTGGACACCGCCTACCTGACGGCCGCCACCGAGCAGATGCGCGCGTTCCTGGACGCGGGCATCCGCGTCCTCCCCGACTTCCACCAGGACCTGTACTCCCGGTACCTGTTCGACACCGGCAGCTGGTACACCGGCGACGGAGCACCCGAATGGGCCGCCGACGCCGGGGGCTACCCGAAGGAGAACTGCGGCATCTGCCTCTTCTGGGGCCAGAACATCACGCAGAACGCGGCCGTGCAGCAGGCCCAGAGCGACTTCTGGCACAACGCCCACGGCCTCCAGGACGCCTTCCTGGCCACCGCCGGAACCACCCTGGCCCATCTGCGGCAGCACCTGAGCGCCGAGGAGTTCGCGGGCATCGCCGGCTTCGACCCGTACAACGAGCCGTACGCGGGCCGGTACGACTCCGGACAGACCTCCCGGACCTGGGAGCGCGACCTGCTGTGGCCGTTCTACGCCGAGTTCCGCGCCCGCATGGACGCCGCCGGCTGGCAGGACAAACCCGCCTTCGTCGAGCCGAACCTGTTCTGGAACGCCAACATCTCCGCCCAGAGACAGGAGGGCGGCCTGCTCGACGCCGGCACGCTCGGCCCGGGATATGTGTTCAACACCCACTTCTACGACCAGAAGGCCATCTCCGGCATCCTCATGTGGGGCAAGGCCACCGACGGCCGGTACGCCTCCGACTTCGCCGCCGTCCGCGACCGCGCCTTCGCCGCCGGCACCGCCGCCCTGGTCGGCGAGTTCGGCCACCCTCTGTCCGGCACGGTGTCCGACAAGGCGCCCACCGTCCTGAAGGCCATGTACCAGGCTCTCGACTCCCGCCTGCCCGGGGCGGGCTGGTGGACGAACCCGGCCTCCTCCGGCCCGGTGCTGTCGGGCACCCAGTGGCAGTGGGACCTCTACAGCGGCCGGCACCGCGAGCTGATGAACGGCAACCCCGGCAAGGTGCGCACCGCCGGGGACGCCTGGAACGACGAGGACCTGTCCGCGGTACGGCTCGACGACTCCGGGAACGCCGTCCTGCGCCAGGACGCCCGTCTCCTGGACCGCGTCTACCCGAGCGCCACCGCCGGCACCGCTCTCGCCTTCACCTACGAGGACCGCTCCCGCGACGGCTCCGCCACCCTCACCTGGAACCCGGTGCCGGCCTCGCTGCCGAACGTCGCGAAGCTGGTGGGCACGGGCCGCTACGGCGTACTCGTATGGCGCTCCGGCGACGGCACCGCGCCCACCGAACTGCATCTGCCGGCGTCCTTCTCCGCCCCGGCCACCACGGTCGTCTCCGACCTCGGCACGGTGCACGCCCCGCCCCCGTACACCGCCGCCACCCCGGTCGGCGCGGCCCCGGAGGCGGGCGGCACGGGCGCTCGCCGGCTGCTGCTGACCGACGCGGACTCCGGCGCACTGCACTACGCGCTGGTGACCGACGGGGCCGCGGCACCCGCGGCGGAGCTGCTGTCCGCGTCCAGGGCCGAACTGGCCGCCTGGGCGGCGGCCCGGTTCTGACCGGAAGTGGCCTCCGGGGTGAGTGGGGGCACCTCGGAGGCCACGTGGGAGGGACGTCCGGGCCCCGCTCGACCACCGCCGGGAACCGTACGGCCGGAATCTGAACACAGGCACCTTCACAGTGCACTTACTGAAAAGTAAGGAGGGGGCGGCCTTCTCGGCAAGGTGTGTGCACGACAAGATTGGGTGATCGGAGGATGGCGGAGGGGGAAGCATGGGGGGCAGGCTCAGAGCGCCTACCGGACGCTACGGCGGCCGGTCCGCCGAGGAACGCAAGGCCGAGCGCCGGCACCGGTTCCTGCACGCGGCACTGCGGCTGTTCGGCGACACCCCCGGCTACCGGGGCACCACCGTGGCCGCGCTGAGCCAGGCCGCCGGCCTGTCCACGCGCCAGTTCTACGAGGAGTTCCGCACCCTGGAGGACGTCCTCGCCGCCCTCCACCTCCAGGTGAACGGCTGGGCCGAGCGGGCCGTCCTGGACGCGCTGGCCGACGCGGAGGGCCTGCCGCTCGCCGAACGCGTCACCGTGCTCTTCCGGGCCTACGCCCGTGACGTCACCTCCGACCCGTGCCGCATCCGCGTCGCCTTCGTCGAGATCATCGGCGTCAGTCCCCGCATCGAGGAGCAGCGCCTGGCCCGCCGCGCCCGCTGGGTCGGCCTCATCCGCGCCGAGGCGGACGCCGCCGCGGCCCGCGGGGAGGCGGCGCCGCGCGACTACCGCCTCGCGGCCACGGCCTTCATCGGCAGCGTCAACGGAGTGCTGCACGACTGGACCGCCGGCTGGCTGGACGCCACGCTGGACGAGGTGGTGGACGAACTGGTCCGGCTGCTGCTGGGCATGCTCCGGCCCGAGGGCTGGCGTCCAGGGAGCCCCTGACCGCTGATTCCCGGCCCCGGACCCCGGCCGCGGACCCCGGACCCCGGCCCCAGCCCTGGCCCCCTGGCCCGTGGAGACGGACCGGGCTGGGCAGGTCAGTGCGGGTGTGTCGCCTTCGACGCGCGGGATCGGGCGCGAGCTGCTCTGCTGGTGCGGGGGGCCGTCGTACCCGTACCCCGGAGAGACCCATGAGCACCTATCGAGTCGCACAGGTGACCGCCCCGAGCGGCGCGTTCGAGCTGGTCGAGCGCGAGGTGCCGCAGCCGGGACCCGGACATGTGCGGATCGCCGTCGAGGCGTGCGGCGTCTGCCACAGCGACACCTTCTTCGTGACCGCCGCACTGCCGGGCATCACGTTCCCGGAGGTGCCGGGACACGAGGTCGCCGGGCGGATCGAGGAGTTCGGCGAGGGCACGCGGGAACGGGGCTGGGAGGAGGGCGACCGGGTGGCGGTCGGCTGGTTCGGCGGCAGCTGCGGCTACTGCGAGCCGTGCCGCCGGGGCGACTTCATCATGTGCGTGAACCTGAAGGTCCCCGGCTGGAGCTACGACGGCGGCTTCGCCGAGCGGATGATCGCCCCCGTGGACGCCCTGGCCCGGATCCCCGAGGGGCTCGCGGCGAGCGACGCCGGACCGATGGCCTGCGCGGGGGTGACCGTCTTCAACGGGCTGCGGCGCAGCCCCGCCCGGCCCGGGGACCTGGTCGCGGTGCAGGGCCTCGGCGGCCTCGGCCACCTCGGGGTGCAGTACGCGGCGGCGATGGGCTACGAGACCGTGGCGATCGCCCGGGGTGCCGAGAAGGCCGACCTGGCCAAGCAGCTGGGCGCCCACCACTACATCGACTCCACCGCCGGGACCCCGGTCGCCGAGGCGCTGCGGTCCCTGGGCGGGGCCCGCGTGGTGCTGGCCACCGGCGGCAACTCCGCGGCCATCTCGGCCACCGTCGACGGTCTCGCGCCGCGCGGCGAACTGGTGGTCATCGGCGCGGGCCCCGAGCCCCTGGACATCAGCCCGCTGCAACTCATCTTCGCCGGCCGGGTGGTACGCGGACACCCGTCGGGCACATCGCGGGACGTCGAGGACTGCATGGCGTTCAGCGCCCTGCACGGAATCCGCCCGGTGACCGAGATCATGCCGCTGGACCGGGCGGGAGAGGCATACGACCGGATGCTGGCCGGCCGGGCCCGCTTCCGAATGGTCCTGACCACGGGCTGAGGACCGGGGCCCGCGGCGGGGGCGGGTCGCCCGGGGGCGGCTGCACGGGCGACCGTGCGGGCGGGCGCGCGTGCGGGATCCGGCCTCCGCCGGACGGCGCGCGTCAGCCGGCCAGCCGGTCCAGTGCGGTCAGTACGGGCGCGGTGCCGTCCTCGGCCCGGATCCGGGCGCCCAGCGCGGTGGCGCGCTGCCGGTACCCCGGGTCCCGGGTGGCCCGCGCCAGCGCCGAGGACAGCGCGTCCACGGTCAGGCCGCGCAGCGGTACGGAGGCCGGTGCCACGCCCAGGGCGATCAGCCGGCCGGCCCAGAAGCCCGCGTCGAACTGCACCGGGACCGGCACGGCCGGCACCCCGGCGCGCAGCCCCGCCGCCGTCGTGCCCGCGCCCGCGTGGTGCACCACGGCCGCCATCCGCGGGAAGAGCACCGAGTGCGGCACCTCGTCGACGGTCAGCATGTCGTCGCCGTCGGCCGCGAGCCCGCCCCAGCCGCGCTGGATCACCCCGCGCAGCCCCGCCCGCCGCAGTGCCGCCGCCACCCGCGCGCTGAGCCGCCCGGCGTCCGGCACGGTGGCACTGCCCAGTCCGACGAAGACCGGCGGCGGCCCCGCGTCGAGGAACTCCCTTACCGCGGGCGGGAGATGGCCCTCGGTGTCGTACGGCCACCAGTAGCCGCCCACCTCCAGGCCCGCCCGCCAGTCGCCCGGCCGGGGCACCACCAGGGGACTGAAGCCGTGGTGCACGGGCCAGTGCCGCCGCTCGCGTGCCCGGCGCGCGGCACCGGTGCGCTGCCGGGGCAGGCCGAGCCGCTCGCGCACGGCCGGTACGGTCCCGGCGAAGACATGCTCCACGGCCAGGCCCACGCCCTGCCCGGCGAGCCGGTTGACCGGCCGTCCCCAGGCGCCGCCGCCCAGCATCGGCGGGGCGAACTCCCGGGTGGCGGCGAGCGGCTGGAGGTAGACGCCGAGGCTCGGCAGGCGCAGGCCCTCGGCGATGGTGTGCCCGAGCGGGGCCAGGGAGGCGGACAGCAGCAGGACGTCGCCGGCCCGTGCCGCGTCGAGCAGGTCCTCGGTGAGCCGGCCGACCAGCCGCCGCGCCATGTCCACCACGCGCACCAGCTTCCCGGTGCCGCTGGCACTGCGGTGCAGTCCGCGGCCGCGCGGCGACTCCAGTTCGGCCCGCGGATCCACGGGCAGCGCGTGGAACCGCACCCCCGAACCCGCCACCAGCGGCTCGAAGCGGCCGTGTGTGACCAGGGTGACCTCGTGACCGGCCAGGGCGAGCCGGTGCCCGAGCCCGGTGTAGGGGGCGACGTCGCCCCGGGACCCCGCCGTCATGATGGCAACGCGCACGAGGGCCAGTATGGCCGGACCGTGCTCGGTGCGTCCCGGCGAACCGCGTTCTCCGGCCGGTTCACGCCTGTCGCGGACGCCGGTCGACCCGGCGCCGCGCACCCGCGACGGCGACCCCCGACCGCCAGCGGGACCGGCTCCGCCCCCCGGCCCCACTGCCCCCGTTCCTACGCGGCGGCGGCCACTGTCACCAGGACCGCCGCCGCCAGCAGCGCGCACCCCAGCACGGCGCAGGCCAGCAGCCGCCGGCGGAGCGCCCGGTAACGGGACTCGTACGTCAGCCCCAGCTCCTGCGCCCGCTCGGCCGTGCGTCGCCACGAGAGCCGGGCGAGCGCCAGGTACTCGGCCTCGAACTGCCGCTCCACGTCCTCCCGTTGGCTCTCGGTGAGCCAGCCGAGCCGGGTGCTGAGCCGGGCCGCCGCGGTACGGCCCTCCTCCCGGGCGGCGGCCACCATCAGATGGCCCTCGATCTGCTGGACGAGATCCCGCTCGTCGTAGGCGGTCACAGCGCGGTCAGCTCCCGCTCCCGCACCTCGGGGTGGTGCAGGTCGAACGCCGGGGATTCGCTGCGGATCCGCGGCAGGGTGAGGAAGTTGTGCCGCGGGGGCGGGCAGGAGGTCGCCCACTCCAGCGAACGGCCGTACCCCCACGGGTCGTCCACGCCGACCGGCTTGCCGTACTTGGCCGTCTTCCACACGTTGTACAGGAACGGCAGGATCGAAAGACCGAGCAGGAACGAGGAGATCGAAGAGACCGTGTTGAGCGTGGCGAACCCTTCCACCGCCAGGTAGTCCGGGATGCGGCGCTGCATGCCCTCGGCGCCCAGCCAGTGCTGGACCAGGAAGGTGCCGTGGAAGCCGGTGAACAGCGTCCAGAAGGTGATCTTGCCGAGCCGCTCGTCCAGCATCTTGCCCGTCATCTTCGGCCACCAGAAGTGGAAGCCGGAGAACATCGCGAAGACGACCGTACCGAACACCACGTAGTGGAAATGGGCCACCACGAAGTACGAGTCGGAGACGTGGAAGTCGATCGGCGGCGAGGCGAGCATCACGCCGGTCAGACCACCGAAGGTGAAGGTGATGAGGAAACCCGTCACCCACAGCATCGGCGTCTCGAAGGAGAGACTTCCCCGCCACATCGTGCCGATCCAGTTGAAGAACTTCACACCGGTCGGTACCGCGATCAGGAAGGTCATGAAGGAGAAGAACGGCAGCAGTACACCACCGGTGACGTACATGTGGTGGGCCCACACCGTCACGGACAGACCGGCGATCGCGATGGTGGCCGCGATCAGACCCATGTAGCCGAACATCGGCTTACGCGAGAAGACCGGGATGACCTCGGAGATGATGCCGAAGAACGGCAGGGCGATGATGTACACCTCTGGATGGCCGAAGAACCAGAAGAGGTGTTGCCACAGCAGGGCTCCGCCGTTCGCCGCGTCGAACACGTGGGCGCCGAATTTTCGGTCCGCCTCCAGGGCGAACAGCGCGGCGGCCAGGACCGGGAAGGCGAGCAGGACCAGCACGGCGGTCAGCAGCACGTTCCACACGAAGATCGGCATGCGGAACATGGTCATGCCGGGCGCGCGCATGCAGATGATCGTGGTGATGAAGTTGACCGCGCCGAGGATGGTGCCGAAGCCGGAGAAGGCCAGCCCCATGATCCACATGTCGGCGCCGATGCCCGGGCTGCGGACCGCGTCCGAGAGCGGGGAGTAGGCGAACCAGCCGAAGTCGGCCGCACCCTGCGGGGTGAGGAAGCCGCCCACCGCGATCGTCGAGCCGAACAGGTACAGCCAGTAGGCGAACATGTTCAGCCGCGGGAACGCCACATCGGGAGCACCGATCTGCAGCGGCATGATCCAGTTGGCGAAGCCGGCGAACAGCGGCGTCGCGAACATCAGCAGCATGATCGTGCCGTGCATCGTGAACGCCTGGTTGAACTGCTCGTTCGACATGATCTGCAGGCCCGGACGGGCCAGCTCGGCGCGCATGAACAGCGCCATCACACCGCCGATCAGGAAGAACGCGAACGCGGTGACCAGATAGAGCGTTCCGATCGTCTTGTGATCGGTGCTGGTGAGCCAGTGCACGGCCCTGGTGTCTTGGATCCTCTTCACGTCCCGCCTGTGTCCGCTCGCCGCCCGCGCGTCACACTCCCAGGACGCGAGGAGGATCACGGAAGAAGGGTGTGACGATCCGGGGAGTGCCGGACACCAACCGAACATGAGCAACGACGAGACATTCGCCGCTGCCTATCGCGAGCACTACTGGGCGGTCAGCCGCTATGTCGCGAGGCGGCTGCAGGGGCGGCCCGACGAGGTGGAGGAAGTGGTGGCGGAGGTGTTCACGGTCGCCTGGCGGCGCCGGGCCGATCTGCCGGCCGCGCCCCTGCCGTGGCTGTACGGGGTGGCCCGCAACTGCCTGGCGAACGCGGTACGCGGCTACGGGCGCCGGCGCCGGCTGGTGGACCGGCTGGGCAACGACGAGGCGGCACACGGCCGGCACATCGTGGACAGCCCCGACGCGGAGGCCCCCGGCGCCTGGGTGCACGAGGCCCTGGCCCGGCTGTCCCCGCCCGATCAGGAGGTGCTGCGCCTCGCGGCCTGGGAGGAACTCGGCGCCGAGCAGATCGCGGTCGTGCTGGGGTGCGGCGGCCGGGCCGCGGTCATGCGCCTGCACCGGGCCCGGCGCCGCCTGAGAGCCGAGATCGACCGCATGCGGCCCGCTCCGGCAGCCGCAGCCGCAGCCGCAGCCGCAGCCGTGCCCGCCTCCGCCGACGTGACCTCCCGCAAGGACGCCCGACATGGCTGACGAACTCGAACTCCTGCGCCGCGCCGACCCGGTGCCCGCCGACGGCCCCCACTTCGGGGACGGGCCGCTGGACCACCGCGCCGAACACCGGCTGGAGCGGCTGCTGCACGAGGATCCGCCGCGGCGCCGGCTGCGGCTGCTTCCCCCGCTCCCCGGCCGAACCCCGCGCTCCCGGCTGGTCTGGGGCCTCGCCGCCACCGCCGCCGTTCTCGCGGTCGCCGTCAACGCCGTGCTCGGCGGTCCGAACACGCCCCGGGCCGTCGCCGCGCCGCGCCCGCTCTCCGTCCGCGCGCACTCCGCGCCCGTACCGCTGAAGGAGATGGTCGCCCTGGCCGACGCGGCCGCGACCGGCGGGTCACCGGAGCTGCGCAAAGGCACGCACGTGCAGTCGTGGAGCCTCAGCATGAGCGACGGCAAGCGGCCCGTCACCGTCCCCGAGGAGCGCGTGGTGCGCTGGCGGGCGGACGCCACCCACACGGAGGTGGTGGTGGCGACCGATCCGCGCCACCCGGGCCGCCCGGTCCTCACCGACGGGGGCGACGACCCGCACGAGGTGGCGGACGGCCATGTGATCAGCCGGACCACGTACCCGCCGATGTGGAACGACGCTCCGCCCGAGGGGACCCCGCCGCACACCGCCGCCCGGCTACGCGCCTACCTCACCGAGATCGCCCGGCCCCAGGTCGACCGCGGCACGTCCCCGCTGAGCACCGTCGAACTGTTCGACGCCGTCGGGGAACTGCTCGACCACTGGACGCTGGGCGCCCCCGAATCGGCCGCCCTGGTCCGGCTGTTCGCGAAGGCCGAGGGGCTGCGGCCGGCCGGCGAGGTGACCGACCGCCTCGGCCGCCCCGGCCACGCGTACGTGTACGACACCGGGGACGTCCGCCGCATGCTGATCCTGGACCCCAGGACCGGCACCGTCCTCGGTGTGGAGACCACCTTCACCCGGGACCAGCCCCAGTACGGGGTCAGGGCCGGGGCCGTCATGGAGTACAGCGCCTGGATGCGCTGATCACACCCCGAGCTGCCGGGCGGCGGCACCGACGGTCTGCTCCAGCAGCGTGGCGATCGTCATCGGGCCGACACCGCCCGGCACCGGGGTGATCAGGGCGGCCCGCTCCACGGCCGTGTCGAAGTCGACGTCGCCGACGTTCCCCGGGTTGTAGCCGGCGTCGATCACGACCGCGCCGGGCTTGATGTCCTGGCCCCGGATCAGCCGCGGCCGGCCGACCGCGGCGACGACGATGTCGGCCTCGCGGACCGCCGCCGACAGGTCCGCGGTGCGCGAGTGGCAGTACGTCACGGTCGCGTCCCGGGCCAGCAGGAGCATGCCCACCGGCTTGCCGAGGATCGCGCTGCGGCCCACCACCACGGCCCGCTTCCCGGACGGGTCGACGCCGTACTCGTCGAGCAGCCGCAGGATGCCGCCGGGCGTGCAGGAGACGAAGCCGGGCAGCCCGAAGCTCATCGTGGCGAACGAGGCGAAGGTGACGCCGTCCACGTCCTTCTCCGGCGCGATCGCCTCGAACGCGGCCCGCTCGTCGATGTGGCCGCCCACCGGGTGCTGGAGCAGGATGCCGTGCACGCCGGGGTCGGCCGACAACTCCCGCAGCGTGCCGACGAGTCCGTCGGTCGTGACGGCGGCGGGCAGGGCGACGTGCCGGGACTCGATACCGGCCTTGCGGCAGCGGTTCTGCTTCATCCGGACGTACGTCTCGGAGGCCGGGTCCTCGCCGACCAGCACCGTCGCGAGACACGGCGCGGTACCGGTCCGCTCGGTGAGGGCGGCGGCCCGCCGCGTGGTGTCCTCGACGATGCGCCGCGCGAGCGCGGTGCCGTCCATCAGCCGGGCCTGGGTCATGCTGCACACTCCTGAGCTGGATCGACTCTCCTCGCCCAGGCGCGCGGCAATGACCAGGGACCGCTCCCCGGTGGTACTCCACCTCAGCGCCAGTCACGGCCCGCGTACAGCGTAACCGAGCACGCGTACGACTCCCGGCCCCCGCCCCCCTGCCGTGTCCCTCACCGGGACCGCGTCCGCCGCCCCCGCACCGCCCGCACCGGCACCGCCCGGGGCGGCGCCGGGCGCGCGCCCAGGCGTGCGGCCCGCAGCAGCGACCGGATCAGTGCGACGGACACCCGCCGCCGCGCGGCCACCGCCGCCGGCCGGCGCGTACGGGCCCGGGCCAGTCCGGCCCGGGCCGAGAAGGTCCAGGTCAGCCGTGAGCTGACCTGGACCCGCGCGACTCTCCTCCCGGCGCCCGCCATGCCGGCCCTGTCCCTACTCGTCCCAGGCCTGGATGATGAGCTGATCGGTGATCTTGCCGTCCCGCAGGGTGACCATGGACTCGGCGAGGACCCGGGTGCCGTCCTCGTACTCGCAGGACTCGCTGTAGGCGGCGTGATCGCCCTGGATGACGCACTGCTCCAGCCGGTGCGTCATGTCGCGGGTGTAGATGTCGTCCAGCAACTCGGCGATCTGGACCCTGCCGTGCAGGACCGTCGGGTGACTCGGCTGGTTGTTCCGGTCGACGATACGGATCTCCGCGTCGTCCGCGTAGAGCGACAGCAGGGTGTTGCCGGTGTTCCCCTCGATGCCCCGGCGCAGTGTCTCGGTGTCGAATACGGACCCCGTCGCGGTGCCCATGATGACCTCCTTCAGGTGCCCGCGACCCGTCGGGGAGCGGGCCGCACGGGCCCCTCTCCGAGCCTCCTCCGCCCCGGCGGCCACGGCAAGCCCGGCCGCCCGGCTCCGCCTCACGGGTGAGCGCGGCCCGCCGCCCGTGTCCGGCCGGGGCCCGCCGCCGTTGCTGAGGACATGATCTCAACACGACGTATCGTCGCCGCCGTCGGTCTCGCCGCCGGCGTCACCGGTCTCGCCGCGCCACTGGCGAACGCGGCCGAGGCGAGCGCACCGGACACCGGGCGGCTCAGCCCCATGGCCGCGGTCGACTCGCTCGCCGTCACCGGCATCCCGGAGCAGTACCAGGGCCAGATCCCGCGGGTCTCCGAGCAGGCCCGCGCGTTGAACCAGGCGAACCAGCTGTGGCAGGTCGCCGCCCCGGCCGAGCCGGTGCTCGGCCTGCTGCCCGCCGTCCAGGGCTGATCCGCCCCGCGCGTCCGAGGGCCGCCCCGCGAGGAGCGGCCCTCACCGCCGCGCCCCCGCACACGGGCCCGTCACACGGGGCCGGCCCCGGCCCGCAGGGCGGGCCAGTCCCGGTCCAGGGCGTAGGCCGCCGCCGGGCCGTCCGGGAGGCAGTCCGCGAGCAGCCGGGTGAGCCGGTCCCCGGGGCCCAGTTCCAGCCACGTACGCACCCCCTCGCGGTGCATCCGGCCGACCGCGTCCGCGAACCGCAGCGGCCCGCGCCCCACCCAGAACTCCGGCTCGGCGGTCTCGCCGGCCACCGGCCGCGCGGTCACGTCGGAGACCAGCGGGAGGCGCGGGGCACGCGGGTGGAGCGTGGCGAGCGTACGGCCGTACGCGGCGACGACCCCGGCCGGGCCGCCGGAGTGCGGCGCCGGCCCGCCGCGGCCGCCCAGCAGCCGGGCCAGGGTGCCGACCGCGTGGCACGCCTCGGCCGGCGAGAACACCCCGGCGGCGTAAGCGGCGGCCATCCGCCCGGCCGCCTGCCCGAACACCACGTCCGGCCGCACACCCCAGCTGCCCAGCAGCCGGTACTGCGCCACCTGGAGCGCGAACACCGCCGGCCCGGCGAACGGAGCCCGGTCGAGCAGCGCCGCCGTACGCGACCCGCCGGCCGCGAACAGCACGCTGCGCAGGGGGAGTTCGAGATACGGATCGAGACGGGCGCACAGGTCCTCCAGCGCCTCGGCGAACACGGGGAAGGCGGTCTGCAGGTCCCGGGCCGCCCCCGGCCGCGACGGGGCACCGGCCGAGAACAGAAAAGCGGTACGTCCCTTGCTGCCGTCAGGGAGCATGGCTCCATTGAGGCACGCCGGGGCGGGGCGCAGACACCAGCCGATGCCCCGCAGCCCGCAAAAAGATTGCCATCATGGAATGGCGCCGACCGCTCGTCTCGCCGAGTGGCGGAAAGATCCACGATCATCCTCGTGGTCCGGCCCGCCACCGATCGGTCGCGCGTAGGGTCGGCGGCGAAGGCAATCGAGGAAGGGACCTGACCATGGCGCAGCAAGTACGCGGCGTGATCGCACCGGGCAAGGACGAGCCCGTACGGATCGAGACGATCGTGGTGCCGGACCCGGGACCCGGCGAAGCCGTCGTACGCGTCCAGGCCTGCGGCGTCTGCCACACCGATCTGCACTACAAGCAGGGCGGCATCTCGGACGACTTCCCCTTCCTGCTCGGCCATGAGGCCGCCGGTGTCGTGGAGTCGGTCGGCGAGGACGTCACCGGCCTCGCCCCCGGCGATTTCGTGATCCTCAACTGGCGTGCGGTGTGCGGCCGGTGCCGGGCCTGTCTGCGCGGCCGGCCCTGGTACTGCTTCGACACCCACAACGCGCGGCAGAAGATGACCCTCACCGACGGCACCGAACTCTCCCCGGCCCTCGGTATCGGCGCCTTCGCCGAGAAGACGCTGGTGGCGGCCGGCCAGTGCACCAAGGTCGACCCCGCCGTCTCCCCGGCCGTCGCGGGCCTCCTCGGCTGCGGGGTGATGGCGGGCATCGGCGCCGCGCTCAACACCGGCAGCGTCGGCCGCGGCGACTCCGTCGCCGTCATCGGCTGCGGCGGGGTCGGCGACGCGGCCGTCGCGGGCTCGCACCTGGCCGGCGCGGCGACGATCATCGCCGTGGACATCGACGACCGCAAGCTGGCCAAGGCCCGCACCCTGGGCGCCACCCACACCGTCAACTCCAAGGAGACCGACCCGGTCGCCGCGATCCGCGAGCTGACCGGCGGCTTCGGCGCCGACGTCGTCATCGACGCCGTCGGCCGCCCCGAGACCTACCAGCAGGCCTTCTACGCCCGCGACCTCGCCGGCACCGTCGTCCTCGTCGGCGTCCCCACCCCCGAGATGAAGCTCGAACTGCCCCTGCTGGACGTCTTCGGCCGCGGCGGCGCCCTGAAGTCCAGCTGGTACGGCGACTGCCTGCCGAGCCGCGACTTCCCCATGCTCGTCGACCTGCACCTGCAGGGCCGCCTGCCGCTCGACGCGTTCGTCACCGAGACCATCGCACTCGACCAGGTGGAGCAGGCCTTCGAGCGGATGCACCACGGTGACGTGCTGCGTTCGGTGGTGGTGTTCTGATGACCGTACGCATTGAACGCCTCGTCACCTCCGGGCAGTTCAGCCTCGACGGCGGCACCTGGGACGTGGAGAACAACGTGTGGATCGTCGGCGACGAACGGGAGGTGATCGTCATCGACGCCGCGCACGACGCCGAGGCCATCGCCCGCGCCGTCGACGACCGGCGCCTCAGCGCCATCGTGTGCACCCACGCCCACAACGACCACGTCAACGCCGCACCGGCCCTCGCCGACCTCACCGGCGCCACCATCTGGCTGCACCCCGACGACCTTCCGCTGTGGCGGCAGACCCACCCGCACCGCGACCCCGACCGGCATCTCCTCGACGGTCAGGTCCTCGAAGCCGCCGGCACCGACCTCACCGTCCTGCACACCCCCGGCCACGCCCCGGGCGCCGTCTGCCTGTACGACCCCGCCCTCGCCACCGTCTTCACCGGCGACACCCTCTTCCAGGGCGGCCCCGGAGCCACCGGACGCTCCTACTCCCACTTCCCGACCATCATCGACTCCATCCGCGACCGGCTCCTCACCCTCCCGCCGGAGACCAAGGTCCTCACCGGTCACGGCGACCCCACGACCATCGGCAGCGAGGCCCCCCATCTGGAGGAGTGGCTGGCCCGCGGCCACTGACCCCGGCCGACACGCGCCCCCGCGCGCGAAAGCAGACAGAAGATGTCCGGCTTCCCGGTGACAGTGGACACGAGGACCACGCGCACCATGGGAGGCAGGACATGTCAGGACCGCTGGACGGCAAGGTGGCGCTGGTCGCCGGAGCGACCCGGGGAGCCGGACGGGGCATCGCCGTCGAACTCGGCGCGGCCGGCGCCACCGTCTACGCCACCGGCCGCAGCACCCGCGCCCGCCGCTCCGAGTACGACCGCCCCGAGACCATCGAGGACACCGCGGACCTGGTCACCGCGGCCGGCGGCCAGGGCATCGCCGTACCCGCCGACCACCTGGACCCGTCCGCCGTCCGGGACCTGGTGGACCGGATCGCGGACGAGCAGGGCCGCCTCGACGTCCTCGTCAACGACATCTGGGGCGGCGAGAAGCTCTTCGCGTGGGACACCCCGTGTGGGAGCACGACCTCGACAACGGGCTCCGGCTGCTCCGCCTCGCGGTCGAGACACACGCCGTCACCAGCCACCACGCCCTGCCGCTGCTGCTGCGCCGGCCCGGCGGCCTGGTCGTCGAGGTCACCGACGGCACCGCCGACTACAACCGCGACCACTACCGCGTGAACTTCTTCTACGACCTCGCCAAGGCGTCGGTGCTGCGCATGGCCTTCGCCCTCGGCCACGAGCTGGGCCCGCGCGGCGCCACGGCGGTGGCACTGACGCCCGGCTGGATGCGCTCGGAACTGATGCTCGACGCCTACGGCGTGCAGGAGGAGAACTGGCCGGACGCCCTGCGGCGGGAACCGCACTTCGCCATCTCCGAGACCCCGCGCTTCACCGGCCGTGCCGTCGCCGCGCTCGCCGCCGACCCCGGCGTGGCCCGGTTCAACGGCCGCTCCCTGACCAGCGGCGGCCTCGCCCGGGAGTACGGCTTCACCGACCTCGACGGCAGCCGCCCGGACGCCTGGCGGTACCTGGTGGAGGTGCAGGACGCGGGCAGGCCGGCGGACGTCACCGGCTACCGGTGAAAGCGGGCCCCGGACCGGTGAAAAGGCGCCCGCGGGGCCGTACCGTCGGCCCATGACCGATCCGAACCGCTTCGCAGGACACGCAGTTCTCGTCACGGGCGCCGCCCGCGGTATCGGTGCCGCCGTCGCCCGGCGGCTCGCCGAGGAGGGCGCCCGGGTCCTGCTGACCGACCGGGACCTGCCCGAGGCCGAGCGGACGGCCGCCGGACTGCGCGGACAGGGCCGCACCGCCGAGGCGTTCGCCTGCGACGTGGCCGACCGCGCCTCCGTCGAGGCGGCCGTCGCCCACGCCGTCGCCACGTTCGGCTCGCTGGACGTGCTGGTCAACAGCGCCGCCCACTGCAGCCCGGACGCCCCGCTCTTCGAGGACGACCCCGACGAGGTCTGGGCACGCGACCTGGACGTCACCCTCACCGGCGCGCACCGCTGCTGCCGCGCCGCGCTGCCGCACCTCGCCGCCTCCGGACGCGGGGCGATCGTGAGCATCGGATCCGTCAACGGCCTGCAGGACTTCGGCAACCACGCCTACAGCGCCGCCAAGGCCGGCCTCGGCTCGCTCACCCGGACCCTCGCCGGGCACGCGGCGGCCCGGGGCGTCCGGGTCAACCTGGTGGTGCCGGGCACGGTCCGCACCAGCGCGTGGGAGGGGCGCGAGGACGAACTCGACGCCGTCCGCGCCCTGTACCCGCTCGGCCGGGTCGGCGAACCGGCGGACATCGCCGCCGCCGTCGCCTTCCTCGCCTCGCGCGACGCCGCCTGGATCACCGGGACCACCCTCGTCGTCGACGGCGGTCTCACCGCGGTCAACACCGGCTTCCACGCGGCCCTGCGGCGCCCCTGAGGCAGCTCAGCCCGCAGCCGTCGCCAGCACCTTCAGCACCCGCTCGGTGTCGGCCTCGGTGGTGCGCCAGTTGCTGAAGGCGGCACGCAGCCCGGGCACCCCGCCGTACACCGTCGGCGTCACGTACGCCTCCCCGGACGCGGCGACCGCCCGGGCCAGCTCCGCCACCCGCTCCTCGGTCGGGTCCGCGGCGAGGGTGAAACAGACCACGTTGAGGCGGACCGGGGCCAGCAGGCGCAGACCCGGCAGCGCGTCGACGCCGGCGCCGAGCCGGCGGGCCAGGGCCACGTTGCGCTCCACGATCTCCCGGTGCCCCGCCCGCCCGTAGGCCACCAGCGAGAACCAGGCAGGCAGGGCCCGCAGCCGGCGCGAGTTCTCCGGGGTCAGATGCAGGAAGTCGGGCTCGGCGCCCGGCCCGCCCAGATACGCCGAGTCGTTGTGGAACACCGCCACCTGCAGATCGCGGCGCCGGGTGAACTGCACGGCCGCGTCATAGGGCACGTTGAGCCACTTGTGCAGGTCCACGCAGACCGAGTCGGCCGCGTCGAGGCCGTCGACCAGCGCCGCGTGGCCGGGGGAGAGCGCGGCGAAGGCGCCGAACGCCGCGTCCACGTGCAGCCAGAAGTCGTACCGCTCCTTCAGCGCGGCGATCGCCCGCAGATCGTCGAAGTCGACGGTGTTCACGGTGCCCGCGTTCGCGACCACGATCACCGGCCGGCCGCCGGCCCCGGCCAGCGCCGCCTCCAGCGCCCGCACGTCGACGGCCTCCCGGTTCCCGGGCAGCAGCGGCACCTTCCGCAGCCGGTCCCGGCCCAGACCGAGCACCGACATCGCCTTGCCGATGCTGGAGTGCGGGCTGCCGGAGAGCACGTCGAGCGGGCCGAGCGCGGCGGCGCCCGCCCGGGACACGTCCACGCCCAGCCGCTCCCCGGCCCACTCCCGCCCGATGGCGAGCCCGACCGTGTTGGACATCGTCGCGCCCGTCACGAACGCCCCGCTGTGCGCCTCGCCGAGACCGAACAGCTCGCGCAGCCAGACCACGGTCTCCCGCTCCAGGTCCTGCGCCCAGGAGCCGCTCGCGCCGGCCAGGTTCTGGTCGAACGCGGACGTCAGCCAGTCCCCGGCGACGGACGCGGGCGTCGCGCCGCCGGTGACGAAGCCGAGGTAGCGGGGGCCCGCCGAGCCGGAGAAGCCCGGTGCCCACCGGTCGGCGAAGCGGGCGAGCGCGCCCTCGCCGCCCGTGCCCGCCTCCGGCAGCGGTTCCGGCCCCGGCAGCGCGCCCGGGGCGGCGACCGTCCGCTCGGCAAGCCCCGCCACCTCCCGGGCGGCGAGGTCACGGGCGGCCTGGAGCAGTTCGGGGAGCCGGGCGAGATCACCGGCGAGCGTACGGTCCATGCGCGGCAGCGTAGACCGGGGTCCCAAGCCCCCGCCCGGTCCACGTCACGGTCCGTGGACCGGACAATCCGCACCGCCCGGCCGCGCGGCGGACCGGCCGCCCGCCCGGACGCGCCCGCACCTGGACGCCGACCCCGGGCGTTTGGGTCACTTCGGGCATGTTGTACGGTCTGGACTTCACCGTTTCGTCACAACCTGACCGGAAACACAACCATGCCCTGCCCCGCCGGGTCTAGTAGTCCGAGAACGCGGGAATCGCGCTGGAAGGACCCGGAGGGGTCCGGGCGAAACACCGTCCGACCGGACATCGGGGAAGGGGAAGAAGCCACCATGGGGGGCATACGCATACGAGGCGTCGTCGCGCTGGGCGTCACGGGACTGGTGGCGCCGCTCGCGCTCGCCTTCACCGCGACACCGGCCCAGGCCGCGAGCTGCACCGCACAGACGGGGCCGTACCAGAAGCAGGTCGAGAAGTTCCTGGGCCGGCCGGTCGACGGCAAGCAGTCCGCCGCCGACTGCAAGGCCGTCCAGGCCTTCCAGAACAAGCACGGCATCACGCCCAACATCGGCTACGCCGGCCCCGTCACCTGGGGCGTGATGGATCTGATGAACAAGCAGAAGGCCGTCGGGAACAAGCCGAACAAGGACGGCAAGTGCCCGGTGAACAAGGGCCGCATCGCCTGTGTGAACCTCACCCTCCAGCTGAGCTGGATCCAGGACGGCAGCAGGCTGGTCTACGGGCCCGTGCCGGTGCGCACCGGACGCGACGGCTACGAGACCCGCACCGGCCTGAAGAAGGTCTACTGGCGTGACATCGACCACGTCTCGGACCTCTACGACGTGCCGATGCCCTACAGCCAGTTCTTCGACGGCGGCCAGGCCTTCCACTCGGTGGGCCTGAGCATGTGGAACCCGCCGGGTTCGCACGGCTGCGTCAACATGACCACCAAGGACGCCAAGAAGTACTGGTCGCTGCTGAAGAACGGCGACGACGTCTTCGTCTACGGCCGCAAGCCCGGCACCTGAGCCGGGAGCCGTCCCGCTAGGCGCCGGGGGCGTCCCCGAAGTCCGGGACCGCCAGCCGCGCCCCGCCCTGCCGCGCCGACTCGTGCGCGATGATGCCCGGCAGGGTGTAGCGGGCGGCCACCCACGCGTTCACCGGCGGCAGTGTGCGGGTGGCCACGGCGGTGACGAAGTCGTCCGCCAGGAAGTGGTGGCTGCCCTCGTGGCCGTTGTGCAGACGGTCGAACTCCCGGGGCAGCCGCGACCGGTCGTGCACCGGCGCCGAGCCCGAGGTGAAGGCCGCCCGCAGCTCCGGCGCGATGTGCGCGAGCGAGGGGTCGTCGGGCGCGAGCGTCTGCTTGGGCTCCAGCAGCTCGCTGATGTCCTTGACCCCGTGCTTGTCCTGCCACAGCGCCACCGTCGCCAGCTGTTCCATGCTGGCCTCCGTCCCGAAGAACCGGAACCGGGACTCACGGATGTGCGAGGGGTAGCCGACCCGGCGGAACTCGTTCGTACGGAACGACCCGCCGCCCGCCACCTCGAACAGCGCGGTCGCGTTCGACATGTCGTTGTCGAACTGGCTGACCGAACGGTCGAAGACGCCGTCGTCCCGCTCGTCGCGCACACCGATCGCCGACACGCTCACCGCGTGGGTCCGCCACGCCCCGAGCACCCCGCCCACCGAGTGCGTCGGGTACAGCAGCGGGGGATAGCTGGCGGTCGCCTTCCAGTTCTCGCCGCCGCTGTACCGGTAGGCGTCGTAGAACCCGAGGTCCATGTCGTGCACGTAGTCGCCCTCGGCGTGGAACAGCCGGCCGAAGGCGCCTTCGGCGATCTGGTTGCGCGCGTGCACGGTCGCCGGGTTGTAGTGGCTGGTCTCGCCCATCATGTACGTCAGCCCGGTGGCCCGGACCGCCTCGATGATCGCGGCGATCTCCTCGGCGGTGACCGCCATGGGGACGGCCGAGTACACGTGCTTGCCCGCGTTCAGGCCCCGCAGGACCAGCGGGCCGTGGGTCCAGCGCTGGGTGAAGACCGCGACCGCGTCGACGGCGGGCGACTCCAGCATCGCCTCGTACGACGGGAAGGTGCCCGCGAGGCCCTGCGCGGCGGCGAGCCGCTCGGCCCGTTCGGGCAGCAGGTCCGTGACGTGGACGGCACGGACTCCGGGGTGGGCCTGGAAGAGCGCGGCGAACTGTCCGGCGAACTGTCCGGCGCCGACGATACCGAGGGAGAAGGTCATGCGGATTACTTTCGCGACGGAATAATTATGCCGTCAAGAGGTGCGCGCGGATCGCTCTACAGGTCCCCTACGGTCTCTCCCGGCCACTATGCTGCCCCTGTTACTTCTGAGCCGGAAGAAATGAAGCGAACAGACCGAACCGGAGAAGAGGAGGGGTCGGCTTCCATGACCAGCTGGCTGCCGCTCAGCCCCGCGGAGCGCTCGGTGGCGCTCGACGTGCTCGTGCACGGCCCGCTGTCCCGTACCGAGCTGGCCCGCCGGCTGCACCTCTCCCAGGGCAGCCTCACCCGCCTGACCAAGCCCCTCATCGAGTCCGGGCTGCTGGTGGAGGCGCCCGAGCCGGGCGGGCCGGGCGGGAGCCGCCAGGGGCGCCCCTCGCGACCGCTCGACATCGTCGCCGGGTCCCGCTCCTTTCTCGGCTTCAAGATCACCGCCGATGCGGTCCACGGTGTCGCCACCACCCTGCGCAGCGTGGTCACCGACCGGCTGGAGTGCCCGCTGACCACGCGTGAACCGGACGCCGTGGCCGCTCTGGTGGCGCGGATGGCCGCCGAACTCGCCGCGGGCCGCCCGGCGCCGGCGGGCATCGGCATCGGCGTGGGCGGGCGGGTGCGGGAGCGTGCCGTGGTCGGCGAGTCGGCCTTCCTGGGGTGGCGGGACGTGCCGCTGGGCGCGCTCGTCCGGGACCGCACCGGGCTGCCGGTCGTGGTGGAGAACGACGTGGCCGCCCTGGTGGAGGCCGAGACCTGGTTCGGCGCCGGCCGCGGACTCGACCGCTTCGCCGTGCTGACCATCGGCGCCGGCATCGGCTACGGGCTGGTGCTCGGCGGCAGGCGGGTCCCCTACGAGGAGGAGGACCGCGGTTTCGGCCGGTACTGGATCATCGACCCGTACGGCCCACTCACCCCCGAGGGTGCCCGCGGCAGCGCGGTGTCCTTGCTCACCATCCCCAGCATCCGCCGCCAGATCCGGGCCGCCACCGGCCGGGACGCCGGCTACGAGGAGATCCTCGTGGCCGCCGCCGCGGGCGAGCCCGCGGCCTTCCGGGTGATCGACGAGGCCGCCCGGGCGCTGGGCACCCTCGTCGCGCAGATCGCCAACTTCGCGATGCCGCAGAAGATCCTGCTCGCCGGGGAGGGCGTCGGCCTGATGGATGTGGCAGGGAACACGGTCCGCGACACCGTCCGCGCCCACCGGCACCCGCTGGCCGCCCCGGTGGACCTGGAGACGAAGGTGTCCGACTTCCACGACTGGGCGCGCGGCGCCGCCGTACTGGCCATCCAGGTACTGGTGCTCGGCCTGGGCGAGGAGTGAACTCCCGCTGCCGGTTGACACATTGACGTGATGAGTAACACGGTCCGATATGTCCGTATTGCGGATACTTACTCACGGCGCCTTCACGTCGACCGGCATATGCTTCACAGCATGTCCACCACTGTTGAAGCCGTCTCCGAGCGATCGGCCGCGGAGGTCAACGAGGAGATCCGGGCCCTGTGGCGCCGGGCCGGCGGGACACTGACCACCGAGCAGCGCGCGCAGTACCAGCGCCTCGTGATGGAGTGGGCCGCCGCGTCCCCGCGGTCACGCCGGGCGGCCTGACCCGCCCGGTGCGGACCACGCGCCGCACCGCCCAGGGCACCTGTCAGCGCACGGGTGCCTTTCTCGTGGCCTCCCGCCCCGGCACCCCGCCGGGGCCGTGCCGTCGTTCCGTCAGCCCCATGTCGCCGAGTAGTGCCGCTGGTACGCCTTGCGGTCCTGCTCGGCCCGGATGTACCGGGTCGCCACCAGCGCGATCAGACTGCCCGCGATCACCAGCAGCCCCGGCCCGACGTTCCTCGTGTCCGTCAGCCGCGCCAGCAGCGTGCTGCCCCGCGACGCACCCGTGACCGGCGCCGAGGAGCCCGGCGAGGCCGAGCTGGGCGCCATCGCGCCCTGGTTCGCGCCCGAGGACGAGCCGCCCGCGGCGCCGCCCGCGCCCGGCGCCACGATCAGCCGGACCCCGAGCGCCGTCAGCGCCTTGGTCACCGGCTGGAAGAACGTCGTCCCGCCCGTCCTGCAGTCGCCGTTGCCGCCCGAGGTGACACCGAGCGCGACGCCCTCGGAGAACAGCGGACCGCCGCTGTCGCCCGGTTCGGCGCACACCGTGGTCTGGATCAGCCCGGTGACCGTCCCCTCGGGATAGTTCACCGTCGCGTTCAACGCGGTGACCTGGCCGTCGCGCAGACCGCTGGTGCTGCCGCTGCGGAACACCCGCTGCCCGACCGCCGGATCGGCGGACCCGGTGATCCGTACGCCCTTGCCGCCACCGACCGAGACGACGTCGGCGCCCGACCCGGCCGTGCCGCCGGCGTACTGCACGAGCGAGAAGTCGCTGCCGGGGAAGGAGCTGTTCACGGTCCTGCCGAGCTGCTGATCACCCTGGTTGTCGGCGAACCAGGTGGATCCGGCGGGCCCGCAGTGCCCGGCCGTGAGGATGAAGTCGGACTGCCCGTTGGTGACGTTGAACCCCGCCGAGCAGCGACCGCCGGTCGACAGGATCGGCAGCGCGCCGTTCAGCCGCGTGGTGAAGGCGCCCTTCGTCCGCTCCATGTGCACGAAGCCGCCGATCCTCGCGGCGACCCCGGTCAGCCGGGACCAGTCACCCGAGGACACCGTACGGTCCGCCGACACCATCACCCGGTTGGTCCGGTAGTCCACCGCCCACGCCGTACCCGGCACCCGCGGCGCCGAACCCAGGGTGGCCGTCGCCGACTTCAGCTCGTCCATGCTGTGCGGCACCATCTTCGGCTGGGCGCCGGCCCGCCGCACCGCCCGCGCCGCCGCCTCGTCGGTCACCGCCACGACCGGACGGCCGTCGGCGCCGACCCAGTTGCCCGCGGTGCGCGCGCCGCCGAGCCGCGACACCAGCGAGGCGCCGGTGTCCAGGGCACCCGCGGTGGAGCTGAGCGGCCGGCCGGAGGCCGGCGGGGTCTCGCCGGCCATGGCCGCCTGGGCGACCATCACACTCCCGGCGAGGAGTCCGCCGACCGCCGCCAGCCGTGTCACTCGCCGGACGACCCGTCGTCGTGCGTGCCGCATGCATGGCTCCCGAAGCCGAACCCGAACACGCGATGCCCCAACCGGCACCGCGCAGCCCCCCGATCGTCGGGGGTCCGCACCTCCATACGGCGCCCGGGCCGGCCGCGTTCACCTCCCGCCGGGCTCAGCCCTTGCGGGCCACCCCGCCGAACATCGCGACCTCCTCCGGCTGCGCCCCGTGGGCGTGCTCCGGCCGCCACCGCGAGCAGGACACCACCCCCGGCTCCAGCAGTTCGAGGCCGTCGAAGAACCGGGCCACGTCCTCGGGCCTGCGCTGGGTCAGCTTCGGCGTGCCGTGCTCGTTCCAGAACTTCACCGCCTCGTCCACGTCCGGCATCGACGGGCTGGTGATCGTGTGCGACAGCACCAGATGACTGCCGGCGGGCAGCCGCTCCGTCAACTGCCGCACCAGGCCGTACGGGTCCTCGTCGTCGCCGACGAAGATGACCACACCCAGCAGTATCAGAGCCACCGGCTCGCTGAAGTCCAGCGTCTTCGCCGCGTGTTCGAGGATCCCGTCGACATTGCGCAGGTCCTCGTCCAGGTAGTCGGTACGGCCCTGGGGCGTGCTGGTCAGCAGGGCGCGCGCGTGCGCGAGGACGAGCGGGTCGTTGTCGACGTACACGATCCGCGCGTCCGGCGCGATGCGCTGGGCCACCTCGTGCGTGTTGTCGGCGGTGGGCAGCCCGGTGCCGATGTCCAGGAACTGCCGGATGCCGACCTCGCCGACCAGATGGCGCACGGCACGGCCCAGGAAGAGCCGGTCGGCCCGCGCGTACTCCCCGATGCCCGGGTGCAGGCTGCGGATCTGGTCACCGGCCGCCCGGTCGACCTCGTAATTGTCCTTGCCGCCGAGCCAGTAGTTCCAGATCCGGGCGGTGTGCGGCTGGCTGGTGTTGATCCGGGCGCGCAGCGACGCGGCCACGTCGTTGGTGGCTGCCGGGTTGTCGGTCACGTGGGGTCAGCTCCTGGGATGCCTGATGCGATACCTGACGAGAGATACACCGTGCAGGACGCAATCTAGACGCCCGGGGCGCCCGGTGTGCGGCGGGCCGGGAGATGCGGATGCGGAAGGGGATCGTCAGATCGCGTTCCGCGTAGGCCGGTTGGGGAGCCGCCGCCCGTGGCGGTGCCCGTGGCGGGGGCGGAGGCGGGGGCGCGCGCCGGGGGAGTAGCTGCTGCCGGGGGCCGGTCGCGGGTCACGTGCGGCCGGTGTGCGCGCGTCGCCGTCCGGTGCTCCTCGGGCGGCGGTCCGCCTCCTAGACTGCGGACATGGACGACACACAGCTGGACCGGCTCGGCTCCGGCAAGTACCTGCTGGTCACCAGCTACCGCAAGAACGGCACCCCCGTCGCCACCCCGGTCTGGGTGGTCCGCGACGGCGCCACCCTCGGCGTGTGGACGGCCGCAGACAGCTGGAAGGTCAAGCGCATCCGGCGCCGCCCCGACGTCCTCGTCGGCCCCTGCGACCTGCGCGGCAACCCCACCGGCGATCAGATGCCGGCCACCGCCGAGATCACCGACCCGGCCACCAGCGCCCGCTACCGCACCCTCATCGCCCGCAAGTACGGCATCGTCGGCCGGCTCACCCTGCTGGGCAGCCGGCTGCGGCGCGGCACGGACGGCACGGTCGGCATCCGGGTGACCCTCGGAGGGTGAGGGCCACCCGGAACCCGCGTCCTACGACGCGTCCAGCACCGACCCGGACAGCTCGAGGCCGCCCGGCAGCGGCTTACCGGTGCGCAGGTCGATCTGCCGGAACCGCACCGACTCGGTGGACTCCCGGACCCGGTCCTTCACCGTCGGCACGGTGATGTCCCCGCTGGTACGGCCCGCCGGGATGTCCGTCCACAGATACAGCTCGGCCAGCTTGGACAGCGCGCGCTCCGGGTCGGGCTTCTCCGGGGTCATGCTCCGCAGCCAGGACGCCGGGACGTCCTTCGTGGACAGCTCGTGCGTCGCGGGCGCGACCTTGAACACCGCGCTCATGTCCACGTCCACCGCCTCGGACAGCGAGACCCGCCACTTCAGCGTCTTGCCCTCGGCCACCTCGCCGGCGACCGGCTCGACGGTCATCTTCGGCGCCGGGTCGTCGTCGTGGACGGTGATCCCGCCCCGGTAGGAGCCGACGACCGCACCGCGGACCGCCTTGACCAGCACGTCGTACGACACATCGGTGCCGTACCGCGTGTTGCCCTTCACCTCGACCGGCACATCCACGCCCTGACCGCCCGGACGCACCGTCACCAGCCGGTCCTTGGCCTTCCCGGTGGCCGGGTCGATGACGTACACCCGGACCTGACCGTCGCCGCCCCGGCCCGTGACCCGCACCGGGACCCGGTAGGTGCGCACGCCCGAGTCACCCTCGTCGACGGTCGTCCGGCCGACGTCCACGCGCGCCAGCTCCGCCGTCCGCACCGCGGGCGTCCCCGGCCGCCAGCCCCACGCGTCCATCAGCCAGGCCCGCCCCGACGCCGTACGCGACGTCAGTTCAAGGGACTTGACCGAACCCAGGTCGAGGCCGGCGCGGGTGGCCGCGGTCAGCGGCACCCGGATCTCCTGCGCCCAGTACGGCGCGTTCCGCTCACTGCCGGGCAGCCCGTCCATCCGGACCCGGCCGAGCTTCGCCTTCCGGCCGGCGGCGTCGGCCAGCGTCACGTCCAGCTGCGTACCGCGCGAGTTCGGCGGCACGAACAGCCGCAGCGCCAGCGCCTTGGAGCCGGTCAGCGACACCGGCTCGGCCGCGGTCACCCGCGCCGGGGCGCCGGTGCGGGTCCAGCGCAGCGCGATCGCCCGCCGGCCCGTCTCCCGGTCGGTCTCCCACTGCGCGAAGTGCGGCGAGGATCCCTTCGCCGAGCCGCCCAGGCAGGTCTTGGCCGGGCTCGGGTCCACGGCGGCGCACAGCTTGCCGCCGGTCACCGACACCCCGCCGTCCGGCAGGAAGCCGCCGCTCCGGCGGGCACCCACCGCATGGCTCAGCACTCGCGCCGGGTCCGCCGAGGGCGCCCGCTTCCCGGAACCGTCCAGCAGCGGCCGTACCCGGTCGTCCCCGCCGAGGAACAGCCGCGCCGCGGCGGCTATGTACGTCGATCCGGCGCGGTGCTGCTGGTCGGCGGTCAGCCGGGTCGCGGCCCGCTTGGCGCACACCGGGTCGTGGTGCTGCGGGTCGTCGGAGAAGTCGTCGTCGGCGGGCGCCGCGGCCTGGCCCGGCGTCCACTCCGAGTTGAAGTAGTTGTGGTTGGCGCCGATCACGTACACCGCGCTGTGCAGCGCCGTGCCGTTGCTGACCGCGCGCGTGCCGTCGACGTACACCTCGCCCTGGAGGTCGGAGACATCACCGTCGCAGCCCGGCAGGATCGTCACCGAGGGCACGTCGGGCACCGGGTTCTGACCGAAGACGGTCGGGCCGATGAGGACGGTGCCCCGGATGTTCCAGCGCACCGGCCCGTGATAGCCGTCCTGCTCGGCGGCCGGCGGGACGAGGCTGTCCAGCGCGGCCCGGTTGACGCCCTCGCCGCCCCGCGAGTGCCCGACCAGCAGTACCCGCGACAGATCGGCGCGGGGCGCCTCACGGACCACCTTCGGCGCGGTCTCGGGGTGCGCGGCCCAGTCGGCCCAGCGGGCCAGGTGCAGCCGCACCAGCGACGAGCGGGCCTGCGCGCCGCCGTCCTCCGCCGCGAAGTCCTGCCCGTTGATGCCGTTGGCCGAGACGGACACGGTCATATAGCCCTGGGAGGCGAGCAGCTTCTGGTCCCGCAGATAGCCGCGGTGGCTCGGCACCGGCTTGGTGCCCGCCTTGCAGGGCCAGTCACCGGTGATGTCCGTGCCCTTGTAGCAGGTGTAGTGACGGCCGTGCAGGAACAGCGCGAGGGGACGCTTGCCGGTCGCGCCGACCGGCGCGACGACCACCGCGCGCATCTCCACCGGCGCGGCGAAGCCCGGCAGCCGTACCGACTTCAGCCCGTACTCACCGGTCTTGGTGCGGTACGTGCCGGGCTTGCCCGGGTCCACACCGTTCGCCGGCAGCGGGGCGGGCAGCCGGGCCGCCGAAGTGCCGGCGCCCGCCTCCCGCGCGTCCAACCGCCGCCCGCCGGACCAGGCTTGCAGCCCGTCCAGCTCCGCCGCCCGCCGCCCGTCGAGCGGCAGCCGGAAGGTGTGCCCGTCGGCGCCGGGGCGCGGCACGCCCAACAGCTTTCCACCGGACCGGAATTCGACCCGGGCGTCGCCCATCGGCACCGGCCGGTCCGAACGCCACTCCAGCCGCGGCGCCGAGCCGTCACCGGCCACCCGCCATCCCGGCGGCAGCGGAACTCCGCTCCCGGCCGCCAACACCCCATCCCCTGCGAGCGGTTGGGAGTGGGCTACCGCCACCCCCGGGGATGCTCCCGCCACCGCGAGCAACGCGGCGGCGGTCACCCAAATGCGTCGGGCACGGACCACAGTTCCTCCTCGAACCCCGACCTCGGACGTCCCGGCCCTCCCGGGCGTCCCTCGGTTCCGGAGGATGAGATCCGGGGGCTATGGGTTGCCTGTGAAGGAAAGGTGATGGATCACATCGGGGAGGAGGGGGAGAGGGGAGGGGAAGCGAGTGGGGAGGAGGTGGCAGAGGCTGGGGTGAAGGGAGGGAGGGAGGAGAGGTGGCTGAGGAGAAGGAGGGGACGAAGGAGGGGGCGGCTGGCGGAGGCTCTGTGCGGTGGGGTTCGCCCATGTCCGCTCAGGACAGGGGGAGTTGAGCCCTGGCGGGCTCGGGGCGAGGGAACCGAGGCGCCTCCGTGTCCCGCAGTGTCCTGCTGTGTCCCGCCGCGTCCCTCCGTCTCCGTGTCCCGCCGTCTCCGTGGCCCACCGCAGTCAGGTCCAGGCGCCGTACGACTCCTCCACCAGCTGGAAGACCGGTTCGCTGCGCACCGGATCCTTGGCGGTGGACAGCCGGACCCGGTCACCGCTGTGGATCCCGACCGGCGGGCCCATGACCCGACCCCGGACGACGAACCCCTCGGCCATCTCGATCAGCGACACGTTCCTCGCCGCGGGGGTGTTGCGGTGCACCACGGAGGAGTGGCGGACCGTGCCGATGCCCTCGCTGCGCTCGGTGCTCAGCTCGCTGCCCTGGCACACCGGACACAGCAGCCGGTGGTACGTCGCGGTGCCGCACCAGGTGCAGCGCTGGAAGTGGATGGCGTCCTTGGAGTCCGCGACGACGGGATCGAGGACACCCGTCGCGGAACCGGCCGCCGAATGCGAGGTGCTTGCTGAGTGGTGGTACACGCTGGTCAACTCCCTGCGCTCGGCCGGAATCCCGCGTGCCCGGCGCAGACCGCGCACGCGTGCGCACGGTCGCGGTGCCACCGTGCACGCCGACAGGCTATGGCACTCAGTGTCACTCGTAAAGGCACTCCGTACCCGATATTGGTGCCGATCTGGTGTCTGCCGGGTCAGGCGGCGGTGTCACAGGTGCGGCGGTGCCGGGTGCGGTGGTGTGCGGGGTGCGGGGTGCGGCGGTGTCATGTGCGACCGAGCGTGGTCTCCAGTTCCTGCACCACCCGCCACAGCGGGGCGTCCCGGTGGGCCACCAGCACCACCACGTCCTCGGGCCGCCCCGGCCCCGACCCGCTGCCGGCCGTGCCCGCCCACGCGGACGCCGCAGACATCGCGGACACCGTGGACACGGCGGACGCCACCGGGACATCCGCCGACCGGCCGTACGTCGTCTGCACATATCCCAGCGCATGGTCGACGGCCGTGCCCGCGTCGCCGTCGCCGTCCGACCGCAGCCAGGAGCGCAGGGCGTTGTTGTGCGCGGCGACGACCGCCGCCGCGATCACATCGGCACGCAGCGTGCCGTCCGGCCGCCCCGCGTACCGCCCGCGCAGATACTCGGCGAGCGCGCGCTCGTAGCGCCACACCACCGACAGCTCATAGGCGCGCAGCCCCGGCACCTGCCGGGTGAGCCGATAGCGCTGCACGGAGAAGGTCGGGTTCTCGGCGTACATCCGCAGCACCAGCCGGGCCGCGTCGCACACCCGCCGCACCGGCTCGTGCTCCGGCCCGTCCTCCGTCTCGTGCTCCGCGCCGCCCGCGGCGAGAAAGGCGGTCATGTCGGCCAGGCAGCGCTCGTGGTCGGGGAAGACCACGTCCTCCTTGGAGGGGAAGTAGCGGAAGAACGAACGCCGGCCGACCCCGGCCAGGGCCACGATGTCGTCGACGGTGGTCTGCTCGTATCCGCGGTCCAGGAAGAGCCGGAAGGCCGCCGCCACCAGGGCGTCGCGGATCGGCGGCTTCGCGGCCGGTACCGCGCTGCTGGAGCTCATGGACGGGAACGTAGCATCCGGACCGAATTCCTGACACTCAGTGCAGCGAGAGCGCACTTCTGGGGGAACTGAGTGCTGTCGAGATCGCCATCCGAACATCGGAGCGATCGAATTGATTGGAACCGATCGATACGATGGTGCGCGTAGAGTAAGCGACTCGGGACCACCGTGCCCGGACCACTGCGCCAGGGGAGCCCCATGCGTCTGCACGTCGACCAGCGCCACGAGCGGGTGCTCGAACTCGTCCGGGAGCGCGGCAGCCTCCGCGTGGCCGAACTCGCGGCCGAACTCGGCGTCTCCGCAGTCACCCTGCGACGCGACGTGGAGACCCTCGCGGCCCAGGGCCGGGTACGGCGGCTGCACGGAGCGGTGGTCTGGCCGGGCGACCACACCCGGGCCACCGTCCCGGGCGCCGCCGGCCACGAGCGCACCGGGACCGCCGAAGGCGCCGTGATCGGCATGATCGTGCCGAGCACCGTGTCCATCTTCGCCGACATCGTGCGCGGCGCCCGCGAGGCCGTCGCCGCGCACGGCGGACGCCTCGTCCTCGGTGTCTCCGGCTATGTCGACACCGAGGACTCCGTGCAGGCGGAACACCTGATCGCGGGCGGTGCGCAGGGCCTGCTCGCGGCGCCCAGCTGGTTCGGCGGCGTGCCGGCCGACGGGCAGGAGAAGTGGCTCGTGGAGTGCGGTGTGCCCAGCGTCCTGGTCGAACGCTCGGCCCCGCCCGGCAACCCCGCGGCCGAGCTCGACCGGGTCCGCACCGACCGCGCGCACGGTGCCGCCGCGGCCGTCGGCCACTTCGCCGCCCTCGGCCACCGCCGCATCACCGCCGTCCTCCAGGAAGGCCCGCACGCCGCCCGGATCAGCGCCGGGTTCGAGGCCGCCGTCGGCGCCCGCGGCATCGACGTCGACCGCGGCGCCCCGAGCGTCCGCGAGCACGGCGACTACGAGGCGTCCGTCGACTACCTGGTCGAGGCCGTCCGCGAACGCGGCGTCACAGCCGCCCTCGTGCACAGCGACGAGGACGCCATCGTGCTCGTGCCCCGCCTCCAGGCGCGCGGCGTCCGAGTCCCCGACGACCTCGCCCTCATCGCCTACGACGACCAGGTCGCCGGACTCGCCGACGTCCCCCTCACCGCCGTCGCCCCGCCGACGCACGCGGTCGGCGAACTCGCAGCCAGACTGCTGCTGCGCCGCCTCGCCGAGCAGAGCGGTGACCGGCCCGCCGTGCCCCGCCAACACCTCGACCTCCTCCCGGAGTTGCGCATCCGCTCCTCCTGCGGCGGACGCGCCCCCGCCGGCCACTCCTGAACCAGTCCGCACGAACCGCTCATGAGGCGACCATAGAAGCGATCGTATTGATTATGTTGGTCGAACGCTCTTGACGCTGATCGGCTGCGCCCAAAAGATGTCCTCCGACCGCCTCTTCCCGTACGAGGTATCAGAGGAGCCGTGCCATGACGCGTTCGTCACGATCGTTCCGCACAGTCACCGCCGTCACCGTCGCCGCCCTGGGTCTGCTCGCCACCTCCTGCGGCAGCGGTGACGGTTCGACAGACACCGCGTCCGACGGCAAGCCGGTGACCATCGACTACTGGACCTGGACTCTCGGTGCCAAGTCGACCGTCGACGCGTTCAACAAGACCCACCGGGACATCAAGGTCAGATTCACCGAGATCCCCAGCGGCACCGAGGGCTACAGCAAACTGGCCAACGCGGTCAGGGCGGGCAACGCGCCCGACGTCGCCACGATCGAGTACCAGATGGTCCCCGAGTTCGCCAGCCAGGGCAATCTGATCGATCTGACCAAGTACGCCGGTGACACAGTCGAGACGAAATTCCCGAAGCCCGTGCAGTCCCTGGTGATCTTCGGCGGCCGCACCTGGACCGTCCCCTACGACGTCGCCCCCCAGCTCCTCTACTACCGCACCGACCTGTTCAAGAAGTACGGCATCACCGTCCCCAAGACCTGGGCCGAGTTCCGGCGGGCCGCCGAGAAGGTCGAGCAGCGGGACACGAGCGTCCGCCTCGCCTCCATCCCGAAGAACGACCCCGCCCTGCTGGCCGCTCTCGCCTGGCAGGCGGGCGGCAAGTGGTTCGGCACCCAGGGCGACGCCTGGCGGACCGGCGTGGACGACGCCGCCACCCGCAAGGTGACCGCGTACTGGGACGGTCTCGTCGAGGACGGCCTCGTGCAGACCTTCACCGGCTACAGCCCCGAGGAGACCAAGGCCCGTGCCCAGGGCAAGACGCTGGCCTTCCTCGGCGCCTCCTGGTCGGCCGGCGGCATGAAGACCGCCCTGCCCGACCTCAAGGGCAAGTGGGCCGCCGCCCCCATGCCGGACTGGGGCACCCCCGCCGCCGGCAACTACGGCGGCACCTCCTACGGCGTCCTCAAGGGCAGCGACCACGCCGAGGCCGCCACCGAGTTCATCACCTGGCTCACCACGGACAAGGCCGGCGTCGAAGCCCGGCTCGCCGACCTCCGGTCCCCGAGCAGCGCCCTGCCCGCCGCCCCCGGGATGCGCGCGGTCGCGGCGGCGAAGTTCGACACCGCCTACTTCAACGGCCAGGACCTCTACGCCCTCGCCTCACGACAGGCCGACACCATCCTCCCCGGCTGGACCTGGGGCCCCGACCAGATGGACGTCTACACCGCCATCCAGGACACCACCGCCAAGTCGGGTTTCACCGCAGGCGTCGAAGCCGGCCAGGACAAGGCACGGAGCGGCATCACCGACCGGGGCCTGAAGCTCGCACAGTGACTCCGGGCCGCGGGACGCCCCGGAGATCCCGGACCGCGTAGCCCGGCCTTGCTCGGAAGATCCCGCCCGTCACACCACGGGCCCAACCCCCGTCACCGGCCTCGGCATCCCACCACCTGCCGAGCGAATCCGCGACGGCTCCGTCCCGGTGCCCGTGCCCAACGCCATCACCTCACCCCGGGCAAGCGAACGGCCCGATCGGCCGGCATGGTCAGAACGGCCGGCATGGCCGGAACGGCCTGCATTGGCCGAACGATCCGCATGGGCGGAGCGATCCGCACGGTCCGCACGGACACACGTCACTTCCGGCCCGCCCCGCCTCTCGCCCTGCCCCACACCACAGGCCCCCACAGCACCCCGCCCTGCCGTCGCCCCGCCCCCGACCCCCGAGGAGCCGCCGTGTCAGCCCCCTCGGCCAGCCCCGCCGGCCCGCCGACCGGCCGTCACACCCCACGCCCCACCCCGGACCAGCCGGCCCCGGACCGCCCCGCACCGACCACCCCATCGACCTCGCCCGAACCGCCCCCGGACCAAGCTCCAAGCCCCCCAAGGCTCACCCGCATCCTCACCCACAAGCACAACCGTTCCCGTAGCCGTGCCCGTAGCCGTGGCCGCATCCGCGCCGGTAGCCGCAGTCGCAGCCAGGGCGGAGCCGTAGTTGTCCTCATCGCCCCGTTCTTCGTGCTGTTCGCCGTCGTCATGGTCGCGCCGATCGGATACGCGCTGTGGATGAGCCTGTTCCGGGAACGGTCCTCCGGGCTCGGCTTCGGCGGCACCCAGCGGGTGTTCGCCGGACTCGCCAACTACACCACCGCTCTCTCCGACGCCGGATTCCGCGCTTCCTTCGCGCACATCGCGCTCTACTGCGCCCTCTACATCCCGGTGATGATCGGCGGTTCGCTCGCGCTAGCACTGCTCGTCGATTCCGCACTCGCCCGAGCGCAACGGTTCTTCCAGCTGGCGCTCTTCCTGCCGCACGCGGTCCCCGGCCTGATCGCCTCGATCCTCTGGATCTACCTCTATACCCCGGGCCTGAGCCCCGTGCTCGACTCCCTCCAAACGGTCGGCCTCAGCTGGGACTTCTACGCGAACGATCACGTCCTGCTCTCGATGGTCAACCTGTCCGCCTGGCAGTGGACCGGCTACAACATGGTCATCTTCTACGCCGCCCTCCAGGCCGTACCGCGTGAAGTGATCGAAGCGGCCGTCATGGACGGCGCCGGTGCCCTGCGCACGGCCCTGCGCATCAAGATCCCCATGATCGCCTCGGCGATCGTCATGACCGTGCTGTTCACCTGCGTCGGCGCGATCCAGATCTTCACCGAGCCGAAGCTGCTCAACCAGCGCGGCGCCCCCTCGATCGACACCGCGTGGTCGCCGACCCTGTTCATCTGGAAAGCCGGCTTCGTCCAGCACGACTACGGCGTCGCCGCGGCCGGCTCCCTCCTGCTCGCCGCGCTCGGCATCGTCCTCTCCCTCATCGTGACCCGCCTCGGAAACCGCTGGAAGGCGGCGGCATGACCACCTTCACCCACCCCAGCCCCCACCCCGACCCCGCCCTCACTCCCGCCCCTGCGCGGAAGCCGTCCGCCGGCCGCCGCGCCCAGCCCGGCGCGCGCCGCCGCACCCCCGTGCCCACCCTGCTGTCCAAGGGCGTCGTCAACGGCCTGCTGGTCCTCGCCGCCTGCTACACCCTCATGCCGGTCAGCTGGCTGCTGATCGCCGCCACCAAGAACCACCGCGACCTCTTCGCCACCTCCGGCTTCGCGTTCGGCGACCTGAACCTGCTCGCCAACCTGCGGCACCTGGTCACTTTCGACGACGGCATCTACCTGCGCTGGTTCGGCAACAGCGTCCTCTACTCCGTCGTCGGCTCCGCCGCGTCCAGCCTCATCTGCGTCGCCACCGGATACGCCTTCGACAAATACGACTTCCTGGGCAAGGAGAAGCTGTTCGGGCTGGTCCTGGGAGGCGTCCTCGTCCCCGGCACCGTCATCCAGCTGCCCATGTACCTGCTCGCCACCAAGGCCGGCATCGTCAACACCTACGCGGCCCTGCTGCTGCCCGCCTTGGTCAACCCGTTCGGCGTCTACCTCGCCCGGGTCTTCTCCGAGGGCTACGTGCCGGACGAGGTGCTGGAGGCCGCCCGGGTCGACGGAGCCGGTGAACTGCGCACCTTCGCCCGGATAGGACTGCCCATGCTGGCCCCCGGCTTCATGACGATCTTCCTGTTCTCCTTCACCGCCAGCTGGAACAACTTCTTCGGCGCGCTCGTCATGCTCAACGACGATCACCTCTACCCGGTCAACCTGGGCCTGTTCATGTGGAACAGCGTCACCCAGCAGCAGCCGGAGTACTACGCGCTCGTGATCACCGGCTCGCTCGTGGCCGTCCTCCCCCTGCTCGCCGCGTTCGTCTGCCTCCAGCGCTTCTGGCGCTCCGGACTGACCGCCGGCGCGGTGAAGTGAAGGTGACCGACTCTGTGACCCCCACCGGCCCCCACTATCACTCCCACCCCCACCCCGGCTCTCACTCCCACCCCAACTCCCACTCCCGCCCCCGCACCGTCCTCGCCATGGGCACCGACATCCACCGCACCCTGCTCACCGACGGCCACCTCGATCGGCTCCACACCGTCGCCCAGGTCGACACGACCACGACGATCAGCACGATCACCCCGCTCACCCACTCCGCCCCGACGCTCACCGGCACCGATACCGCCGCGACGCTCACCGATACCGCCCTGACGCTCACCGGCACCGCCCCGTCCCTCACCGACTCCGACCCGGCGCTCACCGTCCGCCTCGCCCATGCCGAAGTGCTCTTCACCCACTGGGGAGCGCCCCCGCTCACCGAGGACGTTCTGCACCGCATGCCCCGGCTGCGCGCAGTCGTCCACGCGGCCGGCTCCGTCAAGCACCATGTCACCGAAGCCGTCTGGAAGCGCGGCATCACCGTGTCCTCGGCGGCCGAGGCCAACGCCGTGCCGGTCGCCGAATTCACCCTCGCCGCCATCCTGTTCGCGGGCAAACGGGTCGTCGACGTCGCCCGCGCCTACGGCCGCACCCGCACCCCGCCCGCCCTCCTGCCGTACTACCGCGGACACGGCAACTACCGGCGCACCATCGGCGTCGTCGGCGCCTCCCGGGTCGGCCGCCGCGTCCTCGGCCTGCTCCGCCCGTTCGACCTGCACGTCCTGCTGCACGACCCCTACGTCGACCCCGCCGAGGCCCGCGCCCTGGGAGCCGAACCCGCCGGCCTGGACGAACTCGCCGCCCGCAGTGACGTGGTGACCATCCACGCGCCCCAACTCCCCGAGACCCGGCACATGTTCGACGCCCGCCGCCTGGCCCTCCTCAAGGACGGCGCGACCCTCGTCAACACCGCCCGCGGCTCCCTGGTCGACACCGACGCCCTCACCCCGCACCTGATCACCGGCCGCCTCGGCGCCGTACTCGATGTCACCGAACCCGACACACCACCCCCCGGCTCCCCCCTCTACACACTCCCCAACGTCCTGCTCACCCCCCACATCGCCGGCTCGCTCGGCAACGAACTGGGCCGCATGACCGACTGGGCCATCGACGAGGTCGCCCGCTACGCCCACGGACTGCCCTTCGCCCACGGCGTCGGCCCCGAGGAACTGACCCGATCTGCATAGGACGCCCCGCGAGCCCCTCCTCGCACGGTGTGCGTCACCCCGCGTGCCGACACACCCTAAGCCTGTGAGGAGTGCGACGCACACGTCACCGGGGCCGCCGCGCGCGTCCTCGCCGAGGACGACGCGGACGCCTCCTGCGTCGACCCCGGCGCACCCGACAAGACCGCGCACGTCCACGGCCGCGCCGACGCCTACGAGACATCCGTGCGCCGCGCGGACACCCGCCTCGGCCGGCCGCTCCGCCGCGCCGACACCCGCCTCGGCCGGCCGCTCGCCGCCGTACGCTCCCGGCCCGCCCGCGCCGAGGGGGAGCGGACGTTCCTGGTCGTCACCGACCACGGGCATGCAGCGGCTGGCGGCGGGGCCGCCGGGCGGCCCCGGCGGCCGGTCCGCCGCCCAGCGCACCGCCTGGCTGGCCGCCGGGGAGCGGACGGGGCGTTGCCGGGGGTGGCCGAAGGCCCCCGTACCCTGCGGCGTAACCTTTCTGCACCGCCGCCGACGCCGGCTCCGCACCGCCGCCGACGCCGGCCCCGCACCACCGCCGACATCGGCCCCGCACCGCCGCCGCGCCGTACCCCGAGGAGACCCTCCATGGCCGCCGCCCGCCCCCGCCTGCTCTACGTCACCGACCTGGCGTACCAGGCCCGCGGGCGCCGCTACTGCGACGAGGACATCCACCTCACCTCCCGGCTGCGCGCCCACTTCGACCTGGCCCTGTGCCATCCGCTGGACGCGGCGGCCCTGATGGACGGCTTCGACGCCGTCGTCGTCCGCAACAGCGGCCCCGTCCTCGGCTACCAGCGCGCCTACGACGACTTCCGCGCCCACGCGCTCGCCACCGGAGCCCGGGTGTACAACCCGCTCACCGGGAAGGCGGACATGGCCGGCAAGCAGTACCTGCTCGATCTGACCGCCGCCGGCTTCCCGGTGATCGAGACGGTGGACCGTGTCGAGGACCTGCACCTGCTGCCGGCCGCCGAGCGGTACGTGGTCAAGCCGAAGCTGGGCGCCGACTCCCTCGGCCTGCGGATCGTCCCCGGCGCCCGGCTCGCCGGACTCACCGGCGGCGACGTCCTGATCCAGCCCTGCGTCGACTTCGCCTACGAGGTGTCCTTCTACTTCGTCGACGACGACTTCCAGTACGCCCTGTACGCCCCCGACCCCGAGCGCCGCTGGGAGCTGAGCCCCTACCGGGCCACCGCCGCCGACCTGGAGTTCGCCCGCCGCTTCATCGACTGGAACGACCTCGGTTGCGGCATCCAGCGCGTCGACGCCTGCCGCGTCCCCGACGGCGGCCTGCTGCTGGTCGAACTGGAGGACCTCAACCCCTACCTGTCCCTGCACGCGCTGCCCGAGGACGCCCGGGACGCCTTCGTCACCGCGTTCACCGCCTCCCTGAACCGCTTCGCGCAGGGAGCGCTCAGCCCAGCCTGACCATGATCCGCTGGGTGGCCCCCGCCGTACCCGTCAGATCGCCGAACACCAGGGTCAGCGCGGCACCGGTGGCGGCCGAGGCGACGGTGGCCGGGGCGGACACCACGGCCGTGACCGCCCGGCGCCAGATCAGGGTCAGACTCGTGCGCATACGCGTAGGATCGCTCACCGCGATCACAGCGGTCCCGTCGCCCTTCTCGCTGATCATCACGGAGCATGGACCACTCGAGGTGAGCGTTCCGACCGTTCCGCCGGACCAGAAGTTCACCCCGGTGAAGCCGAGCGATGTGACCGTCACCCCTTGCTGGTCGTCCGTGTTGGCGAGCACGGTCACCCACCCGGTGTCGTCGGCGCGCGCCCGGGTGCGGTCGGCCGTCGCTCCCGGCAGCAGCAGATAGGCATAGGCCGCGCCCACGGGGTCGGTGCCGTGATCGACGTACAGGGTCAGGTACTTGCGGGTCAGTACGGTGCTCGCCCCGCCCTTGTTGACGGCGCTCCAGCTGCCGTCGCGGGCCTCGCGCAGCGCCCGCACGGTCGCTCCGCCCGGGAAGACATAGCCGCCGTGGCCGCCGAGGTGCGCCCAGCGGGCTCCGGCGAGCGTCCGTGACCAGGGGGAGGCGGTGGGCTCGGCCGTGCCGTCCACCGTGAACGGAGCGCCACCGGTGGGACCGAGGTTGCGGTTCTCCACCGTCGTCTCCACGGCCGTGCCGTCCGCGCAGGAGATGCCCGCGCCGAGGCAGGCGACGGTGTCGTCCAGGAAGAACCACGACTTCTTCGCGAGGAGCGTCGACCGCAGGCCCTTCAGATACTGCCCGACGGCGGCCCGCTGCCCGTCGCTCGCCCCGCCCACCCAGTTCACGTCCGGCCTCGCCGCCCCCCAGTCACCGCCCGCCGCGTCCGCGAGGACCAGGCGGGAGACGGTCGTGCCCGGCAGCCGGTACGGGTCGACGGTGGGCCAGAACGCGTCGCTGTACTGGCCGTTGGCGAACGTGTCGCCCCACCAGTAGAGCATCCCCGCACCCGTGTGCCAGCCGCGCAGGTTCTCGCCGTTGCCCGTCTCGTAGTAGGTGATCCGGCGGTCCGCCATGCTCAGCGCGGCCGACCAGCCGGGCCCGCGGTGGGTGGCCCGCGCCATGCACGGGAACAGCCGGTGCCCGGCCGGCTCGGCGAGCGCCGGCACCGACCCGTCGCCCCGCACGCCCATGAGCCGGGCCAGATGCGGCAGGCCCAGCACCGGGTCGGCTAGCGGCGGGCTGTAGTAGTCACGCAGCATCCAGCCCTTCACCAGGCCTCGCCAGCGCGCGTTCTCCGCCGCGCTCGCGCCCTGCCCGAGCAGCACGATCGACGCGAGGATCGGATGGCCGCGCAGATGGTCGTCCTGCTGGACCTGCTGCGGATCGGCGGCGGCGAGCCCCCGGCTGACCGCCCGGCCCGCCACCCCGTCCATGACCAGCCCGTTGTAGAGGAACGGCGCCCAGGCGCGCTCCACCGCGTCGAACACGAGCTGCCGCCGCGGATCCGTCACCTCCCACCCGGAGCCCGCCAGCAGCGCGAACAGCAGACCCAGCCCGCCGAGCAGCACCGACCCGTACGAACCGGTGTACGGCACCGACGTGTGCTGCACGAAGGAACCGTCGGCGTACAGGCCGTCCCCGGACGTGACGTACGGGAAGACGGGCGAGAGGGCGTCACGGGCCAGCGCCACCTTGGCCGCGCTCGCCCCGACGACCCCGCGCAGCGCCAGCACCCGGCACAGGTCCACCCGGTTCGCACCCGTACTGGTCCCGCTGTAGCTCGACACCGCCGAGTCGGGGACGAAGTGGTCCACCGCGGCGAGGTATCCCGCCAGCTGCCCGGCCGACAGCGCGTCGTAGAGCAGTACGCACACGTCGAGCAGCGCCTGCGGCGCACCGATCTGCCAGCTGTACCAGTTGCCGTACCGGGCCTGGCCCGCGTGGTAGACGTCGTCGTGCAGATGGTCGAGCCCGGCCACGATCGCGTCCCGCAGGCCCGGATCGCCGGTCAGGCCGGTACCGGGCTGGCAGTAGGCCTGCGCGAGCGTGCTCAGCCGGGTGTAACTGGTGTTCATGTTGCCCGAGTAGCCGTACGACTCCTGGTCCGTGTCCGGCTCCGGGTCGGCGTACACCAGGTCCGGCCACAGGGAGCCCGGCGCCGGGGCCATGGCGGCGAGGTACCCGCTCGCCGTGCCGCCCAGGTCGGCCAGCCGGGACCGGAACGGCTCGACGGCGGGAACGAAGCCCTCGCCGAGGATCAGGGTGCGCCACTTCGCCCGGAGCGAGGCGAACGCGTCCGGCACGGCGGACGCCTGGGAAGTGCCGAGTCCCAGGGCGACGGCGCCGCCGGAACCGGCGGCCAGAAACGCACGACGTGACCAAGTACGTGACCGGGGAGTCGTCATGACGGCGGTTTCTAGCATGCACTCGCTCAAACGCTCAATAGTTCCTGCCGAGTTGAGCGTATCGATCGTTCGGTGGGGTGGATGGGGGCGTGGGGTGGTGGTCCGTTGGCGGTCGGGGTGGTGGTCCGGGTGATGGTGAGGTGCCTGAACGGGGGTGTGGCGGGCGCCGTATCTCAGCGCGGGGCCGCCCAGGCCCCCGTATCCGCGGCACGGAAGGAGAGCCCGGTGCCGATACCGCCCGACCCAGAACAGCCGCCGCCAGAACCGGACCTGGAGCCGATCCGGGTCCAGCGCCCCCGCCGCTTCGACGCCCTGGCGGAGCTGATGCGCGAGATCCGGCCGGACCCGGTGACCTATCAGCCCCTCAACACGTCACCCGGCACACCACCCGGCACAGTGCCTGGTACGCCGTCCGGTTCGCGGCCCGGTTCGCAGCCCGGCACGGGCCACGCCGCGCCGGGTGCCGCCGAGGAGGACACCCAGGAGCTCTGGCCCGTACGCCCCGCCCGGGGCCCGGACGCCCGTCCCGCGTCTCCGTCCCCCCGCGCCGCGGGCCGCATCCGTCCCCGTCCCGGACCGCGTCGGGCCGCCGTCGCCCTGACCGTCCTGGGGGCGGCACTCGTCGGCTTCGGCTGCGCCCTGCTGCTCCCCGGCCGCCAGCAGGCCGCCGCGACCGACCGGCCCTCCCCGCCCGCCGCCACGAAACCCTCCGCTCCCACACCCTCCGCCGCCACCGACCCCGACGGCCCCGGCACCCTCCGCCAGGGCGACACCGGCCCCTACGTCGTCGACCTGCAGCAACGCCTGCTGCACATCCCGGACGTCTACCACGGCGGCTCCACCACCGGCGCCTACGACGCCACGCTCACCGCGGCTGTGGCCCGTTTCCAGCTCTGGTACGGCATCAGCGGCGACGAGAGGGGTGTCTACGGCGACGACACGCGCCGCGCGCTGGAGTCCCGCACCCGCGTCGGCGACGATGCGTGACCGGTGAGGATTCACGAACGGCACACCGGGGAAGCCGGGGCAGCGGACGGCCCGCGGCGGGACCGCCCGGGCGGACCGCCACGGTGGACGGGTGGCGGAGGACAGGAGCGGAGCGGCATGGCGGACGGGAACGGTACGCAGCGGATGGCCGGGTTCTTCGAGCGGCTCGACCCCGACATGTGCGTGGTCACGGCGGTGGCGGGCGGCGAGCGCGCCGGCTGTCTGGTCGGCTTCGCCTCCCAGTGCTCCATTGAGCCGCCCCGGTTCGCCGTGTGGCTCTCCAAGGCCAACCGCACCTACCGCGTCGCCCGGGCCGCGCGCTACCTGGCCGTCCATCTGCTCACCCGTGAACAGCGGGACCTGGCGGAACTGTTCGGCGGCGAGACCGGCGACCAGGTCGACAAGTTCGCGCGGGCCGACTGGCGGGAGGGACCCGGCGGCACCGCCGTCCTCGCGGGCACGGCGGCCTGGTTCGTCGGCACCGTCCTGCACCGCATCGACGGAGGCGATCACGTCGGCCACGTCCTCGACCCCGTCCACTGGGGCGAGGGCCCGGACGGGCCGCTGCTGCGGCTCTCCGACGCCACCACCATCGAGGCCGGCCACCCCGCTGACTGACCCGGCCGGCAGGAACGACCGCGACCGTCCCCGGACCGCGACCGTCCCCGGACCGCGACCATCCCCGGACCGCGACCGTCCCCGGAGCGCGACCGTCCCCGGACCGGACCGGACCGGGCGGGGCAGGCGCAGGCGCTAGGCGTCCGCCGCCGCCCCGTCGTCCCCCGCGTCCGCGCCAGCGTCCGCATCCGCGCCAGCGTCCGCGTACGCATCGGCGTCCGCGTCGCCGAGCGGCATACGGATGTCCACCACGCACACATCGTCGCGCCGCTCGTCCGACAGCAGCGTGGCGAGCAGTGCGTCCAGGGACCCCGACTCGCCGCGGCCGTGCGTGCGGGCCGCGTCCGCGAGCCGGGTGAGGCCCGTGTCGACGTCCTCACCCAGGCGTTCGACCAGGCCGTCGGTGTAGAGCAGCAGCCGGTCGCCGGGTTCCAGTAGCAGCTCCATCTCCTCGTACACGGGCGTGTGCGTCGCGCCGAGCAGGATGCCGGCGGGACGGTCGAGGAAGCGCGCCCGGCCCCGGCGCACCAGCAGCGGAGGCAGGTGCCCGGCCTGTGCCCAGGACAGGACGTGCCGGCCGGGGTCGTAGCGGGCCAGGACCATGGTGGCGGTGGTCTGGCCGTCGCGGGGGTGCAGCAGCAGCCGGTTCAGCCGTGCCAGCGCACCGGTGAGCGAGGAACCGGTGCTGACCATGCCCTTCGCGGTGAATCTGAGCTGGGCCATGGTCGCCACGGCGTCGATGCCGTGGCCCGCCACGTCGCCGACCACGAACAGTGCCTCGCTGTCGGGCAGTTCGATGGCGCTGAACCAGTCGCCGCCGACATGGATGCCGGACTGCGCGGGCAGATAGGCGACCTCGACCCGCAGCCCCGCGAGCAGCACCGGCTTGCTGGGCAGCGGCAGCAGGGCGTGCTGCAGACGGGCCGCCAGGGCCCGTTCCGCCTGGAGGATGCCGCGCTGGAGCAGCATCGCGCGCTCGCTCTCCACCAGCGCGAGCTCGGCGCTCCGCTGCGCGGTGAGGTCCTGGACGAAGCCGTGCACCTCGACGGTGGTGCCGTCGGACGCCTTGACGGCCTCCGCGACCATCCGCAGATGCCGGACACCCTCGGGCGTCCCGATCCGGAAGGGCACGTCGAACGGGCGGCCCTCGCCGACCAGTTCGGCGATCGCGTGGGCCAGCGGCCCCGAGTCCTCGGGCAGCGCGAGGTCGGGCAGCCGTTCGAGGCTGTCCGGTCCCTCGCCGGGGTGCCGGCCCAGCACGGCGTACGTCTGCTCGGCCCAGGAGATCTCCTGGGTGAGCAGGTTCCAGTTCGCCCAGCCCAGGTTGCCGAGGCGCTGCACATCCGCCAGCCGCTGCTCCTGCCGGTCCACCGAGTCGTGCCGCAGCCAGGACACCAGCAGCCCCTCGCCCAGCGGGGCCGCCCGGACCGTGTAGGTGCCGGTCACGGGCAGGTCGCCGATCACGTCCCGATAGGCGAAGGGCTCGCCCTCGAACGGCACTCCGGTGTCGAGCGCCCGCAGATAGCCCTGCCACAGCGGCTCGCCCGCCACCGACGGGTAGCTCTCCAGGATGTGCTTGCCGACCATGTCCCGGCCGGTCCGGCCGAACACGTCCACCGCCTCCGGGGTCGCGGCGTCGATGCGGTAGTCCGTCACCTCGCCGGAGGCGGCCCGCAGCGGGGTGAGCAGGGTCACCGCACCCGGCAGCGCGTCGAACACCGCCTGCACGGTCCGGGCGACGTCACCGGGATCGCCGTTCTGCGGGGTGTCGAAGGCCTGCAGCCGGCCCGCGCACAGCCGGGCCACGGCCCGCAGCAGCTCGCGCTCACGCGGCTCGAACGGTCCGGCGCACCGGCGCAGCACCCCGAGGGCGACCCGCGCGGTCTCGCCGGCCGGCACCGGCAGCCAGGCCCGGGAGGACCACCGCTCCGGCGGGTTCCCGATGAGCAGGTAGCGGTCGCGGTCCTTGGCGACGTCCTCCAGCCAGCGCGGCTCCCCGGACGTCACGGTCTCGAGCGCGGGGACGCCGGTCACCGGCGGTACCTGGCGCCACTGGGCGGCGAGGGTCGGGTCCACACCGGCGTAACCGATCAGGCCGAGCCCGCCCTCGGGCAGCTGCTCGTACAGCATCACCGCGTCGGCGCCGGCCTCGGGCGCCAGCTCGTCCAGCAGGCATCCGGCCAGCTCGTGCGGCGAGCCGACCCGGACCAGGGCGCGGCCGATGTGCCCCAGTGTGTCCGCCAGGTCCCCGGCGCCGGTGGGGGCGCTCGCCCAGGGGCCGGCGGGGCCGTCCGCCGCCGTGGGCGGTGCCGCCGCGGCGGCGGGCTGCTCCTTGGGGGGCAGGGCGCCCAGGGTGAGCCAGCACTGTTCGAGGAGGGTGCGGTTGCCGTCCTCGGCGCGCTGGACCAGCTCGTCCTGCGCGGCGTCCGGCGCACAGCCGGTCACGGCCATGAGTACACCCTTGGCCCGCTCCAGGACCACGGAGGTCGCGGCCAGGTCTCGCAGGCGTTCGATCTCGGCCCGCTGTCGGGCCACGACCTGGGCCAGGGCCGCCAGATCCGCGCCGGTGCCGCGGACAGGCGGAGGCAGAGGATCGCTTGTCACGCGACGAGCATGGCACAGCCGGACCCGTTCGATCACTGGTCCGCCGGATACGCATACATACGACCTTCATACGTCCCCCCTGAAAGTGCAGGCGAAGTGGTACGAGAAGGGCGATCGGGGCCGGACGGAGGGGCAGGAGGGGAGGGGAAGGGAGGGGAGGCGAGCCGGGCGAACGGAGCGGGTGCCGGGGGCGGCGGGGGAGCGGCCGGGGGCAGGGTGATGCCGTCGTGGCGGCCGGGACGGGGAGAGGGGGAGGGGTCAGCGGGGCGTCGTGGTTCGGCCCGCCAGGGCCTCGCTGACCGCGCGGACGCTGCGCGCGATGTGCTGCAGCTGCATGACCTCGGCGGCGTAGAGCTTGATCGTGTGCTCGATCACCGACTCGGGCAGTCCCAGGACCGGCAGTTCGGCCCGCGCGGTCTGCAGGGCGGTACGGGCGACCCGGATCTCCTGGTGGACCTGGATCTGCGCGTGCCGGGCGAGCAGGACCGGGTGCCGGATGAGTGCCGGATAGCTGGCGTACCGCGCGGGGATCAGCTCGCGCAACCACTTGGCGGCCGAGCGCTCCCAGTCGTAACTGCCCGGCGTCTTGACCTGGCAGGGCCAGTCGGGGCTGATGCGCGTGCTGGTCAGGGGCATGATCATCGCTTCCGGTGTGCGGCGTCGGGAGGGTGCCGACGGGTTCGGGGCGGCCCCGGCCTAGGGGAGGGCCGGGGCCGCCACGGGCGCGTCGCGCAGACGACGCGCCCCGGTACACCCCGGATGCCGTCGTGGGTAGGGGACGGCGGACCGGGGTGTCCGTGCGGGTGCCCCGGGTGCGGGGAGCCGGCGCGGTGAGCGGTGGTGCGTGCGCATGGGCGGTCCGTCGGCTTTCTCGGGGCGGTGTGCGCGGGGGTCCGCGGGGTGCGGGCCGGTGCCCGGGGTGAGCCGGTCGCCGAGCCGTGAGCAGAGTATTTATATATACCGACTGGTTTGCAAGACGTATGAAAACATTCATGCGCGATATGCGGTGAATGATCCCCGTCCAGGGGGTGGGGGACCGCAAGATCTTCACGAACGCCCGGTGCGGGCGGAAGGATCGGCACCGCGATCGGGCCCGGGGAACGCCCGGTGCGAGCCGGGCCGGCCGGCACCGGCTCCGCCCGGTCCGAGCGGGGCCGCCCGGCACCGGGGCCGGTCAGTCGCGGAGGAAGAACTGGTGCTGCTCGGAGAGCTGCTCGTACTTCTCCAGCCGGGCCTGGGTGCGCTCCGGATCCGCGTCGGTCATCGCCTGCAGCAGCGCGGCGGCCAGCACACCGGGCGCGGCGTAGGAGTCGAACACCAGCCGCGAACCGGTGCCGGTGGCGAAGACGACGTCCGCCTCGTCGGCCAGCGGCCCGAGCGCCAGGTCGGTCACCAGGGCGACCTTCAGACCCGCGCCGCGCGCCACCCGGACGGCCTGCAGCGTCTCCTGGGAGTGCCGGGGCATGGCGAAGGCCAGCACCCAGCTGCCCCCGGCCTCACGGGACTGCAGCAGCGCGTCGTAGGCCACGCTGCCGCCCCGCGTGACCAGCCGTACGTCCGGGTGGATACGGCGGGCGGCATAGCCGAAGTACTCGGCGAGCGACACCGAGATACGCAGCCCCAGCACGGTCAGCGGGGTGGAGTGGGACAGCTCCCGGCCGATCTGGATGACCCGGTTCGGGTCGGCGAAGTCACGCCGCAGGTTCTCCAGGTTCTGGATCTCGCCGTCGATGGCCGCCTGCAGCTCGTTGGCCAGGTTCTCCTCGCCGGGCCCGCCGGCGAGGGTGCTCAGCGCGATCGACTGGAGCGTCTCGCGCAGCGCCGGATAGCCGCTGAAGCCGACGGCGGCGGCGAAGCGGGTCACGGAGGGCTGGCTGACCCCGACCCGGTCGGCCAGCTCGGTGATCGACAGGAACGCGGCCTCGGTGATGTGCTCGATCAGGTACTGGGCGATCCGCCGCTGACCGGGCGAAAGACGAGGGCCGTCGAAGAGTTCCCGCAGCCGGGAGGTCGGGGCGGCCTCGGCCGCTGGCACCGTCTTTCCCGACCTGATCGCTGATGCCTGTGCGCGTGCCTGCTGCGGCGAGGGCACCGGTCGGCCTCCTTTGTCTGCCACGAGCACTCAACATAGCTCACGGACCGCCGTGACCAGGGGGTTGAGGCGCCCGCTCACCGGCGGTACAGGCTGATCGAACGCCCCACGTCGCCGGCCGGCCGACTGCTCGCGATCAGCTCCGCGAGCCGCCCGCGCGCCTTGGCGACGGCGGAGTCCGACACCACCAGCAGCCCGTGCACCCGGTCCGGCGGCACCGTACGCGGATCGGCGGCCCGGATCCCGTAGTACGACGGCACCCCGCTGCCCTTGTACACCAGCCACACCCGCTCACCGGGGTGGCGCTCGCGGAGCAGGTCGGCGAGCCGGCCCAGGTCCTGCCCCCAGTCCACGTTCGAGTCGTGCAGCAGCCGGTGCGTGCGCGCGGGACCGCCGAACGCCTCGTTCGCGTACGGCAGGTAGTACGGGAACGTACGCAGCGAACTCACCGCCACGAACAGCACGAGCGCGGCGGCCGGCAGCCCGCACCACCTGCGGCGGAGCGGGCCCGCACAGGCCGCCGCCACCGCGAGGAACACCGGCACGAACAGCGCGTACCGGGTGCCGAAGTCCCGCGACCCGGCCATCGCCGCCGCCAGCAGCACCGCGGGGAGCAGCAGCAGATACGGCGCCGCGGACCGCCGGCGCCGCCGCGCGAGCACCGCCGCGGCGCCGGCGGCGCCCAGCACCGACAGGCCGAGCGGGAGTTTCACCAGCAGGGCGGCCGGCAGGTAGTACCAGCGTGAACCGGTGTACAGACGGCCGAACAGATAGCCCTGCCACCGGTAGTGCTCCAGGCCGAACTGCACCCGCATCCCGGCCCCGTACGCCGGGGGCAGCGGCAGCAGCTCCGTCAGCCGCCCGCGCAGGCCGGCCGGTCCGGGCACCGCCTCCGCGGGCGCGAACCGCAGCCGCGGGTCGACGGCCAGATAGGCGGCCCACACGACGGCTACCGCCACCACCGCCACCACGGCCGCGCCCCCCAGCGCCGCCAGCACCCGCCGCCCCCGGCCGCCCAAGAGCCGGCCGGCGCGGCCGGACCCCCAGGGGACGGACCCCCAGGGGACGGACCACGAGGGGCCGGGCCCCGACCGCCGCGCCGCCAGGACCGACAGCGCCGCCAGAGCCATCAGTACCGGCACCGCGGGCAGCGCGCTCATCCTGGTCGCCACGGCCGCCCCCAGAGCCGCGCCGGCCGCCGGCAGGTACGGCACGGGCCGGCGCCGGGCCCGCCACACCAGCCAGGCCGAGGTCAGCACGAACCCGGTCGCCGGCATGTCCAGCGTGGCCAGCGAACCGTGCGCGATCACATCCGGCGAGAACGTGTACAGGGCGAGCGCGACGAGACCGCCCGCCGTACCCGCCAGGTCCCGGGCGAACGCGAACACGACGAGCCCGCACAGCAGCGTCAGCGCGATCACCGGCAGCCGCGCCCACAGCATCAGCCGCCAGGGGTCGTTGCCCGACTCGTACAGCAGATGCCGGCCCACCTCCCCCTGGGTGCCGGTGTACGCCGGGTCGTAGTGCGGGTCCGCCACCGCCACCCCGGCCGCGATCAGCAGCTTCCCGAGCGGCGGATGCTCGGGGTTGTAGCGCAGCCGGTGCTCGCGCAGAGAGTCGGTGGCCGTCGCGACGTACACCGGCTCGTCGATGGTGGGGGTCTGCTGGACGGCCGTGGTGACCATCACCGCCGCCATCTGCGCCAGCAGCAGGGCGACCAGGAGCGGCGGCAGCCACCGCCGGTGCCGGCGCGGCCGGGTGTACCGGCCGCCTGCCGCCTGCCGTTCCGGCATCGCGACGGGAGCCTCGGGGGTGAGTACCGGGTGCGGTTCGCGCGCCATCATCCGCCCTGCGGCGACACCGGAAGGGCGGTGGCGGGAGGGCGCGTCGGCCGGATCATGGCCCCACTGTCGCACCGCCCCGCCACCGCGGGTGTCACCGCCGCACGAGTCGTACCGGCAGACCTTCTGCCGTGTCCACGGGTACGGCCGGCGGCCGGCCGGAGTTCACCTCGGTCCACGCGAACCGCCCGGCACACCGGAGGTGTCCGGCGGCGCCGAGCAGGACCCGGCCGTGCGCGCGGAGACGTTCACCGCCGTCCCGGGGGGCACGGCGGGCGACGCGCACCGCGGATCCGGGCGGGCGCCGAGCGTCGGGACGCCGAGCGTCGGGACGTCAGCCCTCGGGAAGGGGCACGGCGGGCAGCGCGGTGGCCGGCACGACCAGGTCCGCCCGCTGCCGCGTCGCCGCGACCAGGTCGGCGTTGCGCTGGTCCGGGCCCAGCACCCAGGCCACGGCCGCCGGCCGCTCCTTGCCGAACTCCTCGTGCCGGGCGACCAGTCGGCGGACCCGCTCGTCCTCGGCGACCTCGCAGAACCACACCTCGTCAAGGCACGGCCGCACCCGCGCCCAGGGGCCGTCCGCCAGCAGCAGGTAGTTCCCCTCGGTCACCACGAGCCGGGCCTCCGGCGGCACCGGGACCGCCCCGGCCAGCGGCTGCTCCAGCACCCGCTCGAACCCCGGCGCGTACACCACCTCGCCGGTCTCCTCGCGCAGCCGCCGCAGCAGCGCCGCGTACCCGGCCGCGTCGAAGGTGTCCGGCGCCCCCTTGCGGGACCGGCGGCCCAGCCGGTCCAGTTCGGCGTCGGCGAGATGGAAGCCGTCCATGGGCACGTGCGCCGCCCACGCCGGGGCGCCGGCGTTCAGGGCCCGCACCAGGTGTCCGGCCAGCGTCGTCTTGCCCGCACCCGGGCTGCCCGCGATGCCGAGCAGAGCGCGCCGGCCGTCCCGGGGCAGGGCGCGGGCACGGATGAGGAGGTCGTCGAAGGTCAGCGGCACACAGCAGAGTGTCGCACCACCCGCCCGCCCGGGGTGTGGCGTGCGCCACCCACTTGACGGCCGTCCGGCGGGGAACAGTCCGGGTATGACACAGCTCGGACTGCCCGACACCATCCAGGCCTGCCTGTTCGACCTCGACGGGGTCGTCACCAAGACGGCCGTCGTGCACGCGGCGGCCTGGAAGGAGACGTTCGACGCGTTCCTGCGCGACTACCAGGGGGAACAGGGACGGCCGTTCGACGCCGTCGCCGACTACGACGAGTACGTCGACGGCCGCCCCCGCGCCGACGGCGTCCGGGCCTTCCTCGACTCACGGGGCATCCGGCTCCCCGAGGGCGAACCGGGCGACCCGCCGGACGCCCGCACCGTGCACGGCCTCGGCAACCGCAAGAACGACCTGCTGCTGGAGAAGATCCGCACCGGCGGGGTCGAGGCGTACGAGGGCACCCTGCGCTATCTGGAGGCGGTCCGCGCCAAGGGGCTGCGCACCGCGATCGTCTCCTCCAGCGCCAACTGCCGTGACGTACTGCGCGCCGTCCAGGCCGAGGACTTCTTCGACGTCCGCATCGACGGCGTGGTCGCCGCCGAGCGGAAGCTGCCGGGCAAGCCGCACCCCGACACCTTCCTGGCCGCCGCCCGCGACCTGGGCGTCGAGGCGTCCCGGGCGGCCGTCTTCGAGGACGCGCTGGCCGGCATGGACGCGGGCCGCGCGGGCGGCTTCGGCTACGTCGTCGGCGTGGACCGGGTCGGCCAGGCCGACGCCCTGTACGCACACGGCGCCGACACCGTCGTCCGGGACCTCGCCGAACTGGGAGCCGAGCAGTGATCACCGACCGCGCCTACGCCGTCGAGCCGTGGGCCGTCCGCGAGACCGCACTCGACCTCGACGTCCTCGCCCAGAGCGAGTCCGTGTTCGCCCTGTCCAACGGGCACGTCGGCTGGCGCGGCAACCTGGACGAGGGCGAACCGCACGGGCTGCCCGGCAGCTATCTCAACGGCGTCCACGAGGTGCACCCGCTGCCGTACGCGGAGGCCGGCTACGGCTATCCGGAGTCCGGGCAGACCGTCATCAACGTCACCAACGGCAAGGTCCTCCGGCTGCTGGTGGACGACGAGCCGTTCGACCTGCGCTACGGCCGCCTCGTCGCCCATGAGCGCGTCCTCGACCTGCGTCGCGGGGTGCTGGAGCGGACCTGCGAGTGGACCTCCCCGGCCGGCTCCACGGTCCGGGTGCGCAGCACCCGGCTGGTGTCGCTGACCCAGCGCGCGGTGGCCGCGGTGGCCTACGAGGTGGAGGCCGTCGACAGCCGCAGCCGGGTGGTGATCCAGTCGGAGCTGGTCGCCAACGAGAGCCTGCCGGACTCCGACGGCGACCCCCGGGCGGCGAAGGCGCTGACATCGCCCCTGGAGCAGGAGGACGGCTTCGCCACCGGCAACCGGCTGCGGCTGGTGCACCGCACCCGGCGCAGCGGCCTGCGGGTCGCCGTGGCCGCCGACCATGTGATCACCGGCCCCGAACGCACCACCAGCCGCAGCGAGAGCGACATCGACGTGGCCCGGCTGACGGTCACCTCCGTGCTGGAGCCCGGACAGACCCTGCGGGTGGAGAAGCTGGTCGCCCACGGCTGGTCCGGCGTCCGCTCGCTGCCCGCGATGGCCGACCAGGTCGACGCCGCGCTCGCCGCCGCCGGGCACGACGGCTGGCAGGGCCTGCTCGCCGACCAGCGGGCCTGCCTGGACGACTTCTGGGCCCGCGCCGACGTCGAGGTGGAGGGCGACGAGGAGATCCAGCAGGCCGTCAGGTTCGCCCTGTTCCACGTCCTGCAGGCCGGGACCCGGGCCGAGCGGCGTGCCATCCCCGCGAAGGGCCTGACCGGCTCCGGCTACGACGGGCACGCCTTCTGGGACACCGAGATGTTCGTGCTGCCCGTGCTCACCCACACCGCGCCCCAGGCCGTCGCCGAAGCGCTGCGCTGGCGGTACAGCACCCTGGACGAGGCCCGCGAACGCGCCGCCCAGCTGGGGCTCGCCGGAGCCGCGTTCCCCTGGCGGACCATCGCGGGCCCCGAGGGCTCGGCCTACTGGCCGGCCGGCACCGCCGCCTTCCATGTGAACGCCGGCATAGCCGACGCCGTCGTCCGGTACGTCGAGGCCACCGGCGACACCGACTTCGACCGCGACACCGGTGTGGAACTGCTGGTGGAGACGGCCCGGCTGTGGCGGTCGCTGGGCCACCACGACTCCCACGGCGTCTTCCACCTCGACGGCGTCACCGGACCCGACGAGTACAGCGCGGTCGCCGACGACAACACCTACACCAATCTCATGGCCCGCCAGAACCTGCGCGCGGCGGCCGACGCCGTCGAACGCCACCCGCGCGAGGCGCGGCGGCTCGCGGTGGACGAGGAGGAGAGCGCCGCCTGGCGGGACGCCGCCGACGCCATGCACATCCCCTACAACACCGAACTCGGCGTCCACGAACAGCATGCCGGGTTCACCCGCTACCAGCGCTGGGACTTCGCCGGCACCCGAGCCGACCAGTACCCGCTGCTGCTCCACTTCCCCTACTTCGACCTCTACCGCAAACAGGTCGTCAAACAGGCCGACCTGGTGCTCGCCATGTACACCTGCGGCGACTACTTCGAGCAGGAGCACGACGAGGAACAGCTCGCCCGGAACTTCGCCTACTACGAGCCGCTGACCGTCCGCGACTCCTCCCTGTCCGCCTGCGTCCAGGCCGTCATGGCGGCCCGCACCGGCCATCTGGACCTCGCCTACGCCTACACCTGCGAGGCCGCGCTGATGGACCTCCACGACCTGGAGCACAACACCCGCGACGGACTGCACATCGCCTCGCTCGCGGGCACCTGGATGGCGCTGGTCGCCGGGTTCGGCGGCATGCGCCGCGAAGGCGAGCGGCTGCGGTTCGCGCCCCGCCTGCCCGAGCGGCTGAGCCGCCTCGCCTTCAACGTTCAGTTCCGCGGACGCCGGCTGCGCGTGGACATCGGCGCGGACAAGGTGACGTACGCGCTGCTGGACGGGGAGCCGCTGGCGCTGCGCCACCACGGGGAGCCGCTGACGGTCAGTACCGACGGGCCGGCCGTCCGGGCCGTACCGCCGGCTGCCCCCCGTTCCGCCCCCGGACAGCCGCCGCACCGCGCGCCGAACGGCGGCTGAGCCCCGCCGGCCCGGCCGTTCACCCCGGCCGGGCCGGCGGCCGGCAGGGCGGCGGATGTGCCGGGGCCGGCACGCGCGCGGCCAGCCGTCGGACCGGACGCGCCGCACTCACCGGCCGCCCGCGTCGAGCAGCTCGCGCAGCGCCCGCTCCTCCTCGGCGCTCAGCCCGGTCACGAACTGCCGGAGCGCGGCGATCGGGTCCGGCCCCCGGTCCAGGGCCTCGTGCATCGCCTGGGCGGTCAGCTCGGCCGCGTCCTTGGCCGGGCGGTACGCGCCGCGCCGCCCGTCGGCGTCCCGCAGCACCAGCCCTTTGTCGTACAGGCGTTTGAGGATCGTGTGGACCGTGTTGTAGGCGAGCCCGCCACCCAGACCCTGCTGGATCTCCGCCGGAGTCAGTGGCCGCTCGGTGGCCCAGAGGGCGGCCAGTACCTCGGTCTCCAGCTCCCCGGCGCTGCGTCGCTCCGCCCTGCCGCGGGACCCTGTGCCAGCCATGCCCCAACCTTACAGCGCGTAGGGCCATCGGCCGGATGGCCCTGCCTGCCCGCTCGGAGGGTCGATTCGCGGTACTTTTGCCGTGTTTTTCCCTGCTCTGGCCATACCCCTACAGCTCGTAGGGTGACAGTGGACCCTACGAGCTGTAGGGACGGAGGGGTGGCCATGGCCGACGGTGCGCACGCGACACTCGACCCGGTGAGCCGCGGGAGCGCGCACCGCGCGCCCGCCGCCACCGCGACCGTCGCACGGGCCCGACCACGCCCCGTCCGGTCCCGCACTGCCCTCGGCGGGGAGCGGACGGAGTGCGCCGGCCGTCCCGGCCCACCCACTCGCGCGGCCGTCTTCGGCGCCGGCACCACCGGGGACGGCGTCGGGGTCTTGGCGTCCGCCGGGGCCAGTGGCGGGGCCTTGGCGTCGGCCGGGGCTGGAGTCCGGGTATCGGCGCCCTCATGGGGTGGAGTCCGGGTCTCGACGCCCACCGAGGGCGGCGGCGGGGTCTTCGTGCCCGCCAGGGGCAGCGGCGGGGCCTTGGTGTCCGCCGAGGACTGGATCCGGGCCCTGGCACCCGCCTCCCCAGGCCGCCCGCCCCACCGCGTACCGGGCGGCGGTTCATGACCTCGCCGGCCGGCCTCACCGCGTCCTTCGGCCGCCGGCGTGTCTATTGGCAGGCCGGAGTCTGCCTCGCCGTCCTGCTCGGCGCGCTGTATCTGGCCCGCAGGCACTGGCCGGCGGTCGAGAGCGGCGCCGGGCGGCTGGCGGTCGCCGACCAGGGCTGGCTGCTGGTCGGCGCCGCCGCGGCCGTGGGCACCTGGGCCGCGTCCGCGCTCGCCCAGCAGGGCGCCGTCGTACGGCGGCTGCCCGGACCCCGGCTGATCGCCGCCCAGTTCGCCGCGTCCGCCGCCAACCACCTGCTGCCCGCCGGGCTCGGCGCGGGCGCGGTGAACCTGCGGTTCCTGATGCGCTGCGGGCTGCCGGCCGGACGCTCGGCCGGTGCGCTCGCCGTCAAGGCGACCGCGGGCGCCACCGTCCGCCTCGCGCTGCTCGCCCTGCTCGCCCCGGCCTGCCCGGGACTGCTGCGCCTGCCGCGCATCCCCCCGGCCGTGCTCGCGGTCGCTCTCGGCGTGGCCGTACTCGTGGCGGTCCTGCTGGCCACCCCCTTGTGGTCGCGCTGCCGGCGGGCGCTCGGCGCCGTACTGGCCGACATCCGCGCGCTGCACGCCTGCCCGGCCCGCGCGGCGGCCCTGTGGGGCGGTTCCCTGGCCTTCGCGGCGCTGCACGCGCTGGTCCTCATCGCCGTCACCCGGGCCGTCGGTCTCCCGCTCGCCCCGCTCCAGGTGGCCCTGCTCTACCTCGCCGCCAGCAGCGCCGCCGCCCTGCTGCCCACCCCGGGCGGCCTCGGCTCGCTGGACGCCGCGCTCGCCTTCGCCCTCACCGCCGCCGGCACCCCCGGTGCCGCCGCCGCGTCCGCGGTGCTCGGCTACCGGCTGCTGACCGTGTGGCTGCCCCTGCTGCCCGGTCTGCTGGTGCTCGGGGTGCTGGTGCGGCGCAAAGCCCTGTGAGCGAAGAGGAGTTGCCCGCCGCCCCGGCGGATCCCGCGCACCGCCCCGGCCGGCGTACCGGGGCCTTTCCCTCCCCATGGGGAAGGCCTGCCGCACCCTTTACTGCACATGAGTTGCAGGTACGGAGTCAGGGCACAAGGCTGGGGGCGCGGTCGCACCCGTCCACCGAAGGAAGCGCCTCCCGGCCGGCCGCCCCTGACTCCGCTCCGTCCCTCCCCGCACAGGCCGGGCGCGCGCCCGGACTTGCACCGCGTCCGCGGCTCCATGACGCGGCTGGAGTGGATCAGGGCCGGCGCGACGCCCTCCCCGGACCGGAAGGCCGCGGCCAGATCCCGCAGATGGTATGGGGGAACGGCGACCGGTAGGTTCGTGCCGCCGAGGTGTGTGTGACCGGGGATGTCCAGGCGTCAGGAGTGGCGGCGTGACCGAGACCGATCTTGAGCTGAGCGATGGTCGCAGACTGCACGTCTACGACACCGGCGCGGATGACCCGAACGGCCGCCTCGCCGTCTTCTGGCACCACGGCACGCCGAACATCGGCGCCCCGCCCCGGCCCCTCTTCCCGGCCGCGGACCGGCTCGGCATCCGCTGGGTGTCGTACGACCGCCCCGGATACGGCGGATCAACTCCTCGACCGGGTCGGAACGTGGCGTCGGCCGCCGCCGACGTCTCCGCCGTCGCCGATGCCCTGGGCATCGACCGGTTCGCCGTCATGGGCCATTCCGGTGGCGGTTCGCACGCCTTGGCCTGCGGTGCGCTGCTGCCGGGACGTGTGCTCGGCGTCGTCAGCGTGGCGGGGCTGGCCCCGTTCGGCGCCGACGGGCTCGACTGGTTCGCGGGCATGACGGACTCCGGCGCGAGGTCGCTGCGTGCTGCCGCCGAGGGACGGGCGGCGAAGGAGGATCACGAGGCGGGTGCCGAGTACGACCCGGCCATGTTCACCCCCGCCGATCACGCCGCACTCGCTGACGAGTGGTCCTGGTTCGGCGACGTCGTCGGTCCCGCCGTCGAGGCCGGCCCGGGCGGGCTGATCGACGACGACCTGGCCTACGTCGCCCCCTGGGGATGCGACCCCGCGCGGATCGTCGCGCCGGTGCTCTTCGTGCACGGCGGCCAGGACCGGGTCGTGCCCGGCTCGCACAGCCGGTGGCTCGCGGGCCGCTGCCCCGCGGCAGAACTGCGGCTGATCCCCGAGGCCGGACACATCTCCGTCCTCAACGCCGGCGGGGCCGCCATGGAATGGCTCGCGGACCGCGCCGGCCGCTGATGTCCGCCGGCGCGGGACAGCCGGGTCCGCTTGTTACGCTTTCCGATCATGCGAGCCCTCTTCCCAGGATCCTTCGACCCCGTCACTCAAGGGCACCTGGACGTACTCCGGCGCGCTGCCCTCCTGTTCGACGAGGTCGTCGTGTGCGTGATGTTCAATCCGGACAAGACCGGCCGCCTCCCCGTCACGGAACGGCTGGACCGGCTCCGCGCGGCAGCAGCCGACCTGGGCAACGTCACGGTCGACTCCCACACGGGCGGCCTGCTGGTCGACTACTGCGGCCGAGCCGGAATCGACGTCGTCATCCGCGGAGTACGCGGCGTCCGCGACCTGGACCACGAAATGCCGATGGCCCGCATGAACCACGAGCTGGCCGGAGTCGAGACGTTCTTCGTCGCCGCGGATCCCGCCCTGGCCCACATCTCCTCCACCCTCGTCACCGCGATGAGCCGACACGACCTTGTCCCGAAGGATGGTTCGGGCCAGCTCCTTCCAGCGGGCGGGGGCGGCGGCGAGGGCTCCTGAGACGTTTCCCGCGTGGTTCAGCGGCGGCCGCGGCCGGGGGCGCTTCTCCCGTGGTGACCCGTGATCACGGGCTTCGGGGGCGAGGCCGTCGTGGGTGTGCCGGCCGACTCTGACACCCGCGGGTGCGAAGCGGCGGTGTCAGCCCCGGCCGGTCAGGGGTGAAGGGGGCCCGGCGCGCGCGGAGACCGGACAAAGGACGCGGCCCCCGGCGCGGGCGCCCGCCGCCGTCTCCGTCGTGCGCGCCGCGCCCCGGGTCCCCGGCGGGACGGCCGCGGCTCAGCCGAACGCCTTGACCGCCTGGTAGTACGTCCAGGCGGTGCCGTCGCAGGTGGTCTTCGTGGCGCCGCCGTAGGCGGCGCAGACGCGCTTGAGGTCCTCGTACAGGGCGCTGTCCAGGCGTGCCTTGTTGGCGGTGAAGGTGCCGGCGGCCTTGTAGTTGCGGTAGCCGAAGTCGTGGCGGGCGCAGGACGTGGCGAAGGGGAAGCCGAGCGGGTTGTCGGGCGAGGAGGAGCAGTAGTCGGTCGACCAGTCGAACCCGTACGCGGACCAGCCGGCCTGGTTGGCCCGGGCGGCGGTCCACTGGTTGTAGCTGGACGCGCTGGTCTGGGTCCAACTCGCCAGGACCTGCGGCTTGTCGGCGGGAGCGGCACCGGCCGCGGTCGCGGTGGCGACGGTGGTGATCACGGCGAGGGCCGAGGCGGACAGGCCAAGGAAGAGTCTTCTGCGCATCCCACACCTCCATAGACCGCGGCCCGCTCGTCGGACCGCAGGTGCATGACAAGTAGGTTGACGCCTCAACAAGGCTTGTACAACGCGGAGTTCGTAATGGGCCGTTAATATTTGGCGCCGCCGGGCGTACGCCACGTGAACCCGGCCCGCGTGTCGCCGGCACACGCGCCGGGTGTCGTCGGCACACGCGCCGGGTGTTGCCGCAACACCCGCCGGTGGAACCGGCGCTGACGTGCCGCTGGAGTGTTGCCGGAGGCCGCGCGGCAGGCGGCAACGGACGCAAAATGTTGCCGATTCGCCGGTTGCCCGGCGCAACGGATTCAACTGGCGTCATTGTGTGGCTCGGACGACGCGGGCCCATCCGGGGCGCGCTTGAACCCCGGCCGGTGCGATCGGCGGGGGCCGAGGAGGGTCAGGTTTCGATGGATCGTTCCCTGGTGTCGGTGCGGGCCGCGCTGGTGCTGTTACTCGCGGCGCTCGCCGGTGTGGGCGCCGGGCTGCTGACGGTGCTGGCCGGTGACGGGGCGGCGGGCGGCGTGCTCGCCGGACTCACCGCGGCGGGCGCGGCCGTGCCGGTGTTCAACCAGGCGATCGCCCCGGACACCGTCACCGGCGGGCCGGCCGGGGTGCGTACGGGAGCGAAGGGCGGTGGCGACCGTGCGTGAGCTGCGTCCTCTCGCCCAGGGCCTGACACCGGAATCGCGGGCACTGGCCATGGCACTGCGCGAACTGTTCGAGGGCCTGGGAGTCTCCATCCGCCGCTACGCGGCCCGGCGCGTGCGGGACGCCGGCACTTTCTCCCGCTACCTCGGCGGAACGCGCGTACCGCCCTGGGAAGTGGTGATGGACCTGTTCACCGACGTCGCCGAACACCGCGGCATGGCCGCCACCCCGGACGCCATCGAGCTGGTGCGCCGACTGCACCGGGCGGCCGTCGAGACCACGGCGACACCCCGGCACGCGGTCGAGGTACTGGAGCAGCAGCTCGCCGAGGCCGACCGGGTCTCCCGCCGCTCCACCGCCCGCGGGGACGCGCTGGGCGACGCGCTGCTGGACCGCAAGCATCGCATCGCCGACCTGGAAGTGCGCCTGAACCAGCTCGAAGCGGAATGGAGCGCGGAACGCGAACGCGCCGAACGGCTGGCCGCCGCCAGCCCCGGCGTCACCGAACTGCTCCAGGAACGCGACCAGTTGCAGGACGAGGTCACCCGGCTCTCCGCCGAGCTGAACGAGGCGTGCAAGCGGCGCGACGAGGCCGAACAGCGCTGCACGCTGCTGGAACGCCAGCTGGAGGCCGTCGAACAGGTCCCGGCGGTCGCCGCCGCGGCACCGGTGGTGCCGCGGAGCATGCCCAAGGTCCTCATCGTCGACGACCAGCCCGACAACCTGCTGGCCATGACCGCTGTCCTCGCCACCCTGGACCAGGAACTGGTCGCCGTCCCGTCCGGGCGTGAGGCCCTGAAGGCCCTGCTCGACCACGACGACTTCGCCGTCATCATCATGGACGTCCAGATGCCCGACATGGACGGCTACGAGACGGCCGCCCACATCAAGCGGCGCCCCCGGACCCACGACGTGCCCATCATCTTCCTCACCGCCATGGGCACCGACCCCGAACACTCGGCCCGAGGCTATGCCGCGGGCGCGGTCGACTACATCAGCAAACCCTTCGATCCCTGGGTGCTGCGGGCCAAGGTCGCGGTGTTCACCGGTATCTACCTCGAACAGCGGCGCCTCGCCGGAGACCAGTGACCGGCGGTTCGCCCGGGGCCGCCGCTCACCGGAGCCGGAGGACTCCGGGGGCGCGGTCCTCGAAGATCCCGACCAGCCAGTCGAAGACGGTCGTGCCCCGCCGGGCACGTGCCGCGGCCAGCTCGGCGGCGACCGCCGGACGGTTCGCGGGGTGGCAGCGCGACAGGCGGATCTCCAGCTGGCGCGCTGTCTCCTGATGGCCCAGGTGCTCGCGCGACAGCCGGTGCTCCCGCCACTCGATTACGTAGTCATCGTCGTCGGGGGTGCCGAAACCACCGCTGAGACAGTCGGCGAAGGCATCCAGGTTTCCGCCGAAGTAGCCGCCGGGACCGTTGACGGCCTCCCCGATGACGCGCCAGAAGTCCTCCAGCGTCCTGATCCGGGCGCCGTCCAGCACGTATGTCGCGGTCACAGGCGGCAGGATATGCGGCGGCGCCCGGCGCCGGACGATCGGGGGCCCGCCGCGACCGCCGTCGAGGTCCCCGCTCCTTCGCCGTCCGCTGGACCTCGCTCGCGGGGGATGCCCTCACTCGCCCGGGTGATTGCCCCGCGCCGGGGTGTGGCACGGACGAGCGGTGGGGGAGGTTGGGGACGTCCAGGGGCCGGGGCGGGCGGCAGGCCGAGCATCCCCCGCGCACCTACGACCACCGCAACGGAGGACACCGCCATGCTCTCGACCGACTTCGTCCCGGGCGCACCGAACTGGCTCGACCTGGGAACCCCCGACGTCGACAGGACCGTCGCCTTCTACTCCGAGGTGCTGGGCTGGACCTACCAGTCGGCCGGCCCCGACGGCGGAGGCTATGGATTCTTCGTGCTCGACGGCAAGACGGTCGGCGGCGTCGGCCCGTTGACCGAGGAAGGTGCCGCCTCCGCCTGGAGCGTCTACTTCCACACGGCGGACGCCGACGCCACCGCCAAGGCCGTGGAGCAGGCGGGCGGCCGGGTCCGGGTCGCCCCGGTGGACGTCTTCACCTTCGGGCGCATGGCGCACTTCACCGATCCCGCCGGAGCCGACTTCAGCGTCTGGCAGCCGATCGGCACCGGCGGCTTCGAGACGACCGGGGTGCCGGGCGCCCTGTGCTGGACCGAGCTGTACACCACCGACGCCGCCTCCGCACGGGCCTTCTACGGCGCGGTGTTCTCCTGGGAGTTCCAGGACAGCCCGCTCAGCCCGGAAGTGACGTACGTGGTGGTCGCCCCGGCCGGCGGCGGACGGCAGGAGAGCCACGGCGGCATCATGCAGCTGCCCCAGGAGAACCTGGACGCCGGTTCGACCCCGGAGTGGCACCCCTACTTCGCGGTCGACGACTGCGACGCCGCCGCCGCCCGGGCCGGAGAGGCGGGCGCCACGGTCATCATCGCGGCGGCGGACATCGAGGGCGTGGGCCGCCTACCCATGCTCCTCGACCCGGCCGGCGCCCCCTTCGCCCTGCTCGAACCGGCGCCCTAGACCGCCCGGACCGAGCCCGCCCGCGCGGCGGGGCCGTGCCCCGGAACTCCGGACCGGAGCCGTGGCCGCGTCACGTACAACCCTGGAGCCGTCCGGCTGGTCTTCCTCACCGTACGGACCGATCCGACCTTCGGGTACAACTCGTTCCATCGGGGGCGCACATGAGCTTCGTCCGTCATCACCGCCGCAGCCTCGCCGTCGCGGGCTGCTCCCTTCTCACCGCCGCCGTCCTCGGGACGGCCGCCGCAGGATCGTCCAGCGCCGGGACCGCGGCACCGCGGACCCGGACGATCGCCTCCTCCGTCCTCGGCACCGACTACAAGATCACGCTGACCGCGGTGCGGTCCACGGCGGACCCGACGGCCGCCTCCGTGCGGCTGCAGGTGTACACGCACACCGGCGGTGCCTGGACGGAGTCCGACCGGGTCACCGTGGGCGAGGTCGACGGGTGGTTCTGGTACCCGCTCACGGGCAGCGGCGCCGTCTGCGACTTCTCCACCGCGAGCACGGAGCCGGCCCCGCTCACCGTGAGCCTGCTCATCACCCCGTCCATCGGCTGTTCCGAGCCGACGCACTACGTCGTCAAGCAGGGAAGGGTCTTCGCCGGCTGACGACACCGCGTGCGCCGGCCGGCGGGCCCGCCGGGCCCCCGGTCAGCGTGCGGCCCACGAGCGGAGCTTCTCCGGGTTGCGGACCACCCAGATGCGGTCGACGCGGCCATGGGCCACGCCGAACGCCGCCACGGTCACGGTGACGCCAGCGTGCTGGGCGACCAGGCCGGGCCGGCCGTTGACCGTCCGTTCCAGGAGTGTGAGCTCCCGGGTCCGGCCGGCCATGTGGATCAGGTACTGGGCGATGCGCTCGCCGCCCTCGACCGGACGGCGGACGGCTCCGGCCAGCCCGCCGCCGTCGGCGATCATCGTGGCGTCCGGATCGAGCAGGCCGACCAGGGCCTTGATGTCCCCGGCCTGCCACGCTTCCTTGAAGTCCCGCACCAGACCGGCCTGTCCGGCTGTCGGAACCGGCGGAGCCTGCGCGGCGCGCAGACGCCGGCGGGCCGACGACGCCAGCTGCCGGCAGGCCGCCGGCGTCCGGCCGACGATCTCGGCGACCTCCGCGAAGGGGTACCGGAACACGTCGTGCAGGATGAACGTCACCCGCTCGGCCGGCGTCATCGCCTCCAGTACGACGAGGAAGGCCATGTTCACCGACTCGTCGAGGGTGACCCAGTCGGCCGGGTCTGCGCCGCCCGCGAGGCCGCCGGCCCACTCCGTACGGTCGGGCAGCGGCTCGGGTATCCACGTGCCGACGTAGCGCTCGCGCCGGGCCCGCGCCGAGCCGAGCAGGTCCAGGCAGATACGGGTGGCCACCGTCGTCAGCCAGGCAGCGGGCGACGCGATGGCCTCCTGCTGCGGCCGTGGCATCGCGTACCAGCGGGTGTAGGACTCCTGTACGGCGTCCTCGGCCTCGGCCAGTGAACCGAGCATCCGGTAGCCGAGGTTGATCAGCCGGCGGCGTTCGCCGACGATCTCGATCAGCCCCGGCTCGGACGGGCCGCTCTCCGGCTCGGACGGTGTGCTCATTTCGGCGGCCGCTCCCTGGTTCTCGTCCTTCGTCTCCGCTCTCGTCCCGCTGACGGGACCGCACGCCGGAAAGGGAAGTCACCGCCTCACCTCACATATCGCGCGCCCGCGTCGTCGTACAGGCGAGACCGTACCGACCCACCGCCGCAAGGCAGAAGAGGGGATCATCGCCATGGCCGTACAGACGACGGCACACCAGCGCGGCTTCACGTTCGAGCGGGTCGCGATCGCCCTGCAGACCATGGCGATCTTCTTCCAGGCGGTCACCGCCGGACTGCTGCTCTCCTCGGCCCACGGCGAGGTGCCGCACAGTGTCGGGGCGCGCGTGATGTACGGCGCGTCGATGCTGTACGTGCTCGCCGCGATCCTGGCGTGGCGGCCGGGCGGCGGGTCGCCGCGTCCCGTCGCCTACGCGTCCGGATTCCTCGTCCTGGCTTCGGTGCAGGTGGTGCTGGGCATCGCGCACCGGCCGTCGCTCCATGTCCCGCTGGGCGTCCTCATGTTCGGCCTCAGCGTGCTCGTCCTGGGCCGGACCCTGTCCGCCCGCAGCCCGGAGCGCTCCGGCACCCGGCCGTGACCGCCGCACGGCCGCCTCAGAGGTCGAGCACGACCTCGGTGGCCGGGCGGCTGCAGCAGACGAGGACCGTGCCGGGCTCGGGGAGTTCGAGCGGCGGGGTGGTGTAGCTGATGTCGCCCGCCACGAGGTGGGTGACGCAGGTGTGGCAGACGCCGGTGCGGCAGGACCAGCGGGTGGGGACGTCGCAGGCTTCGGCGAGGTCGAGGAGGGAGGCGTGGGCGGATGACCACGGTGTGGTGACGCCGCTGCGGGCGAACGTGATCAGGGGACCGGTGCCGGTGGGGCCGGGGGGCTGGTGCGGCCGGACGGTGGCGGCGGGTGTGACGCCGGGGTTGATGGCGGGCAGGGCGCTGAACCGTTCCGTGTGGATCCGTTCGGGAGGCAGGCCGAGTGCGCGCAGGAGGCCGCCGAGGTCGTCCATGAAGGCGTCCGGTCCGCAGAGGTAGGCGTCGGCGTCGGCGGGGATACCGAGGGCCCTGAGGGAATCGGCGGTCGGGCGGCCCCGGGTGATGTGGGCAGTGTCGGGCCGGGGGGCTTCTGCGGTGAGATAGATGTGCTCGTGGGCGTGGGGGAGCCGTGCCAGGAGTGCGTGGCTCTCTTCGGCGAACGCGTGGTGGACGCGGTCACGGGCGACGTGGATCCACCAGACGGGACGCGGGTCGCGTACGGCGGCCAGCCGGTGCAGCATGGCGAGCACCGGTGTGGCGCCGATCCCCGCGGAGACGAGGGCGACCGGGCGGGTGCCCTCGTCGAGCACGAACGTGCCGCGGGGGCTCGCGATGTCCACCAGGTCACCGGGGTGGAGCGCGGTATGGATGTAGCCGCTGACCTGCCCGTGGGGCTCGTGCTTGACGCTGATGCGGTAGGTGCCGCCGGCGGGTGCGGCGGACAGGGAGTAGCTCCGTACCGCGGGGGCGCCGCCGATGGCGAGGCGGACGGAAAGGTACTGGCCGGGGTGGGCCTCGGGGAGGGGGGTGCCGTCGGTGGTGCCGAGGTAGACGGAGGACACGGTGGGGGTCTCGGGGACGATACGGGACACGCGCAGGGCCTTGAAGCCGGGCCATCCCGGCTGTTCCCCGGGCTGCCGGGTGCCGGTGCGCCCGTCCGGCCATCCCGGCTCCTGCTCGGGCTGCTGCGCGGCGGCGAGTTCCCGGAAGGACTGCTGCCATCCGGGGCTGAGGGCGGGGATGTCCAGTGCTTTGCGCAGCTTCGCGGGGTCGCGGTCGGGCAGGTAGAGCAGCGCGTCGGTGTCGGCGACGCTCAGCTCTTCCGGGCCCTTGCGGATGAGGGTGATCTCGTCGCCGGCCTGTACATGTCCTTCGGTGAGGACGCGCAGGTAGAAGCCGGGGCGGTGGTGGGCGACGAGGAGGGCGGCCATGGTGGGTTCGCCCAGCCGCATACCGACGCGATAGCAGGTGACTCGGGGCTGCGTGACCTCGAACTCGGCCTCGCCGACGCGGTAGCGGTCGCCGATGCAGACCTCGTCGTCGGGCAGGCCGTCGACCGTGAGGTTCTCCCCGAACATGCCGAACGCCAGGTCGTCCCGGCCGAGTTGCTTCTGCCAGTACTCGTAGGACTGCCACTGGTAGACCAGGACGGCGCGGATGTCGCCGCCATGTCCGGCCAGGTCTCCCTGGCCGTCTCCGTCGACGTTCAGCCGCCGGACCATGCGGGGGCCGTGCACGGGGGTCTTCCAGGCTCCGGTGCGGACGGTCCGTCCCTGCCAGGAGACGTCCTGGGGCATGCCTACGTTCACGGACAGCAGCCTCGCCATCGCAGACCTCCTGCGGGGTGACCGGCCGGGGGCAGCCCCTCGTGGCGCTGTGTTCGGTGCCCTGGAATCGATCCTAATTCGCGTTCCGGGGCCGCCGCGATTCCGTGATCATGGATATCCGGGCGGAAATGTCCGCGGATATCCGGGCGTGAAGGGACGAGCCGCCGTGGACTGGCCCGGTGCACGAGTGCCGTCCACAACCTAACCCTCATGAGTTCCTTGACAGGTTAGATCAAGCGTGCTCGACTGGAGCTGTAACCGGTGAAGTCGAATGGAAGGGTTAGAAAGATGGCCTCCGCAGTCCACCACCGCACCGCCACCGTCAACGGCCTCGAGGTCTTCTACCGGGAGGCAGGCGACCCCCAGGCACCCGCCGTCGTCCTGCTGCACGGTTTCCCGACCAGCTCACACATGTTCCGCAGGCTGATCCCGGCGCTCGCCGACCGCTACCACGTGATCGCCCCCGACCACATCGGCTTCGGCCAGTCCTCGATGCCCGCGCCGGGGGACTTCCCGTACACCTTCGACGCCCTCGCCGAGGTCACCTCGGGGCTGCTCCAGCAGCTCGGCGTCGACCGGTTCGCGATGTACGTGCAGGACTACGGCGCCCCCATCGGCTGGCGGCTCGCCCTCCAGGCCCCGGACCGCGTCACGGCGATCATCACCCAGAACGGCAACGCCTACGAAGAGGGATTCGTGAAGCCCTTCTGGGACGGTGTCTTCGCCTATGCCGAGAACCCGGGACCGGACACCGAAGCCCCCATGCGCGGCGCCCTCACCCCCGAGATCACCCGCTGGCAGTACGTGAACGGCGTCGCCGACCCCACCCTGGTCAGCCCCGACAACTGGGTCCACGACCAGGCCCTGCTGGACCGTCCGGGCAACGACGAGATCCAGCTCGCGCTCTTCCGCGACTACCCCGCCAACGTGGACCTCTACCCGCGGGTCCACCGGTACTTCCGCGACTCCGGGGTGCCGCTGCTCGCGGTCTGGGGAGCCAACGACGAGATCTTCGGCCCCGCCGGCGCCGAGGCGTTCCGCCAGGACCTGCCCGACGCCGAGATCCATCTGGTCGACTCCGGGCACTTCGCCCTGGAGAGCCACTTCGACACCATCACCGACCACATCCGCGACTTCCTCGCCCGCGTTCTCGTCTGACGCGTGTCCTCGCCCGGCGCACGGGCGGTCACCCGCCCGCCCCGCGGCCGGGCGGACAGGCGGTCGTCGCGCACGGCGTCGACCGCGGCCTGGACGCCGGTGAGCCCAGGGCCCGCTGACCGCTCGTCAGCGGACGACGTCGAACACCTGCTTCTGCAGACCGTTGGCATAGACCTCGTGCTCGACCGGCTTCAGCTTCTGGGTGTCCTTGTCCGTAGTGCTGAACAGGCGCTTGCCGGCGCCGAGCAGCAGCGGGAACACGAGCAGGTGGTAACGGTCGATCAGGCCGGCGTCCGACAGGGCGCGGTTCAGCGAGGCGCTGCCGTGGACGATGATCGGACCTCCCTCGGTCCGCTTCAGCTCGGCGACCTCGTCGAGCGAGCGCAGAATCGTGGTCTCGCCCCAGTCGGAGACCAGTTGATCCGCACCGAGGGTGGTGGAGACGACGTACTTGGGCATCGTGCGGTAGCGGGCGAATTCCTCCATACCGGGCCAGACCGGGCTGAACGCCTCGTAGCTGACCCGGCCCAGCAGGATCGCGGTGGACTCCTGCTGCTCCCGCTCCTTGATCGCGAAGGCTTCGGGGACGAACTCGACCTCCTTGAAGGTCCATCCGGAGTTCCGGTAGCCGGGTTCGCCGCCCGGGGCCTCCACGACCCCGTCGAGCGAGATGAAGGCGGTGCTGATCAACGTACGCATGGATGATTCCTCAGGATCTCGGATGTGGCCGGCGCGGACGCCGGCGGTTGATGCGGCGGCGACGGGGGGTCAGGCGAGGATCCCGGTCAGCCACTGCTGCCAGGCGGCCTCGGGTCCGGCCCCGCCCGCGTCCGGGCCGAAGAGGTGGTGGAACATCAGCACCACACCGGGGAAGTGGTGGAAGGTGTAGATGCCGTCGCCGGTGCGGACCTCGATGCGTTCGTCGTCCGCCCAGACCACCTGGCCGTCCAGCGGGGGCAGCCCGGCCGGCTCGGCGTGTGCCCGCGCGCCCACGGCGACCTGTGCCGGCAGGGAAAGCCCGCGCGCGAGTGCCGCCCGGATCTCCCGCGCCGGGGTCCCGCCCGAGGGTGCCATGGCGAAGACGGGTGTCCCGGTACGTCCCGGGAAGTGCGTCAGGTACTCGCGCAGGGTGTGCAGATGGAAGGGCCAGCCGCGGCGCAGCGCGTCGTACTCGTCCTGCCAGTCGTCACCGAGCATGCCGCTGTGGACGACACGGAGCACGGTGCTCGCCCGGTCGCGTCCCTCGATGAGGTACTCGAAGGCCATGAAGCGGCCGTCCTCGGCGGTGGCGGTGCGGCTGGCGAAGCGCTTGCCGGGCTCGTAGGCGGTGATCACCGCTTCCTCCCGGCGGCCGCCGACGTCCATGGCGGCCGCCCCGCCCTCGCGCGGCTCCACCTCGTTGCGCCCCATGAACCAGGAGTCGATCCCCGGTCCGGTGGCGATCGCCTCCCAGACCTGTTCGGGTCCGGCCGGCAGGGTCGTCTCCAGTTCGATCTCGAACGGGTTCGTCATGGTCGGTCTTCCTGTCGTTCCTGTCCCGCGTGAGATGCGGTCCCGGGGGCTGCCTCGCTCTGCTGCCGCTGTTCGGCCTGCTGCCGCTGTTCGGCGGAGTCGGCCGGGGTACCGGGCTGTGCCGTGGGGATCTGTGCCGTGGGGATCTGGTGGATTCCGACGAGCACCCGGTGACCTCGGCCGCCCGGGGCGGATTCGTCGTGGTAGCGGCTGACGAGCGCCGCCACGGCCTGGGTCAGTTCGTCGGCGAAGGCCGCCCGGTCGGCGGCGGAGGCGAACCGCACCTCCGTGTCGATGGCGAAGGTCGCCACCCGCCGCTTCGCGCGGGCCGCGCCCGTCAGCAGCGTCCCGACCTCCTGCACCAGCCGGGCCCCCAGGGCCAGCAGCCAGCGGGCGGAGAGCTGGTCGGGCGATCGGGAGGGATCCGGGCTGACTGCGGCCAGCGCGCTGGGGGAGATCACGTAGGAGGCGGCGGTGGCGCGGTAGATCCGTTCGGTCACATTGCCCTTGCGGCGCTCCTCGGCAAGCTCGACCAGGCCGTGCCGCTCCAGCTCCTTCAGGTGGTAGTTGACCTTCTGCCGGGGCAGGCCGAGGCGGGCGGCCAGCATGGCGGCCGAGCCGGGCTCGGCCAGGGCGGCGAGGATCCGGGACCGTATCGGGTCCAGGGAGGCCTCGGCGGCGGCGGGTTCTTCGATCACGGCGACGTCCAGCACCGCTCCAGGATCCAGCCGACGAGGAAACTTGTCAAGAAAAGAAAAGTTGTCGGTCGGGAGGTCGAGGGTGGAGGTGGAGGGTGGAGGTGGGGGGCGGGGTGCCGAGGCGCCGGCTGTCGGGGTGCTCACGTGCTCACGTGCGGATCTGTTCCCGTTCCACCGGAAGCCACAGTTCGGCGTCGGCCTCGGTGTGGTCCGGTGACATGCGCATGCGCAGGATCTCGGGGCCGGGGCGGCCGCGGTACGGGTTGGACGGGAACCACTGGGTGAACACGTCCCGCCACAACTCCTGGACGGCCTGCGGTGCCGGTCCGGACGCGGTGAAGACCGCCCAGGCGCCGGCCGGGACAGGGAGGACCGCGGTGCCGTCGGGGGACGGCGCCGATGTGATCACGCCGTGGTAGTAGTCGAGCTCGGTGCCCTCGGCGCGGCTCGGGTCCAGGTCGTCGCAGACCGCGACGATGCCCCGCGGCTCCTGGTCCGACAGCTTCTCCAGGTGTGCCAGGGCCCGCGAGTCGATCCCGCGGACGAAGTCGATGATGGCCTGGTTCGGCCCCGAGTGCACCAGGGGCACCCGGGCCTTGAAGCCGACCACGGTGAAGTCCGGCCGGTCCGTGACGCGATAGCGCATGCTGCTGCTTCCTTCGACGGTGAGGCGGAAGGACAACCGGGGCTGGGAGACGAGCGTGGCACCGGTACGCCGGGCCTCGCCCGGCCCGATCCCGTGCACGGCCCGGAACGCCCGGGCGAACGCCTCGCCCGAGCCGTAGCCGTAGCGCACCGCGATCTCCAGCAGCGGCTCGCGCCCGGCGAGCACCTCGGCACCCGCGACGGTGAGCCGGCGGCGCCTGATGTACTCCGACAGCGGCATTCCCGCGAGCGCGGAGAACATCCGGCGCAGGTGGTATTCCGAGGTGGCCGCGGTACGCGCCAGCTCGGCCGGGTCAATATGGTCATCGAGACGGCCCTCGATGTGCTCCAGGGCCTGGTTGAGGCGGTCCAGCACGCCCGGTCCCCTTCCTCTTTCGTGATCACCACGCTAGAGGGGAGGCATCCCGCCGGACCCGACATCCTGTGCCCGATCCGGTCGGGTGGGCATGGGCGCCCAGCCGCCTCGCGGGGGCCGTGGGGGCGGCCTGGCGCCAGTGCCGCGACGGTGCTCAGTCGGGAGCAGCCATGACCTTGTCCCGCAGGAATCGGGCGACCTCGGTGTGGTCGGCCATGGGGAGGTCCGCGGCCGTGATCAGGCCGAGCTGGGCGAGCACGGCGGCCTGGTCCCAGTAGAGCCGCTCGCTGCGCATCAGCTGGTCGCGGAATTCCACGATCACCAGCAGTGGTACTTCCAGGTTCCGTCCGGTCGGGGCCAGTCCGGGCAGCAGGAACGGGATCTCCTGGTCGTGAGGCATCCGCATGATGAGTTCCTCGACGAGGAAGTCGCCGCCCACCGAACGATGCACGGTCTCGGTGGCGGTGTTCCGCGGAATGCCGGGAATGAAGACGTCGCGGTAGTACTCCCGCAAGGATTCCTTGCCGAGACCGCCGCTCATCGTCGGCAGATGCATCACGCTGGCGTCGTCCGTCATGGTGGACACCGTCAGGTCGGCGTCCCTGATGTCGAACTCGTACGCCGTGTGCCGCTCCCACAGCGCGAGCATTTCCTCGTGGTTCACGATGTCTGCCTCGGAGATCCGTCGCATCGAAGGGGCTCCTCACCGGTCGGCCCCAGCCGGTCAACGAGCACCGTCACGAAAAGGTGTGACCGTGCGTCACTCGAACGCACCAGAGGCCCTGGCCCTGGCCCCGGCCCGGGATCCGCCCCGACCGCGTCCATCGACCTGCTCGCCTCGGCGCCCGGTGGGCACCCCGGAGGCGTTGTCCGGGCCGGCTTGACGCCCCGAGCGCCTTGCTGTCGATCACCGTTCGTGACGGCACCCGCCTCGAAAGCGCACCGACGCGCGCTGACGGGACGACTCACGCCAGGTCGATGCCCAGCTCGGTGTCGGGCCGGCAGAACGGGCAGGGCGCGATGGCCGGGTCGGTGAGAGCGGCCCGCGCCTCGTCCGACCGGATCCGGTGCGGAGTTCCCTCGATCATGGTGCAGTCGGCGAGGTGGATGAGCGCGGGCTCGGGCGCCGTCGGCGTCCTCTTCTGCTGGACGACGAAGCCGGTCCGCGCCGGCGGCGGTCCGAGGCCCGGCGGCGCCCCGCTGCCCTTCGCCCCGCCGCCCTTCACCCGATCGCCCGCCGCCCGCCCGGTCTCCGCCCGCCCGCTCTCCGCCCGGCCGTCCTCCGTCCGGCTCGTCGGCCGCCGCGGCCCAGGAGGCCGCTCGGCCCGGGTGAGGGCCTGCTGGACGGTGTCGCGCTGGAGGCGCAGATAGATGCCGATCGTGGCGTTCTCCGCGATCTGCCGGTCGAGGTGCGTCAGGATCGCCCGCAGCCGGGGCGGGTCAGGCGGCAGCTGAGGCATGGCGCGCATCCCCGTACGGGATGGGGCCGCTCACCGGCGGGCGGGGTCGTCAGGGGTCGGGCTCATACTTGGATTCAATCACGTGTTCGATTTTGGTCGCCATCTCGCGCCCCATGCGGTGCTCGCGCGCCGCGCCCGCCTCCCGTCAGCTCTCCCCGGTGACGGCGGAGGGGGCGGCGTTGTAGCGGGCGAGCAGGGCGCGCAGGGTGCTGACCTCGTCCGGTGACCAGTCCTCGGTGCGGGCGTCGACCTCGCGGCGCATCCTGCCGTCGGCCAGCGCGAGCAGCTCGCGTCCCCGGTCGCTGGGGCGCAGCAGCTGGCCGCGGGGGTTGTCCGGATCGGCCTCGCGCACCACCAGGCCGGCCTGCTGGAGGGCGGCGACCTGCCGGCTGATCGTGGACTTGTTGAGGTTGTAGAGACCGACCAGGTCCCCCGCGCGGGCCCCGTTCCGTTCGGCCATCTCGGACAGCAGCGAGTAGTCGACGAAGCTCAGGTCCGGGTGGAGCCGGTCCGCGTGGGACCGGAAGCGCCGGGAGAGGGTCACCAGCTCGCGTACGAGCCCCGGCAGTTCCCTGTCGTCGTCCCTCACCTGCGTGTCCTCTCCCTGGCGTCCGCGCCCCCGGGCGGAGCGCGGTCCCTGCATGATCACACGCGTGCCGAGGCGTGATGAGTTGCACTTTGCAACACGTGCTGCCCGGATCTACAGTGGGTGTGTTGCATAGTGCAACCACGGGATCGCGGACCGGTCTCGCCGGCCTCCGCCGAGGCGGCCCGCCGCGATCTGTGCAACGTTTTATGCCGTTATCAACCCTTTGGTCGTGCCGGTGAGGAACGTCGCGCCGTGAGGAGCGCCCTCCGGGGCGCGGCGCAGGAGAGGCAGGCGAGATTCATGCGAGCCGAGGACGTCGTCCGCGCACCGACGACACCACTGGATGCACCGGCCTTCCCGGTGGGCCCGTACCGGTTCACCGACCGCGAGTACCTGAACATCACCTACCGGACGGATCCCGAGGCACTGGAGCGCGTCGTGCCGGAGCCGCTGCGCGTCGTGGAGCCGCTCGTCCGCTTCGAGGTCATGCGGATGCCGGACGTCACTGGTCTGGGCGACTACACGGAATCGGGCCAGCTGGCCGCCGTCGAGTACGAGGGCGAGGCGGGGGAGTACTGCCTGTCGATGTACGTGGACAACTTCCCCGCCATCGCCAGCGGGCGGGAGATCGGCGCCTTCCCGAAGAAGGCCGGCCGGCCCCGGCTGTACGTCGACCAGGACACCCTCGTCGGCACGCTCGATCACGGTTCGCTCTCCGTCGCCCGCGCCACCATGGGCTACAAGCACCGCCCGCTGGGCACCGAGCAGGCCCGCGAGGAGCTGACCCGGCCGGCGTTCATGCTCAAGAAGCTGCCGCACTACGACGGCTCCCCGCGCATCTGCGAACTCGTCCGCACGCGGATCAGCGATCTCACGGTCAAGGGCGCCTGGAGCGGCCCCGCGCGGCTGCAGCTCTTCGCCCACGCGCTGGCCCCGCTCGCCGACCTGCCGGTGCGGGAGGTCGTCTCCGCCTCCCACATCCTCACCGACCTCACCCTGGGCCGCGCCAGGGTCGTCCACGACTACCTGGCCTGATCGCCCCCTGTACGGGAGCCGGCCCCACCCGCGCCGAGAAGAGAAGTGATCCCGCATGTCAGAGAACGGCAGCATCGCCGGCATCCGCCACGCCACCGTCGTAGGGGGAGGGGTGATCGGCGCGTCCTGGGCGGCCCTGTTCCTCGCCCGCGGCCTGTCCGTCACCCTCAGCGATCCGCAGCCCGGCATCGACGAGGCCGTGCTCGGGCACATCGCCGAGGCGGCGCCCTCGCTGGCGGCGCTCGGCCTCGACACCTCGCGGCTCACCGCACACCTCGCCTTCGAACCGGACCTGGCCACCGCCGTCCGCTCGGCCGACCTGGTGCAGGAGAACGGCCCGGAACGGCTGGAGGTCAAGCACGCGATGTGGCGCACCATCGAGGAGAACGCCCCCGCAGGCGCCCTCTTCGCCACCTCCACCTCCGGCATCCCCGCGACCGAGATCGCCACCGCCCTCACGGACCCCGGCCGGCTCGTCGTGGGGCATCCGTTCAACCCGCCGCACCTGGTGCCGCTGGTGGAGGTCGTACCGGGCGAGCGGACCTCGCGGGAGACGGTCGAACGTGCCCGCGCGTTCTACCGCGCGCTCGGCAAGCGCCCGCAGGTGCTGCGCAAGGAAGTGCCGGGGTTCGTCGCCAACCGGCTCCAGTCGGCGATCTTCCGCGAGTGCGTGTACCTGGTGAGCGAAGGCGTCGTCACCATGCAGGAGCTGGACGACATCGTCACCTCGTCCATCGGGCAGCGCTGGGCCGTCGCCGGTCCCTTCCGCTCCTTCCACCTCGGCGGCGGCGAGGGCGGACTGCCGCACTTCATGAGCCACCTGGGCGTCGGCATGGAGAGCCGCTGGGCCGCCATGGCCGAGGAGCAGGTCGCCTTCGACGAGCCGACCCGGCGGCTGCTGACCGAGCAGACGGCGGACTTCGGCGGCACCGTCGGCGAACTGGCCGCCGAACGCGACCGCAAGCAGATCGCCCTCATGCGCGCCCTCGGCGAGACCTTCGACAGCTGATCCGGAAGCCCTCCGAGCCGCCCCTCCGGCCGCCCCGCCTGTACCCCCACCGGAAATCCCGACACCACCGCAAAGGCTCCCCCCACCCATGAGCGCTGACGAACTCACCGGCCGCATCCGGCAGGCCATCGCCGAACCGATCACCGGCGACGACGGCTTCGACATCCACGAGGCCCTGCGGGAAGTGCTCGCCCCGGCCGGTCTGCACCCCGCCGACAGCGGCGGAAAGATCACCTTCATCGGCAGTGACCCGATCGTCCCGAGCATCATGCGCCTGGGCGCCGTCCCCGCCCTCGGCATGACCGCCAAGTCCGTCGCCCTGGCCGCGCTCTGGCGGCACCGCGGCGGCGAGGGCCAGGACATCACGATGGACCTGCGCAAGGCCCCGCACCGGCTGTGCCCGTTCTACGACAAGAAGTGGGAACTGCTCAACGGCTACCCCGGCGGCACGCCCGCCGATCCGGCCAACCCCCTCGGCTTCGACTTCTACCAGGCGGGCGACGGCCGCTGGGTCATGCCGCTCAATCCGTACCCCAAGATCAAGAACGGCGTCTACAAGCTGCTGCGGACCTGGCCCGAGAAGCAGGCCGTCGCGGACGCCGTCGCCCGGTGGGACGCCGCCGACCTGGAGCGGGCCGGCGAGGAGATCGGCGTGGTCATGCCGATGCTGCGCACCACCGAGGAGTTCCTCGGGGAACCGGCGTACCGGTACATCGCCCGGGAACCGCTGATCAAGATCGAGAAGATCGGCGACAGCGCCCCCGAACCCCTGTCCAGCGCCGCCGCCCAGCCGCTGTCGGGCGTACGGGCCCTCGGCATGGGCCACATCATCGCCGGCGCCGGAGTCGGCCGGGACCTCGCCCAGCACGGCGCCGACGCGCTGAACATCTGGCGGCCGGGCGAGCTGGAGCACGACTCCACGTACAACACCGCCAACGTCGGCGTCCGCTCCACCACCATCGACCCCTACGGCTCCGAGGGCCGGGCGAGGATCCGCGCGCTGCTGCGCGACGCCGACATCTTCTACGCCAACCGACGCCCCGGCTACCTGGACCAGATCGGCCTGAGCGCCGAGGAGGCGGCGGCCGTCCGCCCCGGCATCATCCACCTCAGCATCTCGCTGGCCGGCGAGACCGGCCCGTGGGCCCACCGCGTCGGCTTCGACCAGACCGCGGGCGCGCTCAGCGGCATCATGCTGATGGAGGGCGTCGACGGCGTCGCGGCCCGGCCGACCAGCACACCGGCCCTGCCGTACATCAGCGTCGTCAACGACTACGTCCTGTCCTGGCTGGCCACCACCGGAGCGCTCGCCGCGCTGATGCGCCGCGCCACCGAGGGCGGCAGCTACCGGGTCACCCTCAACCTCACCCGCATCGCCACCTGGATCCTCAGCCTCGGCGTCTTCGACCGCGACTACGCCCACGCGACCGCCCTCGACCCGGACCCCGGGTCCCCGCACGCCTACCTCGACCCGGACACCTTCACGGCCCAGACCCCCTGCGGCACCTACCAGGGCGTGACCGACCAGGTCATCATGTCCAGGACCCCGGGCCGCTTCCGTGACGTGCTGCTCCCGCGCGGCAGCGGCGCCCCCGTCTGGCTCCCGCGCCAGGGCTGACCCCCGGACCCGCCGGAGGGCATGGCGCCGGCCGGGCGTGGCGCCGGCCGGGCGTGGCGCCGCCCGGCCGGTCTCCCCGTTCTGTCGTGCCTGGCTCGTGCCGGTTCCCCGGACCGCCCTAGGGCAGCAGCTTCTCGATGGCTGCCGTGCCCTCCGACTCCAGCTTGCGCCGTGCCCAGTCGAGGGTCTTCGGTGTGACGTCCCTGCCCGCCGCCATCACCAGGTCCTCAGGGGTGACGTCCCCGAGGGGCGCGGTGTGGAGCAGGGCGTCCGGGGTGCAGACGTCGTCCGATACACGGGACTCTTCAGGTGTGGATGCCGACATGATGCCTCCTCATCGGTCCGGATGACCGCATCCGTGCCGGTGCCTCCGAACGGGGCACCCTCTCACCATTGCCCTCTCCGGCGCACCCTGCATCCGGAAGCGCCGCGGGAGCGGGTGAGGACCGTCTTCCCACGGCACAGGAAACCACGCGCTCTAAGCTGGGAAACCCCCGCATACCGGGACACAACGCAGCACAATGGAGAGAAGCCGGCAAACGGGGAAAGCACTGCTGACCGGGAGGCCCGCCGATGACCGAGACGTCGTTTCCCGAGGGCGCCGCGCTCGGCCAACGCTACCTGCCCATCGCCGAGCACGGACTCATCGGCGACCTGCGCAGCGTCGCCCTGGTCGGCACGAACGGCACCATCGACTGGTACTGCTGCCCCTCCTTCGACTCGCCCAGCGTCTTCGCGTCGATCCTCGACGCCGAGCGGGGCGGTCGCTTCGAGCTGGCCGCCGCCGTACCGGCGCGTACCAAGCAGTTCTACTTCCCGGACACCAACGTGCTGATCACCCGCTTCTTCACGGAGGAGGGGGTCGGCGAGGTGCAGGACTTCATGCCCGTCTGCTGCGACCAGTCGGGCGAGGTGCGCCGGCACCGGCTGATCCGGCGCGTGGTGTGCGTCCGCGGCACCGTGCCGTTCCGGGCCCTGATCGCCCCGCGCTTCAACTACGGCACCGACCCGCACGTCCTGCGCACTCTGGACGGCATGGTCCTCTTCGAGTCCGCGGAGCGGTCCCTCGCGCTCACCTCCACCGTCACGATGGAGAACGACGGCCGCGACTCGCGGGCCGAGTTCAAGCTGAGCGAGGGCGAGACGGCGGTGTTCGCCCTCGACCAGCTCGGCGACGAGGTGATGCCGCGCGGCTGCGCCCACGCCGAGGCCGAGGCCGAGTTCAACACCACGGTCAGCTACTGGCGGAAATGGCTGCACCAGTCCCGCTACCGGGGCCGCTGGCGCGAGATGGTGCACCGCTCGGCCCTCACCCTGAAGCTGCTCACCTACGCCCCCACCGGCGCCATCGTCGCCGCGCCCACCACCAGCCTGCCCGAGCAGATCGGCGGCGAGCGCAACTGGGACTACCGCTACGTCTGGGTCCGCGACGCCGCCTTCGCCGTGTACGCGCTGCTCAGGCTCGGCTTCAGCGGCGAGGCGGCGGCCTTCATGAACTTCCTGACCACGCACGTCGGCGCGGGGGACGGCGCGGCCTCCGGCCCGCTGCAGATCATGTACGGCATCGACGGCCGCCTCGACCTGCCGGAACGCGTGGTGCCCCACCTGGAGGGGCATCTCGGCTCCGCGCCGGTCCGGGTCGGCAACGCGGCGGCCGAACAGCTCCAGCTGGACATCTACGGCGCCCTGATCGACTCCATCTACCTCTACGACAAGTGGGCCCAGCCCATCTCCAGCGCCCAGTGGGACAATGTGTGCCAATTGGTCGACTGGGTGTGCGACCACTGGGACCAGCCCGACGAGGGCGTGTGGGAGACCCGGGGCGGCCGCAAGAACTTCCTGTACTCGCGGCTGATGTGCTGGGTCGCCATCGAGCGGGCCATCCGCCTCGCCAACCACCGCGGACTCCCCGCCGACCACCGCCGCTGGCGCCAGGCCCGGGACGCCGTCTACCGGCGGATCATGGACCACGGCTGGTCGGAGCGGCGCGGCGCCTTCGTGCAGTACGAGGACGCCGACGTCCTCGACGCCTCGGTCCTGATGATGCCGCTCGCCAAGTTCATCGCGCCCACCGACCCCAAGTGGCTGTCCACCCTGGACGCCCTCACCGAGGACCTGGTCTCCGACTCCCTGGTCTACCGCTACGACCCGCAGGCCAGCCCCGACGGCCTCCGCGGCGACGAGGGCACCTTCTCGATCTGCTCCTTCTGGTACGTGGAGGCACTCGTCCGGGCCGGCCGGATCGACGAGGCCCGGCTGGCCTTCGAGAAGATGCTCACCTACGCCAACCATCTCGGCCTGTACGCCGAGGAGATCGGCCGCACCGGCGAACAACAGGGCAACTTCCCCCAGGCGTTCACGCACCTGGCCCTCATCAGCGCCGCGTTCAACCTGGACCGCGCCCTCGGCTGAGCCGCCCCGCGCGCCCGGCCCGGCGGCCGACTGTCACCGCCATGTCACAGCCGGCCGGCACGGCACAACCACCCCCACCCCGTCCGGGTCGAACCATGCGCCGGCCCGGACCGGCCGGCTGACGGAACATCAACCACCCACGGGGGTAAGGGACATGGCCAGAAACACCCGACGCACCGCAGGCTCCGCCGCCGTCGCGGCAGCCTCCTTCCTGCTGCTGGCCTCGGCGGGCATCCTCGCCGCCCCGGCCGCGTTCGCGGGCATACCCGGCGGCACCGCGGCCGCCGACCGCAACAGCGACTTCGACGGCGACGGCTACACCGACCTGCTCACCGGTGTCCCCGAGGGCACCGTCGACGGCAAGGAGGGCGCCGGCTACGTCACCGTGCAGTACGGCGCCCCGAACGGCATCGGCACCCGCACCACCGTCCCCACGGGACGCACCGCGGTCATCAGCCAGTCCACGAAGGGCGTGCCCGGCACCTCCGAGGCCTGGGACGACTTCGGGCAGACCGTCGCCACCGGCGACCTGGACGGCGACGGTTACGACGACGCCGTGATCGGGGCGCCCGGCGAGGACGAGGGCACCGTCGCCGACGCGGGCCGGGTCACCGTCCTGTACGGGTCGAAGAAGGGACTCGGCGCCGAGCGGACCGCCTCGGTCACCGCCGCGCGGCCCGCCGCCGGCGCCCGGTTCGGACTCGCGGCGGCCACCGCCCGGTTCACCGGCGACGTGGACTCCGACCAGCTCGTGGTCGTCGACCAGCAGGTGGGCCTGACCGCCTTCACCTGGCACGCGGGCGTCCTGCGGCGGGTCGGCGCCCCGCACTCCACCGGCCACCGGCTCCAGCCCAGCTATGTCACCACCGGCGACTACGACCGCGACGGCTACGCCGACCTGGTCGTCTCCGGCTACAGCCCCGACGACGACTACACCAAGGGCTGGTCGGCGTACTACGCGGGCGGCCCCGAGGGCCTCGCCTACCGGCAGGACCTGCACGGCGGCCTCGGCTCGGCCTCCGGCGACATCGACGGCGACGACTACGACGACCTCGTGCTCGGCCAGCTCAGCGCCGCCGACGAGGCCTCCGGCGACGCCAACGCACCCGGCGGCCTGGTCGCCGTCTACTACGGCGGCGAGGACGGACCGGCCGGCACCCAGGGCCCCGGCAGCGCCCCGCAGTGGTGGTCGCAGAACTCCCCGGGCGTGCCCGGCACCGCCGAGGACGGCGACGCGTGGGGCTCCGACCTCTCCGTGGCCGACGTGAACGGCGACGGCTACGCGGACGTCGCGGTCGGCGCACCCGGCGAGGACGTGGGCACCGTCGCCGACGCGGGCGCGGTCTGGCTGCTCCGCGGCTCCGGCACCGGTCTCACCGGCAGCCGCGCCCAGTCCTTCGACCAGAACACCGCCGGCGTTCCCGGCACGGCCGAGGCCGACGACTCCTGGGGCGCCCAGGTGCGCCTCGCGGACACCGACGGCGACGGCCGCGCCGAACTGGTCGCCGCCGCACCCGGCGAGAACGCGGGCGACGGCGCGGTGTGGCTGCTCCCCGCGAGCGGCGGCGGACTCCTCGCGGACGGCTCCTGGTCCTACGGCGCCGCAGCCCTCGGCGGCACCGCGCACGCGGCCCGCTTCGGCGCGGTGATCGACGAGTAGCACCGGCCCGACCGCGGCCCGCGCGGATCCCGGGGCGTCCGGGCGCCGTCCCGCTCAGGCGAAGCGGGAACTGGGCACGGGTCCGGTGGACCGTACCCGTGCCCGGTCGCCGTGCAGCCATGTGCCGGCGACGGCGGTGGCGAAGGCGGTGAACTCCGCGTCGCCGTCCGCCGGGCCCGCGCCGTCCCCGGGGTCCGCCGACGGGTCCGCCGCGGTGATCCCGGCGGCGATCTCCGCCTCCGGACGGTCGTCCGCCGGGCCCCGTTCGACACCGCCGTCCGCCCCCTGGCGCAGCTGCTCGCCCCACGGCGCCACCACCGACTGGTGCAGCAGGGCGGTGCTGTCCGGGGTGACGGCGGGCGGGTCCGTCCAGCAGCTCGCGTGTGCGTGCAGCACCTGTCCCGGGGCGCGCTCGAACAGCTCCCCGGTCAGCTCGGGGCCGCCCTCGTGCGCAGCGAGCCCGTCGAGGTCGTACGCCACGACCACCGTGTCCGCCCGGCCCGGCGCGAACGGCTCGGCCGGCAGGCCGAGCACCTCCGCCGCCGCCAGACCGAGGATCCGCGAGTCACGGTCCGGCAGCAGCGACACCGACCGCGGCCGCACCCCGGTGGCCGACAGCAGGGCACGCAGCCGCAACAGGCCGCGCAGACACAGCTCCGGGGTGTCCTGCAGCCAGGCGTAACGGCCGTTCATGCCCGCGTCGAAGCCGTGCGGGGACAGCGTGCCGAGGACCGTACCGCCCAGCACGAACTGCCAGCCACGCAGGTCGGACAGGTCCAGCGGGCCCGCCCGTTCGGCGTCGGCGGCACGGGCGAGCATCCGGTTCTGCCGCTCCCGCGCCGGCTGCCACCGGGCGTCCGCCGGCTCGGACAGCAGCGCGTGCTGGCGCCTCGCCAGGTCCAGATCGCCGGCCAGTACGGCGTTGAACACCAGCAGATAGCGGTCCGGCCAGTCCTGGAGGCGGTTCTCGTGGCGGGCGAGTTCGGTCATCGCCTCGCGGTGCCTGCTCTCGTCCTCGTACGCGGACACCAGCTCCCGGAGCACGGGCAGCGCCCCGTCGCTGCGGCGCAGCGCCTCCCGCAGCGCGGGGATCGCGAGAGCGGGCACCCCGCGTTCGACGCAGGCGTACCCGAAGTCGTAGAGCGCCCGGGGCTCCTCGGGGGCGGCGGTCAGCGCGGCCGACGCGGCGGCGAGGTCGTCGAAGCCGGCGGAGCCGGCCGCGCGCCCCACCACCAGGGCCACCTCGCCGAGCGGCTGGTCCTCCCCGGCCGCCCGCACCTGCCGCAGCGCACCGGGTACGTCACCGGCGTCCAGGGCTTCCCAGGCGGTACGGAGGGCGGGGGACCCGGGGCGGCGACTCCGGCCGGTCCTGTCATTCCTGCGCGAGAACATGCCGGAGATCATCACCCGCCGGCCGAGCCCTCCACAACGGAATTCCGCGCCCGGCGCTCAGGGCAGCGGCTGCTCGGCCCAGATCACCTTGCCGTGCGGGGTGTACCGGGTGCCCCAGCGCTCGGAGAGCTGGGCCACCAGGAACAGGCCCCGCCCGCCCTCGTCGGTGCTCGCCGCGTACCGCAGATGCGGTGAGGTCGTGCTGCGGTCGGACACCTCGCAGATCAGCGTGCGCTCGCGCAGCAGCCGCACCCCGATCGGACCGCGCCCGTAGCGGATGGCGTTGGTGACCAGCTCGCTCAGGATCAGCTCGGTCGTGAACGACAGCTCGTCCAGCCCCCAGCCGGCCAGCGCCCGGTCCACCCAGGCCCGTACCTCCGCCACCGCGGCCGGGTCGGCCTCCACCTGCCACTGGGCGACCCGGTCGGCGCCCAGCACCCGGGTGCGGGCCACGATCAGCGCCACGTCGTCGCGCGGCCGGGCCGGGAGCCGGTCGAGCACCGTACGGCAGGTGTCCTCGGGGGAGGCGCCCGCCGTCCGCAGCAGGGCGCCGCGCAGCAGATCGAGCCCCTCGTCGATGTCCCGCTCCCGGTCCTCCACCAGACCGTCGGTGTACAGCACGAGCCGGCTGCCCTCCGCCAGCTCCACCTCCGCCGTCTCGAACGGCAGACCGCCGAGGCCCAGCGGCGGGCCCGCGGGCACGTCGACGAACTCCACACCGCCGTCCGGGCGCACCAGCGCGGGCGGCGGATGGCCGGCCCGGGCCAGGGTGCACAGCCGGGACACCGGGTCGTAGACCGCGTACAGGCAGGTCGCGCCCGTCACCACGGCCGAGCCGCCCGCCGGGGCCTCGTCCTGGTCGATCCGGCCGACCAGCTCGTCCAGCAGGACGAGGAGTTCGTCCGGCGGCAGATCGAGCGCGGAGAAGTTGTGCACCGCCGTACGCAGCCGGCCCATGGTCGCCGCCGCGAGCAGCCCGTGCCCCACGACGTCCCCGACGACGAGCGCCACCCGGGCACCGGACAGCGGCAGCACGTCGAACCAGTCGCCGCCCACTCCGGACTGGGCCGGCAGATAGCGGTAGGCGATGTCCAGGGAGTCCTGCTCGGGCAGGGAGCGCGGCAGCAGGCTGCGCTGCAGGGTGACCGCCATGTTGTGCTCGCGGGTGTACCTGCGGGCGTTGTCGATGGACACCGCGGCCCGCGCCACCAGCTCCTCCGCCAGGGCCAGCTCCTCGGAGTCGAACGGCTGCGGCCGCTGCGCGCGCCAGAAGCTCGCCACGCCCAGCACCAGACTGCCCGCCCGCAACGGCACGGTGATCATCGAGTGGATGCCGTACGCCAGCACCTGGTCGGTGCGCTCCAGGTCCTGCGCCCGCCAGCCGGGCTCCGCGCGCAGCCGGGGCGCCACGACCGCCTGCCCGGTCGTCAGCGAGCGGGCCTGCGGCGAGGTGGCCACGAACCGGATCCGCTCGCCGACCGGGTACAGCGGCGCGTCCCTGCGCAGACCCGCCCCGGCCACACGGCGCAGCGCCGTCCCCGGCCGCGGCTCCTCGCCGTTCAGCACCGCGTCGAACAGGTCCACCACCGCGAAGTCCGCGAACCGGGGCACCGCGAGCCGGGCCAGCTCCTCGGCGGTGCGGGTCACGTCCAGGCTGGTGCCGATGCCCGCCCCGGCGTCGTACAGCATGTTCAGCCGCTCCCGGGTCACCTCGGCGCGGCCCCACAGCGCCCGCAGCTCGGTGGAGTCGCGCAGCGTGGTGACGCTGCCCGCCGGGCCGCCGCGCAGATCCGTGGGCCGCTGGTTGATCGCCAGCAGACGGTCCTTGACCAGGTGCACCTCGTCCGTGGCGACCCGCCCGGAGGCCAGCAGCTCCGCCGTCTCGTCGTCCAGGCCCAGCTCCCGCACACGCAGTTGCTCGGCGTCCGCCGGCAGGTCGAGCAGCCGCTGCGCCTCGTCGTTGGCGAGCAGCAGCCGGCCGTCGCCGCCGACGATCAGCACGCCCTCCCGGACCGCGTGCAGCACCGCGTCGTGATGCTCGTACATCCGGGTCATCTCGGACGGTCCGAGGCCGCGGGTCTGGCGCAGCAGCCGTCTGCTGACCAGGGCCGTCCCTCCGGTGGCCAGTACGAGCGCGGCGGCCGCCGCGGCGAGCAGCAACGGCAGCTGCTGGTCGACGGCCCCGCCCACGTGCGCCGTGGTGATCCCGGCCGACACCAGACCCACCACCTGGCCCGCCGCGTCCTTCACCGGCACCACGACCTGCACCAGCGGGCCGAGGGTGCCGTTGACGTGCTCGGTGACCGTGTGCCCCTCCAGCGCCGGGCCGATCGTGCCGACGAACTTCTTGCCGATGCGGTCGGACTTGGGGTGCGTGTACCGGATGCCTTCGGTGTTCATGACGGTGATGAAGTCGACGCCGGTCGCCTTGCGGACGGCCTCGGCGCTCGGCTGGAGTACGGCCGACGGATCGGGCGAGCGCAGGGCCTCGGCCGTGCCCGGCGCGTTCGCGAAGGTCTCCGCCACGGCGAGGGAACGATTCGTCGCCTCGACGTCGCTGTCGTGCCGTACCTGGAGGACCTGGGCCACGACGGCCGAGACGACCAGCAGCAGCACGATCACCACTTGGAGGAGGAAGACCTGACCGGCCACGCTGCGTCCGGTCACCGCCGACCTGAGCACCCCGGGCCGGCTGCCGCCCGCGCCGCGCTCCTGCCCGGACGGGCTGTGCGGTGCGCGCGAGTGCCCGAAAGGTCGGGACGGCCGAGTGGTCGCCCGGCCGGACAGTCGCACCATGTGCCCATGTCTACACTGCCCGGCGCCCGCAGGCGAGGCCGCCGCCCGAGGTGTCGACCGCCCGACGGGAGGCTCGGACCATGTGCCGGCACCGGTCCGGCGGGAGGGCCTGGTCACCGGTCGCACGGCGGTGTCGGGCGGCGGGCCGGACGGCTCGGCCACCCGTCGCGCGGGGGTGCCGGGCGCCGGGCGGCCAGCAGGAGGGCCACGTCGTCGGGACGGTCGACGGCATGCCGGGCGGCGGCCGTGAGCCGGTCGGCGACCCCGGCCAGGGAGCGCCCGCCGCGCCGCCCGGCGACACCCCCGGCCTTGGCGAGCGCGAGACGCAGCGCCGTGATGCCGTCGTCGATGTCGGCGCCGGGCCGCTCCACCAGGCCGTCGGTGTAGAGGGCGAGGATCGCGTCCGGCTCCAGCAGCAGCTCGGTCACCGGGTACCGGGCGTGCGGATCCACCCCGAGGACGACACCGCCGGGCACGTGCAGCACCCGGGTACGGCCGTCGGCGTTGCGCAGCAGCGGCGGGGGATGACCCGCGCGCGCGATCCGGACGCGGCCGGTGGCGGGGTCCAGGCGCAGATAGCAGCAGCTGGCGAACTGGCCCGGGTCCAGGTCGATCAGCAGGTGGTTGGTGCCGCGCAGCACCTCGTCCGGCGGCCGGTCGCCGAGCGCGAACGCCCGGACCGCGCTGCGCAGCTGCCCCATGGTGGCCGCCGCCTGCACCCCGTGCCCCTGCACATCGCCGATGACCAGCGCGAGACCGTCCCCGGCCTCCACCACGTCGTACCAGTCCCCGCCCACGTCCATGCCCTGGGTGCCCGGCAGATAGCGGCCCGCAGTCTCCACCTGCGGATGTGTCGACAGCCGGCGCGGCAGCAGGGCCTGCTGAAGCCCGCGGGCCAGGGCCGCCTCGCTGTCGTAGCGCCGCGCCCGCTCCATCGCGTGCGCGATCAGCCCGGCGAGCGCCGTGAGGACCGTACGCTCCTCCGTGCTGAAGCTGCGCAGGCGGTCGAAGCCGAGGATGCAGGAGCCGACCGGCCGGCCGGAGGCGATCAGCGGCAGGAAGGCACGGGAGCCCACGTCGGCGTCGAGCGGTATGCCGGGATAGGACGCCGCGATCTGCTCCATGGTCTCGAAGAACAGCGCCCGGCCGGTGGTCAGGGTCTCCACGCCCGGCAGGTGCGCGTCGAGGCCGACGCCGTCGAACGAGGAGAGGAAGCCCTGCGGGAACCCCGTCTCCCAGGCGAGGTAGAGATGCCGGTCCTGCAGCAGGTAGATGGCCAGCCGCCGGCCGCCGAACGCGGGCAGCAGCTCCTGCATGACCACCGCCGACACCTGCTGGGCGGTCACCGCGTCCGTCAGCGCGATGGCCAGCGCGATCGGCCGGTACAGCGAGGTCATCGTGTGGTCGGCGCCCACCGCGTCCTGAGGTATGGGCGCCGCCGGGACCGCCTCGGCGGCCGGGGCCATGCGGCTGGCCGGGACGAGCGTGCAGGTCAGCACGTCGGTGCCGGGATGCACCGACACGGCGAGCCAGTCGCCGGCGCCGGGTTCGGCCCCGGCGCGGGCGGGCAGCACGGCGTGGAAGTGCACCGGTCCGGGCGTGAGCAGCGCGCTCCGCAGATGGTCGTCGTACGGCGGCCCGGCCAGCCAGGGCATCGCGTCCCACAGCGAGCAGCCGAGCAGCCCCTTCCGCTCCCGGCCGGTGAGCCGGGCGGCGGCGGGGTTGGCGTACACGATCCGGCCGAGCCGGTCCATGCAGAACACGCCCTGGGGCAGCAGGTCGGCCGCGCCCTCGGCGGCGGCCGAACCGGGGTCGAGCACCATTCCGCCGGCCGCCGTCTCGATGCCGTCGGCGCCCGCCGGCCACAGGTGGAGCAGCCGCGGCGTGCCGTCCCGCGCCCGCACGATCAGCGGGGCGCTCGGCGGATGCCCGGCGGCGGCGTCGCGCAGCGCGGCCAGGATCCGGTGTGCTTCGTCCGGGGACACGGCGTCCGCGAGCGCGGTCTCGGTCCCCGCGAACTCGCCGGGGCGCAGACCGAGGAGGGCGTGCAGCCGGTCGTCCGCGTGGACCGCTGAGGTCACCGGGTCCCAGCTGAACCGTCCGGCGGCGGCCCGCGGGGACCGGCGGTCGGGCGGCCGTACGCAGGTCGGCGCCTCCTCCCAGCGGACCGCGCTCTCGTCCCCGTCGGCCAGGCCGAGCAGCTCGGCGCCGAGGCCCTCGGCCAGCCGGGCGAGCAGTTCCCGGTCGGGCAGGTCGTCCGAGGTGTCCGTCACGGTCGGGCGCAGCACCGTGAGTACGCCCAGCGGCCCGGCCCCGCCCGGCACCGGCACGTGCACCGACCCGAAGGGGAACGGCAGACCGGCGGCGAACTGCGGATAGCGGCGCATGGTCTCCGTGGCGTTCGGCAGGACCACCTGGACGCCGAGCCGGTAGGCGTCGGCGACGGGGAAGGGCCGGTCCACATGCAGCCGCCACCAGGGCCGGAACAGGGGGGCCGGCAGCCCCGCGAGCACCGACAGGCGCAGCAGTCCCGGCGTGCCGGACCGCAGATACACGCCCGACACCCGCCCGCCGGCCGCTCCGAGGGCGGCGGTCGAGGCGTCTGCCAGCAGCGCGGCCAGCCGGCCCCGCACGCGGACCGCCCGCTCGTCGCTCCCAGCCATCGGCTTACCTCGTCCCGTGCGCCTCCGCTGGATGACACAGCAAGAATGCGCCACAAGACGCGCCCGACGCACCTGGGCGGGTCGGGGAGAGGGGCGGGGGCGGGTGGGGGAGGGGGACGGGGCCCGCGCTCCGCCCAGGGGCGGTGCTTGCCCGCCGGTGCCGTGGCCGGGCTGGCCGGGCTGGTCGGGCTCACACCAGTGCCGCTCCCGAGTGGCGGCTCCCCTGGCCCGCTCCTAGTAATGAACTGCGTGATGCCGCGCCCGCAGACGGGGGCGCAGGTGCGGTCGCATTCCTCCCCAGGAGCCCAGATGACCCGCTCTTCGACCCCCGGTCCCGAGGACTCGCCCATACCTCCGGCACCGGTCGCCCCCGGTCACCCCGCCTCGTCCCCGCGGCTCCTGACCTGGCTCGCAGGGCCTTCCGAGAAGTCCGCGGGCCCCGGCCGGGCGGACGGTCCCGGGCGCGGAGACCCTCTGCACGCCCTGGTCCAGGCCGCCGTGGCCGACCGCCCCCTGGAGGACGTCGTCCGGCTCATCAGCCTCCTGGAACGGTCGCCCGAGCACGCCCGGACCACGACCGAGGCGCTGCGGGCGGCCGGGGTCGACAGGTCCGTCGAGGACGTCACCCGCCTGGTGACGCTGCTGACCGAGCCGCCCCGGAACACCGACAGCGCGGACGAGGTGATCCGTGCCGCCGCCGAGCACCGGCCCCTGGAGGACGTCTCCCGCCTGGTGGAGCTGCTGCACCGCACCCCGGTGGAGCCGCACTGCGGGGAGGCGGCCGTGCGGGCGGTGGCGGTGCACCGGCCCGTCGAGGAACTGGCCGAACTGATCGACCGGCTGGCCGCGGACCGCGAGCCGGCCGGGCCCCCGCCGCCCGAACCGACGGCCACGGGACCGGCTCCGGGTACTAGTACGGGTTCGGGTACGAGTGCGGGTTCGGGGCCGAGTGCGGGTTCGGGGCCGAGTGCGGGTTCGGGTAAGGGTTCGGGGCCGGGTGCGGGATCCGCCGAACCGTGGGTCGCGCCCGAAGCCAAGGCATCGGCGGACGCTGCGACCCCGAAGGACCGCACTGCCGCTGACCAGGTCGCCGTCGACCGCATCGCCGTCAACCGGATCACCGTGGACCGCCCTGTCCAGGACCCGCTCGCCGTGAACCGGCCCGCACACGGCCGGACCGCTCCGGGCGCGTCGGCCGGGGAACGGCCGGCGGGGAGGCGGAGGAAGGGGCAGGTGGTCGGGTGCCGGGCCGAGGACCCGGCCGGGGACGACCGGGCGCTGGCGGCACGTGTGTGGACCGCCCGGGGCGCCGCCCTGCTGGTGCTCCTGTGCGGGGTGGCGCACGCCCCGCGCTACTGGATCAGGCTGTCCCCCGACGTCCTCGGGGCCGGCGTCGTGGCCTCGGCGCTGTGCGGGCTGCTCGCCCTCGCCCTGCTGGCGCGGCTGGCCCCGGTCCGGCTCGCCGCGGCGACGGCCGCCGTGGCCACCACGGCGGTGCTCGCCGCCGGACAGGTGCTCGGCGGCCGGTTCGGCGTGCCGGACCCGGCCCGGTTGCAGGCGGCGACCCTGGCGCCGCCCTGGCTGGCCGGCCCGACGGCCGCGGCAGCCGCCCTCGGGGCACTCGCGGCCCTGCTCACCGCCCTGACGCCGGGCAGCCGCAGACGGGAAAGGCCGTTGGGCGCGGGGTGACGGCGGCCGGTCAGAGCCCGGTCGGCCCGCCCGACAGCGGCCGGGCGGCGCGCAGGCTGCGCAGAGCGAGGAGCAGGACGCCGATGTCGTCCAGGTAGACCGGGTCGGGCAGCAGGTCGGTGGGCAGCACCAGATACGCGACCGCGCCCCAGAAGACCCATCGCGGCCCCGTCGGCAGGCCGGCCCGCTCCAGCGTCCGCCGGGTGCGCACCAGTCGTACCAGCAGGCCGACGGCGACGGCGAGCAGCACCGCGCCGACGGCGGCCGCGATCAGCAGCAGGGTGGTGGTCGTGTCCATCGTGGCTTCCCCTCCCGGTCCGGCGGCTACGCCGGCCGGTCGCCCGCGCCGTCGTCGCCCGTACCGGTACTCGTACCCGCGCCTGCCCCCGCCCCTGCCTCTGTTCCCGCGCCTGTGCCCGTGAGGTCGTCGTCCCGCCGCGCGGTGTCGGCCGGCGTGCCCTCCGGCGCGGTGTCCGTGCCGGGCGCGGGCTGCTGCCGGCCCTTCGCCGTGAACCTCAGCCGCTCGAACGTCCGCGTCAGCTGGTGCAGCGCGCCCGGTGTCCGGGGGCCGGGCCGCTGCTCCGGCAGGGCGGCCGCGGGCACGTCGCGGTAGGCGGCCAGGGCTTCCAGTGCCTGCTCGGCGGCCTGCTTGTACAGGTCCCGGGACTTCGTCATCGACTCCAGGGCATCGCTGTACATGGCGACCAGCCGCCGCTCACGCTCCAGCTCCTCCTGAACGGTCAGCAGGGTCCAGTTCTCCCGCAGGTCCGTCAACGCCTCCCCGGCGTCCGACGGCAGGGGCCGGGGCAGTGCGACGAAGTGCCGCAGGGCCGCGATCAGCTCGGACGGCTCCGAGCCGTCAAGGAAGACGCTGCGTACGCTGTGTTCGCTGCCGTCGTAGCCCTTCGGCGCCGGATCCGGCGGCAGCAGCACCGCGCCGCCGCGCGGCACCTCGACACCCAGGTCCTTCAGCGCCCAGTTCACGCCGCGCAGCTGCTGCGGGGCCGCCCGGTGCTCCACCACGCGGTGGCGCAGGCCGGGCGGCAGCAGTCGCGCCAGCGGCAGCCTGCCCTGCTCGTCCGGTGTCATCGCCTCGTGCACGACGACATGGACGGACCACGACTCGCGGGCCGCGTCCCGCAGCCGGCGCCGCATCTCCTTGTCGTCCTCGGGCAGCGCGTTGACCTGCCGCAGGCGCAGCCCGGTGACTGTCGGGTGGTGGTCCCAGGCGCCGTCGCCGTCCGCGTCCGGGCCGGCCTCGGGCCAGAACAGGGTGGCCGGCGAGGGCCACGCGTCGTCCCACGGGCGCTCGGCCTCCGCGACCAGCCGCCACTCGTGCTCCTGCGGCCGGTCCTGACGCGGTACGAGGGTGAGCCGGGCCCGCACGGTCACCGTGCCGTCGGCCCGCCAGCGGGCCTCGAAGACCCGCCGGGCCGGATCCTCGGCTGCCTCGGGCGGCTCGGTGAAGTCGTCGATGTCTCCGCTCTCCCTGTGCCGGCGCAGGGTGCGGCGGACGAGGTCCTCGGGGGCGGGGCCGGTGTGGCGGCCCCGGGCCGCCCAGAGAGTCTGCGGGACGGTGGCGTGGTCGGTGGCGGAGTTCGACATGAGCCAATCTGCTGATGGGGGCGGGTGAGCTTCCCAGTATCACCGCTCGACGGCCGATACGGCCGCCGGGGTCCCGGCCGCGCGCGTCGCCCCGGTGTGCAACGGGCGCACGGGGTGTGCGCCGTACGCCCCGGGAGTGCGCGGTGCGCGTCGGACGGCCGCCGCGCACCCGTGTCGGGCCACCGGTCCCGGCCTCCACACTGTCGGGCGAACGGGGCCCGCCCGTCCATCCGCTCAGGGGCGGACCCCGTTCACTCCCCAGGACCGCAGGGACGCGCCCGCTCGGGCGTTCACTCGATATATATCGGCAGTCGATATATCCTGGCGGCATGACAGCGAAGGCTATGACCCGTGCGGCGTTCTTCGTCCTCACGGCACTCGCCGACCAGCCCCGGCACGGCTACGGCATCCTGCGCGAGGTGGAGGACCTGTCCGACGGGGAGGTCCAGCTGCGGGTCGGCACGCTGTACGGCGTGCTCGACCGGCTCACCGCGGACGGCCTGATCGTGCTGGACCGGGAAGAGGTGCAGCAGGGCCGGCTGCGCCGCTACTACCGGCTCACCGACGAGGGGGTGGCCGCCCTCGCCGCGGAGGCCGAGCGGATGGCCGCCGGCGCGGGGGCCGCCAAGCGCCGCATCGCCGAGGGCCGCCGCGCGGGCGCCCCGGGCCGTCCCGCCGCCGAGGGCACGGCCGGCCTCGAACCCCCCGCCGCGCCCGGACTCGCGGGAGGCTACGCATGACCACGCTGCTCGAAGCCCGCTACCGCACCGCCCTGCGGCTGCTCCCCGCCTACTACCGGCGCGCACGGGAGGAGGAGATGGTCGAGACGTACCTGGGGGACCTCGACCGCGACACCCAGGACCAGAGCCGGCCCACACTCGGGGAGGTGGCGAGCATCGCGGCGCTCGCCGTGCGCTGCCGGCTCGGCGTGCCCGGCGCACCCCGGCCGTACGCCCTCCTGGGCTCCGCCGTCCGGCTGTTCGCCCTGTTCGCCGCACTGCTCCAGGCGGCCTCCGCGGTCGTCGACCGGGCCCTGGAGCTGACCTGGGCGTTCACCCACGGCGCGAGCGACCGGCGGATGTTCCTCACCGGGTTCACCGGCCGGGGCACGACCGACACGGTCGTCGCCGTACTGACCTGGACGCTGCCCCTGCTCTGGACGGTGGCCTACTTCGCCCTGCTGCACGACCGGCGGCGCCTGGCCCGGTACAGCGCGCTCGCCGCGGCCCTGCCCACGCTGTGGCCCCTTGCCCGGTCGCTGGCCGGTGACGACACCGTGGCGTGGATGCCGTGGTACGACACGCCCCTCGCGCTGCTCGCCTGGCTGCCGGCGCTCGCCCTGTGCGCCGGCCATCACCGGGACGCGCCGCCCGCCCGGCTTCCGGCGGGCTCTCCGGGACTGCTGTTCCTGGGCGGATGCGTGGTGACCGGCGGGTCCCTCGTGCTGCTGCCGGCCGCGGCGGACACCGTCTGGGCGCCCGCGACCGGGTTCCTCGTGGGCGCCCTCGGCTGGCTGCTGTGGCAGTCCCGGCGCACGGTCCCCGCGCCTCCGGGGGCCGCCCTGGCCCTGACGGCGCTCGGCGTGCTGGTCCTCGCGGTGCGGGTGGCGGCCCTCTATCCCTGGCTGCACGTGCCCGGCGCGAGCGTGCTCCTCGGCGGCGGCCTCGGGCAGGCGGCGGCCCTCGTCCTGCTGACCGCGGCACTGGCCGTGCCGGCGGGCCGCGACCTCGTCCGACGCTGACCGGCTCACGGGGCGCCCTGTCGGCCCACGGGGCGGCCCCCGCCGGCCCGCTGCTGCCGGTGCTCCCGCCGTTCCCGCCCGGGTCTGCTGGTCCTCAGTGCGGGAACGCCCGGGGCGGTCGCTGCCGGGGCAGCTCGTCCCGGAACGCGGCCACGGCCGTGCTGATCTGGCGCATCAGCACCGTGTTCTCGAGCCGGCCCAGATAGAGATTGGCGCGTGCCAGTGCGGGCAGGTCGACGCAGAAGTACAGCGCCATCAGCGGGTTGACGAACAGTTCGCTGCCCCGGGTGCGTTCGGTGAACCGCACATCGCCGAAGTCCCCGCGCACCGCGGCGGCCACGGACCCCTGCACGATGCTCGGGTGGTCGGCGTGGCAGCTCTGGGCGTGCGCCACCGCGTCGAGGTAGGCGGCACCCTCCGGGCTCTCGCGCGGAAGCGAGAACGCGCCCAGATAGCCGCCCTCGCGGTCCAGGGCGGCCAGGTTCTCCAGGACCAGGGAGTGGTTGACGCCGTGGTACGCGTCCACCCCGAAGCCCAGGCAGGCCACCAGCCGGTGCGGGACCTCCGGCAGCCCGGCCACCGCCGCCAGGCTCGCCATGTCCTCCTCCGGAGTGCCGAGCCCGTGTTCGTCCCCGCGCATCAGGATGTCCGTACCGCCGTCCACCAGCACGATCGCGTCCACTCCGCCCAGGTGCTCCAGGAGCGCCCGGTAGGCGGTGCGCAGCGGGTCGACACCCGTACGGGGAAAGGCGTACACGGTGTCGGGCAGGCCCCTGGACGCCAGCCAGCGGGCGAGCGAGCGTTCGGGGAAGTAGTCACCGTGCAGCGGGGTGTCCGGGCGGACCGCCGCGACGTCCACCGCGGCCCAGCTGTCCAGGTCCAGGCCGTACAGGTCGGCGAAGGACAGGCTGGCCAGGTGCACCTCCTTGCCGGCCGACCGCAGCGCGAGGGCGAGCGGAAGCCCCGCGTACACGTCGAAGCCGCCGCCGGCACCGGCGACGAGTACGCGACGGGCATCGCGCAGGCGGGTGAAGAGGGCGGGCTCGGTCAGTGAGAACACCGCAGGACCCTAACAGGGAGCTTCCAGGGGCCGGTTGGGGGACCTCAGGGTACGGCCTCGGACTTTTCGGGGTGCGCCCCGGACGCGGCCCGGGACCGGGCCCTGATCGTCCACAGGACAGGGCCCTGATCGTCCACAGGGCCGGGGGCCGACGCCGTCCGCGGTTGTCCACAGGCCGGACCGGGTGTCGGACCGCCATGCCAAGATCGCCGCATGCTCACTCACGACCTGCTGCCCACGGAACCCCACCGGTCCAGGACCTATGCCCGTTGGGTCTCGGCGCACGACCCGGGCGCGGAGAGCGCTGCCGCCGCCCTCCTCGACGAGGTGTCGGCGGCCGTGTCGTCCGCGTACCCCAAGATGGGGCGCTGCCTGGAGCGGCTGCGGCGGCCGGCACGCGGACTGCCGCCCGCCCATCTGCCCTGGTTCTGGGACACGGTGGCGCACCGTCTGCTGGGATACCCGGGCGGTGCCGCAGCCAAGGCCTACACCCTGGCCCGCAAGGCGGAGCAGGAGCACGGGCTGCCGGTCGACCCGGACTGGCGGCGGGCCGACGCGCGGCTGCTGGCGGCGCGCGGAGCCCTGCCGGTGAAGGAGCTGAGCGAGCATCAGCGCTGGCTGGCCGGGCAATTGCCGCCCGCCGAGGCGCACGAGGAGTACGTGGAGGTGCTCACCGCGTGGTCGGCCTCGCCCGGGGAGCTGCCCGCCGACCTCGCCCGCCGGATCGCGGCCTCCGCCCGCGCCGCGGGCCTCGGCACCGACGAGGACGCCCGGGTCCTGGGCCGCGTCCTCGCGTCGGCCCGCGGCAAGGCGGTCCCGGACGCCCTTCTGGAGGCCGCCGCCGGCCCGCTCGGCGACCATCCGCAAGGACCCGAGGTGCAGGCCGCGTTGCTCGATCTCTTCCCGGACTCCCGCAAGGACGCGGCGGCCTGGCTGCGGCTGCTGCTGCGCGGCGGCATCGTGGAGGCGGCGGCGTCCGGGCACCTCGATCCGAAGGGCGGCCCCGCCGGCTGGCTGGGCCGGTACACACGCACGTACCGGCATCAGAGGGTGGCTTACGGCGGCGTGGCACGCCAGCCCATGCCCGCCGAACTCTTCGAGATCGTCGCCCGGTTCGCGCCCCGGCTGCGCGCGGCGGCCACACCGGTGGTGATCCACGAGGACAAGTACCGCTGGCCGGGATTGGACGCCGACCTCCTGGACGCCTGCCTCGCCGAGGGCATCGCCGTCGAGGATCCCGGCGACACCGTACGGCTGACGTTCTGGGACGATCTGTCGTGCCGTGACCTGAAGGCGCTGGCCGCCCACCCGGTGTTCGGCCGCCGCCTCGAAGGCACCGTGCACGAAGGGCTGCGCGGCGCCGGCACGGCGATCACCCGGCTGCCGGAGAACGCCGGGATCGCCGCCGAGGTGCGGTCCCGCGTCGAGGGCCTGCTCGACGCGTTGCGCGGCGGCGGGCTCGCCGCGGCCGACGAGGCGGTCGGCGAACTGTCCGGCCTGCTCGACCGGCCCACCGCCCTCGCCCTGGACGGCATCGAGGAGGCGCTGGCGGCGCTGGACCTCACCGGGCCGCTGGCCCGCGCCCTGCGCGCCGGGCTGCCCGAGGAACTGGGCTGGCCCGCCCTGGAGGCGGCGGTGGCCGGATTCGACCCGGCCGATACCCTCCGCGTCACCTGTACCTGGCCGGTCCTCACCGTCTTCGGGAGCGACCGGGCCGTCGCCGTCGACCCCGCGGGCACCCGTGCGACCTGCACCTTCCAGGTGCCGGACGAGGCTGCCGCGCACGCCGTCCATCACGTCGGCGGTCAGTTCCTGGTCAGCTGGCGCACCGTCGACCGCGACTCGGCCACCGACCAGGCGTTCTGGACCGACCGCCCGCACGAGGTGTTCACCCCGGAGGACCAGTTCGGCCTGCGGTCGTACGGCGGACTGATCCGGGGCGGGTTCGGGTACCAGTTCGAGACCCCGGACCGCGGCGGCCGGTTCGACGGGGAGCGGGTGCTGCGGCCGGGCGGCCGTGAGGGCATCGGCGGCCATGACCTCCAGATGAGCGACGGCCGCCGTTTCTACGGGGCCCGGGTGTTCCGCACCCGCGGCAACTGGACACCGCACGACCCCGTCACCGGTGCTCCCGCGCAGGACCGCACCCTGCCGGACTTCCACCGCGACCGGGAAGTCCCGCCCGGCATGGAGGAGTTCGAAGGCGGCCAGTACCTCGCGATGCTCCCGGAGGAGGCCCCGGGCTCCCCGTTCGGTCAGGACGGACGGCTGGTCGGCTGCCGCGTTCTCAACCGCACGCCCTACCAGGGCCCCTCGCCCACCGAGTTCCTGCTGGAGTCGGTCGACGGCCGCACCGCCCGTTACCGCAGCCGCCGCTTCGGTCGCCACCCCTGGGGCGTCATCGGTCTCCCCCAGGGCGGCGAGGACGCCGTCACCGTCGGCGAGACGACCGTCCGCTGCCATGCCGCCTCCGACAACTCGCTGCTCTGGCAGGTCCACGGCTTCGGGCCGCCCGCCGGACGCGACCGCGACCGTCAGCCCACCCTCGGCGAGGCGGCAGGACCGGTGCCGCCGCCCGCGTTCTGGCACTTCCTCACCCCGCGTGACGAAGGCGCCTCCAAGGCACTGCGCACCGTCTCCGACGCGACCGTCCGAGCCCTCCTGGACGCCGCCCGTGACGGCCGGGACGACGGCGAACTGCACGGCCTTATAGGCGAGTTGCTGCCCGAGGCCGGTGATGTCCGGGTGCGGGACGGAGTGGTGCGCGCGGCCCGGCTCGCCGCCGATGTGCTGCGGCGTCGCACCGAGCTGTCCCGACGGGTCGGCATCATGCGCTCGGGGCCGGTGGTGGACCTCCCCGCCGACATCCCCGACACCGCGCTCGTCCCCGCCCTGTCCGCGCTGCTGCCCGACCTGCGCGCCTACGAGACACAGGCACCCGAGCGGCACCCGGGCACGCTCACCGCCATCGCCGCCGACGGCCGCTTCCTGCGCGGCGAGATCGACGACGAGACCCGCGGCCTGGCCCCGCCCGCGCGCCCCGTGGAATGGCAGGTGCTGCTCGGCGGCATCGACGCCGTCGCCTGGCGGGCCGCCGTCGAGACCACGACCGAGGACGAACGCACCGCTCTGAGCGCCCTGCTGCGGACCTGGAGCCGGCAGCCCTTCGCCGAACCCGGCGGCAGCTGGCGCACCGGCCGGGCGCCGCAGGAGGAACTGACCGCCGCACCGCGCACGGCGGCGGGCCCCGCACGCGGCGGACTCTCCCGTTTCGTGCAGCCGGCCGCCGTCCCCGCCCCCGCCGGCACCGAGGAGGAGCTGACCGTCACCCTCACCGGGGACGACGGCGCACGGCTCACCCGGCTCCTGGAGCTGATCGACCGCCACGGACCGGTCCCGCTGACCCCGGAGGCCCTCGCCGTCTTCTCCTGGCGCACCGGCCTGCGACGCCCCCTCGCCACCCTGGCCCTCGGCGGCCTGCCGCGCCGCGCGGGATACGACGAGCACGCCAGGATGCTGCGCTCCAAGCCCTACAAGGCGAACAGGACCACGGCCACCGAGTACGACGGATTCTGGCACCGGCTCGGCTCCCAGGGCCGGCGCGCGCTGCTCGCCGCCGGACTTCCGCAGGACCCGGCCGACCTGTGGACGCCGGAGGGCCTGGTCCGGGCAGCGGAACGCATGGCGGCCGTCTGGGCCGACCTGCTCGGCACCCGGCCCTACGTCGACGAGGAACTGGCGGACGCCCTGGAGACGGACCTCGGGCTGCACGCCGACTGGGCCCGCACCCTGCCCGAGGGGCGGCCGCCGGCCCAGCCGTGCGGCCAGGTCCTGGCCGGCAGCCGCACCGGCCGGCTCCACCTGCACCAGGCGGGGCCGGACGGCACGGCCGGGGAGTGGATACGCCGCGACCGGGCCCCGCACATCCAGACGCTCTCCGTGATCGCCTGGGCGCTGACCGAGCGGCCGGTCGGCGACCCCGCTGCCGATGGAGCGCTGAAGCTGTACGCGCGACTGCGGGACTGGTTCGCCGCGCCCGACACCCTGGTCGAGCTGCCCACGTGCCGGCCCCTCGCCGAGGCCGCCGTGGGGAGCCCGGCCTTCCGGCCGTACCCGGGCACGGTGGTCCCGTGCGCGGAGCCGCTCCTGGACACCGTCGGGCAGGCTCCCGCGGCGCTGGACGACGGCACGTTCGTCGTCGCGGCCCCCAGCGGAGACGTGTTCCTGCGCACGGCCGCCCTCGCGGACCCGGAGCGCGTGGCCAGGGCCCTGGACTTGTGCGACCGCCTTGACCTGCCCGGGCTGCGGCAGGAGGTCACCCGGACCGGGGCGCTGCTCGACGGCCTGGGCAGGATGGCGGCCCGGGCGGCCGGGACACCGGTGCCCGTGGGCGGCTACGAGGCCAATCCGGCACTCAGCGTCCCCGGCCTGGTCGCCGAGGTCGCGCGGCGGCTCGGTGTCGGCGCGGACGCCGCCGCGCTCCATCTCCAGCTGGGCGCGCTCGTCCGGCCCACGGACCGCAATGTCCGCCGGTGGAACGGCTGGACGGCCGCCCGGCACAAGGCGGCGCAGACGGAACTGGTGGCGGCCGGGGCCGTGGAGACCGGCCGGCGGACCAGAGCCGGGCGCACGGCCTTCGCCCGCGGCACGTGGGAGACCCTGGACGCGCCCCATCTCCCGGTGGAGAGCGGCAAACTGGCCACGCACGGCGCGATACGGGCGGGCAAGGGGGTGTACGGCCCGTTCACCCGCCTGCTGTCACCGGTGCCGCTGCACGAACTGTTCACGCGGGCGGCGGGAGCCTGAACGCGCCCGGGGGCCGGCGCCGCGGCGCCGGCCCCCGGGACCGATGGGTGGCAGGGGCCTTACGCCCCGCTCTCCCGCAGCATGTCCTCACGCTCGACGATCTTCACGCGCTCACGGCCCTGCGGCTCGCCCAGGGCGCGCTCGGCGGCGTCCAGCTTGTACCAGCCGTCCCAGGTGGTGAAGCGGACGTTCCGCTCGGCGAGGAAGGCGTCCACGGCCTCCGGCTCGGGCGCGGTCGGGGTGTGCAGCCGGCCGTGGGTGTAGTCGTCCAGCAGGTTGGCGACGGTCTCGTTGGCGTCGCCCTTGGTGTGGCCGATGAGGCCGACGGGGCCGCGCCGGATCCAGCCGGTGACGTAGGCGGACTGCAGCGGGGTGCCGCCCTCCTCGATCACCCGGCCGCCCTCGTCCGGGACGGTGCCGGAGGCGATGTCCCAGGGGAGCTTGGGCAGCTTCTCGGAGAGGTAGCCGACGGCGCGGTAGACGGCGCTGACGTCCCAGTCCTTGAACTCGCCGGTGCCCTTGACGTTGCCGGTGCCGTCCAGGGCGGTGCGCTCGGTGCGCAGGCCGACGACCTTGCCGTCCTCGCCGAGGATCTCGGCCGGCGACTCGAAGAAGTGGAGGAACAGCTTGTGCGGGCGGTCGCCGGCGTCCCGGATCGCCCAGTTCTCCAGCGTCTTGGCGACCATGTCGGCCTGCTTGTTGCCGCGCCGGGTCTCGATCGAGCCCGCGTCGTAGTCGATGTCCTCGGGGTCGACGATGACCTCGATGTTCGGGGAGTGGTCCAGCTCGCGCAGCTCCATCGGGCTGAACTTCGCCTGCGCCGGGCCGCGGCGGCCGAAGACGTGGATCTCCACGGCCTTGTTGGCCTTCAGACCGTCGTAGACGTTCTGCGGGATCTCGGTCGGCAGCAGCTCGTCGGCGGTCTTGGCCAGGACGCGGGCGACGTCCAGGGCGACGTTGCCGACGCCGAGGACGGCGACCTTCTCGGCCTCCAGCGGCCAGGTGCGGGGGACGTCCGGGTGGCCGTCGTACCAGGAGACGAAGTCGGCGGCGCCGTAGGAGCCGTCCAGGTCGAGGCCGGGTATGGACAGGTCGCGGTCGGCCATCGCGCCCGTGGAGAAGATCACGGCGTCGTAGAAGGCGCGCAGATCGTCCAGGCTGAGGTCGGCCGGGTAGTCGACGTTGCCGAACAGGCGGATCTGCGGCTTGTCGAGCACCTGGTGCAGAGCCGTGATGATGCCCTTGATACGCGGGTGATCGGGGGCGACGCCGTACCGGATCAGGCCGAACGGGGCGGGCATCCGCTCGAAGAGGTCGATGGACACGCCGGGGTCGGCGGCCACCTCGGACTTGAGCAGGGCGTCGGCGGCGTAGATCCCGGCGGGGCCGGCTCCGACGATGGCTACCCGCAGCGGGCGCGGCATGATCAGGTTCCCTTCGAGCGTGAATGGGCGACTCGATCACGAAGCCTAAACTAAGGCAGCCCTAAGTTGGTACGCGGGTCTGGTCTATGACCTCATAAGCTGATCTTATGGGTTGTCGAGGGGTTGCTTATGCGGGGCCCCGGCGAGCTGGGTGCGGCCCGGCGCCGAGGGATGAACGGGCCTGGGCGGACAGGCGCGGGCGGCGCGCGCGATCGCCCCGGGGGCGACGGTCGCGGTGACGGGCGGCAGCGGCTTCGTCGGCAGCCATCTGGTGCGACGGCCGCTGGAGCGAGGCCGCTGCCCCTGGGACCTCCGGCTGCCGCGCACCAGGCTCCCGCACTGGCCGGTCCGTGTCCTGGGCCCCGCCTTCGGCCTCACCCAGGACTGCGTCCGCAAACACCTCGGCATCCGGTTCCGTGTCGACAACAGCCGCAGCGTCCGCGAACTCGGCCTCACCTAGCGCCCGTTGGCCGAGACCCTGCTTTGACCACCACGACAGCCGACGCGCCCGCCGGCCCCGCGGCTGGTCCCGGTCAGGCCGGCCGGACGACGCGGTGGATCGCCGCCTCCCCGGCACCGTAGATCGACTCCTCGCGGATGGTCGACCCGGGGCCGGGGGCGTGCACCATCATCCCGTCGCCGACGTACAGGCCCACGTGCCGGTCGTCGTCGAAGAAGAGAACGAGATCACCGGGCTCGATCGCGGCCGTCGTGACCGGCGCACCGGCCAGCGCCTGCTCGTAAGCGGCCCGCGGCAGCGCGACCCCGGAGGCCCGCCAGGCGGCCTGGGTGAGGCTGGAGCAGTCGTACGAACCCGGCCCGGTCGCACCCCACACACAGGGCTTCCCGACCTGCGCCCGAGCGAACGCGATCGCCTTGGCGGCCCGCACGGCACGGGGCGACTCCGGTGCCGGGACGCCGGGGAGGGCGGTGCCAGGGGTGGCGGCCGGGTAGGGGAAGGAGCCCGTGCCGGTCACGGGTGCGGGGGTTTCCGCGTAAGGGAAGGCGCCGGTGCCGGACGTCGAGGCGACGGCGCTGACCGGAGCGGGCGTCGGGACGGGCGGCGGCTGAACGGGCAGGGCCTGCGGGGCGAGTTGCGCGGTGTGGCGGGTGAGCAGGCCGCCGGCGGTGCTGAGCTTGTTCCGGCTGGCCGCCTTGGCGACGGCGGGGGAGAGCCGGCCGAACCCGCCGGTACGGGGGAGGGGGCGAGGCACCCGGACGGGGTTTTCCGGACCGCCGGACAGGCCGGGTGCCGGGAGGAGCGCCGTTTCCGGGAGGGCGCCGGGGGCCGGTTCCGGTTCCCCGAGGCCCAGAAGGGCCGTCGCGCCGACGGGAGCGATCGGCTCCGGCGTGCTCGGGGCCGGCAACTCCAGGACACCACCGGCAGGCTGAGGCGACGCGGCACCGGACAGCGCCGCCGGTCCGCCCTCCGGCGCGGGCCCGGACGCGGGCGCGAGCACGGGCGTGAACGCGGGCGTGAGCGGCGCGGAAAACGCGCCCATGGCGCGCTCGGGGGCCGCCCCGGCCGCACCGCCGCCGGTCGGCCACTCGGAAGTCGTACTGCCGGTCGGCCATGCGGAAGCCGTGCCGCCGGTCGGCCATGCGGAGGTCGTGCCGCCGGTGGCCCACCCGGACGTCGTGCCATCGGCCGGCCACTCGGAAGGCGTGCCGTCGGTCGGCCATGCGGAAGCCGTGCCGTCGACCGGCCATGGGGAAGCCGTGCCACCGGTCGGCAGGGCGTAGGCCGTGTCACCAGTGGGCAGGGCGTAGGCCGTGGCACCGGTCGGCAGCGCGGGTGCCGTGCCACCGGCCGGGCCCTCCGTCGGCGCCGCGTACGCCGCGCCGCCCGCCGGCAGTTCGGCCGCCGCGTTCGCGGGTGGCAGCGCGGCCACCGCGCGGTCGGGGCTCCGCTCCAGGGCCCGCGGTGCCCGTGCGGACGGGCCGGCTTCCAGGGCCGCCCGCTCACCACCCGCGAGCGCGCCGCCAGCGTCGTCCCACTCCTGAGCGCGGGCCGGGACGGGCGGCCGGCCGGGCAGGCGGTCGGCGGGGAGTACGGCCGGGACGGTCGGGCCGAGCCGGTTGCGCGCCGCGTCGAACCACTGCCGCGCGATCTCGTCCAGCGCCGGATCCGGGCGCCGGTTGCCCCGCTTGGCCAACGGAACGCCCCGTGAGCGCGTCCGGGCGGCCATGGCCCGGGTCGCGTTGAAGTTACCGGTGGCGTTCTCCGCCTGGTCGTACAGCGAGTCGATCCGTTGCCGAACCTCGTCGCGGCTCTCCGGCGCCATGGAAGACGTGCTCCTTCCTTGCCCCGCAGGGCAGTTGGGCGGCTCGCCGGGGCTGTGCCGGGCGGCGGCCTCGCGTCAACCTAGCCAACGTGTGTGCCTCGTGTGAAGGTTGAGGGGTGAAATGTCCGATACATATTCGTGATGTTCGCAGGGGCGTTCGACGGGGAAAGGGTGCGGGCCGTGGTTTCCTGTGAGGTGCCGGTGAATTCGCGATGCTGTTGAACACAGTGGATCCTCCGTCCGTATGAGGCCGGGGAACTCCATGCCCGACCGGCGAAGACACTCAGGGGACGACCTTGGTACGCAACAGGCGCAGACGCCCGACCGGCGCACGACGCGCGACCCTCGCAGCGGTCGCCCTGATGCTGGGCGGCACCGGACTCATCGCGGCGAACGTCTACGCCTCGGCCGGCGAGGGCTGGGGTGACGGGTCCGGCGCCGACTCCACCGGACACGTCCTGAGCGCGGGCATGGCGACCATCGTCTGTCCTGACGTCGGCAACCGGCTCACGGAGATACCGGGCGCGGCCCGTACGGACGTCGACCGTGAACTGGCCCGGCTCGACCAGCAGACCGCTGCGGCCTACCGCCGGCTGCAACAGGCGGGGGCCGCCGGCCAGGACACCGGATCCGCCGGCAACGCGATCATGAACCCGCTGCGGGAGAAGCGGTCGGCGTCCCTCGGGCGGATCGCCGACGCCATCGACCGGGCCGGGGACCGTCCGCAGGGCTTGGACGGCCTCGCCGCCTGCACCCTGCGCCCCGGCGACACCGGGCAGAGTCCCGCCGTCCCGGGCGACGGCGGCCGGCAGGACGGCACCGGCCAGGGCCAGAACGGCGGGGGCGCGGGCCAGAGCGGCGGGGGCCAGGGGCAGAACGGCGCGGGGCAGGGCGGCAACGGGCCCGTCGTCTCCGACTACGCGGACATCACCGCCGTACAGCCCGAGACGCCGGCCCCGCCCCCGCAGGGCGACGCCTCGCGCGGCACCTTCGCCTCCGACTGCGGCGTCAACGCGAACGGCCTGTTCAACTCGGACAACGTCATCGTGGCTCCCGGCGTCTCCAACGGCGCCCACCACTTCCACGACTACGTCGGCAACCAGGACAACACCGCCTTCGCGAGCGACGACGACCTGGCGGAGGCCGACACGAGCTGTGCGGACCAGGGTGACAAGTCCTCGTACTACTGGCCGGTGCTGCGCCTGCAGAACGGCACCCAGGAGCGCGACGCCGGAGCCCCGGGCGGCGGTACGGAGGGCAACGCCGGCAAGATCGTGACGCCCGCGCAGGTGACGCTGACCTTCGTCGGCAACCCGCGCGGCCAGGTCACCGCCATGCCGCGCCTGCTGCGCATCATCACCGGCGACGCCAAGGCGTTCGTCAACGGCCCCGGGAACGCCAACGCCTCCTGGAGCTGCACCGGCTTCGAGGACCGGCAGCTGAAGGACAAGTACCCGCTGTGCCCGCAGGGCAGCGACGTCGTACGCACCTTCCGCTTCCAGAGCTGCTGGGACGGCCGCAACATCGACAGCGCCAACCACCGCACCCATGTGGCCTTCGCGACCGAGGACGGCTCCTGCCCGGCGGGCTTCCGGCCCATTCCGCAGCTGGTCCAGCGCATCGTCTACGACGTCCCCGCGCCGAGCGTCGCGGACGGCGGCCGTACCGTGCCGCTGTTCGCCGTGGACTCCTTCCCCGAGCAGCTGCACAAGCCCGTCACCGACCACGGCGACTTCATCAACGTCTTCGACGAGGACCTGATGGACAAGATGGTCGACTGCATCAACTCCGGCCGTACCTGCGGCGCCGCCGCCGACGCCCCCGGTACGACGCCGGCGCCCACGGAGAGTTCCGGCGAGGGCGCCACGACCGCCCCCGGTGACGAGGCCACGGCCGCCCCCGGCGACGCCGACACGACCGCCCCGGATGACGAGGCCACCGACCAGGCCACCGACGGTCCCGACGGAGACTCGGCCACGGATCCCGGCGAGAGCGTCACCTCGGCGCCGGCGCCGGCCCCCTCGGCCACCCAGCCCGGCGAGGCACCGCGGAACGACCCGACGACCGGACCCGCCCGCACCACCAAGCACGACACCGAGGACAAGCACGGAGCCGACGGCAAGCACGGAGCCGACGGCAAGCACGACACCGTCGACAAGGCCGACGCCGCCGACAAGACCGCATCCGCGCGACCGGCCACCACCCCGGCCTCGGCCCCCACCCCGTCCGCTCCCGCCGTCCCCGCCGTCCCCGCCGCCGCTTCCGCCTCTCCGGCGGCAGGCCAGGCCGGTGCCGCCGGATACACCCCGCCGTCGGGCGCGCGGACCGAACCCCAGGCAGCCCAGGGCGGCCTGGCGGAGACAGGGGCCCATCTGTGGCCCGCCGCCCTCGGCAGTCTGTTCGCCCTGTCGGGCCTGTTCATGCTGCTCCGGGCCAGGCGCCTGCGCTACTGACCGTCCCGCCAAACCGCTCACGGGCGGCGGCCCCCGCGTGGGGCCGCCGCCCGTGCTGCGACGATGCTGTCGTGCGGGAGACGATCGACACGGTGGACTGGGGTGCCGTACCGGGGCACCCCGACTGGTACGAGCCTGAGCGCGCCGCCCGGGGGTTGCGCGGCCTGGCCGACGCGGCGAACCTGGAGCAGGCCGCGCGGGCCGGCTCGCTCCTCGGCGGCGGCGGTATCGTCCACGGCCACAGCGCCGCGGTGTTTCCGGCGGCCGCGGTCGCGGCACCCTTTCTCCTGGACATCGCCCAGCAGGGGCACCCGGCGGCGCGGGCCACCGCGCTGGGGCTGCTCGACGAGGCCCTGTCGTCCAGTCCCCACGCCGGATACACCCGGGTGGCGACGCCGTACGGCGGTGCGGTCGTGATCTGCTGCGCCATCGCCCATCAGCTGAGAGCCCGCGCGGACTTCCTCGCCGGACTGGGCAAACCGGGCAGGGCGCTGCTCGCCGACGCGGCCGAGCACTGGCGTTTCGAGATCCGGGAGTGCGTCGCCGACGGCGGAGGCACGGCCGCCTTCGGGCTTCTGGCCGGCCGTTTCCCGGACGGTGTGCACGCGGCGGAGCTGCACCTCGGCGGCGCGATCGAGGTGCTGGAGCAGGTGGCCCTCGTATACCCGGTCGTGGACGGTTCTGCCGAAGCCTGCCTGCGGGTGACCGGGCGCGGTCCGGCTGAACTGCCGCCGGGCACCTTCCTGTCGCCGGCCGAGTGCGCCGAGGACGTGCACTGACCACCCTTCTGGCGGGAGCGCTCCGCCGACACCGGGTGCTTCGCCGAGGACGTCCGGCGCACCTGGATCCCACGGCTGCCCCGCCCGCCCGCACATCGACCTGCTGCCGGGCGGCAGGCGAGCCGGGCCCGAGCGGCGGGGCGGCGGTGGGCGGTCCTCAGGAGAGCGTGAGGGTCCGCTTGGCGAGGTCGTACGCCGGCCGCATCTCCTCGTGCTCCTCGGTGTCCATGCCGCCCAGGTGCAGCACGACCGGGCCGTCGGGGGTGCTGACGGCGAAGGCGCTCTCCTTCTTCGTCTCCTCCAGCAACTTGCTCGTGTAGAGGTACTCGACCTCCACGGCGGCGAGGCCGCCGCCCGTCTTGAAGGAGTGGTACTCCGGCTTGCTCGTGTTGTCCTCGGCGGCGACGAACGCCCGCAGCACGCCGCCCGCGTCCGCGCCGCCGGGCTTGCCGGTCCACACGCGCAGGAAGCCGATGTTGCCGGCCGGCTTGGCGTCGATCTCGCAGGCCGAGGTGACCGGTCCCTGCCGCAGGAAGGCGTCGGCGAGCGCCCCGCTCAGGTCGCCGTCCTCGCCCTTCGACGCCTTGGCGAGTTCCTTCTCCGCATCGATCGGCTTGGCCTTCCAGTGCTTGGCGACGTCGAAGCGGACGGGCAGCTCACAGGCGGAACCGGCCGCGCCGATCGAGCCGCCACGGGCCGCGGCCGTGTCCTTCGCCCCGGTGTTCCCGGCTGCCGTGCCGCTGGTGCCCGGCGACGCGCTCGCCGACTTCTTCCCGTCGTCGTCCGCCGATTCCGCGCAGCCGCCGAGCACCGCGGCCAGCGCTGCGGCCACGATCACCCGGCCTCCGACGGTCCCCACCCTGACCTGCACTGTCGTCTCCCCTCCGGTTCGGAGCCGCCACTGTAACCGAGGGCACCGACAGCGCCGCGGGCGATATCCCGGTGCACCGGGGCCCGCCGGACCCCCGGTCAGCCGGCCGTGCGCCGGGCGAGCAGGAACAGCTGGGGCTCGGGTGCGGCCCGGGGGTGGTCCGGGGTGAACAGGGTCTCTTCCTCGCTGAGCACCGTCAGCCCGGCGGCGGTCACCAGTGCCCTGAAAGCCTCGGCGTCGAAGCTCGTCGCCCGCACCGGCTGCCCCATGAAGACCCCCTCGGCGTCCTCCACGTCCACCGGCACGGTCGCCAGCGCGACAAGCCCGCCCGGCCGTACCGCACGGGCCAGCTTCGCCACGACCGCCCGCTGATCGTCGCGCGTCATCTGCAGCAGCGAGAAGTACGCGCACGCGGCGTCGAACGAGCCTTCCGCCACCGCCGTTCCACGGATGTCGGCGAGCCGGAACTCGGCCTCGGGCACCTGCCGCGCGGCCAGGTCGACCATGACCGGGGAGACGTCGATGCCCAGGACCCGGTGACCGGCGGCGGCGAGGGTCTGCGCGGTCGGCCGTCCCGTGCCGCTGCCCACGTCCAGCACCCGGCTGCCGGGCGCGAGCAGTTCGAGCAGCCGGGCGAGCGACGCCCGGTGCGGCGCGGAGGCGGCGAACGCCCGCTCGTAGTCGAGCCCCAGCGCGTCGAACACCACGGCTGCCGGTGCCCGGCGGTCCTCCTCGGTCACGACGACTCCTCCCGTCCTCGATCCGGCGCGTTCCCGGACAGGCCGTCCGAGCCGTCCGCGCCGGCCACGCGGTCCACGGAGCCCCGCCGCGGCCGGGCGTTTGCACGCGGCGGCCGGGCACGGCAAGGTGCCGGGTGTGCCTACCCTGCTGATCGTCCATCACACACCCTCGCCCCACTGCCAGGCGCTGTTCGAGGCCGTCGTGTCCGGCGCCACCGCACCGGAGATCGAGGGCGTCCGCGTCGTACGGCGCGCGGCCCTCTCGGCCACCGCCTCCGACGTGCTCGAAGCCGACGGCTACCTGCTCGGCACGCCCGCCAACCTCGGCTACATGTCCGGCGCGCTGAAACACTTCTTCGACCAGATCTACTACCCCTGCCTGGACGCGACCAGGGGCCGCCCCTTCGGCTTCTACGTCCACGGCGGCAACGACGTCACCGGTGCCGTGCGCGCCATCGGGACCGTCACCACCGGCCTCGGCTGGCGCCCGGTGGCCGAGCCGGTGACGGTCACCGGCGAGCCGGGCAAGGCGGACACCGAGGCGTGCTGGGAGCTGGGGGCCACGGTCGCGGCCGGCCTGGCCACCGACGCCTGAGCCGGCGGCGCCGACGCTCCGGGGCGCGGCGCCGTCCGGCGGTCCCCTCCCTCGCGCGGCCCCCCTCCTGCGCGCGGGCCCGGCTCCACGGAGCGGTCAGGGCGGGAGCGGGACGTGAGGGCCGTGCGTTCTCCGGGCCGTGCGCGGGGCGGATCCGGTGTCATGCCGTGGGCACCGCGACCCGGCCGGAACGCACCGCGTAGTGCTGCGGGAACGGGGTGCCGGCGTAGTCCAGGGCGCGTTCGGCGCCGGGCAGCGGGCGTACGCCGGGCCGCAGCAGCACGCGCCGCACCAGCTCGGGCACGATCACCCGGGCCGCGTACCGGCCGAGGCACTCGTGGGCGCCGTAGCCGAGGACCAGGTTGTGCGCGGGCGGGCGGCCGGGCCGGAACTCGGCGGGGGCGTCGAGCACCTCCTCGTCGAACATCGCCGACGCGAAGCAGGCCAGCACCACGCTCTTGGCCGGGATCACCGTCTGCCGCGGGGTGCCGGCGGCCACGACGCGGTCGCGCAGGCACAGCCGGGGCGTGATGGGCACGAACGGGTGGAAGCGCAGCGCCTCCCACACATAGGCGTCGCAGCGGGCCGGGCCCTCGGCCGCCGCGCGCTCCGCCTCGACCAGCGCCTCCGGGCGGACGGCCAGCTCCTTGAGGGCGGTGACCGTGCACTGCGTGGCGTTCTGCTGATAGCTCGTCAGGTAGCCGACCAGGTTGGCAGTGACCCGCTCGTCGTCGAAGTCGTACTCGGCGGGCAGCCGGGTGCGCAGCATCCGGCCGAGGACGTCGTCGGGGCCGGCCGCGGGCCCGCCGGACCTGCGCCGGTCGACCAACTCGGCCACCAGGTCGTGCAGTTCGCGTCCCGCGTCCACGCCCGCCGCGTGGATCTCCGGGTCGCGGTCGGGGTTGACGGCGAACGCCCACTGCATCCGGCGGGTGCAGGAGTGCAGTCTCTCCTCCTCGATGCCGGTGAGCCCCAGATAGGCGAGGGCGACCCGGGCGGCGGCCAGGCGGGCGTAGTCCTGGACGAGGTCGAAGGTGTCAGCGCCCCCGCCGATCGCCTCGTCCAGCACCGTGTCGGCGATCCGCGCGGTCAGCTCCCGCACCCGGGGCGCGTCCTCGGGCGCGAGCATCAGCTGCCCGTAGCCGCGCTCCCGCCAGTGCACATCGGCACCGTCCCGGGCGAGGACGAACGGCGCCCCCAGGACGTCCTCCAGAGTCGGCCCGAACACGCCCACGGTGAAGGTCTCGGGCGCCGACAGCACCTCCAGGACGTCCGGATGCCGGGTGACGAACACACCGACCGGCGTGCTGAACACGGGCCGGTGCGCGCGCAGCTCGGCGAACAGGGCCGCCCGGCCGGCCACCATGGACCGCCGCAGCAGGGCCACGCGCTGGGGAGCGTCGTCCTCCGGGATCGCGTCGTACGCGGCGAGGAAGTCCATGACGGCCATTCAGCCACCGGCCCGTGAGCCGCGCACGTCAAACAGGCATTCGGGGCAGTCCGGGCGTGCCGGCGGGTACGGCCGCTGCCGGGCCCTCGCCCAGGAGGGCCGCGGGTCCGCGCCTGCCGGGCACCGGTGGCCCCGCGGAGCCGTTCGGGCATCCGCGCGGCGCACCCGCCGACCTGGACGGATGAGTTGGCGCGGCCCCGAAGCGGGGCGCCGGAACCGGATGCGGCCCGTGCGGCAGGTGGACGCAGGCCGGCGCCTCATCCGGCCCGAGTGGTGCGTCGGCCGACCGGGGCCGGACCGTCGCGCGGCGCGCGTCCGCCGCCCCGCCCCCGGACCGCTCAGCGGATCCGTTCGGCCGCCGCGCGGGTGAGATGCCGGCGGGGCGCCGAGGTGTCCCGGGCCCGGCCCGCTTGGGCCGCGGGGGCGTCGGTGAGCGGTCGTACGAAGAGGCTGACGGCGGCCTCCTCCGCGAAGCCGTTGCGGCGCATCAGCTCGGCGGAGGCGGTGTTGCGGCGCTCCACGTCCGTCACCACGCACACCGCGCCCGCGGCGGCCAGCCGCGCACAGCACTCCTTGACCAGCCGGGAGGCCGCCCCGCGCCCCTGGTACGCGGGGTCGACGGCGATCCACTCCAGGTATCCCCAGTCGGCGCGCTGCTCGAAGGAGAGCGAACCGAGCACGAACCCGGCGACCCGGTCGCCGTCGAGCAGCACCAGGCAGGCCGGGTCCGGTGCGTCCAGATGCCCGGCGACGGCCGACAGCGACCAGCCGGTGTAGGGCATCGCGTCGGTGTCGTAGACCCGGTGCCCGAGGTCGAGCACGGCGGCGAGGTGCTCGATGCCGAGCGGGCTCAGCGTCAGCTCGGCTGCGGGGGCTGCGGGGTCGGCCGTGTGCTCGGTGGGCGCGTCGGACATGGGCATTCCCTTCGGTGTGCCGTTTTGCAGCATATGTCTGTTCTGCTGGTCGGGCACGGGCACGGGCACGGGCTGCGGGCGCGTGTGCGGTGCGGCAGACGCAGCGCCGGAGCCGGCGGTGCGGAGGGCGCGCGGCGGCCGGCCGTGCGTGCGGTCAGCGGCAGCGCAGGGCCGTCGTGGTGTCGTGCCGGTACCAGAGCGAGTCGGTCTCGCGGCCGTCGGGCAGGGTGTGCCGGGCCGGCCCTCCGTCGGGGACGAGGCCCGCGCGGGTCAGGGCCCGTCGGCTCGCGGTGTTCCGGGACTCGGCCCCGGCCCGGATCGCGGTGAGCCCGAGATGGGTGTGCGCCAGCTCCACGCCCGCGCGGAACAGCTCCGTGCCCAGGCCCCGGCCACGGCAGTCCGGTGCCAGCCAGCCGCCCATCTCGCCCGAGCGGTGCTGCAGTTCGAGGGCGCCCGCGTAGCCGTAGTCCGACGTGCGCACGCAGACCAGGAGGAGCGGTTCGTCCGGGCCGGGCACGTACGGCTCGGCCAGGTCGCGGGGGAGCCGGCGGCGATCGTCCCCCGCGGGCCGCCAGGCCAGCAGGGTGCGGCGGTCGGCGGGGTCGGGCAGCACCTTGTCGGCCTGGGTGCCCAGCCATCGCTGGGCCTCGGCGTCCGCGCTCGCGGCGATGGCCGCCAGCACGTCCAGGTGGTGGCGCGGGGTGAACAGCAGCAGCCGATCGGTGGCCAGCACATGGCGACCGGGCTCGCACCGCCCCGGCACGGGAAGTGCGGGCGCGCGCAGGCCGCGGCGTATCGGCGACCAGATCATGCGGACCCCCGGCGAGGACGGCACACGCGGCGGACGCGGAACCGCGCGGAACCGGGCCGCCCACGGGTGCGGACGACCCGCACCGGCGGTGAATCTACCGGGTCGCGGGCCGGATGCCGCAGCGCACGGCACCCGGCCCGGGCGTGCGGCCGGGCTCAGTGCGCCTGTTCCGGCGAGCCGGGCTTGGGGCGGGTGCGGGTCCAGGACGGATCGGCGGCCGGGGCGGGGGCGGGGGTGCGGAGCGTGTGGTGCATGGCTGTCCTTCGGACGAGTGGGGGATGGTCCGGGGTGGTGCTGCCGGGACGGCACAGGGCGGCCGGGCCGCGACGCGTCGGCGCCTCGCCCCGGAGCAGGCCGTACCGGTGTCTGTCAGTGGACGGTTCCGGGACCGCCTCCGTGAGACGGGGCCGTGCCCTCGGCCATGGGGGTGCCGGGGCGCCGCGGGTCTGCCGGGCCGGGGAGTGGGGCCCCGGAGGCGAGCCGGTCGGGGCCGTCGGGCCCAGGGAGTCGACCAGGGTGCTCGCCTCCGGGCGGTCCGGGGACGCCGGCCGGAGCGGGCAGCCGATGCGGAGACTGCCCGCCGAGGGGTATCCGGCCGGGATGGACCGCGGCGTCCGCCGCCCGGCGCCGGGTCGGCGTCGTGACAGGGGACAACTCGCCCCGCCCTTGGGGGAACCGCTCCGGTCTGTGCGCGACGGTCGGTCGGTGGAGCGGTCGGGGGAGGGAGGGCGGAACCATCGCCGTACGCCTTTCGTCCGGCCTCGCGGATGTCGGGCCGGCCGCTGGGTCAGCAGACGCACACCGCCCGCCGGGAGGCCGTGCCGGCGGCCCGCCTCCCAAGCCGGCCGCGTCGCCTGCTCCTTGGGTCGGCCGGAGCAGTGGGTCCACTCTGGCACCCGGCAAGCGGGCACCGCAACCGGCAAGTTGAAATGTGCAAGTGGACAAGTGCATGCTGCATCCGCCAGAACGTGATCGAATGGTCGGGGAAAGCGATCGCGTGCCAGGGGGATCCGGAACCGGAGGAGGGGGTGGGCATGACCGCGGAGACCGAATGGGGCGGCGCCCCTTCCGTGTTGCGCATGATCCTCGGCAGACAGCTGGAGGAGCTGCGCTCCCGGGCCGGCCTCAGCTATGCCGAGGCGGGCGCGGCGATCGGCGTCAGCCACTCCACGATCCGCCGCATGGAGGCCGCCAAGGTGGCCCGGCTGCGACTCGCCGACGCGGAGAAACTCCTCCAGGTCTACGGCGTCACCGACCGGCAGGAGATCGACACCTTCCTGCAGTCCGTGCGCGAGGCCAACAAGCGCGGCTGGTGGCACGCCTACCGCGACGTCATGCCCGACGGATTCGCCGCCTACCTCAGCCTGGAGCAGGCGGCCGTGCAGATCCGGGTGTACGAGAACCAGTTCGTGCACGGCCTGCTGCAGACCGAGGACTACGCCCGCGCCCTGGTCGGCGCCGCCGACCCGCACACCTGCGCCGAGGCCGCCGAGCGCCTCGTCGCACTGCGCATGCGCCGCCAGGAGCTGCTGGCCAGCCCCGCGCCGCCCCGGCTGTGGGTGGTGATGGACGAGACCGTGCTGCGCTGGCCGGTCGGCGGCCCCGAGGTGATGCGCGCGCAGCTCGACCACCTCGTCGAGATCAACCGGCTGCCCCACGTCACCGTGCAGTTCATGCCGTTCGCCAACGGACCGCACCCCGCCCTGCGGGCCGGCGCCTTCCAGCTCTTCCGGTTCCGCGCCCGCGAACTGCCCGACATCGCCTACCTGAACGGCCTCGCCGGCGCCGCCTACCTGGACAAGCCCGACGACGTCGTGGTCTACCGCGAGGCCCTGGACCGGCTGAGCGCCCAGGCCGCTCCCGCCCGCAAGACCGAGACCCTGCTCCGCGCGCTGCGCAAGGAGCTCTGACCCGCACCCGTGACGCAAGCCCCCGCCCCCGACGACCCCCGCGACCGAATGGGAGACACGGCGTTGCCCGACAACGGATGGCCGGCCGACCGGATCGACACCGAGAACGCCCACTCGGCCCGTATCTACGACTACATACTCGGCGGCAAGGACTACTACCCCGCCGACCGTGAGGCGGGCGACGCGATGGCCCGGGAGTGGCCCGCGCTGCCGGTGCACATGCGCGCCAACCGCGACTTCATGAACCGCGCCGTGCGCTGGCTCGCCGAGGAGGCGGGCGTACGCCAGTTCCTGGACATCGGCACCGGCATCCCTACCTCGCCCAACCTGCACGAGATCGCCCAGGCCGTGGCCCCCGGGTCCCGGGTCGTCTACGCCGACAACGACCCGATCGTCCTCACCCTCTCCCAGGGGCTGCTCGCCAGCTCGCCCGAGGGCCGCACGTCGTACATCGAGGCCGACTTCCGCGACCCGGCCGCCATCCTGGGCGCCCCCGAGCTGCGCGAGACCCTGGACCTGGACCGGCCCGTCGCCCTGACCGTCATCGCGATCGTGCACTTCATGCTGGACGCGGACGACGCCGTCGGTGTCGTCCGCCGGCTGCTGGAGCCGCTGCCGTCGGGCAGCTACCTGGCGATGTCCATCGGCACCGCCGAGTTCGCCCCGGACGAGGTGGGCCGCGTCGCCCGCGAGTACGCGGCCCGCGGCATGCCGATGCGGCTGCGCACCCTGGACGAGGCGCAGGCGTTCTTCACCGGCCTCGACCTGGTCGAGCCCGGCGTCGTCCAGGTGCACAAGTGGCATCCCGACGGCAACGGCGAACAGGGCATCCGGGACGAGGACATCGCGATGTACGGCGCGGTCGCCCGCAAGCCCTGACAGACCCGGGGCCGGGGTCCGACCCACCTCCCGGACCCCGGCCCCGCCCCGCCCGTACGACGGGCCGGGCGGTCGCCGGACCGCTACCGTGAGCCCCATGTACACCACCCGTGTCACCCGCCGTGTGCAGGCGCCGCCGCAGGCCGTCTACCGGGTCCTGACCGACCCGGAGGCGGTCGCGGCCTGGCGCGTCCCGGCCGGGATGACCGCCCGTGTGCACACGTTCGACGCCCGTGAGGGCGGCTCCTTCCGGATCTCCCTCACCTACGACGATCCGGCGGGGGCGGGCAAGTCCGGCGGGCGCACGGACACGTACCGGGGCCACTTCGCCCGCCTCGTGCCCGGCGCCCTGGTCGTCGAGGTCTTCGCCTTCGAGACCGGTGACGAGGCCCTGCGCGCCCCCATGACCCTGACGACGACGCTCACCGCCGCCGGTGGCGGCACCGACGTGGAGATCCGGCACGAGGGCGTCCCCGACGCGATCGAGCAGCGGGACAACGAACTGGGCACGCGCATGGCTCTGGACAACCTCGCCCGGCTGGTCGAGAGTCGGCAGCAGCCCGGACCGGAATGACCGAAAGAACGGCGCAATTCGTCCGGAATTCAGCACAACCTTTTTCGGGCCTCACATGCTCGGAATCACGGGAAAAGAAAGAGGGAAGAACCGGAACCGGGCCGAGGGAAATGGGGTCTTAAGGTCCGACGACGGCCGGGATCGGTCCGGTCGCGTGGAAACCGGGGGAATGAGAAACATGTCCGTTCGCAGCCGCAAGACCCTCCTGACCGGCGCGGCCCTTGCCGCCGGCCTCACCCTGGCCGCCGTCACGCCGGCCCTCGCGGGCGCCTCCGCGAGCCACACCACCCGCGCCGCCGCCGTGTCGACCGCCCAAGGCGACCCGCGCAACGTCACCCAGCACGTGACCGACTTCTACGGCGCCTACATCGACGCCGTCTGGGCCACCGACGACCCCTCCGCCGCGCCCGCCGCCAAGGCCCTGCGCGGCTTCTACCTCTCCGCCGCCGCCCAGAAGAAGGTCGCCGCCTTCGAGGCGAAGGAGCACGCCGACGGCATCCTGTTCGCACAGAACGTGCCGGTGAAGTGGCAGGTGGCGTACACCGGCTCCGGCGCGGGCCACGCCACCAGCCGGGTCACGCTCACCTGGGGCGACGGGCCGCGGGCGGAGGTCAGCCGGATCGACGTCCAGTCCGACCTGAAGACGCAGAAGATCACCGACCTGAAGCAGGCCGGCTGACCCTGGGGGGAAGAGAACCGGACGCGGGTCCCGCCCCGCCCCATTCGGGGCGGGGCTCGCGCCCGCGGCGGCGGTCAGCCGCGGCAGGGCGGCGGCAGCCGCGTGCCGCGGCGGTACCACCCTCGGGCCCCGGGGGTGCGCCTCCGCGGCCGTCGCCGCTTCGGAGCGGAACCGCGACCGGGGGGCGCCTACTCCGAGCGCTCGAAGCGGGCGGCCGTGGCGGGGCGTCGCCCAGCGCGCGTCCGCCACAGCTCGAAGCGGGCCGTGGCGGGGCCGCCGCCCGGCGCGCGCCCGCCGTCAGGCGTTGGGGTCGAAGGGGATGCCCGACGGCATCGAGTGCGCCAGGCCGTACGCGAAGTCGCCGTCCTTGATCTTGATGGTGGCCGCTCCGAAATCGGCGCTCAGCAGCTTGTCGCGGTAGCCCGCCGGGTAGCCGTTCCAGCCCACGAGGCGCGGGAAGAACCAGCCGCCGGTGGCGTTCTTCGGCGGCTCGTCGTTGGTGTTGGCGAAGCGGAAGCAGTGCGTGGAGACACCGTCCTTGTGATAGACGATCTTCGGATGGGTGCCGTCGAAGCGGACGGCCGAGGCGTCCGCCACCTGGTAGCCGCTGTGCTGGGACACCGAGACGTATCTGACAGCGTTGTCTTTTGTCCACACCACGACGTGCTCCCAGTCGTGGGTGTGCCCGATGGCCGCGGGCCCGAGCGTCGCCTGGTCCTTCTCGAAGTAGCTGGCGTACATCACGGCGCACCAGCCGTTGTTGCACTTCTCGCGCGAGTAGGTGTTGGCGTTGGCGAGCTGGGCGTAGTCGTGGCAGTGGCCGTTGACGTCGCCGCCGAGCTTCAGGCCCGGGTTGACGGTGCCGTCACTGCCGATGGCGGCGGTGGCGTAGCAGCCGTCGCCGTCGTAGTCGTAGGCGGGGGAGAAGGTCTGTTCCAGACCGTCGGCGTTCTGCGGCAGCTGCTGCAGAACGCTCGCGCCGGCGGTGCCGGGGACGGTGAGGACGAGGGCGAACGCGCCGAGGGCGGCGGCGAGCGCGGAGGTCAACTGACGCACGGGGGCTCCCTGTTGTCGATGCGCCGCAGATTCTCGCAACGCCTCGGCAGGGCGGGCCACCCTTCGGACTGAACATTGCCGCACGGCCGGTTGAACGCGATGTCGACGCGCCCCGTGTGCGTGGTGTGGTGCCGCTGTCCGCAGGAAGACGCGGGTGCGGGCGGGTTTCGGGGGAGAAGCGCGCGGCGTCCCGCACGCCCGGACCGTACGGGGAGCGGACCTAGGTGTGGTGCGCCAGGTCGCCGCGGATGTGGTGGCGGCGGCGCTCGACGGGCGTGCGGTGCAGGGCGATGAGCGCGGCGTCGTCGCCGAGCCGGCCGCCGGCGTGGGCGAGCAGATCGCGCCGCAGATGGTGCATCAGTGCCTCGGGGCTGTCGTCGGTCCACCGGGCGACCCGCTCGACGAGCGGATAGAACCGGCCGTGCTCGTCCCGGGCCTCCACGACCCCGTCGGTGTACAGCAGCAGCGTGTCGCCCGGCTCGAAGGAGAACACGTCCAGCGTGTGCTCGGCGTCCGCGTGCACCCCCAGCGGCGGCGAGGGGTGCAGGCTCGGGACCGTGACGACGTGGCCGGGGCTCAGCAGCAGCGGCGGCGGATGGCCGCAGCTGGTCATCCGGGTGACCGGGTCGTGGTCCGGGATCTCCACGAGCAGCGCGGTGGCGAACCGCTCGCCCATCTCCTCGGGGGGATCGAGGTCGGCGGCGTAGCGGGTGATGCTCTGGTCCAGGGCGCCCGCCAGCTCCGCCAGCGGGAGGCTGCGGGGCGCGCTCTCCCGGAAGGCGCCGAGCAGCAGCGCCGCCTCGCCGATGGCGGGCAGGCCCTTGCCGCGGACATCACCGATCAGGACGCGGACGGCCCCGTCGCACCGCGTCGTCGCGTACAGATCGCCGCCGATCTGGGCCTCGTCCTCGGCGGCCAGGTACAGCGAGGCGATCCGCAGCGCGCCGATCTGCTCGGGCAGCGGCCACATCAGGACGTGCTGCGCGGCCTCGGCGACCGAGCGGACCTGGGCCAGCTGTGCCTGTCTGCGTTTGCGCAGGACGCTGTAGAGGATCGTGAGCACCACGAGGACCGTGAGGGTGATGATCTGCACGATGTGGTTGGTGGTGCCGATCCCGCCGTGGTGGATGCCGATGAAGATCTGGGCGATCACCGCGAGCGCCCCGATGGCCGCGGTGGTCCGGGGCCCGGCGAAGGAGGGGGTGAGTGCGGGTGCGATGACCAGGGCGGGCCCGAGGTGGATGTCATTGGGTGTCCGCAGGTCCACCACCGTGATCACCACGATGAGCATGACGGGCAGCAGCAGCAGGGCGTGTGCCGACTGCCACGGCCGCCACCGCTCCCCGAGGCCGAGCCGGAGTGCCATGCCTACCAGCGTGCTCCCGGCCCGGTGCCGCGGCCACTCGCGGCCCCGAACGGCTCCCCGCGGGGCCCGGGCGGCGCGGGAAAGCGGCGTACGTCACACGGAAGAATGGGAACAGGACATTCCGGACGCCTCTTCGGTTCCCGAATATCGGACGCTGATCGCGTTGCCTTCAATCGATGGATCGATTACCGTCATCTTCCGTTCAAATACCGGCTGGTTTGCCTGTGAAGCCTGCGAAATTAAGGCGGTTGAGGGGTGTTCTGAGGCACCCTCAACCGAAATCGCAGCATTTAACGTCCTGTGTCATGACACAGACGGCGATGAGGCCGGATGCCCAGGACGCGGCAACCGGCGACGGAGTGCGGGGCAAGGGCCTGGGCGGCAATTCCATCGGTCTGCTGGGCAGCGCGGTCATCGGCATCTCCACCGTGGCCCCGGTGTACTGCCTCACCTCCACGCTCGGCTCCACCGCCGGCGAGGTCGGACTGCACATGCCGGCCGTGTTCCTCGCCGGTTTCCTGCCGATGCTCCTGGTCGCCTTCGCCTACCGCGAGCTCAACAAGGCCGTGCCCGACTGCGGCACCTCGTTCACCTGGACCGTCAAGGCGTTCGGCCCCCACGTCGGCTGGATGTGCGGCTGGGGCCTGGTCATCGCCACCGTGATCGTGCTGTCCAATCTCGCCGGCGTCGCCACCTCCTACTTCTGGCTGCTGGCCGGCGAGATCACCGGCAGCGGCACCGTCGCGGACCTCGACGGCAACCGGGCCGTCCACATCCTCACCTGTCTCACGCTGATCGCCGCCGCCACCGCCATCAGCTACCGCGGCATGACCACGACGAAGGGCGTGCAGTACGCGCTGGTCGCACTCCAGCTCGTGGTGCTCGCCCTCTTCGTCGTACTGGCCCTGCACAAGGCCCGCACCGGCGCCTTCCCCGGACACGCCGACTTCTCCTGGTCCTGGCTGAACCCCTTCGCGGTGAAGTCCTTCGCCTCCTTCAGCGCCGGACTCTCCCTGTCGATCTTCATGTACTGGGGCTGGGACACCTGCCTGACCGCCAACGAGGAGACCGTCGGCAGCGAGAAGACACCCGGCCGGGCCGCCCTGATCGCCATGGTCGTCCTCGTCGGCTCCTACCTCACCACCGCCGTCGCCGCACAGCTCGCGGTGGGCTCCGGCACCGAGGGCCTCGGCCTGGCCAACCCGGGCACCTCCGACAACGTCTTCGCGGCCCTGGCCGGCCCGGTCATGGGCCACGCCCTCGGCATCCTGCTCTTCGCCGCCGTCCTCGCCTCGGCCGCCGCCAGCCTCCAGACCACCTTCATCCCGGTCGCCCGCACGGTCCTCGCCATGTCGACCTACCAGGCGCTGCCCGCCTCCTACGCCCGCGTCCACGAGCGGTTCCGCACCCCCGGCCGGGCCACCGTCACCGCGGGCGTCGCCACCGGCGTCTTCTACGCGGTGATGTCCCTGCTCAGCGAGCACGTCCTGGTCGACACCATCTACGCCCTCGGCCTGATGATCTGCTTCTACTACGCGCTCACCGCGTTCGCCTGCGCCTGGTACTTCCGCCGCGACCTCACCCGCTCCGCCCGCGACGCCGTCTTCAAGGGCCTCTTCCCGGTCCTCGGCGGCCTCCTGCTCACCGCCGTCTTCGGCAAGACGCTGTACGACATGTGGAACCCGGCCTACGGCAGCGGCTCGGCCGTGCTCGGCGTCGGCTCCGTCTTCGTCATCGGGGTCGGACTGCTGCTGCTCGGCGTGGTGATCATGCTGGTGATGCGGCGCCGCAGCCCGGCCTTCTTCCGCGGGCAGGTCCTCACCGCCGGCACCCCGGCACTCGTCGTCGCGGACTGAACGCACCGGGCCGCACCGCCGGACACCGTGTCGCCGGCGGCTCGCCGGGTACCCGTACGACCCCCGGGGGCCGGCCCGGCGTCCGGGGGCGACGGGTGCCGAACGGAGAGGACATGACCCACGACGCGGAGGACACCGCGGTCCGCAGGCGGCCGGAGGTCACCGGACTCCGCCTCGCCGCGGACGACCCCGACCCCGACTCCCCGCCCGCCCTGGAACCGGCGGCTCTACCGCAGGACCGCAGCCAGGCGATCCTGGAGGCCACCAAGCAGATCGGCGCCCTCCTCAAACGCGCGGGCCACCCCTTCGCACTGGCCGGGAGCGTCGCGGTCTACGCCCACGGCGGCAGCCGCTACCTCCAGCACGACGCCGACTTCGCCGTCCTGCCCGACCACGCCGACGCGGTGGCCGGCACCCTGCGCGAGGCCGGACTGACCGTGCGGACCCCGCCGGAGGACTGGCTGCTCAAGACCACCTGCCACGGGCAGAACATCGACATCATCTTCGCCCTCGCGCACCAGCCCGTCACCCGGGACATGCTCGACCGGGCCCACGTCCTGCCGGTCGACTCGGTGCTCATGCCCGTCCTGTCCCCGACCGACCTGATCCGCAGCCTGATCAGCGCCTTCTCCGAGCACTACTGCGACTTCGGGGCGGTCCTGCCGGTGGCCCGCGCCGTCCGCGAGAAGGTCGACTGGGACGAGGTCCGCGCGACCTGCGGCGCCGAGCCGATGCCCGCCGCCTTCCTCTTCCTCCTCGAACGGCTCCACGTGATCGACGCCCAGGAGGACCGGCCATGACCGACATGAGCCCGCCGCCCCGGCCGGCGGCGGAGAGCCTGGACTACCGCGTCGCCCACCTGGCCGAGCACCTGGCCTGCGGGGACCTCGCGGAACTCGGCGTACGGCTCGAACTGCGCGGCGACAGCGTGCTGCTCACCGGCACCGTGCCGTCCGCGCGGTGCCGGGACGACATCCTGCGCCTGGCCCGCGAGGAACTGGCGGGGCATCCCGTCCTCAGCGATCTGCTCGTCGCCGGGACCTCCTCGCCCGACCACGGAGAGGACCTGACATGATCCGCGTCGCGGCCGTCGGGGACATCCACATGGGCCCCGAGAGCCAGGGCACCCTGCGCCCCTCCTTCGCGGCCCTGCCCGAGTGTGCCGACGTGCTGCTGCTCGCCGGCGACCTCACCCGGCACGGCACACCCGAGGAGGCCGCGGTCGTCGCCCGGGAGATCAAGGATCTCGGGGTGCCCGTCGTCGCCGTGCTCGGCAACCACGACCACCACGACGAGCGTCCCGGGGAGGTCACCGCGATCCTGCGGGACGCCGGCGCACACGTCCTCGAAGGCGAGGCCGTCGTCGTCACCTCCGACGGCGCCCGGATCGGGGTCGCCGGCACCAAAGGCTTCTGCGGCGGCTTCGTCGGCCGGTGCGCCGGCGAGTTCGGCGAACCGCTCATGAAGGAGTTCGTCCGCTACACCCGCCGCTGCGCGGACGCCCTGCACGGCGCCCTGAAGGACCTGGAGCCGCAGGACTGCGACGCGCGCATCGCCCTGACCCACTTCTCACCGGTGCCGGACACCCTGGCCGGTGAGCCGCTGGAGATCTATCCGTTCCTCGGCAGCTATCTGCTCGCGGAGGCGATCGACACCGGCGGCGCCGACCTCGCGGTGCACGGCCACGCCCACGCCGGCACCGAGCACGGGCTGACCAGCGGGGGCGTCCGCGTCCGCAATGTCGCCCAGCCGGTGATCGGGCAGGCGTTCCACGTGTACCACCTGCCCGGCAGACACGGCTGACGCCGGACCCGTCCCGTTTCGGCCGACCCGCCCTGGCTACGCGGAGGGCGGCAGAGCTGTCGGCCCCGCGAGGAGGCATGTCATGCGAGAGCACCGGCACGGGCGGGCGTCCGCCCCCGCACCCCCACCCTCCGGCGCGTTCGGCAGCCGCTCACCCCGCACCGGTGACGAACCGGCCACCGCGCGCAGCGCCCTGCGCCTGCGGCTGCTGCTCTCCGCCCTCTTCCTGCCGGTCTTCGCCGCGGCCACCGCCGGATTCGCGGTCTGGGCCGCGCACCAGGGCCCGGACGACAGCCCGGGCCCCGGCCCGCTCACCGCGCTCGCGGTGGTGTGCGGCCTCCTGGCACTGGCGGCGGCACTGGACCTCGCGGTGGTGTCGCGCCGCAGACGACGGGAGCGGAACGAGGAACGCTGACCCGCCGACGGCGTCCCGGGCGCGACCAGAACACCCCGGGTCCGGATCGCCGGCACCTCGCCCTGCTCCGGCACGCGCGGCGCGTCGGTCGCGCGGGGCGCGCGATGCGCTCCTCGCTGGAGGTGCTACCACCGGGCCGCACGCCGCCGGGGCCGGCTTCGCCACGCGCCGCACGCCGCCGGCCGCCGGGGCCGGCTTCCGCCACCGCCATGAGCCGGGTGGGCACAAGTGCCCGGCCGGGGCCCCGGGGGGCGCGGTACGGGATCCTCCGGCTAGCGGTTGACCGCCCGCATCCCCGCCTCGTCGTACCGCTCGCCCGCCGCCTCGGGCAGCTCGGCGTCGATGCGGGCCAGATCCGCCGCGGTCAGCTCGACGTCGACGGCGGCGGCGTTCTGCTCCAGGTAGGTGCGGCGCTTGGTGCCCGGGATCGGCACCAGGTGCTCCCCCTGGGCCAGCACCCAGGCGATGGCCAGCTGGGCCGGCGTCACGCCCTTCTCGGCGGCCATCTCCTTCACCTTCTCCGCCAGCTGCCGGTTCGCCCGCAGATTGGCCTCCGCGAAGCGCGGGTTGCCGCGCCGGAAGTCGTTCTCGTCCAGCTCGTCGGGCGAGCTGAACCGGCCGGCGAGGAAGCCGCGGCCGAGCGGCGAGTACGGCACGAAGCCGATGCCGAGTTCCCGGCAGGCGGGCAGCACCTCGGCCTCCACGTCCCGCGACCACAGCGAGTACTCGCTCTGCACGGCGGTGACCGGGTGGACCGCGTGGGCCCGCCGGATGGTGTCCGCGCTCGCCTCGCTCAGCCCGATGTGGCGCACCTTGCCCTCGGCGACCAGCTCGCCCAGCGCGCCGACCGTCTCCTCGATGGGCACGTCCGGGTCGACGCGGTGCTGGTAGTACAGATCGATGTAATCGGTGCCGAGACGCTCCAGCGAGCCGTGCACCGAGCTGCGGACATGCTCGGCCGAGCCGTCCTGCCTGCCGACCGTGCTCATGTCGCCGGGGACGGCGTCGTCCATCCGGTAGTTGAACTTCGTCGCGATCACATACTGGTCGCGGCGCCCGCGGATCGCCTTGCCGACCAGCGACTCGTTGGTGAGCGGGCCGTAGACCTGCGCGGTGTCGAGGAAGTCGACGCCGAGATCGAGGGCGTGCCGGATGGTCGCTATGCCCTCCTCCTCGTCGGCTGTGCCGTAGAAGGCCGACATCCCCATGCAGCCGAGGCCGATGGCCGATACCTGGAGATCCCGCAGCTTTCGCTTCTGCATCGGGGTCCTTTCCCGCGTACGCGTGCGTCGTTCCTCGGGGGCAGAAGTGCCCTCTTCCATCTAGCGACGGCTTCCGGTGCCCGGCATCCCGTGCGGGAGGCCGGGCACCGGGCCCGCGAGACGTCCGCGACGCTATGCGCTGGAGTGCGCTCCAGGTCAAGGCGCCCTCCGTGCGGCACCACGGGTGGGCGCCGAACTACGGGTTCAGCCGCACCGGCAGCTCGAACAGGTCGTTCTGCGTGACCACCGGCTTGTTGCGCAGTTCCGCGGCCGGCACCGCCAGGTCGAGGCCGGGGAAGCGGGCGTACAGCGCCGGCAGCGCGACCCCGGCCTCCAGACGGGAGAGCGCGGCACCCGGGCACACATGCGGGCCGTGGCCGAAGGAGATGTGCCGGTTCCCCGTCTCGCGGGCGATGTCGAACTCCCCGGCGGTCGGCCCGTGCGCGTTCTCGTCCCGGCCGATCGCCCCGTACGACACGATCAGCGCGTCCCCGGCCGGGATCACCTTGTCGCCGACCGGCACGTCCTCGGTCGCGAAGCGGATCAGGACGTGGGAGGTGGGGGTGGAGTAGCGCAGCGTCTCCTCGATCACCGCCGCCCAGTCGGCCTCGCCCGCCAGTACCCGGGCGCGCTGCCCGGGGTGGGCGGAGAGGTTGACGACGGCGTTGACGATCAGCGAGATGGTCGTCTCGTGGCCCGCCGCCACCATCAGCTGGAGCGTGGAGACGATCTCCGCGTCCGTGAGCCGGTCGCCGTCCTCGGAGGCGAGGAGCAGCGCGCTGGTCAGGTCGTCGCCCGGGGCGGCCCGCTTCGCGGCCACCGTCTCCGCCATGATCTCCGCCAGCTCGGTGAGCGTGGCGACGACCTCCTCGGGCGGGGTCTGCGTGGAGAAGAACTTCTCGAACAGCACCTTCAGCCGGGGTAGCCGTGCCTCCTCGATCCCCATGAGGTCGGCGATGACGTACATGGGCAGCGGGTAGGCGAAGGCCGCCTTCAGGTCGACCGGCTCGTCGCCCGTGGGCAGCGCGTCCAGCAGGTCCTGGGTGAGCTTCTCGATCCGCTCCCGCATCCGCTCCACCCGGCGCGGGGTGAGTGCCTGCGCGACCAGGGTGCGCAGCCGGCGGTGGTCGGCGCCGTCCACCGTGAGCATGGAGCGGCCGGGGTTGGCGAGGCCGATCAGCGGCCAGTCGGCGGGGATCTCGCCGCGCCGCCAGGCCCCCCACACCTCGATGTCCTTCACCAGCCGGGGGTCGGTGAGCAGCGCCTTGGCCTCGGCGTGCCGGGTGACGGCCCACACCGGGACGCCGCCCGGCAGTTCGACGGCGGCGAGCGGGCCGGCCGCGCGCAGCGCCGCGCTCTCGGCGTCCAGGTCGGTGACGAAGGGGTCGAGGGCGATGCGGGGTGCTTCGGTGCCGGTCGTCATCGTGACGTGCCTCCAGGGCGGGGGTCGGAGTGACCGCGCCTGTCCGGGGACGTCCCGGACCCCCGGCGGGCCCACGGGCCGGCCGGGGTGACGCGGGTTCAGAGGGCGGGTACGGGAGTGAACCGGACGGGCAGCCGGGTCAGTCCGCGCAGCCACGGCGAGGGCCGGCGGGTGAGCGACCCGGCCGGCTCGGCCAGATCGATGTCCGGCAGCCGGTCGAGCACCACCTCGATACCGGTCCGCGCGATCACCTCGGCGATCTCCTGCGCCGGGAACGGGCAGCGGTGCTCGCCGTGGCCGAAGGAGAAGTGCGCGCTGTTGCCGCCGGTGAGCGCGGAGGCGTCGGTCCGCACCTGCGGATCGGAGTTGGCCCCCTGGAGCCCGAGCAGCAGCAGATCACCGGCGCGGACGCGGCGCCCGCCGAGATGCGTGTCCCGGGCGGCCCAGCGGCCCGCCACGTTCTGCGTCGGCGTGTCCTCCCACAGCACCTCGTTCATCGCCTCGGCGACGCTGTTGCGGCCACCGAACAGGGAGGCGGCGAACCGGTCGTCGGTCAGCATCAGCCGCAGCGAGTTGCCGATCCAGTCGGCGGTCGGCTGGTGCCCGGCCGCCAGCATCACCATCAGGTCCTGCGCGATCTCCTCGTCGCCGAACCCGCTGTCGTCGGCGAGCATCCGGGAGACCACGTCATCCGCGGGCTCCTTCTTCCGGTCGGCGAGCAACCGCACCATGGAACCGGCCAGATGGGCCTGCCCGGCCAGCGCCCGCTCCCGGCCGTCGATCATGTCGTTCAGGGCGGTGACCAGGCCCGGACCGTCCTCGTCCGGGAAGCCGTACAGCCGGGCCAGGACCCGTACCGGCAACAGCATCGCGTACTGGGCGATCAGATCGGCCTCGCCCGAAGCGCACAACGCGTCGATCAGCTCGTCCGCGAACCGCTCGGCGTGCCGCCGCAGTTCGTACGGGTCCACCGCCTCCAGAGCGTTGCTGACCATCGCCGCGCGCTGCCGGTGCCGTTCGCCGACCGTGTAGAGGATCGACGGCTGCCTGCGTCCGATCATCGGCAGCAGCGGCCAGTCGGCCGGGATGTTCTCCCACTGGTTCCACAGCTCCGAGTCCCGGCTGAACAGCACGGGATCACCGGTCACCTGGTGCAGTTCCCGGTAGCCCAGCACCAGCCAGGCCGGGACGCCGCCGTCGAGCAGCACCGGCACCACGGCGCCGTGGTCGCGCCGCATCTCCCGGTACAGCCGGGCGGGTTCGGTCTGGAACCGGGCGCCGCTGAGCGGGACGGCGTCGGGGGTGGTCACACGAACTCCTGTCGGTCCAGGCCGATCTGCGCGGACGGCGCGGCGTAGCGGTTCTTCACGTGCTGCACCAGCGTGATCAGGACCCGCTTGCCCGACTCCCGGGAGCGGGCGTCGCAGTCGATCAGCGGCACATGCGGATCCAGATCGAGGGCCTCGCGGACGTCCGCGCCGGCCCGGACCGGGCCGCCGAAGTCGTTGCAGGCCACGATGAACGGCGTGCCGTGGTGCTCCAGGCGGTCGATGGCGTACCAGGAGTCGTCGATCCGCCGGGTGTCGACCAGGACGACCGCGCCGAGCGTGCCGGAGAACAGCCGGTCCCACAGGAACCAGAACCGCTCCTGGCCGGGTGCGCCGAACAGGTACAGCACGTTGTGCGCGTCCAGGGAGATCCGGCCGAAGTCGAAGGCGACCGTGGTGGCGGACTTGCCGCGCACCTGGCCGATGTCGTCGAGCGTCGCACCGGCCTGCGTCATCGTCTCCTCCGTGTTGAGGGGACGGATCTCGCTGACCGAGCGGACCAGCGTGGTCTTGCCGACGCCGAAGCCGCCCACGACCACGATCTTGAACCCTTGGTCGGCGGAGGCACCCAAGGGGGTGCGCGCGTCAGAGGTTGCGGAGTCCAACGAGCACCTGCTCCAGGATGTCGGGGTCGGTAATGGCGGGCCTGCGCGGATGGCGGGCGCTGACGCGGCCGGCCGCGAGCAGGTCGCACAGCAGCACCTTGGTGATGCCGACGGGCAGCCGCAGCTCGGCGGCGATCTCCGCCACCGAGGCGGGGAACCGGGTCAGTTCGAGGATCGCCACGTGCTCCGACTGCATGCCGGCCGCCGGCTCCGACTCGGCGACCACGAGGGTGACCAGGTCGAAGGGGTTGTCCGGGTCCGTCCGGCTGCGTCCCTGGGTGATGGTGTACAGCCGGTCGGGGGCGTCGTCCCGGCCCGGCCGGTGCCCGTCCGGCCGGTCCGTGCCCGGTCGGCTCATGACGTGCGGGGCGGCGCGGTCAGGTGCTCGCCGAGCTGCTCCACGAGTTCGGTCATACGGTGGCCGACGACGCCCGCGTCCGCGTCCTCGGTGGTGATCACGGCGAGATGGGCGCCGGCGCCCGCCTCCACGATGAAGAGCACACCGCCGTAGAACTCGGTCATCGCCGAGCGCGTCCCGCCGCTGCCGTCGCCGAACTCCACGGAGGCCCCGTGCGACAGCGACTGGATGCCGGCCGCGATCGCGGCCAGCTGGTCGGCCTGGTCGACGCTCAGCTCCGGGGTACGGCACAGCTTCAGCCCGTCCCGGGACAGCACGAGCGCGTGCCGGGCACCCGGGGTCCTCTCCAGCAGGCCCTCCAGGAGCCAGGTGAGCTTGTCGTCGGCGGTGGTCGGGCCGGTCATGAAGTGGTGTCGCCTTCCGGGTGCGTGTGCGTCTGCGTGTGCGGCTGAGAGGGGGCGGGGGAGCTGTGCTCGCCGGTCCCGTGCGCGAAGTGCCCGGCCGGCCGTCCGTCCGGCGCGGTGCTCGACGGGGCGACGGCGGCGGGGCCCCCGGGCGCGGTGTGCCGCGGGATCCCGGAGACCTCTTCGTCCGGCGCCTGTGCGTGCGGAGCGGAGGGCGTGCGGTCGTCCCGGACGGCGTCCCCGGAGGGTACGGCGGTCCGGTCGTCCGGTGCCGGCGCGTGCGCGGCGTCCGGCGTGGGGCCGTCCTGGGCCGGACCCGGGCCCGGTGCCGTGCTGTCGCGGTCCTGGCCGGTGGCGTCCGGTGCGGTGGCCTGCCCGGAACCGTCCCGCGGGGGAGCGGGCCGCCGGGTGGCCGGTGCGGACGGCCGCACCGCCTGGCGGAAGCTGCTGAAGCGGGCCGCGCGGGCCTTGCCCTCGTCGCCGGCCGACGCGGTGCCGGCACCGGCGCCGGGCGCGGAGCGACCGCGTTCGGCCTGGGCGAGCGTACGGCCCCGGCGCCGCTTGGGCAGCCCGGCCGGGCCCTCCTGGGGCGGTGCCGCCGACTCGTGCGCCGAGGCGGCGTCCACGGCGGCCGGTGCCTGCGGCGACGGCCCGCTGTCCGGGCGCGGGGTCCCGGCGGCGGGCGAGGCCGGCGCGGGACTGGTGAGGATGTCCTGCGGGACGAGCATCAGCACACCCGTGCCGCCGCGCGCCGACGGCCGGAACGACACCTTGAGCCCGTGCTTGCGGGCCAGCCGGCCGACCACCGCGAGTCCGAGCCGGGTGCCGGTCAGACCGCCCAGCCCGGAGACGTCACCGGAGACCGCCCGCTCGGCGCGGCGCAGCTGCACCTCGCCCATCACCAGACCGCTGTCCTCCACCGAGACGATGATCCCGGCCGGCACCTCCTCCACGTAGACGTGGACCTCGGCGGTCGGCGGCGAGAAGTTCGCCGCGTTGTCGAGGAGTTCGGCGAGCGCGTGCATCACGCCTTCGGCGGCGTGCCCGGCGACGGCGGTCTCGCTGAGCGAGTGCGTCCGCACCCGCCGGTAGCCGGCGATCCTGCCCAGCGCCCCGCGCAGGATCGACTCCATCGCGATCGGCCGCGCCCACCGGCGGCCCGAACGCGCCCCGGTGAGCACGGCGATGGAGTCGGCGAGCCGGCCGGCCTGGGCGGTGCGGTGGTCGAGATGGAGCAGATCGGCGAGGACGTCCTCGTCCGTGTGCCGGTCCTCCATCGCCCGCAGGTCGGCGAGCGTGGCCGTGGCGAGGGCCTGCATCCGGGCGGCGGCGTTGGAGGTCGCGGAGAGCGCGGCGGTCCGCTCCCGCCGGGCCCGCTCCCACTCCTGCGAAAGCCGGGCGTTCTCCGTCCGCAGCCGCTCCAGCTCCCGCGTGCCCTCCTGCTCGAACCGGGCCCGTTCGGTCGCGAGCGACTCGGTGAACTCCGCGCGCTGCCGGGCGAGTTCGTCGATGAGCCGCTGCTGCTCCTGGCGCGCTTCCTCGGTCGTACGGGCCTGCTGCTGGAGCAGCCGCCCGAGGTCCTGGGTGACGGCGTCCAGTCGGTGCCGGGCGCCGCGCGCCGTCCGCCGTGCCTGCGCGGCGACGGCCACCGCCGCGCTGAGCAGGACCGCCGCCGCGGCCCCGCTCAGGGCGAGCGGGGTACGCGCCGAGCCGGGCGCCACCGCCACGGCCGCGCAGACCGCGAGCGCCGACAGCACACCGGTCACGGCGAGGGCGGAGGCGAACGTACGGAGGGAAGTTCGGTCGCCGGGGTGCGTGGGCGCGGTCATCGGTCCGGTCCGGTCCTTGCGGCAGAGACGGGGTGGCGGGGGTGGGCGGGAACGTTCGGGTGGTGAGACGTGACCCTGGGTGGTGAACTGGCGGTCACTATACGCACGTTCGTGATCGAAACAGAAAGGTTCCGTGCTACTTCCCGTAAGGGGCTACGCATACCCGGGTGTTGGCCGCGAACCGGATGAGACGGGTGTTCCGGGCGGGCGGGTTGGGGCCCACGGCCCCGGCGGGTCTGAGCCGGAGGACGGCCCCCCGCACTCGCGGGCCGCCTCAAGGCCCCTGATTTCCGCGCCCCCCGGGCCTGTGGGCCTTCGCACACCGGCGCACATCTCCGGCGGATCTTGACGCCTGCCTCCCGGCTCGCTGAACTGTCCCCGACCGTGGGCCGCGCCCCGTACATCTATACGATGGCGCCTGAAACGGACGGATGACGGACAAACGCCTCGCACGGACTGACCACCGGGAGCGCGGCGAAGGGGGCGACGTGCGTGACGGGGGAGCCCGAGGCGACGGACTGCCGTGTCTCATGACCGCTGACGGGTACACCGGGCGGTTCCGCACATCGCTCGTGCGGTTCGCCCGGTTCGCCGGACGCACCCTGCTGGGCGAATGGCACGCCATCGTCGTCGACCCCGTGCGGGCACTCGTGCGGCGCGGCCTCTCCGGGCTGCTGCTGGCGTTCGTCGCCGCCTTCGGTGTCGTCTTCTTCCACGACATCGCCCAGCACCCCACCGGAGAGCTCTGGGTGCGGCGGCTCGGCGGCGTCCAGGCGGACCTGCCGCTGTGGCTGGCCCTGCTGCGCACCCCCGTGTCGCTGTACGTCCCGGCGCTCGACCTGCCGGTGTGGGCGGGCATCACCCAGCTGTTCCTCGCCTTCGCCCTCGCCGAACTGGCCCTGGGCCGGGCCCGGACCCTGGCGATCGCCTACGTCACCACCCTGGCCGGCACCTTCACCGCCCGGCTGATGATCGCGGTGGGGCCCGGCTGGTGGGGATTCGGGCTGCCGCCCGAGACCGGGCAGGTGCTCGACACCGGGCCCTCGGCGGCCGTGGTGGGCCTGTTCACCTATCTTTCGGTGATCCGCCGCGCGCCCGTGGTGTTCACGCTGACCGGCGGCTCGATGGTGTGGGAGTCCGTCGCCGTACCCAACCTGGCCGGGCGCGAGCATCTGATCGCCGTCGCCGCGGCGATCGTCCTCGGCCTCCTGCACGGCCGCCGGCAGCACGTCCGCGCCGTCGTGAGCTCCCTGCCGGCCGCCCTGCTCCCCCGGAGCGCACCCCCGGCTCCGGTGCCGGCGCCCGGGCGGTCTTCTGTCGCCGATGCGCCCGCGGCCGCACGCGTCTCGCCGGCTCCCGGTCCCTCCCGGACCCTGGCGGCCGCCGCGCCCGCGCCCGCGCGGACCGCCACCTCGGTGGGTGCCGTGCCGCCCCGGGTGCCCCCGCAGGCCGGCGCCGGCCGTGCCGAGCCCTGCGGGTCCTGGCCCGCGGCTCCGTTCCGCGAACGACAGGGGGTGTCGCGGACGCCCCCGGCTCCACCGCCGACCGTGCGGGACGAGGCGAGGAAGGAGCCGAGCGGGCCGGCCTGATCGGCGCACCCGTGGCGCGGCGGCCCGGTCGGCCTGACGACCCCTCACTCCGACGGCACGGGGGAGGACATGGGCGTCGGGACGCGACGCGGGAGAACGGGAGCGCCCGGGTTCGCGGACCGGTGGAGTGCGTCGCTGGTGTCTGCGGGCCGGTGGTGTGCGTGCACCGGTGGAGTGCGTCGCTGGTGTGCGTGGACCGCGCGGGGGTGCCCAGGGGCCCCGGAGTGCGAGCGTCCCCGGAGCCGTGCGCCCTCGAACAGCGCGCCGGTGCCCGCGAGGGGCGCGGTGGTCCCGTTCGTGGCGGGCCACGGGGCGGACCCCGCGCGGACGCGGAAGCGGGCCGGGCCCCTTCCCTCGGGGGCCCGGCCCGTCGTCGGCTGCCGCTGTCGTGCCCGGGGCTCGGTGCCCGGTGCTCAATGCCCGGCTCAGCGTCCGGCTCAGCGTCCGGTGCTCAGTGTCCGGGCGCTTCCTCGGGGCGGGCGTGGCGCGGCAGCAGGAACGCGAGGAGGAAGGTGAGGGCGAGCATGCCTTCGACGATCCACAGCACCGTCTGCATGACGGAGCCGAAGCCGCTGCGGAAGGCCGAGGAGGCGGTGGCCTCCAGCACGGCGGGCACCCGGGCCCCGGCCTCGGGCGAGGTCACCGCCGACCGGGTGTCCTTCTCCAGGCGGGCGCACGAGGCCGGGGTCTCCGCCGGGTCCTTGGCGACGGCGCGGTCCGAGGCGCACATGCGCAGGTCCGCGACGACACGGTCCTGGGCGGCGGGTGCGACGTGTGCTGCGGTGAGCCGGTCCCGCAGGCCGTCGGAGCGGTGGTCGACGGCGGTGGCGATACCGCCGCCCAGCAGGCCGAAGAACACGGTGCCGAGGACGGCCACGCCGAAGGCGCCGCCGAGCTGCTGCACGGCGGTCATCGTGCCGGACGCCGAGCCCGTCTCGTGCTGTTCCACGCTGGCCAGCACGATGTCGAAGAACGGCGCCATGAGCAGGCCCATGCCGATGCCCGTGACGAGCAGCGCCGGCAGGAGCTGCCAGGGGCCGACGTCGCTGCCGACCCTGTCGAGGGTGAGCCACACGCCGAACACGCCGAGCGCCATGACCAGTGCGCCGGCCTGGAGCACCGTCCGGCCGTACCGGGCGACCGCCTGGGCGAGCCCGAAGCCGACGATCATGCCTCCCGACCAGGGCACCATCACCAGACCCGCCTTGAGCGGCGAGTAGCCGAGACCGATCTGGGTGTACAGGTTGAAGACCAGCATGAAGCCCTGCATGGCCGAGAAGAAGACGAGCCCGAGGGCCATGCCGCCGCTGAACCCGCGCTTGCGGAACAGGGTGGGGACGACCAGGGGATCCCGGCCGGCCTTGCTGCGGCGCGACTCGTACACGCCGAAGGCGGCGAAGACGGCCAGCGAGGCGGCCATCATCAGGAACGTCCACAGCGGCCAGTCGTACTCGCGGCCCTGGACCAGCGGGAAGATGATGAGCATGGCCGCGAGCGAGACCAGGACCATGCCGGGGATGTCGAGTCGGGGCTTGCTCCCGGACCGCCCCTTCGGCAGGTAGCGCACGGCGCCGAGCAGGGCGGCGGCACCCAGCGGCAGGTTGATCAGGAAGATCATCCGCCAGCCGGTGCCGAAGTAGTCGGCGTCCACGAGCCAGCCGGCGAGGATGGGGCCGCACACCGCGGACAGGCCCATGACCGGGCCGAAGAGCCCGAAGGCCTTCTGTGATTCCTTCGGCGGGAACATCTCCTTGATCATGCCGAGGCCCTGCGGCAGCATCACCGCGCCGAACAGGCCCTGCACGACGCGCGCCCCGATCAGCATCGCGGGGCTGACGGATATCGCGCACAGCAGCGAACCCGCGGTGAAACCGGCCGCTCCCACCAGGAACATACGGCGTCGGCCGTGGATGTCCCCGAGGCGGCCGCCGGTGACGAGCCCGACGGCCATCGAGAGGGTGTACGCGGCGGCGAGCCATTGCAGGGTGGAGGCACCGCCGCCGAGGTCGGCCCGCATGGAGGGGCCGGCGATGTTCGTGACGACCGCGTCGAGGAGATCCATCACCTCGGCCGCGAGGATCACGAAGAGCGCGATCCAGCGCCACCGATAGGGCGCGGGCGCGTCGGTGGGCGTCTCGGCGGACGCGACACCGGTCGTGGACATCGGAACTCCTCGCTGGAAGGGCCGCGCCGACGTGGAGGTCCGCGGGCGCGGTGGAAAAGGACGGGGATGTACGGAAGGGGCGTGACCGCCCGGGGCTCGCCAGGTGCGGTCCCGGGATCCGGGCGATCGAGGCGAGAACAGTGTTCAGCCTAACAGAACACTGCTCACCAAGTGAACGTTGTTCATTACGATATAGCGCAATGCGGCGCCGTGACAAGATATATCGCGTCCCCATGCGGTGAACGCCGCTCGCTGAAGGAGAACAGTGTTCTCCGCGCACCTAGACTGTCCCCATGACCGATGAGGCCGCCGGCACCCCCGCACCTGTTCCGCCTTCCCCGTGGGACCGGGAGCGGCCCCCGCGCGCCCGCGTCGCCTCCCGTGCCCCGCTGTCCCGTGAACGGGTCGTGGAGGCGGCGTTCACCGTGCTGGACCGGCAGGGGCTGGACGGGCTGTCGATGCGACAGGTGGCCGCCGAGCTGGGAGTCACGGTCTCCGCCCTCTACGCCCACGTCAGTTCCAAGGACGACCTGCTGGAGCTGATGTACCACCGGCTCTTCGACGGTTTCGTGATGCCCGAGCCGGACGGCGCGCACTGGCAGGAGCAGCTGCGGGACTTCGCCCGCTCGGTACGGCAGCGGCTGCTGTCGCACCGGGACATGGCCAGGATCTCGATGGCTCACGTCCCCTTCACCGCAGAGCTGTTGCCGCACGTCGAGGGGCTGCTCGGGGTCTTCCGCACCGCCGGGCTGCCCGACCGCATCGCGGCGGAGGCGGGCGATCTCATCTCCACCTACATCGACGGGTTCGTGCAGGAGGAGGGCATGTGGGCGGACCGAGCCGCCCGGCAGGGCGGTGACACCTCCTCCCTGGCCCGTCCCGACTGGAGGGAGATGGCCGAGGAGATGCAGAACTACTTCGTCAGCCTGCCGGCGGAGGACTTTCCCCATCTGCGCGCCCTGGGCGGTCTGATGGTGACGGACTCCTCCGACGAGCGGTTCGACATCGGCCTGGAGATCATCCTGCGTGGCCTTGCGAGTTATCTGCCCTCCCCGGAGCCCGGCACGCGTCCCGGCGGTGACCAAGCTCCGGACGGTGCCTGAGCAGCCGCGTCAGGGCCCTTGAGAGCCGGGCTCGCGGCACCCCAAGGTGCCGCGAGCGACGAGCCGAGGCCGGCTCCCGCTGGCCCCCGCCCCGGCCGCGCCGGTGCCATGCCGCGCCGACACCGGTCCCGCGCCGTATCCGACTCCGTGTTGCCGCCGTCCCGACCGACGACCCGAGGCCGGCTCCCGCTGCCCCCCGCCCCGGCCGCGCCGGTGCCATGCCGTCCTGGCACCGGGCCCGCACCGGCACCGAGTCCGTGCCGCCAGCCGCTCCCTGCCGGAGCCGCCTCCTGCCGGAGCCACCCCGCGCCGGAGCCTGCCCCGGCCTCGTCCTCGCCCCGCGAGCAACCGCCCCCCAGCATGCGGCGCAACCGCCCCCGACACCCCGCGGCGCAACCGCCCCCGACACCCCGCGGCGCGACCGCCCCCGACACCCCGCGGCGCGACCGCCCCCGACACCCCGCGGCGCGACCGCCCCCGACACCCCGCGGCGCAACCGCCCCCGACACCCCGCGGCGCGACCGCCCCCGACACCCCGCGGCGCAACCGCCCCCGACACCCCGCGGCGCGACCGCCCCAGGCGCCCCGCGGCCGGAACGCGTCACCGCCCGCCCCAGGCACCCCGCGGCCTGACCGCCCCCCATCCTCCCCGCAGCCTGTGCCCCCAGCCTCCGCGCAGCCTGCCCCCAGCCTCCCCGCCCCCGCCCCGTTGGACGCGGACGCCGTACCCGCCACGAGCCCGCGTCGTCGGCTTCGCCGTCCGGATTCCGGCGGACGGGGCCGCCTTGAGCCAGCCCGGTGTCGGCCGGCGGGCGAGGCGCCTGGCGCCGCCGCCCTGACAGGGCGACAGCCGCCCCGGTGCGCGGTGCCGCGTCCGACGCCAACCGCCGTCCGCCCCCGCGCGATGGCGGCGACAACGGCTCCCGGCCGCCGCGACGGCGTGCCCCTGTGGCGTCGCCCACCTCGTCAATGTGATGGTTTTCGCACATCAACCCGTGCGGGCACCCCCTAAGGTGGCCGCGAGTACGGCAGGGCGTGGCTGACACCAGGGTGTTCGTCGCCGGCAGGCAGCTGAAGGGAATCCAGGATGTTCCGCAAGGTGCTGGTCGCCAACCGTGGAGAGATCGCGATCCGCGCGTTCCGGGCGGGCTATGAACTAGGCGCCCGCACGGTCGCCGTGTTTCCGCACGAGGACCGCAACTCGCTGCACCGGCTGAAGGCCGACGAGGCCTACGAGATCGGGGAACCGGGTCACCCGGTGCGGGCCTACCTCTCCGTGGAGGAGATCGTGGCCGCCGCCCGCCGGGCCGGCGCCGACGCCGTCTACCCGGGGTACGGCTTCCTCTCCGAGAACCCCGAACTGGCCCGCGCCTGCGAGGAGGCGGGCATCACCTTCGTCGGACCCAGCACCGCCACCCTGGAGCTGACCGGCAACAAGGCCCGCGCGGTCGCCGCCGCCCGTGCCGCCGGCGTACCCGTCCTCGGCTCCTGCGCGCCCTCCACCGACGTGGACGAACTGGTGCGTGCCGCCGAGGAGATCGGCTACCCCGTCTTCGTCAAGGCGGTCGCGGGCGGCGGCGGGCGCGGTATGCGCCGCGTGGAGGAACCGGACCAGCTGCGCGAGTCCATCGAGGCCGCCTCCCGCGAGGCCGCCTCCGCGTTCGGCGACCCGACCGTCTTCCTGGAGAAGGCCGTCGTGGAGCCCCGCCACATCGAGGTGCAGATCCTCGCCGACGGCGAGGGCAACGTCATCCACCTCTTCGAGCGCGACTGCTCGCTCCAGCGCCGCCACCAGAAGGTCATCGAGCTGGCGCCCGCGCCCAACCTCGACCCGGAGCTGCGCGACCGGATCTGCGCCGACGCCGTCCGCTTCGCCCGCGAGATCGGCTACCGCAACGCCGGCACGGTCGAGTTCCTGCTCGACCGCTCGGGCAACCACGTGTTCATCGAGATGAACCCGCGCATCCAGGTCGAGCACACCGTGACCGAGGAGGTCACCGACGTCGACCTGGTCCAGGCCCAGCTCCGGATCGCCTCCGGCGAGACCCTCGCCGACCTCGGCCTCTCCCAGGACACCGTCACCCTGCGCGGCGCCGCCCTCCAGTGCCGTATCACCACCGAGGACCCCGCCAACGGCTTCCGCCCGGACACCGGCCGGATCAGCGCCTACCGCTCGCCGGGCGGCTCCGGCATCCGCCTCGACGGCGGTACCACCCACGCCGGTACGGAGATCAGCGCGCACTTCGACTCCATGCTGGTCAAGCTGACCTGCCGGGGCCGTGACTTCCACGCCGCGATCGGCCGGGCCCGGCGCGCGGTCGCCGAGTTCCGCATCCGCGGAGTGGCCACCAACATCCCGTTCCTGCAGGCGGTCCTGGACGACCCCGACTTCCAGGCGGGCCGGATCACCACCTCCTTCATCGAGCAGCGCCCGCACCTGCTCACCGCCCGCCACTCCGCCGACCGCGGCACCAAGCTGCTCACCTACCTCGCCGACACCACCGTCAACAAGCCGCACGGCGAACGGCCCGATCTGCTCGACCCGCTGACCAAGCTGCCGCCGCTGCCCGCGGGCGAGCCGCCCGCCGGATCCCGGCAACTCCTCGTGGACCTCGGACCCGAGGGCTTCGCCCGGCGGCTGCGCGAGTCGCCGACCATCGGCGTCACCGACACCACCTTCCGCGACGCCCACCAGTCCCTGCTCGCCACCCGGGTGCGCACCAAGGACCTGCTCGCCGTCGCCCCCGCCGTCGCCCGCACCCTCCCGCAGCTGCTCTCCCTGGAGTGCTGGGGCGGCGCCACCTACGACGTCGCGCTGCGCTTCCTCGCCGAGGACCCGTGGGAGCGGCTCGCCGCCCTGCGCGAGGCGGTACCGAACATCTGCCTCCAGATGCTGCTGCGCGGCCGCAACACCGTCGGCTACACCCCGTACCCGACCGAGGTGACCGACGCCTTCGTGCAGGAGGCCGCCGCCACCGGCATCGACATCTTCCGCATCTTCGACGCCCTCAACGACGTCGGCCAGATGCGCCCCGCCATCGACGCCGTACGGGAGACCGGCACGGCCGTCGCCGAGGTCGCCCTCTGCTACACCGCCGACCTCGGCGACCCGGCCGAGCGGCTCTACACCCTCGACTACTACCTGCGCCTGGCCGAGCAGATCGTGGCGGCCGGCGCCCATGTCCTCGCCATCAAGGACATGGCCGGCCTGCTGCGCGCCCCGGCCGCCGCCAAGCTCGTCTCGGCGCTGCGCCGCGAATTCGACCTGCCGGTCCACCTGCACACGCACGACACCGCGGGCGGCCAGCTCGCCACCTACCTCGCGGCGATCCAGGCGGGCGCCGACGCGGTCGACGGCGCGGTGGCCTCCATGGCCGGTACGACCTCCCAGCCGTCGCTGTCCGCGATCGTCGCCGCCACCGACCACTCCGACCGGCCCACCGGCCTCGACCTCCAGGCGGTCGGCGACCTGGAGCCGTACTGGGAGGGCGTCCGGAAGGTCTACGCCCCGTTCGAGGCGGGCCTCGCCTCGCCGACCGGGCGCGTCTACCACCACGAGATCCCCGGCGGCCAGCTCTCCAACCTGCGCACCCAGGCCGTCGCCCTCGGCCTCGGCGACCGCTTCGAGGACATCGAGGCGATGTACGCCGCCGCCGACCGCATCCTCGGCCGGCTCGTCAAGGTCACCCCGTCCTCCAAGGTGGTCGGCGACCTGGCCCTGCACCTGGTCGGCGCCGGCGTCTCCCCGGACGCCTTCGAGGCGACCCCCGACAAGTTCGACATCCCCGACTCGGTGATCGGATTCCTGCGCGGCGAACTGGGCACCCCGCCCGGCGGCTGGCCCGAGCCGTTCCGCACCAAGGCGCTCCAGGGCCGGGCCGCCGCCAAGCCCGTGCCCGAGCTGGCCGCCGAGGACCGCGAGGGGCTGCAGAAGGACCGCAGGGCCACCCTCAACCGGCTGCTGTTCCCCGGCCCGACCCGGGAATTCGACACACACCGGCAGAGCTTCGGCGACACCAGCGTGCTGGACAGCAAGGCGTTCTTCTACGGCCTGCGCCCGGGCAAGGAGTACGCCGTCGACCTGGACCCGGGTGTCCGGCTGCTGATCGAGCTGCAGGCGATCGGCGAGGCCGACGAGCGCGGTATGCGCACCGTGATGTCGACGCTCAACGGCCAGCTGCGGCCCATCCAGGTCCGTGACCGGGGAGCCGCCTCCGACGTCCCGGTGACGGAGAAGGCCGACCGTGCCGATCCGGGCCATGTGGCGGCGCCCTTCGCCGGTGTGGTCACCCTGGCGGTCACCGAGGGCGACGAGGTCGCGGCCGGTGCCACGGTCGCCACCATCGAGGCGATGAAGATGGAGGCGACCATCACCGCCCCGAAGGCGGGCCGTGTCTCCCGGCTGGCCATCAACCGCATCCAGCAGGTGGAGGGCGGCGATCTGCTGGTGGAGCTGGCCTGACGGCCGCCCCGCCCGCTCCGCCTCGAACAGCCGCGTCAGGTCGTCCTCGTAGGCTGCCATGAGGCGGGGGCCGAGCTGCTGTACCGCTGTCGCGCGCAACGCCTCGTGCGCGAAGCGGAACCGCGGCTCGGCCGCCTTCGCGTCCTCGCGCACGGCGAGGAGGCGCCCGACACCGCCCCTGAGCATCGTCTCCGGCTGATAGGGCGGCTGGTCCGTCAGCAGCGCCAGCTCCGACCTGGTCAGCCCCTCGGAGCCGGCCGCGATCAGGCCGATCAGGTCCTGCCCGGCCGTGCCCGCCGTCGGGCAGCGGCGTACGGCGGCCGGAGACGAGCACCCGCAGGCCCTCGTCCGGACGCCGCGGCAGCAGCGGGCGATGCTGGGCGTGCCCGTCCGCGGCCCACGTCGCCGGACGGGGCTTCGGACAGCAGGCGCACCTCGGTGCGTTCGAAGGGACCCGCGGACGGGTCCGTGAGCGCGTCGCGCAACGGCATCCCGTCCGCCTTCGGGCCCTGCGGCTCCGGCAGGGCGCCCGGATCCCCAGGAACCGTGAGTCGCACACGATCAAGGCCCGGTACCTGCGGGGCGGCGGGCCGCCCGCCCGCGCGGGCGCGGGCGGGCTCGCGGGCCGTGGCTAGCCGCGGCTGATGAAGTGGCGCAGGCGGGCGAGGACGAGGTTCGGGTCGCGCTGGGTGGACAGGGCGGCGCTGGGCACGTACACGGTCCGGCCGCGGACGGCCACGGCGGTCGGATGGGACAGGCCGTCCGCCTCGGTGAGCACGGTCGTGACGGTGCCGTCCGCGCGCACCAGGACCACCCTGCTGCCGGAGTTCAGCGCGGCCAGCACGCTTCTGCCGTGCCCGGGGAAGGCGAAGTCGTCGACGCCGTCGAGCCCGTTCGCCCGGGTCTCCGCCGGCCCGGCGGAGCCGTCCTGGAGGACGGGGATGCGCAGCAGCGTGCCCCGGTCGGTGTTGGACACCCATACGGCGTCCCGGCGGAGCTTGATGCCGTTGGCGCCGAAGCCGTAGGCCGGGGGTGCCGGGAGCGGAGCCAGCGCCGCGCCCGTCGCCCAGACCGCGGCCGTGCCGCCCGCCCGCGGGACGCGCCAGACCGTACCGCGTACCGAGTCGGCGACGTACAGCATGCCCCGGGCCTCGTCCAGCGCCAGTCCGTTGGGCAGTCCGTCGGCCGGGAGCGCGGCGATCTGCTCCGGTGCGCCGCCGTCGGGGGGCAGGCGCCAGACGCCGGTCGCGCTGGTGCCGGTGGCGTAGTTGACGTACAGCGTGCCGTCGTGGGCGCGGGCGATGCCGGTGACGGCGGCGCTCGTCACGATCGGGGTGGCCGGGTGCGCCACGGCGGGCAGGGTCGCGCGGATGCTGGTGGCGCCGTCGGCGGTGACGTGCGCGACCTGCCGGGCGAGGGCGAAGGTCAGGTCGGCGGAGCCGTCGCCGTCGAGCGCGATGTTCTCGGGCGTCTGTCCGGCGGCCAGGTCGAAGTGGGCGCTGACGCGGGCCTCGGTGACCAGCGGCTCGTCACTGGTCGCGGGCGCGGCGGCGAGCAGACCGAGCGCGAGCGCGGCCGTGGCGGCGGCGGTCAGACGGGGGAATCGGGGCATGTGACCTCTTCTCGGTCGGCGCGCGAGGCGCGCGCCGGCGTGGGGGGCCACACCAAGATGACGCCGGACGGGCCACCGGTGGCGGGAGCCGGGGCCGCGGGTTCGCCCGCGCGGACCACCGGCACGCACCGTACGAGGCACGCCGGGGTGACGCCGCGCCGTGCCGCGCGCGGTCGACGCGCCGTGGACGCGCCGACCGCGCCGGTGCGGCCGAGGTGTGCGGCCGTGCCGGCGCGGTCCGGTCGGTCAGTCCCAGAGCGTGTAGTTCATGACCTGCTGGTAGCCCTCAGGACGGGAGTCCGGGTAGGTGAGGCTCAGCCGGCTGAAGCGCTGGAACTCCGGATGCTTCTTCCAGGTCTTCCGCCCTTCGAGCCGGACGGTCACCGGGTACGCGCGGAAGGTGCCGGCCGCGCAGTACGGCTTGCAGTCGTTGACCAGGTTCACACCTACGGCGGTGGCCCCGTCCGGACTCCACTTGTCCCAGTGGAGTCCGGTGAGGCGGCTGTTGCCGTCGCCGCAGGCCAGCAGGAAGTCGTCGGGGCGGACCGTGCGATGCCACAGGCAGTCGACGAGGACGGACTGCCCCGCGGTGGTGGTCCCGGGCGGTGCCGAGGCGTTGGCCGGGGGGCTGGCCGTGGCCGTGGTCATGGCGGCTGTCAGCAGGGCTCCCGCCGTGAGCGTGGCCGCCGTTCCCCGCAGTGTTCCGCGCATGGTCGCTCCCACCCGTCGTGCCGTGTCCGACCGTGCCCTCGACGCTACGACCGTCCCGCCGTTCGCACCACTCGCGCAGGTCGCGGCGCGTGTCAGCCGTGCGAGACGGTCAGCCCGTAGAAGGCCACGCGGGCGCCGTTGGTGGTGCTGTCCGAGGAGGACTGGTTGTAGGAGCCGGCCTTGAAGTACTGCTTGTACGGCTTGAACGACGACGGTATGGCGTAATGGGTGGTGGTGCCGTTCACGGTCAGGTCGATGGTGTTGCCGCCGGACACGGCGATGGTGTAGCTCCAGGTCTTGCCGAGGGAGACATGGCCGACGGGGTGCTGGGTCTGGCCGCCGGCCGGCGAGTCCTCGGTGCCGAGCACGATGTCCCCGTTCGCGCGGTAGTACAGCTCCACCAGCGGCTTGGTGGAGGAACCGCCGGAGCCGAGGTGGATCTGGCCGACGCAGACGTTCTTGGTCACGGACACCACGCGCAGGGTCGCGCTCAGCCGGTGACTGCCGCTCAGCGACCAGTCGGCGGCGGAGCCGTTTCGGTTCATCTCGCGCAGCTCGGAGCGGGCGTAGTTCGAGTTCGGCGTGGTCACGCCCTTCTCGGGCGCCCAGAACGTCATCGCTCCGTCGCGGGTGTCGGTGTAGAAGTACGCGTCCTGGTAGCCGTTCGCGCCCTGGAGCCGCGAGGACGGGATGGTGGTGGGGCTGCCGGGGGAGCCGACCGGCTCCTGGAGCTGCCAGACGGACAGGTCGAAGTTGCCGCCCGGGGCGACGTGCGGGTCGGCGGCGTCAGCGCCGCCCGTGGCGAGGACGGTGACGGCGAGTACGAGGCCCGCGGTGGTGGCCGCCGTGAGAAGTCGTGAGCGAGTCATGTGGGGGGTCCCTTCGTCAGACCAGGATGCGTTCAGCATGATGAACGCTGAACGCATCCGTGGTCGCCGGTGACCCGAGAAGCTAAAGGTCTGAACCTGACACGTCAAGAGGTTCAGCAGGCGCCCTCGTCCTGCCACGGTCCCCACTGCGAGGCGCCGGGCGCCTCGTTCTGGGTCCACCACTTGGCCTTCCAGTTGTGCTGCTGGTACGAGACCTCGTTGCCGGCCGTGTACACCGCCGTCCCGCTCCAGGCCGCCTTGCAGGCGCCCGGCGTCGGCGTGGGGGTCGGCGTCGGGGTGGGCGTGGTGGTCGGCGGGGTGACCCCGGCGAACTTCACCGAGTACGCGGCGAAGTCCCAGGAGTTCTGGGTCACGCTGGAGCAGGTGCCGGACGTGCGGCCGCCGTTGTCGGCCGGGGTGCACTGCCGGTCGCGGTTCAGTGACCAGAACGTGAACCGGTCCATGTTGTGGCTCGTGGCGTAGTCGAGCACGGTCTGGAAGTCGGCCTGGGAGAAGTACTCGCCGGTGTCGCTGCGGCCGTTCATGCCGGAGAAGCCCTCGTGGGCGTAGGCCGTCGCCTGGTCCCAGCCGAAGGTGGACTGGAGGATCGTGTTGAAGTTGGTGAGCGCGGCGGTCTGCGAGGCCGCCCCGTTGAAGCCGCCGTCGAACGGCATGATGGAGAAGTTGTTCGGCGTGAACCCCTGCGACTTCGCCTCCAGCAGCATCTGCTTGCCGAACCAGCCGGTGCCGTCCGCCGTGCCGGCGGTGGTCACGGAGACGTAGAGGCCCGGGTTGTTCTGCTGGAGGATCTTCGCGGCGCCGATCTCGTTCCTGATGGCCGCCGTGTTCTCGTACTCCGGCTCCTCCAGGTCGAAGTCGATGGCGTGCAGCCCGTACTTGGTGATGACCTGCTGGTAGGCCGCCGCCGTGGACGCCGGGTCCGCGCAGGCCTGGCCGAGCTTGGTGCCGCCGTAGCCGCCGATGGAGACCGAGACGTCGCCGCCCTTGGCGCGGATGGTGTCGATCACCGACCGCACGGCCGTGTCCGAGGAGACCGGCGCGGTACCGCCCCAGGTCGGCGAGCAGCCGCCGCCGTCGGGTGCGAGGACGAACGCCAGCTGGAACGCCTTCAGGCCGGTGGCGTCCATGATGGCGGACGGGTTCGGCGGGTCGTTGTCCAGCGGCATCAGATAGGGGGCGGCGGCGTACCAGCGGTTGCTGAGCGCGGTGGTCGCGCCCGAGGCGCTGCCGGCGACGAGCGCCGTGGTGCCGGCGGCGGCGAGGCTGACGGCCGCGGCCGCGCCCAGACATGCCCGAAGACGTCTCATACGTGCCTCCAGAGGGTGGGACCCCGGAACGGGGAGCCCCACCCTCTGCGAGCTGTTGAGGTCACGTCAATGAGTTGGACTAGACCAACTCACTCTTTGGACTAGACCATACGCTCTCTTTACCTCTCGCCGACCAGCCGCACCGTGAACTCTCGGTCCAGCGGCCGGGCCGGGGTGGTGACGGTCGTGACCCGGGTGTCCGCGTCGTACGACCAGGCGGAGGCGGGCAGTTGGCGCCCGCCCAGCAGGACCCGCGCGGGTGCCGGACCGCCGTGCACGGTGAACCGGTACGACCGCGCGTCCACCTTGCCCGCGTAGTCGCCCTTGCTCGCGCCGACCGTCACGGTCGTGGTCCTGCCGTCCCGGCGCAGCGCCACCCGCTGGGTCGCCGCGGCGCCCTTGGTGAAGTCGCGCGTCACGCCGTCGTCCTCGTACAGGGTGTAGTGGCTGCTGCCGCGCGCCGCCGGGTACAGGTCCCAGTCCAGCTCGTGCCGGTCGCGGCTCTTCCAACTCGTCGTCCCCTTGGGCCACATGGGGACGATCGCGCCCTCGCGCACGAACAGCGGCAGGGTGTCCAGCGGGGCGTGATAGCCGTCGAGCGTGGTCGGGCCCCGGTAGGTGCGGCCGGTCCAATAGTCCGTCCAGGTGCCCTTCGGCAGGTAGATGCCGTCGCGCGTGTCGGAGTCCTCGTACACCGGCGCGACGAGGAAGTCGGGGCCGGAGAGGAACTCGTACTTCGCCTGCGCGCCCAGGGTGGCCGGGTCGTCCGGGTACTCCAGCCACAGCGGACGCACCGCGCCCACCCCCGTCTTCGCCGCCTGCGCGGACAGCGTGTACATGTACGGCAGCAGCCGTTCCTTCAGCTGGAGGTACTTGCGGTTGACGGAGGTGTACGGCTCGCCGTCGAGCCACGGCTGCTGGTCGGCGGGCTTGCCCGTGGTGAGGTCGCTGGCCCAGCCGTCCATGGTCATGACGGCCGGAAGGAACGCCTTCCACTGGAGGTCGCGGGCGTACATCTCGGCGTCGTGGCGGTAGATGCTGCCGATGTCACCGGTGTTGTACGCGATACCGGACATCGTCGCCCCGGCGTACGTCGGGATCTGCCAGCGGATGTAGTCCCACGACAGTTTCTGGTCGCCGCTCCACAGCACCCCGCAGCGCTGGGCGCCCGCCCAGGACACCGGCAGCCAGACGAAGCCGCGCGCGTCGCTGTTGTCCTCGATCCCCTTCTTCGCCGCGTCGCACGCGTCCAGCGCGAACTTGTAGCCGTTGCCGACCCAGGCCACGTCCAGCTTGGCCACCCGCTGGCCCGCCTTGACCTGGTCGGCCAGCTTGTCGATGCCGTCCTGGGTCCACAGGCCGAGCTGGGCGTCGTGGTCCTGGAGGCCCTTCGCGGTCTGCTCCAGGTTCTCGTACCCGCAGCCGTAGCCGTCGTTGACCAGCATCCAGCCGAGCGGCATCTGGTGCTGGGTGTAGCCGTCGGCGATCTTCAGCGCGTCCAGGGTGTGCCGCTCGCCCCGGTTGGCGTTGTGCAGATAGCAGTCCGAGTCGCCCGGTTCGAGTCCGTACACCGGCGGCATGAACGGCTTGCCCACCAGCTGGGTGTACGCGCCGATGACCCGCTTGGCGTCACCGAGGAAGTAGTAGGCGTCGAGGCGCCGTTCCTGCTGCCCGGTCGTCACCGGCGAGCCGAAGGTGTACACGCCCGGCGCGAAGGTGTTGCGGAAGACGCCGTAGCCCGCGCTGGAGAGGTAGAACGGCTGGGAGTTGTTGTAGCCGCCCTCGTCCCAGTCGAAGCTGTTGGCGACGTACATCGTCTGCCCGCGGTGCGAGAAGCTGCCGTTCTGCTCGCCGCCGCCGAAGAACTGCTCGCCGGCTCCGCGCTGAAGGCTCTGCCGCATCCCGCCGGTGGACCAGCGAAGCGGCTTGTCCTCCTGCCAGATCCGGGTGCGGTTGTCCGGCTTGTACAGCCCGAACCGCAGCGGCTTCTTGTACACGCGCAGCACGGCCTGGGGGGAGCGGATGCCGTAGTAGGCGCCCGCGTCGAAGGACGTGGTGTGCCGCTGGAGCGCGGGCCGCTCGCGCACGATGGCCGTGCCCGCCGGATCGCTCAGCCTGCCCGACGGGTCCGCCTGGAGCCGGAGCCGGCCGCCCGTCAGGAAGTCGGCGCGGGCCGTGAGCGCGCCCGCCCCGATGGTGTAGCTGCCGTCGCGGCCCGAGAAGGACGTGAGATCACCGGCGTCCGTGGTCGCGGGCAGATAGGCGGTGCCGGTGAAGGAGTTGTCGTGCACGTCGTAGGGCACCACGAGCACGTGGTACGTGCCCGAGGCCCGCGGGATCACCGTGGCCTCGGGGTCGGCGGTGCCCGCGCTGGACGCCACCTGCTTGCCGTGGTCGTCGTAGACGTACAGGTCGAAGTCGTCCGAGGGGTGCTCCCAGGTGATCGACAGCGGGATGCCGCCCTCGGGGTTGTCGTCCCAGTAGCCGGCCGGCACGGAGACGGTCAGGTCGAAGCGGTCGCAGACCTTGTTGTCGGGGTCGGCGTCGGCGGCGGGGCACTTCTCGGGGCCGGTGCCGGTGCCCTCGGCGTAGCGCGGGCTCTGCCAGCTGACGCTGCTGTGGTCGGGGTCGAGTACGGCGCCGGACGCGGTGGCGGCGGCCTCGGCCGGGGCGGTGAGCGCCGTCCCGGCCAGGATGCCCGCCAGCCCCAGCGGTATCCAGGCCGGCCACGGCACACGGCGGCGCAGTCTTCGTGGTCTTTGCACGGCGGAACAGCTCCCTCGCACCTTCGCGGACTGACTGTTCTTACGTGATGTTGCTCGGAACCGCTCGAAAGGAGCCTCTATCGAGCAACTTCACGCACGAAGCCTCGGGGTTGAAGCAGGTGCATGTCAATACCGTCGCCGCCGATGACCGGCCCGCCCGGCACGGGGATGTCTCCTTGAGCCGAGGCCGGGGCCGGAGCCGGAGCCGGAGCGGGGGCGGGGGCGGGGGCGGTCAGAGGGAACTGCCCGGGGTGAGCAGGTCGTCGAGACCGGCCCGGCGGAAGAACTCGGCGCGGACGCGGTCGGCGCCCGCCGACACCACCTCGCTGCCGTCCCGGCCGGGATCCACATGGGTGCGCGGCGGCCGGCCGCCCGCGGGCAGGTCCACCAGGCGTACGACGGCCCGGGCGACCCCGGCCACGTCCGCCTCCGGCGGCACGAGCGCCGCCAGACGCTCGTCGAGACCGGCCGGCAGGGCGCCGTAGCGCCCGTCGTACGCCGCGGCGCGTCCGGGGTCGGCGGGCGAGCCCGCGTGCGCGAAGTGCTGGGTGCCCGAGGTGAACGCGCCGGGCACGACGATCGCGGTGTCGATGCCGGACCGGATCAGCTCGGCGGCGTAGCTCACCGCCAGCGCGTCCATCGCGGCCTTCGCGGCGAAGTACGGCGCCAGGAACGGGCGGGCAGCCGCCCCGGGTGCTGGAGCTGCCGATCCACACCGGCGGGCCCTTGCCCCGTTCCCGCAGGTGGGGCAGCGCGGCCCGGTTCACCCGCTGGGCCCCGAGCACATTGACGTCGTACAGGTCCGCCAGCTGTGCGGGGGCGAAGGCCCCGGCGGGTCCCGTGACCGTGTGGCCCGCGTTGCGGACCACCACGTCCAGGCGGCCCTCGGCGGCCAGCACCCGGGCGACGGCCGCGCCGGCGGAGTCCTGGCCGAGCACGTCGAGTTCGACCGCGTGCGGCGACACGCGGTGCACGGCCGCGTACCGGTCCAGGTCGGCCACGGCGGGCGCGTTGCGCGTCGCGGGCTGCCGGATGCCCGCGTAGACGGTGTGGCCGGCGTCGGCGAGGGCGCGCACGGTCAGCGCGCCGAAGCGATGTCCTCGGGATCTGTCGTGCGGTATCTGTCCGCACGCGTCACGGGAATCCGCATACCCGTGGCGAACGCAAGTCGCCTGAGGCACCCTTGACAGTGTGCGGGCTGATTCGCCAGGTTTGGCCCTTGTCCTACGGTTCGGGACGCGCCCGGCGCGTCGTGGGGGGAGCTGAATGGAGATCACCGTCCACAGACCCGGTGAGCTGACGGACGAGGTGCGCGGGGCCTGGCACCGCGCGATGGACGAGTCGCCCGAGTACGCCAACCCCTTCCTGGCACCGGAGTTCGCCATCGGGGTGGACCGGTTCCGCGGCGGGGTGCGCGTGGCGGTCCTCAGGGAGGGCGGGCAGCCGGTCGGCTTCCTCCCGTACGAGCGGGGCGCGTTCGGCACCGGCCGGGCCGTCGGGCTCGGTCTCTCCGACTGCCAGGCCCTCGTGCACCGGCCCGGGGTCGGCTGGAACGCGCGGGAACTGCTGCGGGCCTGCGGGCTCAGCAGCTACGAGTTCGACCATCTCGTCCGGGAACAGCGGCCGTTCGAGCCCCATGTCACCGGCACCTTCGCCTCACCGGTGATCGATGTGAAACCGGGCGACGGCACGTACGCGGAGTGGCTGCGCGGCGCCTATCCGGGGCTGGCCAAGACGACCCTGAAGAAGGAGCGCCGGCTCGGCCGGGACGTCGGCGAGGTGCGGTTCGAGTTCGACGAGCGGGACCCCCGGGTGCTGCGCACGCTCATGCGGTGGAAGTCCGCCCAGTACCGCAGGACCGGCCGCATGGACCGGTTCGCCCGGCCGTGGATCGTCGGCCTGGTCGACCACCTGTCCGGTGTGCGCGAGGAGCACTTCACCGGAGTGCTGTCCGTGCTCTACGCGGGGGACCGTCCGGTCGCCGCCCACTTCGGCCCCCGGTCGAGCACCGTCCTCGCGGCCTGGTTCACCGCCTACGATCCCGAACTGCCCGCCTATTCACCCGGGTTGATGATGCATCTGCGGACGGCCGAGGCGGCGGCCCGGCACGGGGTGACCCTGGTGGACCTCGGCCGCGGCGACAAGGAGTACAAGAACTGGCTGAAGACCCGGGAGCTGCGGGTCGGCGAGGGATTCGCCGTCCGCCCGCACCCGGTGGCCCTGGCCCGCCGCCTCTGGCGCCGTCCGGTCCGCGGCCTGCGGAACACGGTGCTGGCCCACCCCGGGCTGCGCGAGCCGGCCGACCGGCTGCTGAGGTCGGTGGGCGCCCTGCGGACCCGGGGCCGCGAGTCCGCCGCGGCCACCGACACCCGGCCGCCGCCGCGCTCGGGTTGAGGAGCGGCGGGCCGGGTTGGGGTGAGCGGGCGGCGCTCCGATCCGGGTGCGGTCACGGTTTGCCAGTCGTCTGCTGTCTGCTGGCCGCCGCCTGTTGCCGGTTGTCCGTTGTCCGCTGCCGGGTGGCGGCGCTCAGCGCGGTGCGGGCGGTACGGGAGAGCGGTCGGCCACCTGGAGAGCGGTCGGCCACCTGGGGCGGCTCGCCGGGCGTCGGCCGCCGTCCGGTCGGTGCCAGGAAGGCGGCGAGGAGAAGCGCGGCCAGGGCGGTGAGAGTGGTGCCGCGCCAGCCCAGGGCGCCGAGCAGTGGTGCGGCGAGGGCGGTGCCGATGGCACCGATCGTGAAGTACAGGACGAGATAGACACTGGTGAGGCTGCCGGAGCGAGCCGGGTCGAGGGCGATGACGCGGCTCATGTTGGCCGCCTGGGCCGCGAAGCAGCCGGCGTCGAAGAGGGCGAGGCCGAGGACGACGGCGGGCGGGGTGTCCGGACCTGCGGCCAGCAGGGCCGTGCCCGCCGCGGCGGCCAGCACGCAGCCGGTGATCACGGCGGCCGGGGTGTGCCGGTCGGTGAGGCGGCCGGTGAACGGCAGGACCGCCAGACCGAGGGCTCCGGCCAGGCTGTACAGGCCGATCGCGGTGGGATCGAGGGAGTACGGCGGTCCGGCCAGGGCGAGCGCGAGCGCGACCCATATGAGGTTGAAGGCGAAGTACCACAGCCCGCCGACGACCACCGCGCGTCGCAGGAGCGGGAACGCGCGCAGCAGCGGGGGCAGCGAGGCGAGAGCGGCACGGTAGCCGTGGTCGGGGCGTGGGCGCCGCCGGGGCAGGAGCGCGCCGGCGGCGATCGCGCCGAGCAGGGCGAGGGCGGCGAAGACGAGGAGCATCCGCCGCCAGCCGAGGAGATCGGTGAGGGCGCCGCCCGCCAGCCGGCTGAGCAGGATGCCGGCCGACATGCCGGCGGCCACCGTGGCGACGGCGGCCCCGCGCCGCTCCGGGCGGGCGTGCCGGCCCGCGATGCCGCTGGCCTGTGCCGCGACGCTGGTGGCCGCGCCGATGAGCAGATAGGCGATCAGGAGCGTCGCCGGACCCGTGGCGGTCGCGGCGAGGGCGAGGGCGGCGGCCAGCGCGGTGAGCTGGGCGGCGACCAGGCGGTGCGGCGCGAGATGGTCGGTGAGCGGCAGCAGCAGGGCGAATCCGCCCAGCGAACCGGCGAGCGCGGCGGTGGGCACGAGGCCGCTCACCGGGACCGGGACGCCGAGGTCGGCGGCGACCCTGGTGAGCGCGGGCTGGATGGCGTAGTTGTTGGCGATGGCCGTCCCGGCGACACAGGCCGGCAGCAGCGCACCCGTGCGGTGCCGCGGGCGGGTCACGGCTGTGTGCCGCGGGCGAGGATGACGGCGTAGCGGCACTCCGCGTCGGTGGTGTTGGCGAAGACGCGCTCGGTGGGCTCGCCCAGCTCGATGGTGTCGCCCGCGCCGAGTTCGTGCACCGTGTCGCCGTCATGGAAGGTCAGGCGGCCGTCGAGGACCCAGACCACCTGGCGTACGAAGGCGAAGGCGGCCGCCGGATACGGCACCCGGGCGCCGGCGGGCAGGCGGATCTCTGCGACCTCGGCGGGGAAGCGCGGGCCCGTGATCTGGCGGCGCCGGTAGCCGGTGCCGGGATCCCGCCACCACTCGGCCGTACCGGCCGGGCGATGCCCGGCGGCCACCGGCTCCGCGCTGTCCTGTGCCCCTTCGGCGCGGCTGAGCAGCGAGGCGATGCTGAGCTGGAACGCGGCCGACAGCTTGCCGAGGACGACGGCGGTCGGGCTGCTCTCCCCCCGCTCGATCCTGCTGATCATGGCCTGGGACACCCCGGAGGCCTCCGCGAGCCGGGCCAGCGTCCAGCGACGGCGCTCCCGTTCGGCGCGGACGCGCTCGGCGATCTGCTCCACCAGGGGATCTACTATGTTGGACATGAATCCAATATACGAGAGGCACTCGGCTGCCGTGACCGTGACCGTGCGGCGCGCACGGCCGGGCGACAGCGAGGCCGTCCGTGCGATCCGCAACCGGGCGATCGAGGAGTCGACGGCACTGTGGACGCGGACGACGCTGTCCCCGGCGGAGGGGGCCGCCTGGCTGGCTGCCCACCTGGAGCGCGGGTCGGCCCTCGTGGCCGAGGCGGACGGCGAGGTGGCCGGGTTCGCTGTCTACGGCCCGTGGCGGGAGCTGGACGGATACCGTCACACGGTGGAGGACTCGGTCTACGTCGACGAGGGCCGGCACGGGCTGGGCATCGGCTCCGCGCTGCTCGGTGCCCTGATCGGCGCGGCGCGCGAGGCAGGCCACCACGTCATGATCGCCGGCATCGAGGCCGAGAACACCGCCTCGATCCGGCTGCACGAGCGGTTCGGGTTCGACCGGGCGGGCACGGTGCGCGAGGTCGGAACCAAGTTCGGCCGCTGGCTGGACCTGACGATCATGCGGCTGCCGCTCGCCTGAGCCAGCGGGACCTGCGGCCGACGGCGGCGCCCCCGCACGGGCGGACAGGCAGGACGGTGCGGACGGGCACCGCGACGGCGGGTTCAGCGCGCTTCCGGCACCGGGCCCGGCTTCGACGCCCTCCCCTCGGCCGTCGACGCGGCCGGCACGGTGATGACCGGAGCGCCGGGCACGCCCAGGGCGAGCGGACCCTGCCGGGGCCCCGGACCGTGACGGTGCCTCGGACCGTGGCGGCGACCCGGACCGCGCCGCGAACCCCGGCCCGGGGGCGGCGCGTTCGCGTCGCCAGCGCCCGGTGCGGCGGGCAGCCAGGCCCCGAGGGCGCCGCGAGCGGTGTCCATTCCCCTGGATCCGGGCAGGGTGGCGGCCCGTGTGACGCCGCCCGACATGGGATCCCCGCCCGCGCCGGGCGGCATCGGGGGCGGCGTGTCGGGCGGCGTCGGCGGGCGGCGTGTCGGGTGGCGGATTCCGGTCGGTGACGGGAGGGTGACTGACGGGGGCCTCACCAGAAAGAGCCAGAGATGCCCGAAGTCACCACTCCCTATGCGACCGGCACTCCCTGCTGGGTCGATCTCATGGCGAAGGACCAGCAGGCCGCACTGGACTTCTACCGCGACCTGTTCGGCTGGCAGGGCCGGCCGGGCCCGGCCGAGTTCGGCGGGTACGCGGTCTGCGACCTCCACGGCAAGGCCGTGGCCGGCATCGGCCCGGCGATGACCGCCGAGGGCGCTCCGGAGCCCCCGAGCCTCTGGACCACCTACCTGGCCAGCACCGATGCCGAGGCCACCCAGGAGGCGATCGTCGGCGCCGGCGGAACGCTGCTCGCCCCGGTGATGGACGTCGGCGTGCTCGGCCGGATGCTGATCGCCGCCGACCCGCAGGGCGCGGTGTTCGGGGTCTGGCAGCCCGGCGAGTTCTCCGGCGCGCGGGTGGTCAACGAGGCCGGCGCGCTGATCTGGAACGAGCTGCACACCAGCGACGTGGGCGCCGCCACCGCCTTCTACGGCGAGGCGCTCGGCATCGGGATCCAGCCACTGGAGGGCGCTGACTCCTACTGGGAGCTGCAGGTCGGCGGGCGGACCGTCGGCGGTGCCACGCGGCTCGCCGAGGATCCGCCGGGCACCCCGCCGCACTGGCTGACCTACTTCGCGGTCGACGACGTGGACTCCACCGCGGACGCCCTGATCAGGGGCGGTGGCAATGTGCTGGTCCCGCCGTTCGACATGATGGCCGGGCGGATGACCGTGGTCACCGACCCGCAGGGCGCCCCGTTCGCGATGATCACGCCGAGCCCCCTGTAGGGCGCGGGCCGTGCGCGGGCGACGAGACTCCCGGCCGCACGGAACGGCGGGGCGGCCCCGCGGACCTGAAGGCGCCGCTCAGGCAGCCGAGGCGCCGAGCACATGGGCGCGCGAGGCATGGACCTGCTCGCGCAGGGCGGACAGGTCGACGTCGAGCACCCCCCGGGCCAGGTAGCCGGGCCACTGCCGGTCCCCGTCGCCGAAGTGCGGGCCCATGGAGGCGTGCACGCCGCGGATCCCGGTGTCGCGGAGGGCCTCCACCGCGGCGTCGGTGTGCTCGCGGGTGCGGGAGTTGCGGGAGAAGTCGAGCAGGGTGGTGATGCCGCTGTCCAGCGCGGTCAGGGCGGCAAGTCTGGTGCCGACGTACATGTCCTCGGGCCGGTAGACCGGGGCGTACCGGCCCGGGGTGGCGCTGATGTAGCCGCCGAGGTCGTCCACGTCCGGCATGATCCGGCGCAGCTGGGCCTGCCAGGCGTGCCGGTGGGTGTCCACGAAGCCGGGGGTGAGGATCGTGCCGGCGGCGACCACGACCACGGCGTCGCCGGCGTCGAGGCGAGGCCCGACGGCGGCGATCGTGTCGCCCGCGACGAGGATGCCCGCCGTCGGACTGCGCATCCCGCGCACCCGGGCCTGGACCGAGCCCGCCGTCACGGTGCGAAGCCCGCAGAGCGGCCCGCCGCGGCCTGTGCGCCCCGGCCCCGGACCGCGCCCTCCGTCACGCCGGCGGGCCGGCGATGCGCAGGGCCGCCGCGGGGGCCGGTGTCACGGCGGTCGCCGTTTCGCCGGTGGCGTCCGTCCACCAGTCCGCGCCGTCCTCGACATAGCGCAGCAGCACACCCTCGCGGATCGCCCAGGGGCACACGACGGCCCGGCGCAGGCCCATGAGTTTCAGCGCCGTGTGCGCGACGACCGCCCCGGCCAGGCTCTGCTCGGCGCGCGGGGCGGAGATCCCGGGCAACTGGGCGCGGTGGGCCGCGGGCAGCGCGGAGAGCGCCCGCACCGCCTCGCGCAGATCCCGGCAGGCCAGCTCCCGGTCCGCGAACGGCCCGTACCTGCCGGGCGCGGACCCGCACAGCCGGGCCAGCTGCTGGAACGTACGGGAGGTGACGGCCGCGGTGCGCGGACTCTCCCAGCGGATCCGCGAGGCCACGTCCCGCAGTTCGTGCCGGACACGGCGGCGCAGCTCCTTCAACTCGCCCGGCCCTGGCGGGTCCTGGACACCCAGGTACTCCCGGGTCAGCCGTCTCGCACCGAGCGGCAGGGACGCGGCGAAGGCGGGCAGCCGGCCCCGGCCGAAGGCCACCTCCAGCGAGCCGCCGCCGATGTCGAGCAGGGCGAGGGGGCCCGCCTTCCACCCCAGCCAGCGGCGGGCCGCCAGGAAGGTCAGCTCGGCCTCCGTCTCGCCGGGCAGGGTGCACATACGGATGCCGGTGCCGGAGGCGACCCGCTGTAACACCTCATGGCGATTGGGGGCGTTGCGCACCACGGTGGTGGCGAAGGCGAGCGGCCCCGCCGCATGCCACCGCCGTGCCGTGGCGCCCGCCGCGGCCACCGCCTCGATCAGCCACTGCACCGCCTCGTCGGCGATCGTCCCGTCCGGACCGACCTGTTCGGACAGGCGCAGCTTCCACTTGACGGTGTGCACCGGCAGCGGAACGCCTCCCTCCACGTCTGCGATCACCAGTCGGACCGTGTGCGACCCCGCATCCACCACACTCACCCGCATGGCCGGGACGTACCCAATTCAACGGAGTCGACCCGTCACACGAGGGGCGTGCCGGTGCACAGCGCCGTCGGCACGCGACCCGGCAGCGGTTCACGCGGCACCGCGCCGCCGGCCGGTCGCCCGCGGCGCACGGGCCCGGGACCTGCGGCCGCACGCCCCCGCGAGCGTTCGCACGCACCCCCGCACACCCCATGAGCCCCCGCCGGGCGGCGGTGACCGGGTGCCCTGTCCGGAACTCGGCCCCGAGGGGGCCGTCGTGGCCGCCGCTGCCGTTAGATGGGCACGGCCCCCGCGGGCACGCGGAGGCGGGACGGGACCGGAGCGGGTGCGATGAAGGTACTGGTGATCGGCGGGGGCATCGCGGGGACCGCGACCGCCCTGGGGCTGCACAAGGCGGGCTTCGACGTCAGCGTGTTCGAGGCACACCCCGACACGGCCGAGGACATCGGCGCCTTCCTGACCCTGGCGAGCGACGGCATGCGCGCGCTGGCCCAGCTGGGCGCCATCGACGCGGTCACGCCCGTCGGTTTTCCGCTGACTTCGCTGCGGCTGCTCGACAGCGAGGGCACCGAGGTGGCCCGCAGACCGCTCGGCGAGGCGGACGACCCTGCCCTGCGCTACCGCTGCCTGCTCCGCGGCGCCCTCAACGCGGCCCTGCAGGGCGAGACGCTCCGGCGCGGCATCCCGCTGCGCCACGGCGTCCGGCTGGAGTCCGTGACGGACGGCCCGGACGGCATCACCGCCCGCTTCGCCGACGGCACCACGGCCACCGGCGACCTGCTCATCGGCGCCGACGGCCTGCACTCCACCGTGCGCCGGCTGCTCCAGCCGGGGATCCGGCCCCAGTACGCGGGCCAGCGGGTCTACTACGGCTACACCGGCGCCGCAGCAGGACCGGGACCCGGGCCTGCCGGGGCCATCACCATGGTGCGGGGCAGCGCGACCGCGTTCGGGTACGCGGTGTCCCCGGCCGGGGAGACGTACTGGTTCGCCCGCGTCGGCGGCGACCCGCTGCCCGCCGGAGCGCCCGCCGCGCCGCCCGCCGTGCTGCGCGAGCAACTGCTGCCGCTGCTGCGCAAGGACAGCACGCCCGCCGCGGGACTGGTCGAGGCCTGCGACGAGGCGATCATGGTCACCAACGCCACGGAAGTGCCGCTCGGCATCCCCTGGCACACCGGACGCGCCCTGCTCATCGGCGACGCGGCCCACGCCGCCTCCCCGGCGACCGGCCAGGGCGCCTCGATGGCCCTGGAGGACGCCGTCGTCCTGGCGAAGGCCCTGCGCGACCTGCCCGAACCGGAGACCGCGTCGGCCGCGTACGAACGGCACCGCCGGCCGCGCGTGGAGCACAACACCACCGTCAGCGGCGGCCTCTCCCGCGGCACCGGTACCCCGTCTCGCCCGGCACCCGGCAAGGACCGCGCCGCCGGGCCCGACGAGCGGCTGATCCGCCAACTGGCCTGGGACACCCCGCTGTCCGCCGTCCCGCCCGAGCCGTACTGACCCGCGAGCCGTGCGCGAAGCCGGTGGCTCCAGTCGGTATTCGCGCACGAAAGTGCAAGTGGCCACGCACGGGAGTCCATTGCCGGAGCGGCGCCGGGGCCGGATCGTTCCGGGCAACCGGTCCTTCGGCAACAAGGAGCACCCGTGCGACTGTTGAGCAGAACTGGCGGCGCCGTGGCCGCGGCCGTCGCCCTCGTCCTGGGCGGCGGCACCGCGTCCCCCGCCCAGGCCACGTCCCCCGGCGCCGCCGGCTACACGGTGACCGTGGGCACCCCGGTACCGTTCGGCCACCCCACGGACACCCCCGCCACCCCGTACGTCGACCGGGACGGCACCTTCCACTACCAGCAGTCCGCCGCGCTCTACGGCGCCGACGACCCGCGGGTCTGGGACTTCTACACCGGCAAGGACTTCGACACCGCCGCCTTCGACCGGACGCTCAGCACGGCGGTGAACCCGGCCAACCCGGCCGACCGCAACGACGACACCACCTGGCGGTGCAACAACAGCCCCACCGGCCGGGAGTCGACGTACGCGCCGAGCGGCTCGGGGTACGCGCAGAAGAACTACTGCGACCTTTCCGGGGTGTGGATCGACCCCGACACCGGTGACTGGTACGGCCTGGTGCACAACGAGTTCACCCCGCAGCCCTTCGGCGACGGGCTCCACTACGACGCCATCGACTACGCCGTCTCCGCCGACCGGGGCCGCACCTGGACCGTCAAGGACCATGTGATCACCTCGCCGTACAGCACGAAGCGCGGGGACACCACGGCCTTCCCGCACCAGACGTACTCCTACGGCGACGGCGACCAGCGCCTGTTCGTCGACACCGCCTCCGGCTACTTCTACGTCTATTACGGCTCCCGGATCGTCGACAAGAGCGGTGGCTGGAAGGCGTTCTACGAGCATGTGGCCCGCGCCCCGATCGCCGCGAAGATGGCGCCCGGCTCCTGGCGCAAGTGGTACGACGGCTCCTGGTCCCAGCCCGGCACCGGCGGCCGGGAGAGCAACATGGTCCCGGTCGACGCCGGCCACCCCACCGGCTACACCCCGGCCGCCGCCGAGTACGACCCGGGCAGCACCGGTACCGCCGCCGAGCAGATCGCGGCCGGTAAAATGCCCCCGACCTCCCCGCTGTTCGTGCTGAACATCGCCTACGACGCCTATCTAGGCCGCTACATCGGCACACCGCAGGGCGTCGACCAGAGCGGTGACGCACCCCAGTACCTGTACGCCACCGACGATCTGGCCACCCAGAAATGGGAACTCATCGGTGACACCGGCGACTACACCACCGCCTCCTGGTACCGCTGGTTCCTGGACAGTGCCAGCCGCACCGGCTCCGCCGTGGTCGGCAGGAGCTTCCGCGCCTACTGCTCCTTCGGCTGCTCCCACGACGCCTCCGGCGAGTACGTCGACCTCACCGTCGACTCCGCCGCCCCGGCCGCCCCGCCGGTGCACACCGGCCGCGGCTACCGCGTCGCCGGCGGCACCGGCCGGGTCCTCGCCCAGGCGTCCGGCGGCTCCGCCGTCACCTCGCTGTCCCGCTCCACCGGCTCCGCCCGCGCGGTGTGGACCTTCGCACCGACCGGCGACGGCGCCTACACCCTCACCAACAAGGCGACCGGCCGGCTGCTGGGCGTCGACTCGACGCGGACGGCCGGCCGCGCCTGGGGCGCCAAGCCCACGGCCACCGCGGCCCGGACCGGCGGACCGGCCGTCGGACAGCAGTGGTTCGTGATTCCCGGCGCCTCGGGCGCGGGCGCCTACCGCCTGGTCAACCGCTACAGCGGGCTGGTGCTCGGCCTCTCCGCGACGTCCGGCCGGCTCGCCGAGACCACTCCGCCGCGCACCTGGACGGACACCGCCCGCACCTCCGTGGGCGGCGGCCGCACCGCGGCCGAACAGACCCTCTCCTTCACCCCGGCCGGAACCTGACCACCCGGCCCGGGCCCCGCGCCGGCACCCCCGCCGGCACGGCGCCCGGGCCGACTCCCGTGCCATCTCGCCGACTTCCCTCCTATGCTGCGACCATGCAGATGATCAACGGGGAGTCCGACGCCCTGCTGGCCGTGACCGCGGCCGAGGCGGGCGCGGCGGTGGTGCGCGAGCTGTACGGCCGGCGGCTGGCCCGCCACGAGAAGTCCGCCGGCGACTTCGCCACGGAGGCGGACCTCGCGGCGGAACGGGCCGTCCTCGACGTCCTGCGCGCCGCCCGGCCCGAGGACGCGGTCACGGCCGAGGAGAGCGGCCACACCGGCACGGCGGCGGCGCACCGCCGCTGGCTGGTCGACCCGCTGTGCGGCACCCTCAACTACGCCGTCCGCACCCCGCTCGCCTGCGTGAACGTCGCGCTGCGAGCGGGCTCGGAGGTGACCGCGGCGGCGACGGCCGACCCGTTCGGCGGCGAGGTGTTCTGGACCGACGGCGAGCGGGCCCTGGTCCGCCGGGACGGCGCCGACACGGAACTGGCGCCCGCGGCCGGGTCCGCGCTGGTGGACGTCAACCTCGACCCGCCGTTCCCGAACGCGCCCGGCTTCCACCCGGCCCGCCTGCTCGCCGAGCCGGGCTTCGCCGCCCGCTTCCGGCCCCGGGTGATCTCCAGCACCCTCGCGGTGGCCTGGGTGGCCGCCGGGCGCCGGGCCGCCTACGTCACCGACGGCCACCTGGCCGACAGCGTGCACTTCGCCGCGGGCATCGCGCTGTGCCGGGCCGCGGGCTGCACGGTGACCGGACTGCACGGCGAGCCGGTGCACACCGGCGCGGGCGGGCTGATCGCCGCGGCCGACGCCGAGACGCACGCCGCCCTGCTGGAACTCGTCGAGCGACAGCGGGCGCACCCGGCGGACGCCCCCGCCCGGGCCGAGGCGGTCTCGACGGAACGCGCCCCCGTCTGATGTGATGCCCGCATGCCCCTGGCCGACGACCTCGCCGCCCGCTTCGACCAGGCCCTCGACACCCGCCCAAAGACCCTGCGGGCAGCCGCCGAGGACTTCGGGCACCTCGTGCGCGCGACACCGCTGGCCGTGCTGCGCCCCCGGTCCGCCGACCAGGTCCGGGAACTGCTGGAGTTCGCCGGGCCGCGGCACATCCCGGTCGGGGTGCGGGCCGGCGGCCACGCCCTGTTCGGCCAGAGCCAGGCGGCCGACGGGATCGTCCTCGACCTGCGCGCCATGAACCGCGTCGGCCCGGTCATGGACGATCAGGTCACCGTGCAGGCGGGCGCGTTGTGGCGGGAGGTGCTCGCCGCGACCCTGCCGCACGGCCGTACGCCCCCGGTCCTCACCGACTACCTGGGCTCGGGCGTCGGCGGTGTCCTGTCCGCCGGCGGCCTCGGCGGCGCCACCCACCGGCACGGCCTGGTCGCGGACCAGGTGCTGGAGCTGGAGGTGGTGACCGGGGCGGGGGAGCACCGCGTCTGCTCGCCCGGCCGGGACCCGGCGCTGTTCCACGCCGTCCTCGCCGGACTCGGCCAGTGCGCCGTCGTCCTCGCGGCCACCCTCCGCCTCGTCCCCGCCCCCGAACGCGTCCGCCGCTACTGCCTCTTCCACGACGACCTCCCCCGCTACCTCGCCGACCAGCGACGGCTCGCCGAGGAAGGACGCTTCCTCCATCTGGAGGGCCAGGCAAGGCCGGTGGGCGAGCACGGCTGGCAGTACATGATCGAGGCGGTGGCCCCGTACGACGGCGCCCGCCCGCCCGACGACGGCCCGCTGCTCGACGGGCTCTGCCACGACCCCGGCACCGTGGAGGCGGCCGACCTCGGGTACGCCGAGTTCGCCCACCGCGTCGACACCGACGAGGAGGCCCTGCGGGCGACGGGGGAGTGGCTGCATCCGCACCCGTGGCTCAACCTGCTGCTTGCGCACGACAGCGCCGAGTCCGTCGTCCGCTCCGTGCTCGCCGACCCCGCCTTCGCCGATCTGCGCGCCACCGGCCTCGTCCTGCTGTACCCGCTGCTCGCCGGCCGGTTGCGCGCGCCGCTCCTGCGCCGCCCGTCCGGTGACATCCTGTGGCTGTTCGCCCTGCTGCGCACGGCACCGGCCGGCCGTCCCGAGACGGCGGCGCGGATGGTCGCGGCCAACCGCACCGCCTATGACCTGGCCCGGGCAGCGGGCGCCGTCGCCTACCCCGTCAACGCCCTCCCGCTCTCCGCCGACGACTGGCGGGACCATTACGGCGGTGGATGGCAGTCCTTCGCGGACGCCAAACGGCGCCACGATCCGCATCGCGTCCTGGGCCGCGGGCAGCGGCTGCGGTTCTGAGCCTGCCGTCACCGGCGGGCACGGCCGCTCCCGTTTCCCGTTCCAGCTCATTGCTTCCCAAGGCTTGTGGACGGCTTGGTTCATCACTTAAATCAAAACATGAACTAAGCCTTGGGGCCGGTTCGTCGACCCCTGATCCCCTTCTGGAGCCGCTGCATGAGACTGAGAGCCCTGGGCATCGCGCTGGCCGCCACGGCCGCGTTGATCGCCCTGCCCACCGCGCACCCCTCGGCCACCGCGGCCGAAACCCCCCTGTCCCAGGGGAAGACGGCCACCGCGTCGTCGGAGGAGAACTACGGCACCGCGGCCGCCCGGGCCGTCGACGGCGACACCGGCACCCGCTGGTCCTCCGCCGCCACCGACGACCAGTGGGTCCAGGTCGACCTGGGCGCCAGTTCCTCGGTCACCCAGGTGGTCCTCGACTGGGAGACCGCCTACGGCAAGGACTACAAGGTCCAGATCTCCCCGGACGGGACCGCCTGGACCGACCTGAAGTCGGTCACCGGCTCCGACGGCGGCGTCGACACCCTCGACGTGTCCGGCACCGGCCGCTACGTCCGCGTGCAGGGCGTGCACCGCGCCACCGCATGGGGCTACTCCCTCTGGGAGTTCCAGGTGTTCGGGACCGCGAGCGGCACCCAGCCCCGCTGCGACACCGCGAACGCCGCCCAGGGCAGGCCCGCGACCGCCTCCTCCACCGAGAACGCCGGCACCCCCGCCTCCGCCGCCTTCGACGGCAGCACCGCGACCCGCTGGTCGAGCCAGGCCGCCGACCCCCAGTGGCTCCAGGTGGACCTCGGCGCCGTCAAGGACCTGTGCGGGGTCGACCTGAACTGGGAGGCCGCCTACGGCAAGGACTTCCAGCTCCAGGCCTCCTCGGACGGCCAGAACTGGAGCACGCTGAAGAGCGTCACCGGAGCGGGCGGCGGTACCGCCTCCTACGACGTCAGCGGCAAGGGCCGCTACGTCCGCGTCCACGGCACCGCACGCGGCACGGGCTACGGCTACTCGCTGTGGGAGTTCGCCGTGCACACCGGCTCCACCGGCGTCCCGCCGGTCCAGGGCGGCGGCGACCTCGGCCCGAACGTCATCGTCGTGGACCCCTCGACCCCGAACCTCCAGCAGAAGTTCGACGACGTCTTCGCCCGGCAGGAATCAGCCCAGTTCGGCACCGGCCGCTACCAGTTCCTGCTCAAGCCCGGCACCTACAACGGCATCAACGCCCAGATCGGCTTCTACACCTCGATCTCCGGGCTCGGCCTGAACCCCGACGACACCCAGATCAACGGTGACGTCACGGTCGACGCGGGCTGGTTCAACGGCAACGCCACCCAGAACTTCTGGCGCTCGGCGGAGAACCTCGCCATCAAGCCGTCCAACGGCACCGACCGCTGGGCCGTCGCCCAGGCCGCCCCGTTCCGCCGCATCCACCTGCAGGGCGGCCTCAACCTCGCCCCCAACGGCTACGGCTGGGCCTCCGGCGGCTACATCGCGGACTCCAAGATCGACGGCACCGTCGGCCCGTACTCCCAGCAGCAGTGGTACACCCGCGACAGCTCGGTCGGCGGCTGGACCAACGGCGTCTGGAACATGACGTTCTCCGGCGTCCAGGGCGCACCGGCGACCGACTTCGACAGCGGCCCGTACACCACCCTGGACACCACCCCGGTCTCCCGCGAGAAGCCGTTCCTCTACCTGGACGGCGGCGACTACAAGGTCTTCGTCCCCGCCAGGCGCACCGCCGCCCGGGGCGTCTCCTGGCCGGCCGACGCGGGCACGTCCCTCCCGCTCGACCAGTTCTACGTCGTCAAGCCAGGCGCCACGGCAGCCACCATCAACGCCGCCCTCGACCAGGGCCTCAACCTCCTGTTCACGCCCGGCGTCTACCACCTCGACCAGACCATCGACGTCACCCGCGCCAACACCGTCGTCCTCGGTCTCGGCCTCGCCACCCTCGTCCCCGACAACGGCGTCGACGCCCTGCACGTCGCCGACGTCGACGGGGTGAAGCTCGCCGGATTCCTGATCGACGCGGGCGCGGTCGCCTCCGACACCCTGCTGCGCATCGGCACCCCCGGCGCAGGCGCCGACCACGCGGCCAACCCCACCACCATGCAGGACGTGTTCGTCCGCATCGGCGGCGCGGGAGCGGGCCTCGCCACCAATTCCGTGGTCGTCGACAGCGACGACGTCATCATCGACCACACCTGGATCTGGCGGGCCGACCACGGCAGCGGAGTCGGCTGGGACACCAACCGCGCCGACTACGGCCTGCGGGTGAACGGCGACGACGTCCTCGCCACCGGCCTGTTCGTCGAGCACTTCAACAAGTACGACGTCTACTGGAACGGCGAACGCGGCCGGACGATCTTCTTCCAGAACGAGAAGGCGTACGACGCCCCGAACGCCGCCGCCGTCACCCACGACGGCATCGTCGGCTACGCGGCCTACAAGGTCGCCGACTCCGTCACCACCCATGAGGCCTGGGGCCTGGGCAGCTACTGCAACTACACGGCCGATCCGTCGATCGTGCAGGCACACGGCTTCCAGGTACCGCAGACCGGCGGCATCAAGATGCACGACCTCCTGGTGATCTCCCTCGGCGGCAACGGCCAGTACGCGCACGTCGTGAACAGCACCGGCGCGGCCACCTCGGGCACCAGCACCGTCCCGTCCAAGGTGACCTCCTTCCCGTAGCACCCGCCCTGTTCCACGGGCCGGCGGTCACCCGAACGGACTTGCCGCGGCACGCTTCGCCCTGGCCGCCCCGACCTGCGCCGAGCGGTTTCCGTGCCTAGGGTGGCCGCTGCGGGCGGCCGAGTGTCCGCCCGCTCCGGGCCGGGAGACCGGCCCCGCCGACGAACACGTTCCCGGCGGGGCCGCCCGGCCCGGCCGGCGGTTCCCCGGGTCCGGACAGCGCGTCCGACGGGCCTGTCGTCCGAGCAACCCGACGGTTGACGACCCGACTTCACCCCTGCCGGGCATCCCCGTGACGCCCGGTCCCGGCCGCGCCCGGCCCGGGGGCCGCCGGTACCGCACCCCGCAGCGAGGGTGCCGGTACGGCGCCCGTCCCGAACGGCGTACCCGGAGAGGCGGACCGCGCACGCCCCCGGTGTGATGGAAGCGTCCCAACGCCAACCAGTGAGGCAGAACATGCGTCTTCGCAGCTACGCCACCACCGCCGTACTCACCGGGGTCCTTGCGCTGGCCGGCGCGGGCGGTGCCGCCGCCGCCGACCCTGGCCCGACGACCGGAACCGCGGCCAACAGCCCCGGCGTCCTCTCGGGCAACGTCATCCAGATCCCCCTGAACATCCCGATCAACCTGTGCGGCAACACCATCGACATCGTCGCCCTGCTCAACGCGGCCGCCGGCAACGTCTGCGTCCAGCAGTGACGCCCACCGTGCGCCGGCCCCCCCCGTGCCCAGGGGCCGGCGCACGGCCGTCCCGGCGACACCCCGACCCGGACGGCGGTGCGCCGCACCGCTCAGTCAGGTGCCGCAGCCGGGGCAGGCCGGCGGCGGCGCAGGAGAAGGCGGCGCGCAGGGCGCTCCACCGCCTCGTACAGCACCCAGGACAGAGCGAGCGACACGGCGAACGCGACCGCGGTGACCGCGGTCCCGGCCAGGACACCGAAGTGCGGCCGGGTGCCCAGCACGGTTGTCCCGGCGCGCAGCACCAGCAGATGGATCATGTAGAAGGCGAACGACAGCTCGCCCAGGCGCACCATCCGCCGGCGCCGCCACAGGGACGGCAGCCCGTGCAGGTCGGCGACCGCCGCCGCGGGGATGAGCAGGGCGAACCCGACGATGGTGCACACGGTCGCGGAGAAGCCGGTCGTGACCTGCGGGACCAGGAAGTAGCCGATGACGGCCAGCGCGAGCGACGCCTCCAGGCCCGGTCCGCGCCAGCGGCCGAGCAGCACGAGCCGCGCGGCGACCGCGCCGAGCACGAACTCGGGCAGCCGTGCCGCCGGGAACGAATAGATCGACTGGGTCCACCAGTGGTGGGCCTCCGCCCGGCCGAGCACCAGGACCGCCGCCACCACGAGAGCGCCCAGCGCGGTGCAGCCGCGCGCGCCGAGCCGGCGCAGCAGCAGGATCAGCAGCGGGAAGGCGGCGTAGAAGAACGCCTCGCAGGCCAGGGACCAGCTCACCGGGTTCAGCGTCTGCCACCACGGGTGCCACCACGAGTGGAGCAGCAGCGCGTTCGCCACGGCCTGCTTCGGCGTCGGCGGCGCCTGGTGGGTCAGCGTGCGCGCCAGGACGAACGCGACCGCGAGGGTGACCAGGTGCACGGGGTACACCCGGGCGACGCGCCGCCGCCAGAAGGCGAGCGCGCGGTCCCGGGGCCGCGCCGACCAGGTCAGTACGAATCCGGACAGCACGAAGAAGAACGACACTCCGGTGGCGCCGGCACCGAAGCCCCAGCCCATCAGGCGGCCCCCTCTGCCGCCGAAGTAGCCGAAGTTGTGCACGTGCAGTCCGAACACCAGCAGCGCCGCCATCCAGCGCAGGCCAGTGAGGGACGGCAGGGCGGGCAGGGCGGACGGCGGGGAGCCCCCGGCGGTCGCCGCCCCGGTTCGGGCGGGCGGCGTCCGGAGCGCCCGGGTCGTCGCCGTGGTCATCACATCACCTGCCGCAGAAGGTTCGCGTGGGGCATGACGGGGAAAGTTGCCCGTCCACCCACGGTCCATCACGTCGCGCAGCAAACATCACACTGCTGCCGAACGACGGACCGCTGTCCATGCCACGGACGGCGGGACTGGGTGCACCCGCACGAGTGATCACGCGGAGCGCGACGGCGACGGGACGCTCGCCCTGCGGCAGCGGGGCCTCGCGCGGGGTGCGACGCACGCGCGCCCGTCCCCGGCGAGCCGGCCGCAGGACGGCCCGCCGGCTGCCCGAACGACCTCCCCGACACCCGCCCACCGGTCCGCTCCCTCGGCGGTCCGTGCCGCGGCTGCCTGCTGGCCCTGCCGTTTGAGGGTCCGGGCCGTGGCCGTCCGCTGGCCCTGCCCCTTGGCGGGCCGGACCGCAGCCGTTCGCCGAACCTATCCCTGGGCGTTCCCGCCAGCCGCCAGCCGCCAGCCGCCAGCCGCCAGCCGCCAGCTCCGCCTGCCCGGAGCCTGTCCCGGCGCGGCGCCGGGCGTCCCGGACGGCCCCGTCGGGCTCGTCCCCGGCGAGCCGGCCGCAGGACCACCCGCCGGCTGCCCCAGCGGCCTCCCCGACACCCGCCCGTCGGTCCGCCCCTCGGCGGTCCGGGCCTCAGCCGCCTGCTGGCCCTGCCCTATGGGGGGCCGGCCGGCAGCCGTCTGCCGGTCCTCTCCCTTGGTGGTCCGGCCGGCAGCCGTCTGCCGGTCCTCTCCCTTGGTGGTCCGGCCGTGGCCGTCTCTTGGCCCTGTGCCTTGGTGGTCCGGCCGTGGCCGTCTCTTGGCCCTGTGCCTTGGTGGGCCGGCCGCAGCCGTCTGCCGGTCCGCTCCCTTGGCAGGCCCGCCCTCAGCCGTCCGCCGACCTACCCCTCGGCTGTCCAGCTCGCAGCAGTCCGCGGACCTACCCCTCGGCGTTTCCGCCCGCCGCCCGCTCCGCCTGCCCGGCGGCTGTCCCGGCGCGGCGCCGGGCGTCCCGGACGGCCCGGTCGGCCTGCCGTACCCCTTCCCGCGCCTCCCGCTCGCCGGCCCGCGCCCGGCGCTGTGCCTCCTCGGCTTCCCGCAACCGCTCCCGCAGGCCATGGACCCGCGCTTCCGCCTCCGTCACCCGGGCGCCTGCCCGCTCCGCCGCCCGCCCGGCCGCCTCGGCCTCCGCCTCCCGCGACCGAAGCTCCCGCTCAGCCGCGCGCGCCTGCTCCCGGGCCGCGGTGCGGCGCCGGCGCTCCCCGGTCTCCCGTGCCTGTCGCTCGCGCTCGGCGGCCCGGGCCTTCTCCCGGTCCTCGGCGGGGCCCCGGTGCCCCTCCGTCCTCCGCGCCCGAGACCCCCGCTCAGTCCCGCGCGCCGTCTCCGGTGCCCCGGCGGAGCGCCGACGCCGTTCCTGCCCCCGGCTCTGCCCCTGATCCGGACCCTGACCCTCCTCGCGGTCCTCGTCCCGCGCGGGCTCCGCCGACTCGGACGGCGGTGGCGTCGGTCGACGGCCGAGGAGGGCCTCGTCGGCCGCAGGGAACCCGACAGCGGAGCCGAGCGGTTTCACCAGTCGGCCCGCCGCCCACTCGCGCGCCGCGTCCGGATCGGCGAGTACGGCGTGCAGGGTCTCCGTGACCTCCCGCCGGACGTCCTCGCCCACCGGACGCCCGGCCTCGGCGGCCAGCTCCGCTGCCTGCCGGCCGAGCGCGCCGATCACTTCGTTCCGCCGCCGGGCCAGGGCGCGCAGCCGTGCCCCGTCCAGTTCCCGGTGCGCGCGGCGCAGCTCCTCGCCGAGCACGAGCAGCGGCCGGACCTCCTCCGGCCGGCGGCGCACCAGCAGATTGCCGACCCAGGCGGCCAGACTCGGCCGGCGCAACGCACCGATCCCTTTGGCCAGGGCCTGGTCACCGGCCTCGCGGGCGGCCAGGGCACGGCGGTCGCGGGCGGCCACGAACTCGTCCGGCCGCAGCCCGTACAGCTCGTCGGCGACGGCGTCCAGGTCCACCGGCGTCCCTCTCCACGTCGTCCAAGGCCACCTCGATGACAGAGTCCGAGTCTCTCACCCTAAGGGCGTTATGTTCCTTTTCAGGTGATCTGAATTCCTGCCAGGGTGGGTGCACACCGCGACTTTCGGCGGCCGGGCAGCGCCTTTCGGCGGCCAAGTCCCGCCCATCGGCCGCGCTCCCTAGACCGTCGGCGGGCGGCGCCGCCGCGGCCGGGCCCGGCAGGGTGACCGTATGCAGAGGAACCAGGGGATCAAGCGTGCGCAGTTCCTGGCCGGTATGGCGTCCGCGGGCCTTGCCGCGGCCGTGCTGCCGGCGGGCCGGGCCGGGGCGGCGCCGCCCGGACCGCGTCACCACGGAGTCGTGTACACCGTCGGCGCCGGAGAGACACCGGGTACGGCCTTCAGTACGGCCCGGATGCGGGAGGACATCCGGGTCATCCGCGACGAGTTGTACGCCGACACCGTCGACGTGACGGGCGACGGCGTGGAACGCCTCACGGCCACCGCCGGCGAGGCGGCCGAGCGCGGACTGCGGGTCTGGCTCCAGCCGACCCTCGGCGACGCCCCGGAGCGGGACATCCTGGAACACCTTGCCGAGACCGGCCGGTTCGCGGAACGGCTGCGCCGGCACGGCGCGGCCGTGGACCTCAGCGTGGGCTGCGAGTTCTGGCTCTTTGTGCCCGGGATCGTCCCGGGCGACGACGTCTTCGAGCGCATCCGGAACCTGCTCGACGGCACGGTGGACCCCGTCGCCATGCAGCGCCGCCTCGACCGCTTCACCGCGAAGGCCGCCGCGGTGGGCCGGTCCGTCTTCCGGGGCAGGCTGAGCTACGCCGCCGCACAGGACGACGAGGTCGACTGGGGCCTGTTCGACATCGTGGGCATCGACTACTACTCGTACTTCCCGCACAAGGCCGACTACGTACGGGAGTTGAGCCGCTATCTGCGCTGGGGCAAGCCGCTGGCCGTCACCGAGTTCGGTACCTGCGCCTATGTCGGGGCGCCCCGGACGGCCGGCATGGGCTGGGACATCGTCGACAACACGAAGGAGCCCCCGGAGATCAAGGGCGACCTGGTCCGCAGCGAGCGCACCCAGGCGGCGTACCTCCTGCAACTCCTCGACGCCTTCGCCGCGGTGGACGTGTACGCGGCGATGGCGTTCGAGTTCGTGACCCCCGACGCCCCGCACCGCCCGGGGGACCCGCGCCACGACCTCGACATGGCGAGCTACTCCCTCACGAAGACCCTCAAGGACCGCCCGGACGACCCCGCCTCCGGCTGGCACTGGGAGCCCAAGCAGGCATTCCACGCCCTGGCCCGCCGCTACCGGTCCGCACGGACCGGCCGCCCGCGCACCCGCTGAACCCGGCGTGCCCGCTGAACCCGGCGTGCCCGCTGAACCCGGCGTGCCCGCCGAATCCCCGTGCCGTCCGCGCGCCGGGGTCGGCGGGCACGCGTCCGTGCGCCCCGTCACCCCTTCGGAGGACCGTCCGGCTCGCCGCGCGACCGTCGCCGGGACCGGGGCACATGATGCGAGCATGCCCCGCCCCGCCCTAAGGGCCGCCCCTCGCCCCGCCGTGCCACACCGAGCGCGAGTGTGCGATGGCAAATTCACGCGCAAACAATCGGTCCGGCGTGCCGACGGGGCCGGGCGGCCGGGCGGAGGCGGTCGGCGGGCGACGCCGCGCGACCAAAATTGGATGGTTAGTTTTCTTGAACCCTTCGTGTTTCTGAGGGTAGGTTCGGCCCTATGACCGCCTCCCCGACACCGACCACCGCCGAGGAGCTCCGCGGTGCCGGTCTGCGCGTGACGGCGGCCCGCGTCGCGCTGCTGGAGACCGTCCGGGACGGCGACCACCTCGGCGTCGAGGCGATCGCCTCCGGAGTCCGCGATCGCGTAGGCCACATCTCCGTACAAGCTGTCTACGAGGCCCTTCACGCGCTGACCGCCGCAGGGCTCGTCCGCCGGATCGAGCCGGCCGGTCACCCGGCCCGGTTCGAGGGGCGCGTGGGCGACAACCACCATCACATCGTGTGCCGGTCATGCGGTGCCGTAGCCGACGTCGACTGCGCCGTCGGCGACGCGCCGTGCCTGACCGCCTCCGACGACCGCGGCTTCGTCATCGAGGAAGCCGAGGTCGTCTACTGGGGTCTTTGCCCCCACTGTTCCAACGGCCGCAGTTCCTGAGCACCGAGTTCCGCACAGTTCGGAAGGATTGCCATGACTGAGAACCACGACGCGATCATCGCAGACGCGAAGACGGAGGGAGCGGGCGGCTGCCCCGTCGCCCATGGCCGTGCCGCGCACCCCACCCAGGGCGGTGGCAACCGCCAGTGGTGGCCGGAGCGGCTCAACCTGAAGATCCTTGCCAAGAACCCGGTGGTGGCCAATCCGCTCGGCGAGGACTTCGACTATCGCGAGGCCTTCAATTCCCTGGACCTCGCCGCGGTGAAGCGTGACATCGCCGAGGTACTGACCACATCGAAGGACTGGTGGCCCGCCGACTTCGGCAACTACGGCCCGCTCATGATCCGGATGGCCTGGCACAGCGCCGGTACGTACCGCATCAGCGACGGCCGCGGCGGCGCCGGCAGCGGCCAGCAGCGCTTCGCGCCGCTCAACAGCTGGCCGGACAACGTGAGCCTGGACAAGGCCCGCCGGCTGCTCTGGCCGGTGAAGAAGAAGTACGGCAAGAACATCTCCTGGGCCGACCTGATGGTGCTCACGGGCAACGTCGCGCTGGAGACGATGGGCTTCGAGACCTTCGGCTTCGCCGGCGGCCGGGTCGACGAGTGGGAGCCCGACGAGGACGTCTACTGGGGCCCCGAGACCGAGTGGCTCGGCGACGCGCGCTACACCGGCGACCGCGAGCTGGAGAACCCGCTGGCCGCGGTCCAGATGGGCCTCATCTACGTCAACCCCGAGGGCCCCAACGGCAACCCGGACCCGATCGCCGCGGCCCGCGACATCCGCGAGACCTTCCGCCGGATGGCGATGAACGACGAGGAGACCGTCGCCCTCATCGCCGGCGGCCACACCTTCGGCAAGACCCACGGCGCGGGCCCGGCGGACAGCGTCGGCGTCGACCCCGAGGACGCCCCGCTGGAGCAGATGGGCCTTGGCTGGCGCAGCAGCTACGGCACGGGCGTCGGCAAGGACGCCATCACCAGTGGTCTCGAGGTCATCTGGACCTCGACGCCGACCCAGTGGGGCAACGGCTTCTTCAAGAACCTCTTCGAGTACGAGTACGAGCTGACCCAGAGCCCGGCCGGCGCGAACCAGTGGGTGGCCAAGGACGCCCCGGAGAGCATCCCGGACGCGTTCGACCCGGAGAAGAAGCACCGCCCGCGGATGCTCACCACCGACCTCTCCCTGCGCTACGACCCGATCTACGAGCCGATCGCCCGGCGCTTCTACGAGAACCCCGCGGAGTTCGCGGACGCCTTCGCCCGCGCCTGGTACAAGCTGACGCACCGCGACATGGGCCCGGTCGTCCGCTACCTCGGCCCGGAGGTCCCCGCCGAGGAGCTGCTCTGGCAGGACCCGCTGCCGCAGCCCACCGGTGAGCCGGTCGACGCCGCGGACATCGCCGCCCTCAAGACGGAGATCCTCGGCTCGGGCCTCACCGTCCCGCAGCTCGTCTCCGCCGCATGGGCCGCCGCCTCCTCCTTCCGCGGCAGCGACAAGCGGGGCGGCGCCAACGGCGGCCGGATCCGCCTGGAGCCGCAGCGGAACTGGGAGGTCAACAACCCGGACGAGCTGGCCCACGTGCTGCGCACCCTGGAGGGCGTCCAGCAGTCCTTCAACGCCAAGGGCGCCAAGCAGGTCTCGCTGGCCGACCTGATCGTGCTCGCGGGCTCCGCGGCCGTCGAGAAGGCGGCCAAGGACGGCGGCGTCGAGGTCGAGGTGCCGTTCGCGCCGGGCCGGGTCGACGCCTCGCAGGAGCAGACCGACGTCGAGTCGTTCGCCGCGATCGAGCCGGTCGCCGACGGCTTCCGCAACTACGTCGGCAAGGGCAACCGGCTGCCGGCCGAGTTCCTGCTGGTCGACAAGGCGAATCTGCTCACGCTGAGCGCCCCCGAGATGACCGTCCTCGTCGGTGGTCTGCGCGTCCTCGGCGCCAACCACAACGGCTCCAAGCACGGCGTCCTCACCGAGCGGCCGGGCACGCTGACGAACGACTTCTTCGTCAACCTGCTCGACCTGGACACGGAGTGGAAGTCGACGTCCTCCGCGCAGGACGAGTTCGAGGCCCGCGACGCCTCCGGCGCGGTCAAGTGGACCGGCACCCGTGCGGACCTGGTCTTCGGCTCGAACTCCGAACTGCGTGCCGTCGCCGAGGTGTACGCCTCTGACGACGCGAAGGAGAAGTTCGTGAAGGACTTCGTCGCCGCCTGGGTGAAGGTCATGAACGCGGACCGGTTCGACCTCGTCTGATCCGGCCCGCCACGGCCACCGCTGAGGACGTCCGGACCCGCCCGGTGGGGCGGGTCCGGACGTCCCGTTTCGGGGCCGGCCGACCGTTTCGGGGCCGGCCGGCCGACCGTCTCGGGGCCGGCCGACCGTTTCGGGGTCAGCCGGCCGACCGTTTCCGGGCCGGCCGGGGTCACCGGCCCGGACGGACGGTCAGTGGCCGAGCGCCGCGGCGCCCGCCTTCGCGTACTGCTCGTCCAGGTCGCCCGACGGGGCGCCCGCGACACCGATGCCCGCGACCGGGGCGCCCTTGGCGGTCACCGGCGTGCCGCCCGCGAGGAACAGCGTGCCCGGGATGTCCTTCAGGTTCGGCGCCTGCGCCAGCCGCTTGGCCAGCTCCGAGGTCGGCGCGTTCCAGGACACCGCGGTGAACGCCTTGCGCTCGGCGGACTCGTACGACTGCGGACCGGCACCGTCCCCGCGCAGGGTGACCACGGTGTTGCCGTTGCGGTCGACGACGGCCACGGACACCTGCCGGCCGTCCTTCTCGGCGGCCTCCACCGCGGCCCGCGCCGCCTTCGTGGCGGCATCCAGGGTCAGATGCGTGCTCTGGGTCAGTTCGCCGCCTCGGGCCGCCACCGGTGCGGCGGCCGGGGCCGCGGCCGTGGAGTCGGCGGCGTTGGCGGCGACCGTGCCGATCACACCGGCGCCGACGACGGCCAGGGCGGCACCGCCCGCGAGGACACGGGTACGGCCGGACGACTTCTTGCGGCTGGGCATGCTGAGAACCTCCAGGAGAGCCGGTGCGGGGGCGGAATCGCTCCCTGCACCGATCCTCGGCCCGGAAAGGGCAGCACCCCGTCGGCGGACCGGTCGTCCCCGGGGTCATCCGATCGGATGACCCAGCACACCCCGGACCTGGGCACAATGGAGGGTGTTTGCCCAGTTCAGCGCGGAACCGAGGGAGGTGAAGGCCGTGGCCGTACCCGAGCGCGACGACGCCCGTGCCCTCACCGTCGTCATGCACACCGCCTTCTTCGTGCTGCTGTCCGCGTCCCTCGCCCGCTACCTGGCCCGGCACGCCGACGGACCGCACACCCCCTGGGTGATCGCCCTGTCCGTGCTGCTGGCCGTGCTCTACGTCCTCGGCCCCGCCCTCGGCACCCGGCCCACCCCGCGCCGCCTGACCTGGCTCGGCCTGGTCGTGGACGGCTGGGCGCTGCTCGTCGTCCTCGCCCCGAGCTTCGCCTGGTGCGCGGTCCCGCTCTTCTACACCGGCCTGCGCACCCTCCCGGCGCGCGCCGCGATCCCGCTGGTCGCCCTGCTGACCGCGCTCGCCGTGGCCGCCCAGCTCAGCCTGGCCGGCTGGCCGGACCCGAACCTGCTGCTGGCGCCGCCCGCGGTGGCCGCCGTGGCCACCACCGTCTTCGTCGTCATGCAGCGCCAGGCCGGCCGCCAGGACGCCCTGATCGACGACCTGGTCCGCACCCGGCGCACCCTCGCCGCCACCGAGCGCCGCGAAGGCACCCTCGCCGAACGCGAACGGCTCGCCCGGGAGATCCACGACACCCTCGCCCAGGGCCTGTCCAGCCAGCGGATGCTGCTCCAGGCGGCCGACCGGCTGTGGGAGACCGCGCCCGGCACGGCCCGGGACCACGTCCGCACCGCCGCGGCGATCGCCGAGCGCAGCCTCGCCGAGGCCCGCCGCTTCGTCCACGACCTGACCCCGGCCGACCTGGCCGAGGGCGGCGGCCTGCTCCAGGCCCTGCACGCCGTCGCCGAGCGCGAGACGACAGCGGCGCTCACCGTCCGGGTGCACGCCGAGGGCAGCCTGCCGCGGCCGCTGCCCGCCCCCGTGGAGTCGGCCCTGCTGCGCATCGCCCAGGGCGCCCTCGCCAACGTGCGCGAACACGCGGCGGCCGGCACCGCCACCCTCACCCTGACCTGCCTGGACGACCAGATCGTCCTCGACGTCACGGACGACGGCCGCGGCTTCGACCCGGGTACCGCGGCCGCCCGGACGGCCGCCTCCTGCGGCGCGGCCGAGCGGCGCGGCCACGGCCTGCCCGCCATCCGCGCCCGGCTGCGCCAGCTGGGCGGCACCCTCACCCTGGAGTCGGCGCCTGGCGAGGGCACGGCACTGTCGGCGGCGATCCCCTTGGAGCCGAGATGACCCGCACCCCCGAGACGGCCGCGCGGACACCGGTGCGCATCCTCGTCTGCGACGACCACGCCGTCGTACGCGCCGGCCTGCTGGCGCTGCTGGACAGCGCGCCGGACATCGAGGTCGTCGGCGAGGCGGGCAGCGGCGAGGAGGCGCTCGCCCTCGCCCGCAGGACCGGCCCGGACGTCGTGCTGATGGATCTGCAACTGGGCGAGGGCATCGACGGCGTCGAGACCACCCGCCGGCTGCGCGCCGCGCCCCCGGCCCCGCACGTCCTGGTGCTGACCACCTACGACACCGACGCCGATGTCACCCGCGCCATCGAGGCCGGCGCCACCGGCTATCTGCTGAAGGCCGAGCGCGCCGAGGACCTCTTCACGGCGATCCACGCCGCCGCCCAGGGCCGCCCGGCGCTCTCGCCGCCGGTCGCCGACCGCGTCATGTCCCGGCTCCGCAACCCGCGCCCCACCCTCACCCCGCGCGAACGCGACATCCTCGCCCACCTCTCCCAGGGCCTGCCCAACCACGCCATCGCCCGCGCGCTCTACATCAGCGAGGCCACGGTCAAGACCCATCTGCGCCGCATCTACGACAAACTCGGCGTGGACACCCGAGCGGGCGCGGTCGCGGTGGCGAAGGAACAGCGGCTGCTGCCCTGACGGCGGACACCGGGCACCGGGCCGAGCCGGCTAGTACGGAAACCCTCAGCCGCAGCGCAACGCCTCGAACGCCTCCCGTGCCGCCACCCCGATCGCCAGGTCGATGTCCGCGGCGAGCCCCGCGCGGCGGCCCGCGCGCGTCAGCGCCGCCATCGCCACCCGGTCCCCGGACTCGGCCTCGACCACGCCGATCTCGTGCCGCAGATGCAGAAAGGTGCCGGTCTTGCCGCTCCACCGCAGGGTGTCCGCGCGCAGGTCGCTCGCCAGCCGCTGGGTGAACACCTGGAGCCCCATCAGCCGGCGCAGCTCCGCCGTCGCCCGGGGAGCGGCGATCTCGTCGCACCACACCCGGTGCAGCAGGCCGACGAGCGCCGCAGCCGAGCCGGCGTTGGCACGGGCCGGGTCCAGGGTCTCGATGGTGTGCCGGCCCGCCCCTTCGTCCCGGACGGCCAGTTCGAGCGCGAGGGAGAAGTCGTTGCCCGCGGCGCCGGCGGCGCACTCGTAGAGGTGGTTCATCCGGTGCCGCACCCGGATCCCGGCGCAGCCCCAGGCGCGCAGCCGCGCATCGACCTGTGCCGGGGGCACCAGGTCCAGCAGCGCGTCGGCCGCGGCGTTGTCGCTCACCGACAGCATCAGCAGGAGAAGATCGCCGACGGCCACGGTGGCCGGGTGCCGGAAGGCGGCGAGCCCGGTGGGGCCCACGCTGCTGGTGCCCGGATCCACCGTCACCGGCAGCGCCGGATCGAGTTCCCCGGCCGCGATCCGGTCCAGCACCACCAGGGCGAGCGGGACCTTCGCCACCGAGGCCAGCGGTGTCGACTCCTCGATGTCGAAGCCCAGTTCCTCGCCCGTGCCGAGGTTCCGGGCGAGGAAGGAGCCGCGGACGCCCAGCGCCGCCCAGTCGGCGGCGATCGCCTCGGCGACGCCCAGGAGGGCGGCGTCGTCCCCCGCGTACACCGGGTGGTGCACCGCTGCCGCGCTCATCCGCGCGCCGCCAGCCGCGCGGGGGCGTCCGCGTCCCCGGACCCGGGCTCCGGGCCGCCGCGCCCGGCGGGTGCGGCGCCCACGGCCGACGCGAGCAGCGCGGTCAGCCAGCCCGGCACCCCTCCCGCGCCGTCGCGGCCCGGGGTGGCGCCCACGTCGTACCCCCGGTGCAGCGCACGGTCGGCCAGGGGCTCCCAGTGCGCCCCGTGCTGCCGGGCGAACGGTTCGGTGCACAGCAGCAGCGCGCGCCCGGCCAGCGTCTCGGCCAGCGCGGTGGCCGCCGGGCCGGCCGGCCGGACCCGGCCGTCGGGCAGCCCGGCACGCGCGGCGGCCCGCGCCAACCGGTCCTCGAAATACGGCACGTGATCCTCCGTCAGCAGCAGGAGCGGTGGCGGGGTGCCAGGCCCGGCGGCCCGACCGCGGCGCGGCCGCAGCGTTTCGAGGTGGACCGTACGCGGCCGCGCCCCGTCCCCCGAGCCGTCCGGTCCCGGCGCGGACGCGAGGCCCAGCGGCACCCGGAACGCGGCCTGCTCCGGACCGACCCGCAGCAGCGCGTACCCGAGCGAACCGTCGGCCAGCCCGGAGACCCGCTCCAGGGGCGGCAGTTCCCGCATGCCGAGGGTGATCCCGCGCTCGGTCCCGGCGCGGATGGCCCGGGCCAGCGCGGCCGGGGCGCAGTCCGCCGGCACTCCGACCGCGCGCACCCGGGAGTGCCGGGCCGAGCGGGCGACCTGCCGCAGCCGCTGGGTCCGGTCCAGCACGTCCCGCGCGTAGGGCAGCAGCAGCGTGCCCAGCTCGGTGACCGCGATCTGCCGCCGCGACCGGTCGAACAGCGCGCCGCCGAAGTGCTCCTCCAGTGTCTTGATCCGACGGCTGAGCAGCGGCTGGGCGATAGCGAGCCGGTCGGCAGCCCGGGAGAAGCTCGCCTCCTCCGCCGTCGCCACGTACGCCTCTAGATGTGCCAGGAGATCCACCCTGCACTCATATCAATAAGGTATCTGCGGTGTCGACCCAGCAGTGAGCATTGTTGAGGGCAAACATGCAGGTCACGGCAGTGGAGACGCAGAGCGCTCCGGGGCCCCGGCGCACGGATCCCGCTCCGCCTTGCGGGCGGCTTCTCGCCCGCCGGGCCGCGCTCTAGACTGCGACCGCTCCGAAATCTGGCGATCTTCTGGAGGGTGTGCAGCATGAGCCGAACTCTCATGACCGCAGTGGCGGCAGCAGCGCTGGTCATGTCCGGGGGCAGCATCGCTTCCGCTTCCGATGCCCCGCCGCGAACCACGCACGGCCCTTGCCAGTACACCGAGACCCCGGACGAGCCCGCTGCGCGGCCGGTTCCCCTGCCGCCCGATCCGCGCCGCACCCCCAGTCACGGCACGGTCGCCATGGCTGTCCCGACCAGTCAGGGCCCGCTCCCGCTGCGTCTGGACCGGGCGAAGGCGCCGTGCACGGTGCAGAGTTTCGTGCACCTGGCGCAGCACCGGTTCTACGGCCATACGGTGTGCCATCGGCTGACGGCGTATCCGACGCTGAAGGTTTTGCAGTGCGGCGACCCGACCGGCACAGGCGAGGGCGGCCCCGGGTACAAGTACAAGGACGAGCTGCCGGTGGACCTGCCGCCGGCACCGAGCGACCCGACCGGCGCCCGCCGCCTTTACGGGCGCGGCTTGCTGGCGATGGCCAACGCCGGCCCGAACACGAACGGTTCGCAATTCTTCGTCGTCTACGGCGACTCCGCGCTGCGACCGAACTACACGGTGTTCGGCACGGTCGGTGCCGCTGGCCTGGAGACGCTGGACAAGGTCGCTGCTGGTGGCATCGAACCCACCGCGCAGGACCCGGCGCCCGTCGACGGCACGCCCGTGCTGCGGACCGAGCTGCTCAGCGTGCGGCCGATCTGCCGGCCCTGACGAGCCGCCCCTGACGCATTGTGGCGCGGCCGGTCACGCGGCCGGTCGCGCCACGGTGGTGCAGAAGAAGCGCTTCGCGCGGCGGGCCTCGGGATCCGGAGGGGCGAGACGCCCGGTCGGCAGGTCGGAGAGGTGACCGCATATATCAATAAGGTATGAGAACTTCAAAGTTTCCTCTTGGACATGAGTGGGCCCCTGCTGTTTCGCTGGTCCCGTCGAAGATCGACACCTACGACGGACGACCTCGGAGGACTTCGCTCATGACCAGCCCCGACCGCCTCGCCCCGCTGCCGCGCCGCCGCCTGATCAAGGCCGGCCTCGCCTTCAGCGGTGCCGCCGTGACCGCCACGGCACTCTCCGCGCCCTCCGCCGCCGCGGCCCCGGACACCCGGTCCCGCGGTGTGCGGGGCGAACTGGCCGAGCTGGCCGAGCTGGAGCGGCACCACGGCGCCCGGCTCGGCGTGTACGCGCGCAATGTCCGCACCGGCGCGACCGTCGCCCACCGGGCGGGGGAGCGGTTCGCGATGTGCTCGACGTTCAAGGCGTTCGCCGCGGCGGCGGTCCTGCGCGAGAAGGCCGGCCGCGCGTCGCTTGACCGGGTGGTGCACTACCCGCCGCACGACATCCTGCCCAACTCGCCGCGCACGGAGGAGAACCAGGCGACCGGCATGACCGTGGCCGACCTGTGCGCCGCGGCGATCCAGTACAGCGACAACGCGGCCGGAAACCTGCTGCTCCGGGAGATCGGCGGCCCGGCCGGCCTCACCCGTCTCTACCGGTCCCTCGGCGACCGGGTCAGCCGGCTCGACCGGTGGGAGCCGGAGCTGAACACCGCGATCCCCGGGGACCCGCGCGACACCACGACCCCGGAGGCCGTCGCCGGGAGCCTGGAGCGGCTGACCCTGGGCGGGGCCCTTGCCGACGCCGACCGCGAGCGGCTCGTCGCCTGGCTGAAGGGCAACACCACCAGCGCGGCGCGCTTCCGGGCCGGGCTGCCGCGGGAATGGGGCGTCGCGGACAAGACCGGCACCGGTTCCTACGCGACCGCCAACGACATCGGCGTGGCCTGGACGACCCGCCGGACCCCTCTCGTGCTGGCGGTCCTGACGGACAAGAGCACGGCGGACGCCCCGGTGGACGAGTCGCTGATCGCGGACGCGGCACGGATCGTGGCCCGCACACTCGCCCCCGGCGAGTAGCCGCCCCCCCGGGCATCCCCGGGCACCCTCGCCCACCCTCGCGCACCCCCCGGTACCGACGGCTCCCGCCGTTCCGTGGGCCCGGCCGAGCGCCTGCGCGTGGCCCACGGCACCCCGGGCCATCCGCATCCGGCCGAAGTTCCGCACGCGCGCCGGGAGTTCCTCCGGCAGGCGACCGTCGCCGACGTGGTCCGCGACGCCTGGCGGCCCGGTGTGCTGCCCTGGACGGTGCACGTGATCCGCGTGGGCGGCCTGGAGCAGCACCCCGTCACGTCGCCCGAACCGCCACGGCCCGGCGCCCGGGTCGTGACGCCGGGCCCCCGCGGCAGGCCGCCGTGGTCACCGCACCCGCTCATGCCGGGAACCGCTGTGGTCACCGCACCCGCTCATGCCGGGAACCGTCGTGCCCACCGCGGGCGCGTATGCCGCCAGGGGGCTCAGGCGACCCCGTCGTCGGGGCCCACCGGATGCGTCTCCAGGTCCGCCGTGGCCAGCAGGTCGGCGATCAGCTCCGGCGAACCGCCGACATAGGTGCTGACCAGGTCCACGTCACCACCCACGATCCAGGCGCGGTCCTGCGGCCACCAGAGGTCGGGCAGCTCGGCGAACTCGTCCAGGGACACCGGCGAGACGGCGTCCGTCAGCCGGCCGGCGAGCAGGACCTCCGTACGGCCCGGGGCCGTGAAGGCCGGGAACCGGCCGAAGTCCCAGCGGCCGTACCCCTCCCACAGCCCGAACCAGCACCGCTCCGGGTTCCGGGTGTGCCGGGCGAGGACGGGCAGCAGGAACCGGGCGACGTCCGGCGGGGTCGGGCCCTCGTCCGGGTGCTCGTCCCACACGCCGGGCAGGCCGAGGCCGGAGCGGTTGGTGTAGTCCCGGTCCACGCCGATGACCTCGTGCCAGCGGGTGTAAGGCGTCACCCGGGTCCCGTGCCCGGCGGCCGCGTCCGACCAGCGCACCGGCCGCTCCTCGAGCCGGGCCGGGTGCAGGATCCGTACGTAGGCGGGGAACCCGGGGGCGGCGACGCCCGCCACCGTGCCCAGCGGGGCCTGGCCCACCCCGTGCGGCCCCAGCCAGTCGGCGGGGGAGAGGTCGTCGGCCTGCACCCGCAGGCGTCCGTACCATTCCGGGGCGGGGATCTGGTCGGTCGGGCGGAAGTCGTCCATGACCGACAGTGTGCCGTGCGCCCCGCCAGGAACGGCGGTGCGGGGGGGGGCAGGTCGCGGCCGGGACCGCCGCCTGCCCCCTGTTCTCACACCTGCACCGGCTGGTCGCCGTAGGGGCGGGTGATGATCTCCATCGCGTGTCCGGCGGGATCCATGAAGTACAGGCCCCGGCCGCCGTAGTGACGGTTGATCTCGCCCGGCTGCTTCCTGTGCGGATCGGCGTAGTACGTGATCCCCGCCTCGCGTATGCGGGCGAAGGCCGCGTCGAACTCCTCCTCGGAGATGAGGAACGCGTAGTGCTGCATGACGATCGACTCCGCCGGGATCGTGGCGAAGTCCAGCGTCACCCCGTTGCTCGTGCCGACAGGGACGAACGGGCCCCATTCGGGTCCGGCCTCCAGGCCCAGGATGCGGGCCAGGAACTCCGCGGACTCCCGATTGTCCCGGGCGTGGACGATGGTGTGGTTCAGCTCGACTGACATGAGTGGAATGCCTCCGAGGGCAATCTCACGGGCACCTCCATGCCTCACCCGGCCGGTGACCGGCACGCGATGCCGTACGACCATCCTACCTTCCCGCCCCCGTCGGACGAGGTCGTCAGACGGTTCCCCGATGCGTGACATGGCCGCCGGAGACCGTCAACACCACAGGTGAATCGGCCAGTTCGTCGCCGGGTGCGAGCACGGGGTCCACGGACAGCGCGGTGAGATCGGCTCGGCGGCCCGGTGCGATCCGGCCCGCCACGGCGGCCTCGCCCGCTGCCGCCGCCGCATGGCTGGTGCAGCCCTCCAGCGCCTGCAACGGTGTGAGTCCCGGCCGGTGCGCCGCCGCACCCTTGGGCCGGCGGGCCGTCGCCAGCACGGCCCGCACGTCGTAGTGCGCGATGGGCCAGTCCGAGCCGAGCGCGACCGTGGCCCCGGCCTCCCGCAGATCCCGCAGCCGCCAGGCGCGGGCGGACCGGTCGCCGCCGAGGCGCCGCGACCACTCGTCGGAGCCGTCGTCGCGGGTGTAGCCGGTGTGCGGCGGCTGCAGGGAGGCCGCCACACCCAACTCGGCGAAGCGGGGCAGGAGTTCGTCGGGCGCCGTCTCGATGTGCTCGATCCGGTGCGCGCCGTGCCCGCCGGGTCCCAGGGACGCCACCGTGTCCAGGACATGCCGGACGGCGGCGTCCCCGATGGCGTGCGTGGCGGTGCGCACACCGGCCGCGTGCAGGGTGCGGACGGCCTCGGCGTAAGCGTGCGGGTCCGGCCAGAACGCGTCGGTGCCCTGACCGTGGCAGTCGGGATGATCCAGCCAGGCGGTGCCGCCCTCCACGGTGCCGTCCATGAAGAACTTGACCCCGCCGACCAGCCAGTTCCGGCCGTTCGCGGACTGCGCTCGGATCAGCTCCCGCAGCGCGTCGGCGTCGGCGCCCGGCATGCACCAGGGCGCGAACCGCAGCCGCACCGGCAGCACCGTCTCCCGCGCCACCGCCGCCACCAGGTCCAGGTCCCCGCCGTCCATCACATGGGCGCCGGTCAGGCCGGTCGCGGCCATGGCGGACAGCAACTCCAGCAGCCGCGCTCGCCGTTCGGCGTACGAGGGCCGGGGCACGACGTGGGCCACCAGGTCCATCGCCGCGTGCTCCACCAGATGCCCGGTGGGCCGGCCCGAGGCGTCGCACACCACCCGCGCGCGCTGGTCGAAGGCGCGCGGCCCGGTCACCCCGGCGGCGGCCAGCGCCGGGCCGTTGGCCAGCGCGGAGTGACCGTCGTACAGGCGCAGGAAGGCCGGTGTGCCCGCCAGGACGTCCGCCACCAGCTCGTGGTGGACGGGACGGCCCTGGAACGCGTTGTGGTCCAGGCCGTAGCCCACCACCCAGCCGTCCACCCGCTCGGCACCGGCGAGCGCGGCGCGCAGCCCGGCCAGGTCCGCCACCCCCGACAGATCGGTGCCGGTCGTCATGTCCAGGCCCCAGACCGGATGGCTGTGGGCGTCGACGAGGCCGGGCACCAGGTGCGCGCCGCGCAGCTCGACGACCTCGGTGCCGGGGCCGCGCCAGGCCCGCACGTCGTCGTCCGTCCCGACCGCGCGGATCACCCCGTCGCGCAGGGCGACGGCGGTGGCGGCGGGGCGCCGGGGGTCGAGCGTGCGGACCTGGGCGCCGGCGAGGATCAGATCGGCAGCGGGCATGCCATGAACTCCTTTACGGGAGGGGGTCATCGGGTGGGTTCGGCGCCGAACGCGGCGTACACGTCCGGGCGGCTGCGGCGCAGCCACCGGGCCAGCGGAAGGCCGAGGGCGAACACGGCGGGCGCCACGACGACGAGCAGGACGTTGACGGCCGGGGGGCGGCCGTGAACAGGTCGATATGGGTCACCACCAGCACGATCGCGATCGTCAGCAGGACCGCGGCGAGAACCGGCGCCCACAGGGTGCGCACCCTGCCCTCGGTGTGCCGCACCCGCCGGAAGTAGCAGGGGACGGCGATCGCGGCGAGCAGCTGGAGCAGCAGCAGGCCGATCATCCCGGGGGTGTTCACCCACAGCAGCAGCTGCTGGTAGGGGTCGGCGCCGGCCGCCCGGAACGCGAGGACGACCAGGGCGCCGAGCGCGGTCTGGGCGAGGCCGGCGAGGTACGGGGAGCGGTGGCGGGGGTGGACGCGGCCCAGCCGCCGGGGCAGCACGCCCTCCTCGGCCAGGGCGAGGGCGTAGCGGTTGATGGCGTTGTGGAAGGCGAGCAGGGAGGCGAGGACGCTGGTGACGATGAAGACGTGCATCAGGTCGGCGGCCCAGCCGCCCACGTACGTGGTGATCGCGGTGAAGAAGAGCCCGGCCGGGTCGTCGCCCGCGGCCTGTACGACCCGGTCGTCGCCGAACGCCTGGACGGCGATCCAGACGATGAACGCGTAGAACAGACCGAGGAATCCGACCGCGGCGTAGGTGGCGCGCGGGACCGTGCGCTCGGGGTCGCGGGCCTCGCGGCGGTAGATGACGGTCGACTCGAAACCGGTGAACGCGGCGAACGCGAAGGCGAGGACGGCGGCCGTGCCGGGCACGAACACATGGGCCGGGGCGAGCGAGGCCAGGGACAGGCCGTGCGCGCCGCCGCGCACCAGCACGCCGCCGGCGAGCAGGACGAGTATCCCGGTCTCCGCCAGCAGCAGCACCCCGAGGACCTTGGCGCCGAAGTCGATCGAGCGGTAGCCGCCGTAGCCGATGAGTACCAGGCCGGCCAGCGACACCGGCAGCCACGGTACGGCGGAGCCGAACAGGGAGTGCAGGGTGTCGCGGGTGGTGGTCGCGAGGAGGCCGTAGACGCCGATCTCCATGCCGTTGTAGCCGACCAGGGCGAGCAGCGCCGCGCCGATGCCGACCGGGCGGCCCAGGCCGCGGGTGATGTAGGCGTAGAAGGCGCCGCCGCTGGTGACATGGCGGCTCATGGTGGTGAAACCGACGGCGAAGACGGCGAGCGTGAGACCGGCCAGCAGATAGCCGGCCGGGGCGCCGATGCCGCCCAGCAGGATGGCGAGCGGGGCGACCCCGGCCATGACGGTCAGGGGCGCGGCGGCGGAGACGACGAAGAAGGCGATGTCGGCGGTGCCGAGGGAACCGGACCGGAGGCCGGCCGCGCCGGACGGCGCTTCCTCCTCCGGGAGTTCGGCGGTGGTCACGGACATACGGGGAGCCCTTCTGGCGGCGGAGGGGAGGGGGTCCCGGTGGTGGGGCAGCCGGGTGCGCGGGCGTCGGCGGGCGAGCCGGGGTGGGGCGCCCGGGGCGGCGTCCGGCGGGAGCACGAGGGGATGACGGGCGCCCGGAGCCGTAAACCTAAAGGCTTTCGGTTTCCGCAATGTAACCTGCCGTTTGGGCATCCGGGAAGACCTCAGGGGGACGCTGACCATGGGACGGCCGCGCACACCGCTCCTCGACCGCGAGCGCATCACCACCACCGCGCTCCAGCTGATCGACGAGACGGGTGACTTCAGCGTCCCGCGGATCGCGCGCAGGCTCGGTGTGCAGACCGGATCCGTGTACCACCACGTGGACGGCCGGGACGGCATCGTGGAACTGCTGCGCGAACGCGTCTGCGCGGCGATCGACTCGGCCACCCTGGAACTGACCCCGTGGGACGCGGCCGTCGAGGGCTGGGCGCGGTCCTACCGGGCCGCGTTCGCCGCCCACCCCCGGGTCATCCCGCTGCTGATGACCTCACCGGTCCGCGCGCCCCGCGTCCTGGCGCAGTACGAACGGGCGGTGGGCGTGCTGCTCACGGCAGGCTTCGGGCCGGCCGAGATCATGCCGCTGGTCATCGCCCTGGAGAACCTGGTGCTGGGCTCGGCCCTCGACCTCGCCGCCCCCGAGGCCATGTGGGAACTGACCGACAGCACCCCGACGCCCCGGCTCGCCGAAGCACTCGCGGCGGTCGGCGAGGGCCGCGCCGACCGCGCGTTCGAGGTGGGCCTGACCGCCTTCCTGGCCCACGCCCGAGCGCTCCGCGAGGGGCACGGCGCTTAGGGGCCGAGGCTGCGGGTGCCGGGGCCTGCCGTATCCGCTGAGGCTGGCGGGCAGGTGTCCGGCGGTGTTCGGCCCGGCGGCGGGCGGGCCCGGGCGTGAGTCCCGACGCCCTCATTTCGCCGAGGTGGTCACGCCGACGGTGTCTTCGGGGCCGGACTGGGCCGCCTTCCGGGTGAGGGGTGAACGTGCTTTGCGAGGGCTGGGGCCGCCGGCTGGTTCGGGGTGTCGTGCGGGCGGCCGGGTCGTACCTGCGGATGCGGCGGCCCGGTGTCTGACGGCGTGCGGCCGACTGGCTGACGGTGCGGGGCCGGGCCGAGCGCCCGCCGCGGGCCCGGGGGTGCCGCTCAGGTGTCGGTCGTGGTGCCGTCGGGAGAGTGGGCCGTTCGGGTCGTCGGGGGCGGTCCGGCCGGGAGGGAGGGCGGATCGGCGGCCGTCTTCGGTGGGTCGAGGTGCGCGGGCGCGTTCGCCGGCCGGCCGCTCCGGGGCCGGGCCCCGGCGCCGCCGCGGTCGGCGGGCAGCCGGCGCCGGACCGCGGGGAGGCCCTGTGCCGCGGCGGGGAGGCGGTGCAGGGCGCCGGAGATCCAGGCGGGGGCGTGGCCGCGCAGGTAGCGGCGGGCGCGGACCCGGTACCGGGCCATCAGCAGCACGAGCCGCGGCGTGGCCGGGGGCGGTCCCGTTCCGGCGTCGGTCACGGCCACTTCGACACCGCCGTTGAACTGCGCCGACAGGTTGTAGATGAAGCTGCTCAGCGTCGCCAGACAGGTGCCCAGGATGACTTCCAGGGTGACGATGCCGATCGCGATGAGCAGGACGGTGGTCAGGGCCGGCAGCGCGTCCGGGGACATGGCTTCCAGCATGATCCAGAGCATGCCCGCCGTGCCGATCACGGTCACGCCGAGCCCGGTCAGGAACAGGAAGCTCGTCACCATCACCGACCAGGGATCCGCCTCGGCTATGCGCAGGCGTATCGTCCGCGGGCCGATCCGGGGGCCGCCGCCGGGCGGTGCCGGACCGGTGCCGGCGTCGCCCGCCGGCCCGGACCGGGGGACGGCGGCGTACCTGGGCTGGTGCACGGGGTGCACGGGGTGCACGGAGTGCGCGGAGTGCGCGGCCGGGGCGACGAGCGGGGCTGCGGGTGTCGGCGCTGGGCGCGTCCGATCGCCGGCGCCGGACCCCGCCGGCGGCACGGGCCCTTCCGCACGGCGGTCCGCCGCGGACACGGTGGGCCGGTCCGCGGCGGGCCCCTGGTGACTCGTGGGGCTCGCGCCGGCGTCCTGGTCCGGGGTCAGCTTTCCGCGGGCGGTGTAGCGGGGCCTGCGCTTGGCTCGGCTCATGCCTGTCTCCCTGACTGGCCCGGCGGCCGTGCCCACTCCACCGACGAACGGGCCTTCGACGACCGCCTGACGGCCGCTGGGTCCTGCTGGTCCGTGATTCCGACGGTATAAACCATTTCGCGGTCATGCACTCCGAGTGCTGCCGGCGAGGCGCTGCGTGACCGCACCGGAGGCGATGGCGGGCGGACCGTACGAGTTTCCCAGTACCGCCAGTAACATGATCACCTTGTTCTGGGTGTACCAGTCAGTCAACTAGACGCCGTCCCGAACGGCGCTCTGCCCGGAGTAGTCCATGTCATCTGTCAACGACGCGCTGGAAAACGCGCGCTTCACCTACGAGCAGCACATGCGGACATGCCGCCAGTGCCATGCCGATGCCGCGCCCTGTGCCGTGGCCAAGCATCTCCTGCGGCTCTACAACCTCGCCCGCCGGGACCGGATGCGCGGCACCGGGCCGGACGCGCCCCTGGCCTGACGAGAACCGGGGGACCCGCGCGGCAGGGTGTCAGCCGGCCCCGAACGGCGGTTCGGCCAGGAGTTCCAGCAGCGACGCGGCGCTCTCCTCGGCTGCGGACCCGGCCCCGGACGCGTCGTCCGGGAAGGTCCGTCCCCAGGAGGCCGCCCGGCTCAGGGCGCTCAGCCGCCAGGCGAGCGCCGCTGCCTGCCGCAGCTCCGCCGCCGTGCGGCCGGTCCCCGTCCAGGGCTCCAGGTACGCGTCGAGCAGCCGGGGCAGCACCTGCGGTCCGTAGCGCTCACGGGCCCGTTCGGCCGGTATGCGCAGGCTGCAGAACGGGTGGGAGACGGCCGCGTCCCCCCAGTCGAAGAAGGTGAACCGGCCCGGAGCCGGCCGGAACAGCTGGCCGTCGTGCAGGTCCGCGTGGTCGAGCGTGTCCGGCACGCCGGCGGCCGCGAGTTCGGCGCACCAGTCGGCGAGCCGGGGCCGCAGGGCCGTCAGCCGGGCCCGTGGACCGGGGTCGAGCGCGCGGGCGCGGGCGAGCAGTCCGTCGAAGACCCGGGGCAGGTCGGGGGTCCGGGCGGAGGGCACGCCGAGCCGCTCGATCCCGGCCGCGTGCTCCGTCAGCTCGGACTGCATGCGCGCGTACTGGCGCAGCAGGTCCTCCCACTCCCGGGGCTCGACCGCCTCCCGGGCGAGCGCGGTGCGGAACAGGTCGCCTCCGTCGGGAAGCAGCGACCAGCCGCGTGCGGCGTCGACGGCCAGCGGCCGCAGCACATGCTCCGGGACCCAGCGGGCCAGTGCGGCGGTCAGCGGTCCCTCGAACGCGCTGGCCGGCGGATTCGCCTTGAACCAGACGGCCGCCCGCCCCGCGACGGGCACCCGGACCAGCACCGACCACGGCCGCAGCCGCACCTCGAGAGCGCCCTTCGCGCACAGGCCGTGCGCGGCGAGCCGGCCGCCCACCCAGTCGAGGGCCGCGGCCCGCCAGGACTCCCGCTCCCACGGCGTCACCGCGTCCGGGTAGCGTCCCCGGTCCACTGCCACCGCGACATCATCACCTCGCATCCACCCATCCCAGCATTCCGGCCGACGGGCCGGCCAGCGGTTATCCCCGGCGCCCGGGTGACCGGGAGCCGCGCGGGACTCAACTCCCCTGCTGGGACGCCGGTATGCTCGCGAACACATGTGCGGGGCGTCATGGGGTGACGCCCACCGCACCGCCACAATCACATACAGGGGGAACCGTGCCCGAACGGCACCATCGGCCGGCGCGCTTGGGGAGAGCCGCCGCCGTCACCACCGCGCTCGTCGTCACGGCGGGCCTCGCGCTGCCCGCGCTCGCGCCCGCGTACGCCGTCACCGGCGGAGTCACCATCACCGCGCCCGACGCGGACGCCGACCGCCGGCTCACGGTCGTCACCAGCACCCGCCTCGGCGCGGTGTACCAGGAGGAGGGCACCGACGGCTACGTCTGGGCCGGCTCGGGCAAGGCGGTCCCGGGGCTGGCCGGCGTACCCGCGGCGTCCATCTTCTTCACGAGCGACTACGACAACTGGGTCTTCTACTCCGCCACCGCCGACGACGGCCGCACCCGCGTCGTGCGGCTCAAGCTCGACACCGGCGCCACGTCGGCCCTGACACTGCCCGAGGGCTACCAGCACCCGCAGGTCAGCGACGGCTTCGTGCTCGCCGTGCAGCAACTCTCCGACGGCACCCGCGCCTACCGGGTCGTCCGGGGCACGGACTCGGGAACCGTCTACGACGTCCCGGTGCGGCTTCCCGAGGGAGCCACGGCCGAGGCCGAACCCGAGATCCTCACGGGCGAGGGCACCGACCTCGTCGTCCGCTACCAGCAGGACGGCCGCGCCGCCTACGGCATCGTCGACGCGATCTCCGGCAAGGTCACGCCCCTCCAGGTGACCGGGCCGGCGAGCAGCTTCCGGCTCGACCGCTCCTGGGTCTCCTGGTACACCCGCGAAGGCGGGGCCGGCGTCCGGATCAGGGCACGCGCCAGCGCGGGCGGCGCCCCCGGCGTCCGGACCGTGCCGACGTCGGCACCGGACAGCGAGGTCACCTCCTTCCTGGTCGGCGACTACCTGCTGTGGTACGAGGGCTCGGGCGGCCCGCTGCGCAATCTGTCGCTCGGCCCGGACACGCCCCCGGTGCTGGCCGACGTCGAGCGGGCCTGGCAGTTCGGCAACGAGCTGACCGTGCTCGGCCGGGCCACCCCCGACGGCCCGCGCACCCTGTTCTCCGTCGCGGTCGACGGCAACGGCGACGTCGCGGCCACACCCCGGCACACCCTGCCCCCCGTCCACTACGACGGCTCGGTCGGCGCGCTCGGCCTCGACCGCGGCACCGTCCGCTTCCTCAACACCCTGCGCGGCACCGGCACGTTGCACAGCCAGGACATCGGCACCGCCCTGGCCCCGGCCGCCGGGGCACCGCTCACCCCGGCCGCCACCTCCGACAGCACCGGCCCGGGCCGCTTCGCCGACGGCGGCGACGAGGGCCTCGCCCAGCTGACCGCCGACCCGGCCACCGGCAAGGACGTCCTCGGCACCGCCGACGACCCCGCCGGGAACATCCCGCTGCCCGCCGCGGACGGCCGGATCCTGGACGTCTCCCCGCAGTACGTGCTCTACCAGGGCGGCGGCAGGCAGTACGTCGTGGACATCACCGCCGGCAAGGTCGTCCGCGAGCAGCGGGCGCAGGCCGCCGCGCTCGACTACAGCACCCTGTGGACACCGGGTGCCGCGGCGGGCCAGATCACCGGCACCAGCCTGCGCACCGGCAAGACCGTCCGCACGCTCACCGCCGACGGCAACTGCGTTCCCGGCGACCTGCGGACCAACGGCACCCTCCTGTACTGGAGCTGCCCCGCGCAGAAGAAGGCCGGCATCCTCCGGCCCGCCCAGCCGGGCTACAGCTACCAGGCCCCCGTCGGCGACGTCCTCCTCGGCGACGGCTTCTTCGGCGCCTACGACCCCGCCGCGAAACTGATCCGGCTCACGCGGCTCTACAACGACGTCGCCGACCCCCTCGACCCGATCCGCGGCGTCGCAGGCCTCACGGCGGCCGACAGCCGCGGCGTCGTGTGGACCGTCGACCCCCGCTCCAACAAGGTCGCCTACGTGGACGCGGACGGCTCCGTCCACGTCGTCGCCGCCTACGACCAGACGTGGACGCCGGCCCGGATCGGCGTGCCCGACTCCGTCGCCCCCGCCGCCTTCGCGGCGGCCGGCGGCAGTGCGCGCTGGCAGGGCCGCTGGTGGCTGTCCAAGCCGGCGTCCTCCTGGAAGCTGAGCGTCAAGAGCGCCGCCACCGGCGCCGTCCAGCGCACCTGGCAGGGCGGTGCCGCCCGCGGTTCGGTGCGGGTCGCCTGGGACGGCAGGAACGCCTCCGGCGCCCTCGTGCCCAACGGCGCCCACACCTGGACGCTCACCGCCACGCCCGCCGACGGGGCGGGCGCCGCGCTGTCCGTCTCCGGCACCGTCCAGGTCTCCGGTGCCGCGGCCGTGGCCCGCGACTACACCGGCTCCGACGGCATCGGCGACCTGATCACCCTCAGCTCGTCCGGCTCGCTCAGCATCCAGAAGGGCAACGGCAAGGGCGCCTTCGCCGGCCAGGTCTCGGGCTCCGGCTGGCCGGCCTCCGCCAAGGCCGTCCCGGTCGGCGACCTCGACGGGGACCGCTGCAACGACGTCCTGGTCCGCCTTCCGGGCGGCACCCTGCGCGGATACCGGCCCGGCTGCGGCAAGGCCCTCACGCCGTCCACCCGGTACACCGCCCTCGGCACCGGCTTCGACCAGTACGACGTCCTGACCTCCCCGGGCGATGTCACCGGCGACGGACGTGCCGACCTGATCGCACGGAACGCCCGCACCGGCACGGTGTACCTGTACAAGGCGACCAGCGCGGGCAAACTGTCCGCGCGGGTCAAGCTGTACGCGGACTGGCGGGGCTACAAGAAGGTGGCCGGCGCAGGGGACCTCAACGGCGACGGCCGGGGCGACCTGCTGGTCCAGGACCGGTCGAACACCCTGTGGCGCTACAACGGCACCGCCTCGGGCACCTTCGGCGCACGCGCCAAGGTCGCCGCGAACTGGGGCTCCTCCTACAACGCCGTGGTCGGCGCGGGCGACCTCACCGGCGACGGCAAGGCGGACCTGATCGCGCGCGACAGCTCCGGCGCGCTGTGGCGCAGCGACGGCGACGGCAAGGGCTCCTTCGGCACCCGCACGAGGATCGCCACCGGCTGGGGCGGCTACAAGGGCCTGTTCTGACCGGTACAGCGGCGAACGGCGTCCCCGGGCCGGGGGCGCCGTTTCTCGTGCCGGTGCGTCGGCGAACTGCGTAGGCGAACGGGCGGCCGGCCGCGAGTGCGACCCTCACTTGAGACCGCTGAGCATCACGCCGCGGATGTAGTACTTCTGCAGCAGCAGGAAGACGACCAGGACCGGCAGGACGCTCAGCACGAGACCGGCCATGACGATGGGCATCGTACGGCTCGGGTCGACGTGGTCCTGCAGGAGCTGGATGCCGACGGGCAGCGTCATCACGTCGGGGTCGGCGGTCGAGACGAGCAGCGCCCAGATGTACTCGTTCCAGGCGTCGACGAAGGTCAGCAGCCCGAGCGTCACCATGACCGGAGTGGTCTGCGGCAGGACGATCCGCCACCACACGGTGAACTCCCCGGCCCCGTCGATGCGCGCGGCCTCCAGGACCTCGTCCGGGATCGAGACCATGAACTGGCGCATCAGGAAGATTCCGAAGCTGCTGACGAGGAACGGCACGGCCAGCGCCACGATGCTGACGGTCAGTCCCGCGCCGCCGCGCCCGAACAGGTCGTTGCCGCCCGCCAGCGGCCAGTGCACCAGGATCAGGAAGTGCGGGATGAGGTAGAGGAACGGCGGGAACATCATCGTCGACAGCACCAGGCGGAAGACGAGGTCCCGGCCGGGGAAGCGGAGTTTGGCCAGCGCGTAGCCGGCGAGCGACGAGGTGAGCAGCACCGATCCGGTGATCAGGGCGGTGGCGACGACGCTGTTGCGGAAGAGCACCGGCAGATCGAGCTGATCGACGGCCGCCCGGTAGTTGGAGAGGTCGAAGGCCTCGGGCAGGAACCGGTACGGCAGCGTGCCGGCCTCGCCGGGCCCCTTGAAGGACGTCATCACCATGTCGAGGAACGGCACCACGGTGAGCACGGCGCCGGTCACCACCACCAGATACGACAGCCACGGGAACCTTCGGCGGCTCACGCGTCCTCCCCTCTGCGCCGGAAGATCCACAACTGCGCCAGGGTGACCACGAGGACCACCGCGAACAGCACGAAGGCGGCGGCGCTCGCGGCGCCCCAGTCGCCGTAGCTGAAGGCCTGCCGGTACATCTCCAACGCGGCAACGTTGGTCGCGTCGCCCGGGCCGCCCTTGGTCATCACGATGATCAGCGCGAACGACTGGAGACCGGAGAGGAACTGGGTGACGCACACGAACAGCAGGGACGGCCGCAGCAACGGCAGTGTGATGCGCCAGAAGACGGTGACGGGCCCGGCGCCGTCGAGCGCGGCGGCCTCGTAGTAAGACTCGGGGACGGACTTCAGTCCGGCGGTCAGGACGAGGATCGCCGAGCCGACCGACGCCCACGCCTGGACGACCACGACCGAGGGCAGCGCGGTGTCCGGATCCTGGAGGAACGCCACCGAGCCGAGCCCCAGGGCGTTGAGGACGCCGTTGACGAGCCCGCCCGGCTCGTACATGAACTTCCACACATTGCCGACGGCGACGACGGTCGTGACGATCGGCAGGAAGTACAGGGTGCGCCACAGCCCCTGGAAGCGCAGCTTGTCGATGCAGGTGGCGACCGTCACGGAACCCGCGAGCGCGAGGGCCACGGTGCCCAGCGCGAACAGCAGCGTGTTGGTGAGGACCGGTGCCAGGAACGTCGAGCCGTCGGCGAAGAGAGCGGTGAAGTTGTCCGGGCCGACCGGATCGATGTCGCCGAGGTCGAACCCGGCCCACCGGGACATCGACAGCAGCAGCGCGAAGCCGAGCGGAAGGGCCAGGAAGACGGCGTAGAACAGGAGGGTCGGCGCCAGGAAGAGATAGGCGACGACGGCCTGGCGACGCCGGGCCCGGCCGCGCCCGTCCGCCTCCGGCGCGGCGGGCCGGCGCCGGGCCGCCGCCCGCTCGGTCGTCTCCGGCGCCAGGGTGTTCACCATGAGCGCGCCACCTCCAGGTCGACCTGGCGGCGGATGGTGCGCAGTGCCTGGTCGACCGAGCGCTGCCCGGTCCACAACTCCTCGATGTTCTTGCGCAGCAGCGTCTTGGCCTGCTGAGCGCCCGGCACGTTCGGCTCGGGCACCGCGTAGGCCAGTGCGTCGAGGAACGGCCGCTGGTTCGGATCACCGCCCGTGCCCAGGAGCGTGCGCATGTCGTCGGCGCGGCCGGTCAGGGAGCCGACCGACACCTGAAGACGGCTCATCCGGGTCGCCGTCCCACCCCGCACCCGCACCTTCTCGGCGTTGAGCCAGCGCAGGAACTCCCACGCCTCGCGCGGATGTCCGCTGGCCGTGTTCACCCCCATCATGAAGCCGGTGGCGAGCGTGGCGCGCTGGTCGTCGGCCGCGGGGACCGGGACGGGCGCGACCCCGACATCGCGGTAGTCGCCGCCCATCAGGGCCTTCAGACTCTCGGTCCACCAGCCGGCACTGACGACCATGGCCACCTGCCCGGAGGCGAACGCCTGGTAGACGTTGACGCCGGGGGCGCTCGCGCCGCGCTCGACGAGGCGGTGCTCCAGATCGAGAACGGCCCGTCCGGCCGGCGAGTCCAGGGCGGTGCTCCTGCCGTCGGCGGAGACGAACCGTCCGCCGGCGGCGCTGAGCAGGGCGAGCGTCTGGCCGACGGTGGTGGAGTCGTCGAACGTCGACAGGCCGAAGCCCTGGACCAGCGTATTGCCGTACCGGTCCCGCTCACTGGTGCGGTAGGCCGCGTCCTCCAGCTCGCGCCAGGTGCGCGGCGGGCCGCTGATGCCGGCCGCGCGCAGCAGGCGCTTGTTGTAGTAGAGGGCGTAGGTCTGCACCTCGGTGGGGTAGCCGTAGACCGTGCCCGCCACCGACACGGTGCCGACCGCGGCCGTGCCGTAGCCCCGCCGGATCTCCTCGGCGTGCCCGGACGGCGCGGGCCGCAGCACACCGGCCCGGACGAGCTGGCCGTTCCACAGGCAGTACGGGTGCAGGATGTCGGCGCCCTGGCCCGCGGCCTGCCGGACCATGAACGTGGTCAGCAGATCCGTGAACTCGACCGCCTTCGTCCGCACCTTGACCCGGTCGTGCGTGGCGTTCCACTCGTCGACCGGTCCCCGCAGAGCCTCCTTGAGCGCCCCGCTCGCGTAGTGGGAGAGCAGGGTGAGCACGACCGGATCGCCGGGCCGTCCGGTGCCCTGGTGCGGTGCGGCGCATCCCGGCACGAGCAGGGCCGAGGGGAGCGCGAGCGCGAAGTGACGGCGGCTCAGGCCGCCTCCGCGCGCCGGTGGCCGACAGTGGCCCGGACCGTCGGCGCGGGCACGGCCGGCCCAGGTCATCGGGCCGCCTCCCGGCGCAGCACACGGAACACCCGGGTCGTGGTGAAGCCGGCCTTGCGGTACAGGTGGCCCGCGGGGGACTGCTCGCCGGTCCACAGGAACCACGCGCTGTGCGCACGGCGGGCCCGCATCCGCTCCAGGACCAGGTGGAGGAGGACCTCGCCGAGTCCGGTGCCGCGCATCTCCTCCAGCACACCGATCGGGCCGAACCGCTCGTCCACGCCGTCGAAGGCGCCGTGCATCGCCCAGCCGGTCATGCGGCCCGACGGGTCGCGGACGACGACGATCCGGTCGAGCGGCGTGCCCGCGGCCAGACAGGCCCGGATCGTGCAGGCCCAGTCCGGGCCGAAGCGGCTGCCGGCGAGCGCGAGGAGATCCACCAGGTCGTCGTCGGACGGCGTGGCGAACCGGTGGCCCCGCGCGGTCAGTTCGTCCAGGCGGCGCGCGACGGCGTCGGGGAGTCGGTAGCCGACCAGGCCGCGGTCCATCGCCGCCGCCTCGCACAGCGTGCGGAAGCCGAGGGACTCCAGGAGCCCGGCCGCCTCCGGGTACGCCTCGGCGTCCAGACCGGGGAAGACGTAGTTCGGCGTGTACGAGGAGAAGTCCACCCGGGTGCGGCCGTGGCCGTGCAGCCAGTCGAGGGCCTCGGTCAGCAGCCGGCGGCCGAGACCGCGCCCGCGGGCGGCCGGGTCGACGAAGAAGAACGGGATCCAGCCCTGCTCAGGCTCCAGATCGGTGCCGGCCAGCGGCGTCAGCCGGCGCACCGCGTAGGCGGCGCCGACGACACGCTCGCCGTCGACGGCGACCCGGAGCCCCGCCGGATCGAAGTTGGCGTCGAGCAGCACCAGGGAGCGGAAGCGGTCCGGGGTGATGGGGTCGGCCGGCACGCCGCGGCGCCACGCCTCCAGCAACCGCGGGCCGTCGCCCGTGCGAAAGCCGCGGATCGAGGTACGGGTCGGCGTCGTGAGATCGGTCATCGACGGGTCGTCCTTCCAGTTGTCCTGCCTGCGCGCGGGTGGTCCTGCCCCGTACGGGCCCGCCGCGGGGCAGGACGCCTCAGGGGTAGCGCAGCACGTCCTCGCCGGCCCACCGGCCGGGCGGCGCCGGGGGATCGCACAGCGGCAGCGGGTCGCCGCCCGCGTCGAGGGTGTGCCGCAACCGGTCCGAACCCCACAGCAGATCGATGAAGTGCCGGTGACCGGTGCCCTCCGCGCCGCCGTCGGCGGTACGCCAGGCGAAGTCGCCCGGGTACAGCCGCCGCAGTACGGCGAGTATCGCGACGGCCGTCCGTACCGGGGCGAACGCCGCGCGGTCGGTGACATGGAGCTGCACCCCGCGCAGCGGCCGTCCGGCGTGTTTGTGGAAGGCCGGGACGAACCGCAGATCACGGAAGCGCACTCCGGGCAGGGCCAGTTCGGCGAGCGAGGGTGCGAACCGCGCGTCGATGTAGGGTGCCCCGACGATCTCGAAGGGCTGTGTGGTCCCCCGGCCCTCCGACACGTTCGTGCCCTCGAACAGACAGGTGCCCGGGTAGACGGCCGCGGTGGCGGGCGTCGGCATGTTCGGCGAGGGCGCGACCCACGGCAGACCGGTGGTCTCCGCGTCCATGGCGCGCTGCCAGCCGGCGGCCTCGATCACCGTCAGGTCCGCCTCGCCGCCCGCCGCTCGGGGTACGGCCTCGATATTGAGGTACCGGGCGAGTTCGCCGCAGGTGAGCCCGTGCCGCACGGGCACCGGGGCCCGCCCCGTGAAGCTGCCCCACGCCGGTTCCAGCAGCGGGCCCTCGCTGACGAGTCCCCCGAGGGGATTGGGCCGGTCGGCGACCACGAACCGCACGCCCGTACGGGCCGCCGCGACCATCAGGTCGAACATGGTCCACACATAGGTGTAGAAGCGGGCCCCGATGTCCTGCAGATCGAAGACCAGGGCGTCGACACCGCTGTCGGCCAGCAGCTTGTCCAGGCGCTCGCCGTCGCACCGGTAGGTGTCGTGCACCGGCAGGCCGGTGGCGGGGTCCGTGCGCGCGTCCTCGCTCTCGCCGGCCTGCCCCGTCCCGTGCAGCCCGTGCTCGGGACCGAACAGGGCGACCAGCCGCGCGCCGGCCTCCAGCAGCGCGGGCGCGGCCGGGCGCAGGTCGGGGAGGACGCCGGTGTGGTTGGTCACCAGACCGAGCCGGCCGGGCCCGGCGAGTCCGGGCGACGCGTGCAGCCGCGCGATCCCGGGCGTCACGGCGACGCGGTCGTCCGTGCTCATCCTTTGCCCCCGTCTGCCGGTGACATCTCGAAACGGTGCTCGGAAATGTACTGGCATGTCCGCTCATTTCGAGCCGGACGCGCCCGGACGGGGACGGGAGACGGTCCGGCGCCCCGCCGGCGGGGCCCGCGTCAGTCCTCCCGCGGCCGGCGGACCTCGCCCGTGCCCAGGGCGATCACGGCCCGGGGCCGCATGGGCTCCGTGCCGCGGCGGGAGAGCAGGACCACTTCCTCCACCACCGCCGACAGCGTGCCGAGCCGGACGGCGCACTCGGCGGCCAGGCGCTTCGGGTCCTGGGTGCGGCCGAGCGAGAGATGCGGGATGAAGCGCCCGCCGGGACCGTGGCAGAGCGGAAACCACTGCTCCAGGTCCCGGTGGAGGCGGGCCCACGGCGCCGGCCCCGCCGCGGCCGGGTCGAGCCACACCGTCGCGTGGTGCCGGTGCCGGAAGGAGCGCACACCGGCCATGCGGGCGGTGAACGCCGTGCTCTGCGACGCCCCGGCGGACAGCAGCGGCACGGCCCGCGCGAACTCCTCCTCCGGTACGAACCCGAAGAGCAGGTTCACATGCGGCGGCCAGCGCCGTACCTGCGGATCGTGCTCCCAGCGGATGTCCTGGATCGGCGGCCAGAGGTCCCGCGGCGGCAGCCACGCCACCGCCGTCCGGGCGGTCGGCGCCACCATGAGCGGGCCGGCCGGTCCGGCTCCGCCACGGGCCGCGTCGCCGTTCACATGACCATCGTGCCCGGTCCGTCCCGCAGGGGGGGACGCCGTCCGGTCAGTCGAGGACCGCGACCGCCTCGACCTCGACCAGGTGCTCCGGGACGTCAAGCGCCGCCACGCCCAGCAGTGTGGCCGGCGGGACAGGGGTCACGCCCAGCCGCGTGGCCGCCCGGGAGATCCCCTCCAGGAGCAGCGGCATCTTGTCGGGGGTCCAGTCGACGACATGGACGGTCAGCTTCGCCACGTCGTCGAACGAGCCGCCGGCCCCGGACAGGGCGGTCGCGATGTTGAGATAGCACCGCTCGACCTGCGCGGCCAGATCGCCCTCGCCGACCGTGGCCCCCTCGGCGTCCCAGGAGACCTGTCCGGCGATGAAGACCAGCTTCGAGCCGGCCGCGACCGACACCTGCCGGTAGACGTCGATCTTCGGCAATCCGTCGGGGTCCACCAGGGTGACGGCCATGATGCCTGCCTCTCGTGCTCTCTTGTGGTTACTGGGAAACCGTAGGAGAGTGGCCGCTGACATGGAAGAACGCACTCCTCGGTGACTGGGGAACCTCATGGTGACCAAGCCGTTCACGGGCTCGCCCAAGGACGAGGCGGATCTGACCCGCGCGGACTCGCTGGCGCGGGAGATCTTCTCGGACCTCGCCAACAAATGGGCGCTGCTGATCATCGACGCCATCGGGAACGACACCCGGCGCTTCAGCGAGCTGCGCGACGAGATCGAGGGCATCAGCCACAAGATGCTCACCCAGAACCTGCGCACGCTGGAGCGCAACGGCCTGGTGGACCGGTGTGTCCACCCCACCGTGCCGCCGCGCGTCGAGTACACCCTCACCGAACCGGGCCGGGCCCTGCGCGTGACGGTCGCGGGGATGTGCGACTGGACCCACCGGTACCTCGGCCACATCGAGACCGCCCGCCGCGGATTCGGCGCCTGACGGCCCGTGCCGCGTCCCGGTCAAAGGCCCGGACCGGCGCCGCCGTACGCGGCGGCGCCCGGCCGCGTCAGTCCTTCACCGCTCCGCCGAGACCGGAGACCAGCCGGCGCTGCACGAGGACGAAGAACACCAGGACGGGGATCGTCATCACCGTGGACGCCGCCATGACTCCGCCCCAGTCCGGATCGTCGGGCTTGTAGAACACCAGCAGCGCCATCGGCAGCGTCGACTGCGAGGTGTCGCTGATGATGAACGACTTGGCGAACAGGAAGTCGTTCCAGGCGGAGATGAAGGAGAACACGCTCGTGGCCGTCAGGCCGGGCAGCGCGAGCGGGAGCAGGATCTGCCACAGGAACCGGGTGCGGCTCGCCCCGTCGAGATACGCGGCTTCCTCCAGGGAGTCCGGAACGGCCTTGACGAACCCGCGCAGCATCCAGATCGCGAACGGCAGCGAGAAGGCGATGTGCGGAAGGATCAGCGAGCCCAGCGTGTTCAGCTGGCCGAAGTCCCGCATGAGGAAGAACAGCGGGATGGTGAGCGCCTCCACCGGCACCATCTGGGCCACCAGGAACATGATCAGCAGGGTGGTCCGGAAGCGGAACCGGAAGCGGGTCACGGCGGTCGCGGCGAGAAAGGCGATCAGCGCGGAGGCCACGACGACACTCACCGCGACGACGAGGCTGTTGAGGAAGTACCGGCCGAACTCGTGCTGTTCGAACACGCGCCGGAAGGAATCCAGCGAAGGGGAGGACGTCCAGGGCCTCGGCTCGGCGGACTCGATCTCCCCGGCCGGCTTGAAGGCGCTGAGCAGCATCCAGTAGAGGGGAAAGGCTACGACGGCGGCGATCAGCAGTGCGCTCGCCTCGGCGGCCAGCCGCCAGGGGCGCCGCACCGCACCGCGTACGAGACTCACAGCTCCTCCCCTTGGCGGCGCAGCAGCCGCAGATACCCGAGTGTGACGGCGAGCAGGATCAGCAGCGTCACGACACCGATCGCGGAGCCGAGGCTGTACTGCGAGGACGCGAAGGCCTTCTGGTAGGCGTAGACGTTGAGGACCAGGTTCTGCCCCGCGATGCCGCCGCCGTTGGTGATGACGTAGATCTGGGTGAAGACCTTGAAGTCCCAGATCACCGACTGGACGGTGACGATGACCAGGATCGGCCGGAGCATGGGGGCCAGCACCGAGCGCCAGATCCGCCACTGCGAGGCGCCGTCCAGGGCGGCGGCCTCCAGCACCTCGCCCGGCACCGCCCGGATGCCGGCGTAGACGGTGATCATCACGAACGGGAAGGAGCACCACACCACTTCGAGCAGGACCAGGAGGAACGCGGTGTACCGGCCGTAGGTCCACGAGAAGTCGCCGAGGCCCAGGAGGCGGTCGACCGGCCCGAAGTCGGGGTCGAAGAGGAACAGCCAGACCGTCGAGCCGGTGATCGTCGGTGTCGCCCATGCGCCCAGCGCGGCCAGCATCAGGACCAGCCGCGGCACCGCGCGGACGCGGGTGAGCAGGACGGCGAGGGCGCAGCCCACCGCGAGCGTGCAGACCACACACGCCGCGGCGAAGCCGACCGTCGCCAGCAGCACCTGCCAGAACTGGTCGTCGGCGAACAGTTCGGTGTAGTTGGCCAAGCCCCGGAAGCGGGCCGGCTCGCCACCGCTGACCTGGGCCTGGGTGTACTCGAGGAACGAGATCAGGCCGAGCTGGTAGACGGGGTAGACCAGCAGCCCGCCGAGGACGACGAGGGCGGGCGCGAGATAGAGCCAGGGGGTCCAGCCCCCGCGGGGGGCCGGCCGGCGGCGGGGCTTCGAGGGTGCCGGTGCGGTCCGGCGGCCCGTCCCGCTCCGGTCCGGTCCTGCCCCCTCCGGCCGGCCGGGACCCGGCTGTCCGGCCGTGGTCACCGTGCCGCCCCGGTCCGGCGGAAGTGCCGCGTCGGTCATCCGTGTCACCCCACGGACCCGAAGGCGTCGTTCATCTTCCGTGCCGCGTCCCCGGCGGCGGCCGGCACGTCCTTCTTGCCGCTGGCGATCTCCTGGAACATCGTCGGCAGCACCAGCGAGGAGTCGATCTGCGCCCAGGCGGGCGAGGCCGGCACGAACTCGGTGCCCGCGGTGAGCGTCTCGACGAACGGCTTCACGAACGGCTCCTTGGCCGCCGCCTGTTCCCGTACGTCCGTGAAGGTCGGCAGGAAGCCCATCGCGTCGAAGAGCGCGCCCTGCGTCTTCTTCGAGGCGAGCCGCTTCATCAGGTCCACGGCGAGCGTGCGGTGCGAGGTGCTCTTGAGGACGCCGATGTTGTTGCCGCCCGCGAAGGCCGGCGCGATCGAGCCCGGCTTCACCCCCGGCAGCGGAACCACCGCGTACTTCCCCTTGACCTTGCCGGCCTCCACGGCGGCATGGCTGAAGTCGCCGCCGATCGCCATGGCCGCCTTGCCGGAGGCGAACGCGGTCACCGTGTCGTTGCCGCCCATGCCCGCGCACTTGGCGGCGGGACAGTTGTCGTCGCCGAAGAGGGAGGTGTACGCCGTGATGCCCTTCCGGGCGTCCGCGCTGTCGATGGCGGAGGCGTACGAACCCTCCTTGCCGGTGGCCAGCTGACCGCCGTTGGCCCAGATGAACGGCATCGCGCCGTAGGTGTAGGCGCCGCCGACGGCGAGGCCGTACAGATCGGGCTCGGCCGCCCGGATCCGCTTCGCCGTGGAGATCAGCTCGGCCTGCGACTTCGGTACGCTCAGGCCGAGTTCACGGAAGACGTCGGTGCGGTAGTACAGGGCCCGGACGCCGACGAAGTACGGCGCCCCGTAGACCTTCCCCGCCACGGTGACCGACTGCCGGGCGGTCGGGTCGGCGTCCTTGGACTCGCTCCAGGAGTTGAAGTCCCCGGTGACGTCCGCGAGTCCGCCGTCCTTCACATAGCCGGCGGTGTCGGTGTTGCCGTACTCGATGACGTCGGGCGCGGACTTCGGATCGTTGAAGGCGGCCTTGATGCGCTGGGCGCGGGTTTCCACCGGGATGTACTCCACGGTGACCCCGGCACCCTTGTGCGCCTTCTTGAAATCGGCGAGGACCGTGTCGACGACACGCTCCTTGGGCTTGTTGCTGACCTCCTGGAAGAGCCAGACGCGCAGCGTTCCGGTCTTCTCGTCCTTGCCGGAGGAGGAGTTGCCTGAGGTCTGGGGCGCGCAGGCGGTGGCCAGGGCGGCGGCGAGCGCGGTGAACCCAACAAAACGGACGGACAGCTTCATGGAGAGCTCCTCCGATGATGCGTTGCAGCCTGTGCAACGGCTGTTTCGCTGTGCACAACACATCGGAGGCTAGAGACTTCATGAACACGCCCACAAGAGGTCTCAACCACCTTGTGACCGGCGGACGCACGCTGTGCAACGCCCCGGCGGCACAAAGCCCCCAGGGCGTCCAAAATCCTCCGGCGGACCCGTCCGCGCCCGGCCCGGGGCTCAGCGCACGGGGAAACCGAACGAGTAGCCCTGCTGCTTCAGCCAGGGCAGCAGGGTGCGCAGCGCCACCACCGTCTGGGAACGGTCGCCGCCCGCGTCGTGGAACAGGATCGTCGGGCCGTTGGACAGCTCGGTCTTGACGGTCGTGATGATCGCGTCGCTGCCCGGACGCTCGAAGTCCTTGGAGTCGACGTTCCAGCCGAGCGGCCGCATCCCGTGCGAGGCCGCCAGATGCCGGCTGTACGGGGTGAAGGCCCCGCCCGGCGCCCGGTAGTACATCGGCCGTACGCCCCCCGACGCCTTGGTGATCTGCCGTTCCGCGTCGACTATCTGCTGCGACTGGTACGACTCGGACTTCTTGTCCATCGTGGTGTCGTGCGACACGGTGTGGTCGCACAGCCGGTGGCCGGCCGCCACCACCTGCTTGACCAGATCCGGATGCGCCTCGGCCTGGCCGCCGACCATGCAGAACGTCGCCTTCACGCCGTTGTCGCGCAGCAGTCGGAGCACCTGCGGGGTCCAGACCGGGTCCGGGCCGTCGTCGATGGTGATGTTGACCGCGTGCGCGCCCCCGTCGGAGGAGTGGGCGATGGTCTCCGACACGTGCGCCGGCTTCTGCGCGGGCCGGGCGCCGGCGCCCGCTGCGCCGGATCCGCCGTCGGTCTGACCGGCCTGCGCGGTCCACACCGAGGTGGCCGCCGCGACCGCCGTGACCCCTACGGCCGCCGCGACCACCCGGCCGTACCATCCCCGTCCGCCATGCCGCGCCATGTCCGTCCCGCCCCCTGCTGTGTCGATGGGTTCCGTGCACCTGGCAGGACGAGCGGATCCGGGCACGGGATCCGGCTGTTACGGATCACGGACAATTCCGGGTCGCTTCCGCGACAGACGCCTCCCGCCGGGGGTCCGGAAATCGCCCGTTGTCGCGTCCTGCCTGTTGAAGCACCGGCGCACCACCCCTTCCAATGGGCCTGCCCGGCGGCGGCCTGCCGCCCGGCAACGGCCTTATCCGTGTGGGGGGTTGGGAACACAGTGCGTCATTCCAGAACGCGCGCCGAGCATCCGGCGGCAGGACCGAGATCTCGGCGGAACGCTTTATCCGGTGCGGCGGCGCTCTTGGGCGCCGCCGCACTCGTCGTCTCGGCGGCACCCGCCCACGCCGCGCCCGCGGCACCCCGGACGACCGCCGTGGGCGGGGACACGGCGACACCCGCCCTGGTCGACGGCATCCGGGAGCAGGCACCGGCCGCCCGGACCGCGGCCGACGCGGCCCGCGGATACCTCGCCGCACGCGAGGACCGCTACCGGATCACCGATCCGGGCCGGGACCTGGCGCCCGCGGGCACCCTCACCTCGGGCGGCCGGCAGACCGTACGGCTCCGGCAGACGTACCACGGGGTACCGGTCCTGGGCGGCCAGTACATCGTCCGCATGGAGCGGCGCGACGGCCGCCGGATCGTCACCGGCACCTCCGGCAAGTACTTCACCGGGCTGCGCACCGGCACGACCGCCGAGGTCGACGACGCCCTCGCCGTCGAGCGCGCGGTCGACGCCGTACGCCAGGACCTCACGGCCCGCTCGTTCGACGCCGGCACGGACGGCGAAGCGGACACACCGCTCACCGGCACCTCGCACGGCCTGGTCGTCGTCCCCAACGGCACCGGCGTCCTCACCCGCCACATCACCGTGCGCGGCACCGACCCGGCGCACGGCGAACCGGTGCTGCGCGAGGTGTACATCGACGCCCGGGCGGGCTACCCGGTCCTGCAGTACAGCGGGATCCGCACCTTCGGCGCCCCGGCCGGCACGGCCGCCCGGGGCAGCGCGGCACACACCACGGCGGACGACCCCGCACCCGGCCCCGCCGGCTCCGGCGTCCGCCTCGACGGCACCACCGTCCCGCTGGGCATCACCCGCGACGACACCCGCGACACCTTTGTGCTGCGCGACCGCACCCGCATCCGCGCCAACCCCGACAACGCCCTGGCCACCTGGGACGCGCGGGGCCGCTGGGTGAGCGACCTGTCCGGCGCCTGGCCCGAGGACCTCAAGGAATTCGCCTCGCCCACACCCGAGTTCACCGGCGAGGCCACCGACTCCGGCGCGGTCGACGCCCACTGGGCCGCCGCCCAGGTCTACGACTACTACCAGGGCACATTCGGCCGGGACAGCCTGGACGGGCACGGGATGACCGTCAACTCCCTGGTGGGCGTCACCGAGTACGGGCAGCCGTACGTCAACGCCTTCTGGGACGGCGGGAAGATGGTCTACGGCTCCGGCGACGCCGAGTACCGGCCGCTGTCGGCCGCCCTGGACGTGGTCGGCCACGAGATGACCCACGGCGTGATCCAGCACTCCGCCGACCTGGTGTACGCGGGCCAGTCCGGCGCGATGAACGAGGCCATCGCCGACTACTTCGGCAACGCCATCGAGGCCGGCGTCCGCCGCCTCCCCATGGACGACCCCGACTCCGGGCTCCTGGGCGAGACCCTGTGCCGTACGAAGGACCCGCGCGCCTGCGCGTTCCGCGACCTCAACGACGGGCGCACCACGGCCGGTTCCTTCCTCGGCATCGGGTTCGGCACCGACAACGGCGGCGTGCACCTGAACTCGACCATCTTCGCCGGCGCGCTCTGGGACATCCGCGAGGACCTCGGTCCCGACCTCGCCGACGCGGTGGTCTACAAGGCGCTCACCGAGTACCTCACCCCGCTCGACGGCTTCACCCAGGGCCGCGACGCCGTCGTCGCCGCGGCCAAGCAGCTCAAGGTCGGCGGGAAGAAGCTCACGGCCGTCCAGCGCGCCTTCACCGCGCACGGCATCGTCCCGCACTGGGAGAAGGCCCTCGGCATCGACTCCGACGTGCTGCTCTCCCGCGTCAACACCCTCGACAGCCACCTCGGCGCCGGCGGCGGCTGGTGGGCCGCCTCGAACTCCAACGAGTCAGGCTCCGAGCCGTACTCGGTGTGGGCCGGCCGCACCGACGGCAAGGGGCAGCTGAAGCTGATGAGCCCCAACGACGGCCGCTACCACGTCAATCCGGCCACCGACGGCAAGACGGTGGTGTGGCAGGCGCACGGGGCCGACGGCGTGGACATCCTGGCCCGCCCCCTGGCGGGCGGACCGGTGCGCACCCTGTGGCACGGCCGCAGCGTCGGGACGGCGCTGGGCGTCGACGGCGACACCGTGGCCTTCGCCTACTACAACTACGGCGGCCGGCCCGGCGTGGCCTATCTGAGTCTGAAGGACCCGTCGAACGTGGTCACCATCGGCGGCGGCACCTACCACCGCTCGACCTTCCCGTCCGTGCACGACGGCAAGGTCGTCTACCAGGACCGGCAGCGCGTCCGCGCGGTGTACGAGTCCACCACCCGGCTGATCGACGTGGCCACCGGCGAGCAGAAGGTGATCCAGCGGTCCGACCCGCAGAGCAGCCTGGGTCCGACGGCCCTCACCGGCGACCACGTCTACTGGCTGCTCGACAGCGTCGACGAGAACGGCACCACCACGCTGCGCCGGGCCGGACTCGACGGCTCCGGCGTCACCGACCTCAGCCCCGAGAGCGGCCCCGGCGCCCTCGACATCGCCGACCTGACGGTGTCGGCGGACGCGGTGACGGTGGTCGCCCGGACGCCGTCGTCCGAGATCAGCAACGCCGCGCTGGCCAAGCTCTGGCAGTTCACGCCGGACCGCACCGGCGACGGCACGCGCCGGAGCCGGGTCTCCTGCAACCGGGGCGAGCAGCTCTCCGCAGCGGCGGACGGCGCAACCCGCGTCCTCTGGCTCGACGCCACCACCGGTGTCAGCGAGGTGGTGACCCGGGCCCGGCCCAGCGGCACCTGCGCCTGACCCGCACACCGAGCGGCCCGCCGGAGTCCGCTCCGGCGGGCCGCACCCACGCGCAGCGGCGCCCCCCGGCCGGGGGCGCCGCTGATGGCCACGAACACGTACGCGGCCGGATGGCGTCGGGCAGGAGGACCGACGTGGTCCAACGGCCCGGGGCCCGAAGTGCGGCGACAGCCGCTGCTCACCAATAGCTCACCAATAGTGGCGTCGGCCGGCGACCGCGTGCCCCATGGATCCCATGATCCAGAGGATGGCTCCGACGACCAGCAGGATCACGCCTATGGTCCACAGGATCGAGATGCCTGTCAGGAAGCCGATGATGAGCAGGATGACACCGAGGGCGATCATGATGTGCCTCCAGCCGGTTGTAGTGTTCCTGGACACCGGGTGCCCCGAATACGGCACTCTTCGCACCCGAGGCGGCAAAATCTTCGCGTGAGGGCATGATCGCCGCTCCCCGTGCTGGTGGAGGCCGGTGCGGAGGCTGAGGTCCGAGTTTCAAGAAGTTCGGTCCACCGTGTTGACTCGCCGGTGCGGCGGCCGCACATTACCTATCGGTAGAACCGCGCGGTAATCCCGCGGCCGGTGTCCCGGGGCCGTCGAGCGCACCCCTGCGCGCCCGCTCGGCCCGTCCATGCTCCAGGCACGCCCCCGCACACCTTCGCACACCGTCGCACGCCTTCGCTCGATCGAGCCGCACCCCGATCGAGTCCGCATCACGCAGTACGTCGAGCCGCAGTACGTCGAGCCGCACTACGTTCGAGCCGCTTCACGCATCCCGAGCGAGCCCATCCCGGGCGAGCCGTACCCCGATCGAGCCGCATCCCGGTCGAGCCGCATCCCGGTCGAGCCGCATCCCGATCAGGCCGTCTCGTTCGCGCGATCCACCATGCCCGCGGCACCCCCGTGCCCACGGCACCCCATGCCCGTCCGTCCCGTGTCCCGTCCCGAGATGGGAGAGCACATGCCCCTGCCTGCCCTGCGCCGTGTCCTCACCGCGGCCTCCGCGGCCGTCGGCGCGCTGGCCCTCGGCCTCACCGCAGCCCCCGCCCAGGCCACCGCACCCCTGAACTACGCTGCCCTGGGCGACAGTTACAGCGCCGCGTCGGGTGTCCTCCCCGTCGACCTCAGCAGCCCGCTGTGCCTGCGCTCCACGGCCGACTACCCCCATGTCATCGCCTCCCGGACGGCGGCGCGGCTGACGGACGTCACCTGCGGCGCCGCCCAGACCAAGGACTTCGCCGAGGCCCAGTACCCCGGCATCGCTCCGCAGCTCGACGCCGTGACCGCGGACACCGACCTGGTGACCCTGACGATCGGCGGCAACGACAACGGCACCTTCATCAACGCCATCCTCGCGTGCGGCACCGCGGGCATCCTCAGCGGCGGCCAGGGCAGCCCGTGCAAGGACAAGTACGGGACGTCCTTCGACGACGCGATCGACGCCCGCACCTACCCGGCGCTGAAGGCCGCGCTCGGCGGTGTCCGCGCCAAGGCCCCCCGGGCCCGCGTGGCGGTGCTCGGATACCCGTGGATCACACCCGCCAAGGCCGACCCGTCCTGCTTCGCCAGACTGCCGGTCGCCACCGGCGACATCCCGTATCTGCACGCCCTGCAGGCGCACCTGAACGCGGTGGTCGAGCGCGCCGCCGAGGAGACGGGCGCCCGTTACGTGGACTTCGCCCAGGTCTCCACCGGGCACGACGCGTGCCAGGCCGTCGGCACCCGGTGGATCGAGCCGCTCCTGTTCGGGCAGAGCGTCGTGCCGGTCCATCCCAACGCGCTGGGCGAGCGCCGCATGGCCGAACGCACCCTGAGCGTCCTCGGGCTCGGCTGACCGGCCGCCGTCCCGCCGCGGGTCAGGCGCCGGCGAGCAGCGGGTCGTAGGGGGTCGAGCGCGCGCGGCCCGACATGAAGGAGAGGAAGTCCCGCACGAAGGCGGCGCGCGCGTAGGTGCCGTCGGCGTCGGTCATGTCCCGCCGGAATCCCGTGCGGAACAGCGCCCGGTACTCGTCCGCGTCGATGCGCTGGTCGCCGTCCGCGTCGGTGGCGTCGAAGAGCACCTCGGCGACCCTGATCAGGGCGGGGCCGGCGAGCGACGGCACGGCGGCGGCGTACTCCCCGGGACTGACGCGGCCGTCGCCGTCGGTGTCGAGAGCCGCCTGCAGCTCTCGCCACCAGTCGGCGAAGGCGTCGTAGAGCCGGGTCTCGGCCGGCTCGGCCAGGTCGAGACGGCCGGCGATTTCCCGGGCCATGGCGGCGAGGTCGGGCCAGTCCAGGAAGCCGTCGCCGGTCTGGTCGAGGACCGTCGTGAAGAACTCGGCCGCGTCGCGCCGCGCATCGGTTCCGTCGCCGGGCTCCGGCTCCGGCGGCAGCGGTGTGAGCAGCCGGACCAGGGCGGCGGCCCGTTTCATCCGGTCCCGGAGCGCGCTGACCGTCCGGGCCCGGGGGTCGTCGCTGTCGGGGGAGAGGCTGAGCAGCTTGGTCACGTGCTCGGTCTGCAGCCAGCCGTCCGGGAGGAAGCGGGCGAGGCCGGCCGCCAGATAGGCGCTCTGCATCAGGGTCCGGGCGCCGGGCATCTCGGGCAGCCCGGCCCGCCTGCGGAAGGACTCCGGAAGGGACGCCACGGTGATCACGCCGACGAGGGGGCCGACGACCGAGCGGCCCGCCGCCCACATGGTGGGCAGGCCCTGCAGCAACGGCGGCGCGGGAAGGTGGTCGAAGAGCTTGTAAAGGATGATCCGCATCGACTCCGTGTTCTCCAGCTCCTCCTCCACCACGCGGTCGTAGTACGGCCAGAACTCCTGGAGCGTGGGCGGCAGATGGCGCGCGTCGCCGTCCAGGACCGCGAGATAGGCCCGGTATTCGGCGTACAGCCGCTCCATGGCGGTCTGTTCCAGCGGCTGCCCGCTCAGCCGGCACATGGTGACGCTGCTCTCGAAGAGCGTCGCGACCACCCAGGCGCGCACCCGGGGATCCATCGCGTCGTACGGCCGGTCGCGCGCGTCGCTGCCCTTCAGCCGGGCGTGCAGCCGGTTGAGCCGGTCCGCCTCCCGTTGCCGCACCTCCTCGTCGGGGCCGAACATGCGCTGCAGGCTCACCAGGGTGTTGCGCAGCCGTCGCCAGGGATGGGCCACGAAGGTCGAGTTCTCGATCAGTGCCGCGCCGACCTGCGGATGCGCGGCTTCCAGTACGGTCGCCCGGAGGACGGCCAGTGCCCAGCGCGGGTCGCTGAAGAACGCGTGGAACTGGCTGCCCGGGCCGAACAGCGACCCGGGGACCCCGTCGTCCGCGGTGGATCCGGCTTCTGTGCCGTGCTGATCGGGTCCGGTGCCGGGGTTCCCGGGCTCGGCGCTGCCTGTGTCGGTCACGGTCGTGGTTCTCCGTCCGTGTCGGGCGTCACGCCGCCGAAGCGGCGCCGGCGCTGCTGATAGGTGTGCAGGCACTCCAGGAAGTGCGGTGCGCGGAAATCGGGCCAGAGGACCGACGGGAAGATCCATTCCGCGTAGGCGACCTGCCAGAGCATGAAGTTGGAGATGCGCTGCTCCCCGGAGGTGCGGATGACGAGGTCCACATCGGGTGTGTCGGGAAAGGGCAGATGCGCGGCGAAGCTCCGCTCGTCCACGGCCTCGGCGGGCACCCCGCTGCGGATCAGCGAGCGGGCCGCCGCCACGATGTCGCCGCGCCCGCCGTGATCGAACGCGACGGTCAGCGTCATGCCCCGGTTCTCGCCGGTCAGCGTCATCAGATCGGCGAAGTCCTGGGCCAGCGCCGGGGGGATACGCGGATCCGTCACCCCGAGGAATCGGCAGCGGATGCCGCGCGCGTGCAGCAGCGGGGCGTGTTTGCGCACCACCCGGCGGACCAGCCGCATCAGGAAGTCGACCTCGGCACCCGGGCGCCGCCAGTTCTCGGTGGAGAACGCGTACAGGCTCAGCCACCGCACGCCGGCCGTCCGCGCCGCCTCGATGACGTCGATCACCGTCGTCTCCGCCGCGCGGTGACCCGACGTACGGGGCAGCGAACGCCGGGCCGCCCAGCGGCCGTTGCCGTCCATCACACAGGCCACGTGCCGCGGCACCTTCTCGTGCGCCCCGTCCCGCCCAGGCCCTGGGGCCGGGCCGGGTGGCGAGGCGGAACCGCCGCCGACTTCCTCGAACCCCAACGCCTGCCCCCCAGCGGCAACGAGCCAACTTTCCCCATGTGCCGACCCGGCCCCCGCAACGGCGGCGGGATCGATCACGCCCACCAGCGTCGCAGCCCCCCGATCCGCAGGCGGCGCAACGCCGGTCCTTCACCCTTGGCACGGCTGTCCGACGCCGTGGCCGGGGTCCGGATCACGCGGCAAACCCGGCCGGTCGCGCGGGCGGGCGCGGGGGCCTGCCGCAGCATCCGCGCTGGTGCTGCCCCCCGCTCCTGCTCGGCAGCCAGCCGGAGTGAGCGGGCGCCGGACGGTGCCTAACGTGATGTCACATGGTGATCTTCTTACCGAGTTCCCCCGTTCGCCGGCGCACCGGCCTCACGGCCGTGGCCCTGGCCTGCCTGCTGCCCGGCACGCCCGCCGCCGCCGCGCAGCCGCCACCGGACGCGCCCCGCGCGAGCGCCCCGCACACGGCACTGAGCCGGTCCGTGCGCCGCCTGGTGAAGCACGACCGGATCACCGGCGCCGCGGTCCTGGTCACCGGCCCCGGCCAGGACGCCCCGTGCGCCCGCCGGGCGGTCACGGACGGCGTCGCCGACCTGGGCACCGGCCGCCCCATGAACGCCACCGACCGGTTGCGCGCCGGCAGCGTCACCAAGACGTTCACCGCGACCGTCGTCCTCCAACTGGCCGCCGAGCGGCGGTTGTCCCTTGACGCGCCCGTCGAGCGCTATCTGCCGGGCCTGATCCGCTCCGGCGGCCACGACGGCCGCCTGATCACCGTACGGCAGCTCCTCCAGCACACCAGCGGGCTGCCCGACTACCTCGAAGCGCCCGAGTGGGAGCGTCCCGAACGGTTGCGGTACCGCCACTTCGAGCCGCGCCGGCTCATCGCCCGCGCCCTGGAGCTGCCGCGTCCCGAGCAGAGCTGGCACTACGCGACCACGAACTACCTCGTCGCCGGACTGATCATCCACCAGGTCACCGGCCGCGGCCCGGAGGCGGAGATCACCCGCCGTCTCATCGCGCCGCTGGGGCTCCATGACACGTACTGGCCGGGTGACGAGGCCCGGATCCGGGGCCCGCACTCGCACAGCTACTTCACCGCCGAGGACGGCCGTCTCGCGGACGGCACCGGCTGGAACACGACCTTCGGCGGCGTCGGCGGCGCCCTGGTGTCCACGCCGGCCGACCTGACCCGCTTCGTCACCGCGCTGTTCACCGGCCGGCTCCTGCCCGCACCGCAACTCGCCGAGATGCGCCGGACGGTGCCCGCCGACCCCGACCGGCTCTGGCCCGGCGCCCGCTACGGCCTCGGACTGATCTCCACACCCCTGTCGTGCGGCGGCACCTGGTGGGGGCATGCCGGGACCGTGCCCGGCGGCCACCGCGCACTGGCCGCCGTCGGCCCCGACGGCCGCGCCGTCGCGATCGCCCTCAATCAGGTGCCCGCCACGCTCCAGGCCGAACTCGACTTCCTCGACGTCGTCGACAAGGCCCTCTGCGAGGGCGGCCCCGCCGAAAGGACCTCCGCATGACCGGCAGCACCTCCCCGGGCGGCGCCCGCAGCCCCCGTCCCGGCCGTTCGCGGCGCCCCGTCCCACGGGCGGCCGCCGTCGCCCTCGGGCTGGCGGGCGCACTGGCCCTGGGGACCTCCCCCGCACCGGCCGCCGGCCGCCCGGCCACCGACCCGCTCGCCCGCTTCCACGACCAGCACCTCACCTGGAAGAGCTGTCTGCTCGGACCCGACGACACCCTCGGCAAGGACCTCGAACAGGCCGGTGCGCGATGCGCCGACGTCACCGTGCCCTTGGACTACGCCCACCCCGACGGCCGCACGATCAAGATCGCGATATCCCGGATCCGGGGCACCGACACCGCCCACCGCGTCGGCGCGCTGCTGCTGAACAGCGGCGGCCCCGGCGGACAGACGCTGGGCGACCCGCCGTGGGTGAGCGCCGCCATGAAGGACGTCGCGGCACGTTACGACGTGGTGGGAGTGGACCCCCGCTTCGTCGGCCGGAGCACCTCGCTGGACTGCGCCTGGCCCACCGGCAGCATGATCCGGGGAGCCGGCAGCGGCCGGGCCGGCTTCGACCGCTCGGTCGCCTTCGCCGCCGATCTCGCCCGCGGCTGCCGTACCCACGCCGGTGCCCTGCTGCCCCACGCGACCACCAGGAACACGGCGCGCGACATGGACGTGGTCCGCGCCGCGCTCGGCGAGCGCAGAATCTCCTACCTGGGCTACTCCTACGGCAGTTACCTGGGCCAGGTGTACACGACGATGTTCCCCGGCCGCACCGACCGGGTCGTCCTCGACGGAGTGGTGAACCCCGCCGGATACGGCCCCCGGCTGCTGCGGGGCACCGAGGAGGCCAATCGGCACGCCCTCGGCGACTGGGCCGCGTGGACCGCCGCGCACCACGGGACGTACGGACTCGGGCGCACCCGCGGCGCCGTACTGAAGACGGTGGACGCGATCCAGTCCGCCGCGACCCGCGAGCCCCTGCGCGTCGGCGCCTACCGGGTGGACGAACACACGCTGCCCGTCGTCGTCTTCAACGGCCTCTCGCAGGACAACCCCACGGCCTACGGCGAGTTCGCCCAGGGCGTGCGCGACCTGCGGCAGGCCGCCGAGGGCCGGAAGGTCACCCCGTCCCCGGGCCTGGCGGCCGTGCTGGAGTTCCTGCTGACCGGGCACGAGTCCGGCTACGGCAGCGCGCAGACGGCCATCCTGTGCGGGGACGTGCCCGCCTCCCACGATCCGGAGACGTACTGGCGTGATCTGCGGCGGGCCGGGACGGGCGACCGCTTGTTCGCCCCCGTCACCCAGAACATCGGCCCGTGCGCGTTCTGGGACCCGCCGCGCGAGCGCCCCACCGTGATCCGCGACGACCTGCCGGCCCTGCTGGTGAACGCCACCGGCGACCCGCGCACCGTCTACCGAGGCGCCCGGGCGGTGCACGACGGCTGGCCGAGCTCCCGGCTGGTGACCCTGCGAGGAGCGGACCAGCACGGGGTCTACGGTGCTTTCGGCAGCTCGTGCGTGGACGGCGAGGTCAACGCCTATCTGGCGACCGGCCGGCTGCCCACCGGTGACGTGAGCTGCCCCCGGCCATGATAGTTTTATGTTCAACAAAGTCGAGGTGTGGGGGAGTACCAGGTTGACCAGTCCCGTCCCGGCCGGCGCCGCCCGGCGGATCTACATCGACAAGCAGAGCCCGAAGGCGTACCACGCGCTGGTGCAGACGGCCGATGCGGTGCACACGGCCGCCGCCGAGGCGGGCCTCGACCGCGTCCTGGTGGAACTGGTCAACCTCCGGGTGTCCCAGCTGAACGGCTGCGCCTACTGCCTGCACGTGCACACCCGTGCCGCGCTGCGGGCGGGCGACACCCCGCAGCGCCTCGGCGTGCTCGCCGCCTGGCGGGACACCGATCTGTTCACCCCCGTCGAACGGGCCGCCCTCGCGCTGGCCGAGGCGACCACGGACGCCGCCGGCACCGCCGCCCAGGACACCGCCTACGCGGCGGCGCGGGAGGTGCTCACCGACGACCAGATATCGGCCGTGATCTGGGTGGCCGTGACGATCAACGCGTTCAACCGTGTCTCGATCATGAGCAGGCATCCGGTGCGGGCCCAGCAGTGAGGCGGTGACGGCGACGGGTGCGCGCCGGCGGAGGCGGCGGGCGTGGGGGTGCCGGCCCGGTCGTGCGCTGTCACGTCGTACGCCGGGGCGATCCGCGCCCCGGGCGGGCAGCGGCCGGGCCGGCGCGCGGATCGCCTTCGCCGCCTCGCTAGCGCCGGCCGTCCTGCCGCACCCGCTGTCGCACCACGCCATGAGCCGGCCCGGCCGGGTCACCGCTCCGCCGGCGCCCGGTCCACGGGCGCCGGCGGAGCGGTGACCCAGGGCCCGTGCCTCGCGCGGCGCCAGCCGGGGGCCGGCCACCGCCAACACCTCGCACGCGGCCCGCGCGGCACGCACTCGTGCACCGGCCCGCCGGCTGGCCGGGTGAACGGGCCCCGGCGCCGGGCCATGCCGATGACCGGCAGATCGTCCGGGTGGAAGGCGATCGAGCACAGCACTGGACCCGCGCGGCCCCTGACCACCCGCCGTACGATCCGCGGGTTCCCAGGTCGGCGGCTCCCCGGGGCCCCATTTCCGCCGGGAGGCCGCCCGCCGCCGGATCGAAGGCCCGCTCCAGCCGCTGCCGTGCGTCGGCGGCCCGGAAACGGGCCCCTGGCGGCTCCGGTCGGCGCAGGGAGCGGCCTCGCCCTGCGGGGGCTGCCGGGCGTGGACGGCCATCGGTGTCCGGCCGAGCAGCGGACCGCCCGGACAGCGCGGCGCAACGCGGCCGGGGCTGCGGGCGGTGTCGCGCGCGGGGCGCGGAACGTACCGCCTACGCGGTCTCCTCGGCCGGGGCCGGCAGCACGATGATGCGCTGCACCGCCCGGCTGAGGACCAGCACCCCCGCGACGATCAGCAGCGCCCCGCACGCCTCCGGCACGAGCCACCAGCCGGTGCGGATCCGCTCCCCGAAGAGGGTGACGCCCAGGACCAGGCTGACCACCGCGTCGCCGATGGTCAGCGCGGGCTGGGCGGCGGCCAGCGGACCCGCCTGGAGCGCGTTCTCCAGCAGGAGCACGGCGGCCACCCCGGCGAGCGCGAAGCCGTACGTCTGCCACGACCGCAGGAAGGCCGCGAAGCCGTGGTCGGCGAACGTCCCGCTGGCCGACTTCAGCAGGGCGGCGGTCAGCGCGTTGCCGATCGCGGAGGCGGCTGCCAGCAGCGCGGCACGCCCGGCCGGCGGGCGCCCCCGGCCGGCCAGCAGCACGGCCACCGCCATCGCGCCGACACACAGGCACAGGGCAGGGATCCAGCGGGCCAGCGGTGCCTGGTCGGCGGCGCCGTGCGGGGCGGCGGCGATGAGCAGAACGGCGAGGCCCGCCACGCAGCCGCCGACCCCCCACCAGCCCCAGTGGGGCAGCCGCCGGTGCATGAGCGGGGCGACGACGAGCAGGGCGAAGGGCAGCTCCAGGATGAAGAGCGGCTGGACCAGTGCGAGCGGGCCGTTGATCAGGGCCAGGCTCTGGAACAGCGCGGCGCAGACCACCCCGGCCATGCCGATCAGCCAGATCGGCCGGTGGACCAGCTCCGCCAGCAGCCTGATGCCGCCGCTCCGGGAGACGGACGCGGCCTTGCGCTGGCAGGCGGTGCCCACGGCGTTGCTCGCCGCTCCCGCGACGGCGAACGCCGCGGCCAGTTCGATCACGACCGCCTCCCGCTGAGGTCCGGTCTCCCGGAGGAGCTTCGCGCCCTCTCAGCCTACGGAAGGGCGCCGCGCGGCGCGGCCGGGGCGGGTCCGTGCCGTGCACCGGCCGGGTCAGCTGGCGCGGGTGCCGCCCCCGCGGCGGATCCGGCCCAGCAGGTCCCGGTGGTAGGCCGCGAGTTGCCCGGCGGGCACGGGGGCGGGGCTGCCGGCGAGCGTGTACCAGGTGTCGCCGCCGAAGTGCTGGACGGCGACGCGCGCGCTGCGGCCGTCGGACCGCAGGATGGTCGCGACCGTGAGATCGCCGGTGACGACGCCGACCTCGTCGGTCAAGGCGCCCCCGGGGCCCGCGGTGACCCGGTCGACGTAACTGGTGACGCTGGGAGGGGTCCTCATGGGCGCAGGGTTCCACCAACCCGCGCGCCGGGCCGCGCAGCGCGCAGGAGTCGTCCCGAGGTGTCCCCGTGTTGGCGGTGTGGCCCGGTGCGGATCCAGGGGTGCGGTGGGCGGGTGGGACGCGTACGGGGCGTGACCCGGGTACGCGGACGACCCCGGTCCGGCCGGAGCCGGACCGGGGTCGGTCGTGCGCGGGCCCGGCCGGTGCCGCCGGCCGGGTGCGTGCTCAGGCCGCGAGGCGCTCGGCCAGCGCGCGCGCCTTGGCGGCGGCGGCCTCGAAGGCGCGGTCGCGGGAGGCCTCGTACAGCGGGACCAGCTCGGACATCGCCGGGTTCTTCGACGCCATGGTCAGCTCCGGGACGATGAACTCCAGGTCCAGGCCCAGGGCGTCGGCGAGGACGGCCTTGAGGTAGTTCTGCACGTACTCGTAGCCCTCGCGCGGGGTGCCCGGCGCGTAGGAGCCGCCGCGGCTGGCGATGACGGTGACCGGGGTGCCCTTGGCGGACGGCGTCTCGCCGGCGGTGCGGCCCATCAGGATCACGTTGTCGAGCCACGCCTTGAGGGTCGACGGGATCGTGTAGTTGTACATCGGAGCGCCGATCAGGATCGCGTCGGCCTGCTCCAGCTCCTCGATCAGCTTGACGCGCTCGGCGAACGCCGCCGCCTGCTCGGGCGTGTGCATGGCGGCGGGGACGAAGCCGGCGAGGTGCGCGTCGGCCGTGATGTGCGGAACGGGCTCCGAGGCCAGGTCGCGGTAGATGACCGTGCCCTGCGGGTGCTGCTCCTCCCAGTGCTTGCGGAAGGCCTCCGTCACGGCGCGGGAAGCCGACGCCTCGGTGGGGAACACGGACGAGTCGATGTGCAGCAGGGTGGCCATGGGTGTCTCCGTAACAGGGGCTATGCGTCGCACGCCGCGGCGCGCAGACTGACGTTTCGTACTGGACTACTTTTAACACATGGACTTACTTTTTTTCAGCCCCCTACGATGAAGAGGTACTCTTGAGCCATGGCGGCGGAGCAGAATCACGACAGCGCGGCGTGCAAGCGGGTGGACGACGGCATCACGCGCGTCTTCCAGCTGCTCGGTAAGCGCTGGAGCGGTCCGATCGTCGCCGTGCTGGTCGAGCAGCCCGCGTACTTCGCCGACCTGCGGCGGGCCGTCCCCGGCATCAGCGAGCGCATGCTGTCCGAGCGGCTCGCCGAACTCGGCGCCGCCGGTCTCCTCCTGCGCGAGGTCGACGAGGGCCCCCCGCTGCGCGTCCGCTACCGGCTGACCGACGCGGGCGCTGCACTGGAACCCGCGCTGCGCGAACTGGCGGAGTGGGCGAAGGCCCATCTGCCGGACGCGGCGGGGTTCCCCGAGACATGCCTGGAGCGGCCGGCCCCGACAGGGTCCTGACCGCCGCCGGTGCCCCGCGCCCGCTGGCGCCGGATGGCGGGGAGGTCAGGGGTCGGAGACGGTGGTGGGGTGCGGACCCGTTCCGGGAGGCCCTCTCGTGCGTATCGTCACGGCCGCCGTCGCCGCCTTGGCCCTCACCGTCACGGCCGTACCGACCGCGTCCGCCGTGCCACCCCGTCGACCGTCCATCGACGGAGTGTGGCGGACGGACGGCTACGGCACCGTGTTCGTCGTCGGCGGGGGAGTGCTGCGGGAGTACCAGACCACCTCCGTGAGCTGTGTCGAGGGCGACTCCGCCAAGCAGACGGGACCCGCCGACTTCACCACGCAGGACGGCACCGTCCTCACCGTACGGACCGGCGAGGACCCCGACCACGTCCGGCTCGCCGCTGACAGCACGGTCGGGCACCGCGGGCTCACCCGGATCCGGGCCCTGCCCGCCGGCTGCACCCGCCCGCCGGCCACCGACCCGCGCACCACCTTCGACGTGCTCTGGCAGACCTTCGAGGAGAACTACCCCTTCTTCGCGCTGAAGGGCGTCGACTGGCACGCCGTCCGCGACCGGTACCGGCCGCAGGTGCACCCGGACACCACCGACGCCGAACTCCTCGGCATCTTCGGCCGTATGCTGCGGCCGCTGTACGACGTCCATGTCGAGGTCGACGACGGCGACGACGACTTCTCCGAGCTGCGGCCCGGCACCGAGGCACCGAGCGACGAACTGGACGCCGAGGTCAAGGGGTTCGTCGAGGACCGCGACCTCAAGGACGCCACCGGCCGGCAGGACTTCGCCGACGGGCACATCACCTACGCCGACCTGCCCGGCGACCTCGGCTACCTGCGGATCTCCGCCTTTAGCGGCTTCGCGGGCGACGACGCGTCGTACACCGCCGACCGGGCGGAGCTGGACCGGGCGCTCGACACCGTCCTGACCCCGAGCCGGACCCGCCGTCTGGCCGGACTCGTCATCGACCTGCGGGTGAACGACGGCGGTTCCGACGCCCTCGGCGTCCGGATCGCCGAACGGCTGACCGACTCCGCGTACACCGCCTACGCCAAGCGGGCCCGCAACGACCCCGCCGACCCCACCCGGCACACCCGGCCCGAACCCGTGCCCGTCGTCCCGGCCGACGCGCCCCGGTTCACGGGACCGGTGGCCGTGCTCACCGGCGGCTCCACCGTCAGCGCGGGGGAGACCTTCACCCAGGCCCTGATCGACCGGCCCGGCCGCACCGTACGGATCGGGCAGCCGACCCAGGGCGTCTTCTCGGACCCGCTGGAGCGCGACCTGCCCAACGGCATGGCGCTCTCACTGCCGAACGAGGAGTACCTGACCCGGTCCGGACGCACCTTCGACGGCGCCGGCATTCCGCCGCACCTCGTCGAACCCGTCCTCACCGAGCAGGAGTTCGCCGAGAACCGGGACTCGGCGTTCGACCGCGCGGTGGCCGTCCTGCGCGCCCGCGGCTGACCGTCCGCACTCCCGCGCTCCCGTGACCGTCCCGCGGCCCCGGCGGCCGGCCGCCGGTCAGTCGACCGGCCAGGTGTGCACCGGAGCGTTGAGGTGCATGTAGTCGATGTACACCTGGGTCATCCGGCGCAGCGCCTCGTGCCGGCCGGTGTGCGTGCGGGCACCGATGTGATGGAACATCTCCTTCTGCCACACCGCTCCGTTGCGCGCCGTCACACAGCGCTGCTCGATGACGCCGAGCAGCGGCTCCCGCCAGGCCGCGTCCATGCCGGAGAGTTCGAGACCGCGGTGGGCGAGCGGCAGCAGCCGGCGCAGCACCAGCTCGGGCGCCGGGACCTCGCCCATCCCCGGCCAGTACAGCGGCGCGTCGATGCCGTGCCGGGCGGCGGCGTGCAGATTGTCCTCGGCGGCCGAGAAGGACATCCGTGACCACACCGGCCGCTCCTCCTCCACCAGGGCCCGGGTGAGCCCGTAGTAGAAGGCGCCGTTGGCGAGGGTGTCGGCCACGGTCGGTCCGGCGGGCAGCACCCGGTTCTCCACCCGGATGTGCGGACGGTCGCCGGCGACGGCGTAGACCGGCCGGTTCCAGCGGTAGATCGTGCCGTTGTGCAGGGTGAGTTCGGCCAGTTCGGGGGTGTCGCCGCTGTCCAGCGTCCCGGCCGGGTCCTGCTCGTCGCAGAGCGGCAGCAGGGCCGGGAAATAGCGGAGGTTCTCCTCGAACAGATCGAAGACGCTGTTGATCCACCGCTCCCCGAACCACACCCGCGGCCGTACCCCCTGCACCTTGATCTCCTCCGGGCGGGTGTCGGTGGCCTGCTCGAACAGCGGGATCCGGGTCTCGTGCCACAGCTCCTTGCCGAACAGGAAAGGGGAGTTGGCCGCCAGCGCGACCTGGACCCCGGCGATGGCCTGCGCCGCGTTCCAGTAACCGGCGAACTCCTCGGGCGAGACCTGCAGATGGAACTGCGTACTGGTGCACGCGGCCTCCGGGGTGATCGTGTCCGCGTAGGTCCGCAGCCGGTCGGCTCCGTCGATCTCGATGCGCAGGTCCTCGCCGCGGGCCGCGAACACCTGGTCGTTGAGCAGCCGGTAGCGGGGGTTCTCCGACAGCGCTCCCTCGCCGATGTCGTCCTGCCGCAGCGTCGGCAGGATCCCGACGATGATCAGCCGGGTGCCCACCGATCCGGCCCGCTCCTCGGCGTGGTTCAGCGCGGCCCGGATCTCCGACTCCCAGGCGTCCGGGCCGCCCGCCGTCAGCCGCCGGGGCGGGACGTTGATCTCCAGGTTGAAGCGGCCCAGCTCGGTGGACCAGGCGGGGTCGGAGATCGCCTCCAGCACATCGCTGTTGCGCATCGCCGGTTCGGCGTCGTCGTCCACCAGATTCAGCTCGATCTCCAGACCGACCTGGGGCCGCTCCGACTCGAACCGCTCCTCGCGCAGCATCTGCGCGAACGTGTCCAGGCACTCCTGCATCTTGATCCGGTACCGGCGGCGGTCCTCGCGGGTGAAGACGAGCGCCGGGACGTCTCGCCCCATCGGCCCTCCAAGGTCCCCCCGTCGGACATCTCCCTCCAGCGTCGCACCAGCGCGCGGCCCGCACCACGCCGACCGGCCCCCGGCACCCCTCGGGTCCCGGACGCCCATGCCCGCCCGGCACCCCATGGGGGAGGATGGGCGCCATGACCACGTCCCGCGGCGCCCGCCGGCCCACCATCGCCGATGTCGCCGAGGCCGCCTCGGTCTCCCGGACGACGGTGTCCCACGCCCTCAACGGCATCGGCAAGGTGGACCCGCGCACCCGCGAGCGCGTCAAGAAGATCGCCGCCGAACTGGGCTACCGGCCCAACCTGCGCGCCCAGCGGCTGCGCCGCGGCGAGGCCAGGGCCATCGCGCTGGCCTCCTCGATGCCGTTCGCGGTCGCCGGCGGCCCGTCCCGGCTCGGCTTCTACATGGAGGTGGCCGCCGCGGCGGCCGAACGCGCGCTCGTCCACGAGTACGCCCTGGTGCTGGTCCCGCCCGTGCGGTCCGGATCCGCCCTCTACACGGTCGACGTCGACGGTGCCATCGTGGTCGAGCCCGAGGCGGACGACGCGGCCGTGGCCCAACTCCGCGAGCGCGGGCTGCCGTACGTCACCCTGGGCCGGCCCACCGCGCCCGACGACGCCCCCTACGTCGACCTGCACGGCGGCCGGGTCGTCGACCTGCTCCTCGATCATCTGCGCGCCCAGGGCGCCCGCCGCCCCGCGCTCGTCATCGGCGCGGGCACCCGCCACTCCTCGGTCGACGCCCGCGCCGCCTACGAACGCGCGGCGGCCGCCCACGGCTGGACCCCGGTCGTCGCCACCGCGCCGGAGGACGGCGGCGAGCAGGCCGGATACGACAGGTGCGCCGCCCTCCTCGCCGAGCATCCCGGCATCGACGCGCTGTGCGTCCTGGTCGACGCGTTCGCCGTCGGAGCGGTCCGGGCGCTGCGCGACGCGGGCCGCCGGATCCCCGACGACGTCATGGTCGTCACCCGCTACGACGGGCTGCGCGCCCGGACCTGCGAACCACCGCTCACCGCCGTCGACCTGCGCCTGGACCGGGCCGCGGCGGACGCGGTGGAACTCCTGCTGGGCCGGCTGGGCGGCGGGGAGGGACAGCCGGCGGCGGGTTCGGACGGCGCCGGGCGCGGGGTGCCCGCACCCGATCCCCGGCTCGTCGTGCGCGCCTCCTCCCTGCGGCGCCGCCGGAACGCGTCCGCGTGAGCGGTCCGGCTCGGTGTCCGGCGGCGGTCGCGGCCACCGCACCCGCCCCTGGGAAACACGCCGCGGTCCCGCTCGTGTCGGGCTCGGCGCCGGGCGGGCGGACCGGCCGGCGCCGCCCTTCGGGACCGGCCCGGCGGCCTTCACCGCGGCAGCCGTGGACGCCACCGCGAGGCCGGCGCACCGACCACCGCACCGGCACCCGGGGAGGACCCCCTTGAGCCGGGACCCCGTCCCCGGCTCAGCCCCCCGCCATCAGGGCCACCCCGGACACCAGGGCGAAGACGAGGACGAAGGCGCGCATCCGCTTCGCGTCGACGCGCCGGTGCACCAGCCGGCTCAGCGCGGCCCCCGCCGCCAGCGCGGGCAGCAGCAGCACCGCCACGGCCATGTCCGCCGTACGGCCCCGGCCGGTCGCGAACAGCAGGGCGAGCGAGGCGACTTCACCGACGAGGAAGCACAGGGCGACCGTGGCGCGCAGTTCGGCGGGCGGCCGGTGCTGATAGACGAGGGCGAGCGGCGGCCCGCCGACGCCGGTCGCCGTCTCGGTCAGCCCGGTGACGACGCCCGCGCCCACATAGGCACCGGGACCCGGCACGAACGCGGGCACGGCCAGGCTCACCACCGCCGCCAGTACCGTCGCGGCGCCGACGACCGCCCCCAGGTCGCCTTCCGGTACGACCCACAGCAGCGCGAGACCCGCCGGTGTCGCCGTCAGCCGCGCCGCCGTGATCCATCCGGCGCCGCGCAGATCGAGGCTGTGCCGCTCCCGCCACGCGACGTACAGGTTCAGCGGGATCATCGCGGTCAGCACGAACACCGGCAGCAGCCCGGGGTCGAGCAGACCCGCGACCGGAGCCACGATCAGCGCGAAGCCCAGCCCGCTCGTCCCCTGCACGAACGCGGCCGCCGCCACGGTCAGCGCCAGCACGGCCAGCGTGCCCCCGCTCATGACCCGCCCCCACAGGACTCGACCGGCGCCGGGGACGGGACGTGACGCGCCGCCGGGACCGTTGCGGCCCCGTTCTCCGGCGCTCCCGCGCTCGCCGCTGCCCGCCACGCCCGGACCGAGGTGCGGTGGGTCCGGGTCACCCCGGCCCGCCGCACCACCCGCGGGCCCAGTTCCGCCGCCTGCCGGACCAGGGCGGGCCCGTCCCAGTCCGGCGGCCAGCCGCGCCACAGCCGCAGCCGGCCGGCGACGAACACCGCCGTCAGCTGGTCCCGGTTGCCGCGCCGGACCAGCTCCCAGGGCAGGTCCCAGGACGGCTGCATCTCCGGTCCGCCGATGTCTACCAGCAGGAAGTCGGCGGCATGCCCCACCGCGATCCGCCCCGTCACCCGGCCGAGCCCGACCGCGTCCGCGCCGCCCGCCCCGGCCCGCTCGAGCCACGTCCAGCCGCCCCCGCAGGAGGCGTCACCCCCGGCCAGGCCGTAGGTGAGCCGCTGGGCGGTCTCGGCCGCGTCCGCGAGCCGGAAGCCGTCGCCGCGGGTGCCGTCGGTGCCCAGACCGAATCGGACGCCCCGCTCGGCGAAGGCCGTGGCCGGCGCGACCGCGTTGCCCTTCCAGGCGCTGGCCACCGGGTTGTAGCTCACCGCCGCGCCGGTGTCGCGGAGCAGGGTGACCTCGGCCGGCGTGAGCAGCGTGGCATGCGCGGCCAGCAGCTGCGGACCCAGCGCACCCACGTGACGCAGATACTCCAGGGGCCGCATCCCGTACCGGACGAGGGAGCGTTCGACCGCGACGAGGTGCTCGTTCACATGGATCTGTACGACGGCCCCCGCATCGGCGGCAAGCCGTGCCGTGGCGGCCAGCGTCGGCGCGGTCGCCGCCTCCGGGACGGACACGGCGAGCGAGGGGTGGACCAGGCCGTCACCGGCATAGCGGGCCAGGTGCCGTTCCGCCGCCGCGAGCACGGCGCGCGGATCGGCGTCCTCTCCGGTGCCGTCCGCCGCGTCGTTGCAGACCAGCCCCAGCACACAGCGGATGCCGGCGTCCCGCGCCGCCGAGGCGACCACATCCACGTCCACCGGGGCGCGGGTGCCGGCCTCGGCGACCGTGGTGAAACCGCCCCGCAGCGACTCCAGGGCGGCCAGTTTCGCGGCGACGTACGCCGACTCCTCGTCCAGCGCCCGCTCCAGCGGCACCCACACCCGGCGGAAGATCTCCGAGGGCTCCCCGAAGGCGAGGGCGCCGCCGAAGCTCTGCGTCAGATGGTGGTGGGCGTCGACGAAGCCGGGCATCAGCACATGCCCGGGCAGCCGCACGGGTGTCAGCGACGGATGCGCCCGCACGATCCGCTCGGCCGGGCCGAGGGCGCGGAACACCCCGCCCCGCACCATCGCCGCCTGTCCCTCCAGCGGTCCGTCGGGGGTCAGTGTCACCTCGGGGACCAGCAGCAGCGTGTCCTCGCGCAACCGGTCGGCGGTCAGGTCGGTCATGGCTCTCCGTGGGGTGGGATGTGCGCGACCGCGGCGGCGGTTCACGCGCGGACGGCCGGACGGGACGCCTCGGCCGGTACGGCGGCGGAGGCGGGCCGGCGCCCCAGGTGGTGGAAGACGACATTGAGGACGGCGGCCGTCAGCGCCCCGACGGCGACCCCGCTCTCCAGCAGGATCCGTACGCCCGACGGGAATCCGGCGTACACACCGGGCACCAGGACCGGCAGCAGGCCGAGCGCCAGTGCGACCGCGCAGGTCACCATGGCCGTGTGGTCCTCCAGCCGGGCCCGGCCCAGCATCTGCACGCCCAGCACGGTGATCACCGCGAAGACGGCCATCGCGGCGCCGCCGACCACCGCGGACGGCATCACACTGATGGCCCGGGCGACAGGCGTGAGGAAGCCGAGGACGACCAGGACGAGCCCCGCGGCGGCGGTGACGTACCGGCTGCGCACCCCGGTGACCCGCACGATGCCGATGTTCTCTCCGCTGGTGACCATCAGAGGCAGCCCGAAGAAGCCGCCGAACAGCGAGGTGAGGGCATCCCCGCGCACGGTGCGCGGTACGTCCGAGCGGATGTCGATGTCCTTGCCCACCGCCTCGGCGTTGATGACGGTCTGCCCGGTCGCCTCGGCCATGGACGCCAGGCTGTACAGCATCAGCGGCAGAGCGGCCACGAGATCGAAGACGGGGGTGCCGAACGGCAACGGGCGGGGCACGCCCACCAGCGGCCCGGCGAACACATCGCCGGGATGGACCTGGCCGACGGCGCAGGCGAGGGCGGTCCCCGCGGCCAGGCCCAGCAGCACGGCCAGTTGGCGCAGCACCCCGCGCAGCAGCCGGGTGAAGAGCACGATCAGGCCGATCGTGGCGAACGCGAGACCGAGCCGGGCGGGATCGGCGAAGCCCGGTGTGCCGGGCCGGCCGGTGACCAGCAGCGCGCCGACCCGCACCAGATTGACCCCGACGATCACGATCATCGTGCCGATGACCAGCGGCGGGAAGAACCTCAGCAGCCGTGCGAACAGCGGCAGCACGAGGAAGGTGAAGACGGCGGTGAGCAGCACGGCGCCGGTGGCCGTGCGCAGTCCGTGCTGCTCGGCGATCGACATGAAAAGGATCAGCGGAGCGCCGCCGGGCAGCATCACGAACGGCAGCCGGGGGCCGAACTTCCACGGCCCGAGGGACTGGATCAGCGATCCGACGCCGGACAGCAGGAGGGCCGCCGAGAGCAGGTCGACGGTGACGCCCGGGGTCAGCCGGAGGGTGGCGCTCATCAGGAAGATCGCGGAGATGGGCGTCGCCGCCATGACCAGGACGTGCTGGACGCCGAAGAGGAGGATCCGGCCGAGGGGGCGGGATTCGTCCACGGGGTGCACGGCGTCGGCGGCGGGCGGGGCATCGGGGGCGGCGGCCCGTGGGGCGTCGGGGGCCGCGGGGTGCGACGGATCGGGGGTGACGCGGTGCGACGGATCGGAGGTGAGGGGGTGCGGGGGATCGGGGACGGCGGGATGTACGGGACCGGACACGTGCGGGCTCCGTTCGGCTCGCTCGGCTCAGGCCTGGACGATCCGGCCGTGGACGGGCGGCCAAATCGATTTGGCCAATCGATTCGGCGGTCAGTATGGAGGGGTCGCGGGGGTGTTGGTCAAGAGGGCGGACGCAATGGCCCGCCGCACCGGGGCGATGCGACGGGCCGGACGGTCTACGGGTCGGACGGACCGGATGGGTCGGATAGGTGGGGATGGGTCGGACGGTCAGGCGGGCTTGCGGGCCACGCCGCCGTAGAAGCCGATCTCCTCGGATCCGGCGGGCGGGGCGGTGTCCGGGTGCCAGAACGGGACCTGGGCCAGGCCCGGTCCGACCAGCTCGAACCCCTCGAAGAACCGTTCCACCTCGGCGCGGGTGCGCAGGGTCAGGGAGGCGGTCGCCTTGGAGTAGACGGCCTGGGCGGCGCTGCGGTCGGCGAAGTCGCCGGTGGCGTGCGAGAGCACCAGGAAGCTGCCGGGCGGCAGCGCGTCGCGCAGGGCGCCGACGATCTCGGCGGGCCGGTCCGCCTCGGTGAGGAAGTGCAGGACGGCGACGAGGAGCAGGGCGACGGGCCGGTCGAAGTCGATGACCTCGCGGACGTCGGGGTGGTCCAGGACGGACCGCGGGTCGCGCAGGTCGCCGAGGACGATACGGGTCGTACCGGACCGGCTGAGCAGGGCGTTGCCGTGCGCGGCGACGATCGGGTCGTTGTCGACGTAGGCCACGCGGACGTCCGGCGCGGCCGACTGGGCGACCTCGTGCACGTTCGGCGACGTGGGCAGCCCGGTGCCGATGTCCAGGATCTGGCGGATCCCGTGGGCGACGACGTACCGGACGGCGCGCTGCAGGAAAGCGCGGTTCGCCCGGACGCCGATCCGGGCCTCGGGCGCCGCGGCGGCGAGTTCGTCACCCGCGAGCTGGTCCACCGCGTAGTGGTCCTTGCCGCCCAGCAGGTAGTCGTAGATCCGCGCCGGATGCGGTCTGCTGGTGTCGATGTTCACGGCTTCGGCGCCGTCCGCTGTCACGCTGAACTCCTCTCCCGGCCGCACGGCCTCGGTCCGTGCCCGGCCGGGCCCAGCCTCCCACACCAAATCCTCTGGCGGGCCTCGGAGTTCCCGCGGACGGTACCCCGCGGGTGAGCCGCCGCCCGCGTACGCCCCTGGTGCCGCCCCGCGCGCCCGCTCACCCGGCCGGACCGCTTCGGATGGCCCCCGCCCGCCCGGCGTCGGAGGGTCGGAACAGGACCGGTGGCGCGCGGGTACGTCCGCCGCCGCGGTCCGGCACGCCGCCTCGGCCGCCCGAGCGGCGGCGGGCCTTCAAGCTGGGGCGGGGAACGGTCAATCCATGCGCTCGGGCCGTTCCCCGCCCCGTCGGCGGTCCGGGTCATGACAGGGGCGCTGGGCCCGCACCGACCTGCCGGCGACCAGCCGTCGAGTCACGGCTACGGCCCGGCCCGAAGCCGTCCTCGGCCGCGCGGTGGCAGGGCGCGAGCGCGCGACAGCCGGCCCCCCTGGCACGAGAGTCCCCCCCGCGGCCGTCTTGCCCGCGCCGACCCTCCCGGGCGGGGCGCGCAGCCGCCGCAGCCTGCCGGGCCGCAATCGCAGACGCACCGTGGACGGTCCCGACCAGGGTCGGCCCCTGTGCGGGTTTGCGGGCCGCATCCGCTTGCCGTTGGAAACCGATCGGTTTACGGTGGTGGGAAACCGATCGGTTTCCCACTTTGGAGATGGTCATGACGTCGATCAAGAACTCTGTCGCGCTGGTCACCGGCGGCAGCCGCGGCCTGGGCAAGGCGCTGGTGGAGGAGCTGTACGCGCGGGGCGCGGCCAAGGTGTACGCCACCGCCCGCGACCCGCGCACCATCACGCATCCCGACGCCGTGCCCCTCGCGCTGGAGGTCACCGACGCCCGGTCCGTCGAGGCCGCGGCGGCGCAGGCCCAGGACGTCACCGTGCTGGTCAACAACGCGGGCATCTCGCTCGGCGCCCGCTCCTTCCTCGACGCCCCGCTGGAAGACGTACGGCGGGAGTTCGAGACGAACTTCTACGGCCCGCTGCTGACAGCCCGCGCCTTCGTGCCCGTCATCGAGCGCAACGGCGGCGGACATCTGCTCAACGTCCACTCCGTGCTCTCCTGGATCGGCCTCGCCGGTTCCTACAGCGCCACCAAGGCGGCCCTGTGGTCGCAGACCAACACCCTGCGCCTCGAACTGGCCCCGCGGGGCATCGGGGTCACCGGCCTGCACGTCGGCTACATCGACACCGACATGGCCGCTGACGTGGACGCCCCCAAGTCCAGCCCGCAGGACGTCGCCGCGCTCGCGCTCGAAGGTGTCGAGGCCGGGGCGTACGAGGTGCTGGCGGACGACATCAGCCGACAGGTCAAGGCCGGGCTCTCCGGAGACCTGGCGGCGCTGTATCCCCAGCTGAGCGCCTAGTCCCGAGCGGTCCCGTGACGGGCCGGCCGACGCCATGGACCCGGCTCGGCGGTGCGGGTCCATGGCCGTGCGTGCCCGCCGGCGCCGCTGTCGTCGGTCAGAAGTGCGTACCGCCGTCGACCCGGATCTCGGTCCCGGTGATGAACGCGCCGTCCCGTGAGCCCAGCATCGCGACCACGGACGCCACCGTGTCGGGCCCGGCGAATCCCTGGCCGAGGGCGGGGGAGAGCTTCGCGAACAGGCTCATGTCGGCGTCCGCGGGCAGCCCCGGCCCACGGCTCTGCCCGCTGGCGCCGCTGCCGTCGGTCATCCCGCTGGAGATGGAACCGGGCTGGACGGCGGTGAAGCGGATGCCCCGGCCGGCGTACTCGGCGGCGAGTGCGTGCGTCATCGACTGGATGCCGCCCTTGCTCGCCGCGTACGCCGCCATGTAGGGGTGCGCGAAGGCGGCCGAGGTCGAGCTGAAGTTGACGACCGCCGCGTCCTTGCCGGCCAGCAGGGCCGGTATCGCCTCGCGGATCACGAGGAAGGTGCCGACGAGGTTCACCTGCAGGAGCCGCGTGAACTCCGCGACGCCCGTCTCGTGGGTGTGCGAGGAGCGCAGGATCCCGGCCGCGTTGACCAGCACGTCAAGGCCGCCGAGCGCGGCGGTCGCGGCGGCGACCCCGGCGCGTACGGAGGTCTCGTCGGCGATGTCCACCACGAGGGTGGTGAGGCGGTCCGCGGACGCGGCGGCCTTCTCCGCGGTGTCCCGCAGGCCCTGTTCGCTGACGTCCGCCGCCACCACGCTGCCGCCCTCGGCGAGGAGGCGCAGGACGGTGGCCTGGCCGATCCCGGAGCCGCCTCCGGTGATCAGTACGCGGCGGCCTTCGTAGCGGTTCATGTGTTCTCCTGCCCGGCCCGCCGGGCTGCGGCGAGACCTGTGCGACACCGGTTCTCTTGCCGTCCGGCGTCCTCATGCTCTTCACGTTACGCCGAAGTGGCACGATTTGCCATCACGCCCATACGTGCCACAGAGGGCCCCGGGGCCGTACCCTTCTGGGGTGAGCACCAAGCCGCCGTCCTCCCTGACCGAACGCCGCAAGGCCGCGACCCAGCTCGACATCGCCCACGCGGCGGCCGAGCTGTTCGCCAGGCAGGGGCCGCACGCGACCACCGCCGAGGAGATCGCCCGGCACGCGGGCGTGGCGCTGCGCACCTTCTACCGCTACTTCCGTTCCAAGCAGGACGCGGCCAGCCCCCTGCTCGCGGACGGCGCCGACCGGTGGCGGGCGCTGCTGGAGGCCGCCGAGCCGGGCGTCGATCTGCTCCGCGCGCTGGAGGCGGCGGTGGAGCGGTCGCTGGCCGCGCCGGACGACGAGGCCGCCGGGGCCCTGCTGCGGACGCGGGGGCTGTTGCGGGCGGCCGGGGACGATCCCGCGCTGCGCGCGGTCTGGTACCGCGTGAACCAGGAGTCCGAGGAGCGGCTCGTCCCGGTGGTCGCCCGGCTCGCCGCCGGCCGGCTCGAACCCTTGCAGGTGCGGCTGGTCGCGGCGGCGGCCACGGACGCGATCCGTATCGCGCTGGAGACCTGGGCCGGCACGGAGGCCGGCGTCGCGGGCGAGGGTTCCCCGGCCGTGCTCGCGCTCCGGTGCCTGCGTCAACTGCTGGGCGGCATGGACGCGTTGCCGGCCATGGGGGACGGCACGGGCTGACGTCCGCCGCTCGCCGCCGTACCGGTCGCTCTCCCGTGCAGCGGGCCCGCTGTCCATGGGCCCAGGCCGCGTACGGACGGCCCGTTGTCAGTGGGTGCCCTTACGGTGAAGAGCACTTGAGGACCTGCGGGAACGGCCGCGGGTCCGCCTGGGGGAGGGGTCTGCCATGTCCACGGCGTCCGCGGTGTCGACGACGTATCTGGAGCTGTCGCAGGAGGGCGGTGGCGCCCACAAGTTCTATGAAGTGACGGTCGACGGCCTGGTGGTCACGGTGCGGTACGGCAGGATCGGCGCCCCGGGGCAGACGCAGACGACGACGTTCGCGACGGCGGAGAAGGCGCGGGCCGCCGCGGCGAAGAAGGTGGGGGAGAAGGTCCGCAAGGGATACGCGCCGGCCGTCCGGGGACAGCGTGCGCCCCGCGCGGTGACCCGGCGTCAGGTCAGCTCGGCCCCGTCCACGGCCCGTGCCGTGGCACCGGTGCTGTGGCGGTTCCGCACCGGCTCCGCCGCGTTCGGCATCCATGTCGACGACGACCGCTGCTGGGTGGGCAATCAGGCGGGCGACGTCTACACCCCGGACCACGAGGGCGCCGTGCTGGCCCGCTTCAGCCTGCCGGACGGGGTGAAGTGCCTAGTCGCCGACGACTTCTGGATCTACGCCGGCTGCGACGACGGCAAGGTCTACGACCTCTCCTCCAAACTGCCCTTCGCCGCCTACGACATCGCCGCCGACGTGGACATCTTCTGGCTGGACATCCACGAGGGCGTCCTGGACGTCTCGGACCGGGACGGCCGGCTGACGGTCATCGACCACGAGGACGAGCACCAGTGGTCCCGGCGCAGCCAGGGCGAGCACGCCTGGATGGTCCGCGCCGACGACCGGGCCGTCTACCACGGCCACCACCGGGGCGTCACCGCCTACGCGCCCGACGGCGGCGGCGAGCTGTGGCACACGCCCACCAAGGGCGGCGTGCTGTTCGGCTGGCAGGAGCTGGACGCGGTGTACGCGGGCACCGCGCACCGCGTGGTCCAGCGGCTGTCGAAGGACACCGGCGCCATCGAGGCGACGTACGCGTGCGACAGCGCGGTGTACTCCTGTGCCACCTCGCCCGGCGGCCGGTTCGTCTTCGCCGGCGACGCGGCCTCCTCCGTCTACTGCTTCGACCAGGACGGCAGGCGGCTGTGGAAGCTCGGCACGGGCGAGGGCTCGGCCCTGTCGATGCAGTACCGCGACGAGCGGCTGTACCTGGTCACCACCGACGGCTCGCTGGTGTGCGTCGACGCGAGCGAGGCGGCCATCGCCGCGGCCCAGCAGGGCACCGTGCCGGAGGTCAGGGACGTCAAGCTGGCCGCCGCCCTGCCGACGTACGCTCCGGCGACGGCCGTGTCAGCGGTGGACACCGTGGTCCACGCGCCCGCCGGAGCGGTGGTGGTCGAATGCGTCCAGCAGGGCGGCCGGATGCGGGTGCACGTGCTCTCCGAGGGCTACGACTCCTCCTGGAACGTCCAGTTCCCGCGCGCGATACGCGAGCCCGGCGCCCGGTACGTCGTCGACGCCCTGCATCCGGCGGCGGGCGGCTTCTACCGGGTCCGCGGCGACATCCGCCGTCTGCTCTGACGCCGTGTCACGCCGTGTCAGTGGCATGTCGAGTCACGTCATGTCACGCCCTCGCACCGAGCGGGCGGCAGGGCATCGGCCGCTCGGGGGCGGCGCCCTGCCCGTCCGGCTCCACCCGGTACAGCAGGGCTCCCGGCCGCCGGGCCACCGCCTCCTGGAACCTCCCGTCGGCGAACAGCGCGCCGACGCCGTCCTCCAGCGCCCAACCGGCCGGCCGCGCACCGGAGGCCACGGCGTGCCGGCAGGAGGGGCGCCGGCCCGGTTCACCGTCGTAGTGCGGGCACACTGAGCCGGGCAGCAGGCTCAGCCCGTCCCGCAGAACCGCGAGCGGACCGAAGGAGTCGGTGTGCGAGGCGCCGGCCCAGCAGTTGTGCCCGTCCGCCCGTCCCCGCGGTGCCCCCGCCGCTCGTTAGGGACGCGCGGGTGCCGTCCGCTCCAGGATCTCCCGCGCCGCGGCGAGTACGTCGGTGCGGTCCTGCGGGACCAGCCCGATGCGGGTGCGGCGGTCCAGGAGGTCCGACTCGTCCAGGGCGCCCTCGTGCCGTACCGCCCACAGGAGTTCGGCCCGGGTCACGGGGTGTCCCGCCAGCACCGGCTCGGCCAGGGCCGGGTCCTGGGCCGCGAGGGCCTGCACCGCGGCGGCCTCGGTGCCGTACCGGCGGACCAGCCGGCGGGGTGCGGGCAGCGCGCGCAGCCGCTCGGGCGCGGCGGCGCCGACCAGCGGCAGCGCGGCGGTGGGGGAGGGGCCGGTGCGCAGGCCCCGGGCCTCGGCCGCGGCGTCCACGGCGTCCTGGGCCATCCGCCGGTAGGTGGTGAGCTTGCCGCCGACCACCGTGGTGACACCCTCGGGCGAGGTCAGGACGGCGTGCCGGCGCGAGATGTCGGAAGTACGGGCCTGCGCGCCGTCCCGGCCCTCGTGCCCGGAGGTGTCCAGCAGCGGGCGCAGCCCGGCGAAGGCGCCGACGACCTCGTCCCGGGCCACGGGAGTGTCGAGGACCGAGCCGAGCACGTCCAGCAGGAAGCCGATGTCGGTCTCCGGGACCTCCGGCACGTCCGGTATCCCGCCGTCGACCGGCTCGTCGGTGAGGCCGACGTAGACCCGGCCGTCGCCCTGGGGCAGCACCAGGACGAAGCGGTTCGTCTCCCCGGGGACGGGGATGTGCAGCCCGGCCGGCAGGGCGCCGAGCCGCTCCGAGCGCAGGACCAGGTGGGTGCCGCGCGACGGGCGGATCCGGAAGCCCTCGGCGAGCTCGCCCGCCCACACCCCGGTGGCGTTGATCACGGCACGGGCCCTGATCTCGCCCTCCTCACCGGTGAGTTCGTCGCGGATCCGGGCGCCGGAGCCGGTCAGCTCCAGGGCCCGTACCCGGGTCAGCACACGGGCGCCGCGGGCGGCGGCCGTCCGGGCCAGGGCGGTCACCAGACGGGCGTCGTCGGTGACCTTGCCGTCCCAGGACAGCAGTCCGCCGCGCATTCCGGCCGCGCGGACCGAGGGGGCCAGATGCCGGGCCTCCGTCGCCGAGAGCCGGCGCGGAGCGGGCAGGACCTGGCGGGGGGTGCGGGCGGCCAGCCGCAGCACGTCCCCGGCCCGGAACCCGGCCCACGCCAGCGAGGCCTGGCCCCGGGACACCAGCGGGGTCAGCGGCAGCACGAACGGCTGGGCGGCGACCAGATGCGGGGCCGTACGGGTCATCAGCACCCCGCGTTCGACGGCGCTCTCGTGGGCGACGTCGAACTGTGCGGAGGCCAGATAGCGCAGGCCGCCGTGGATGAGCTTCGAGCTCCAGCGGGAGGTGCCGAAGGCCAGGTCGTGGGCGTCCACCGCGACCACGTCAAGGCCGCGGGCCGCCGCGTCCAGCGCGGTCCCGGCGCCGGTGGCGCCGAGTCCGACGACCAGGACGTCGACCACCCGGCCGTCCGTGGCCTCGGCGAGTTCCCGGCCGCGCCGGTGTGCGCTGAGGGACGAGCCGGGCGCGGCCTCGGTGTGGCTCATGGCGTCAGGGTCCTCTCCAGAAGGGTGCGCAGCTCCCCGAGGAACGCGGCCGAGTCCAGCTCGGGATCGTCCTCGTCGGTCATCGTGCGCAGGGACAGGGTGAAGGACTGCACGGTCAACAGCACGGCGCGGGCCTGCCGTTCGGTGTGGCCGGGGCGTACGGACCCGTCCGCGTGGCCCTCCCGCAGCGCGTCGCCGACCAGCGCGAGCAGCGCCTCCTGGCTCGCGCCGCGCCGGTCGAGCACGTACGGCAGGAGGAGTTCAGGATCGACGTCGACGATCTTGAGGAAGAGGGGATGCGCCCGGAACGCCTCGACCCCCGCCACCAGCCCGGTCACGATACGGGTGCGGGTGTCGGTGCCGGGCGAGGACGGGGGGATGGCCCGGGTGGCCACCCCGATCCACTCCCGCGTCATCAGATCGCCCACCAGGGTCCGCAGGTCCGGCCAGCGCCGGTACAGCGTCATCCGGGAGACGCCGGCGCGGCGGGCCACGTCGGCGAGCGTGGTGCGCCGTACCCCGACGGCCAGCACACAGTCCCGTACCGCGTCGAGAACGTGATCGTTGTCCGAACCGTTGTGACGAATAGGCGTCATGTGTCACAGTGTAACGCCCCGGTGGCCGGACGGAACAAGTCCGGCCCCGGAGACGGCCGCCGGGCCGCGCGGACCGAGCACACCGACCTGTGAGGACGACCGTTCAATGGACATGCTGTGGAACGGCTGGGGCGACCCGGCGAAGGCGGCACCGCTGCCCGAGACGGTGACCGGACTGCTGCGCGACCTGCTCGGCGTCAAGCCGCGGACCACCCCCGCGCTGGACCTGGCGGACCTCGTCCTGCCCGCCACCGCGGCCGGCCCCGTCGCCCTGAAGGCGCTCGCCGAGGTCGTCGGCGGCGACGAGCACGTCCGTACGGACACCGAGAGCCGCGTGCGGCACACGCGCGGCAAGTCCACCCCCGACCTGCTGCGCATCCGCGCCGGCGACGTCAGCGACGTCCCCGCCGCCGTGGTGCTGCCCGCCACCCACGACGAGGTCCTCGCCGTACTTCGCGCCTGCGCCGCGCACGGCCTGGCCGTCGCCCCCTTCGGCGGCGGCACCTCGGTCGTCGGCGGACTCGCCCCGCAGCGCGGCGCGTTCATCGCCCTCGACCTGCGCCGCCTGAGCGGACTGCTGGACCTGGACCCGGTCTCCCGCACCGCCGTCCTCCAGCCGGGACTGCGCGCCCCGGAGGCCGAAGCCCTGCTCGCCGAGCACGGTTTCACCCTCGGCCACTTCCCGCAGTCCTTCGAGTGGGCCACCATCGGCGGCTTCGCCGCGGCCCGCTCCAGCGGGCAGGCGTCCGCCGGATACGGCCGCTTCGACGAGATGGTCCTCGGCCTCACCCTCGCCACCCCCGAGGGCACCGTCGAGACCGGCCGCGCCCCCCGCTCCGCCGCCGGCCCGGACCTGCGCCAGCTGATCCTCGGCTCGGAGGGCGCCTTCGGCGTCATCACCTCCGTCACCGTACGGATCCGCCCCCTGCCCGAGGTGCGCGTGTACGAGGGCTGGCGGTTCGACTCCTTCGAGCAGGGCGCCGCCGCGCTGCGCCGGCTCGCCCAGGACGGGCCCCGGCCGACCGTGCTGCGCCTGTCCGACGAGACCGAGACGCTCATCGGCCTCGCCCAGCCCGACGCGATCGGCGCCGACCTGACGCAGGGCGGCGCGGGCTGCCAGGCGATCGCCGGCTACGAGGGCACGGCCGAGGACACCGCGTACCGCCGCGAGCGGGCCGCGGCCGTCCTGACGGCCTGCGGCGGCACCCTGATCGGCACCGAACCCGGCGACCGCTGGGCGCACGGCCGCTACTCCGCGCCCTATCTGCGCGACGCCCTGCTCGACGTGGGCGCGTTCGCCGAGACACTGGAGACCGCGGCCTTCTGGTCCCGCGTCCCCGAGCTGTACACCGCCGTCCGCACCGCCCTCACCGACACCCTCACCCAGGCCGGCACCCCGCCCCTGGTGATGTGCCACATCTCCCATGTGTACGAGAACGGCGCCTCGCTGTACTTCACCGTCGTCAGCGCCCAGGGCGAGGACCCGGTGGCCCACTGGACGCCCGCCAAGCATGCCGCCAACGAGGCCGTGCTTGCCGCCGGGGGCACCATCTCCCATCATCACGGGGTCGGCACCGACCACCGCGACTGGTACGTCCGTGAGGCCGGCCCGCTCGCCGTCTCGGCCCTGCGCGCCGTCAAGGACCGCCTGGACCCCGAGGGCCTGCTCAACCCCGGTGTCCTGCTGCCCGCCGACTGACCCCGCCCGACCGCCGACATCCCGACCGACCGACCGACCCGACCGCCTGCCTCGGAGGCACACCGATGCGCCAGTTCACCGCCGTCGTCAACCCCACCGCGGGCGGCTCCACCGGGGCGGCGACCCTGCTCCAGCTGGCCCGGCTGCTCCGCGCGGCCGGCGCCGGGCTGGAGACCGAGTACAGCCACAGCCTCGCCCACGCCCAGGACATCGCCCGCAAGGCGGGCGAGCAGGGCCGGATCGTCCTGGCCGTGGGCGGCGACGGCATCGCCGGCGGCATCGGCGGAGCGCTCAGCGGCACCGGCACCGTCCTGGGTCTCGTCCCCGCGGGGCGCGGCAACGACTTCGCCCGCGCGCTCCATCTGCCGGCCGACCCCGAGCCGCTCGCGGACATCCTGCTGCACGCCGGGCCCCGGCCCGTCGACACCATCGAGGTGGAGTCGGCCGTCCACCCCCGCACGGTGGTCCTGGGCAGCGTGTACGCCGGTGTCGACGCGCTGGCCAACCGGCATGCCAACAACGCCCGGCTGCTGCGCGGCGCCGCCTCCTACTACGCGGGCGGCCTGCGCGCCGTCACCTCCTGGCGGGCGGCCGACTACCGCGTCACCGTCGACGGCGTGGAACACACCCACCGCGGCTACACCGTCGTCGCGGCCAACTCCCCCTACTACGGCTCCGGCCGGCTCATCGCCCCCGGGGCGCGCGTCGACGACGGGCTGCTGGACATCGTGATGATCCGCGAGGCCCCGCGCCGGCTGTTCTTCACCCTGATGAACGAGCTGAAGACCGGGGTCCACGTCCGCCGCCCCGAGGTGCGCGTCCTGCGCGGCCGGGAACTGCGCATCGAGGCCGACCGCCCGGTCCCGTACGGCGCCGACGGCGAGGTGGAGGCCACCCTGCCGGTCACGCTGCGGGTCCGCCCCGGGGACCTGCCGGTGCTGTACTGACCGTCCGCCCGCCCCGCTCGTGGAGCGCGGGCGGGTGTGCCAAGCTCGGAACATGATTCCCGCGAACACGACGGGCGCTGACGGCACCACCGTGTACTACGGCGACCCGGACGCACCGCACGTGCTCCAGGTCTTCCTCGAACTGCGCGACCGGGCGAGCGGACGCATGGCCGAGAGCCTGCTCGCGACCCTGCGCCAGGGTGCCGACGACGGCGCGTTCGTGCTCAGGTTCCACTTCGCGGCGACACTCGACGACACCGTCGGCGGCAGCGGTTCCCGGCAGGCGCTGAGCGCGCTCGGCGCGGCGAGCGACGCCGGGCAGCGGCAGTTCCTCGACTACCTCGGGGTGCTGTTCGAGGCGCAGCCCTTCCCGCCCGGCGAGGACCGCTTCGCCGACACCTCGGTGCTGCTGTCGCTGGCCGGCCGGGTCGACGGACTGCGCTCGGCGGACTTCGACCGCAAGGTCGCCGACGGCGCCTACCTGACCTGGGCCGGCGAAACGGCAGGGAACTTCGGCTCCTTCGGCGTCGTCGGCACGCCGGTCGTCTGGTACGACGACACCGTCGTCCCCGTGGTCAAGGCCGACGGCGGTCCCACCCTCACCCCGCAGGAGTTCCTGGCCCAGCTCCCCAAGTAGCGGCGCCCGCCGCCGTACGACGCATCACCCGCGTGTCCCTGGGTAGGGCTGAGGTGCCTGGGAGGGGTGATGGGCCGGATGACACTGGAGCAGGCCGAGGGCGTGGTGCGAGCGGTCGTCGTGTACGACGGGCGACTGCTGCTGATACCGGAGGCGGACGGCTGGGGGCTGCCCTCGGGCACCCCGGTACCGGCCGAGACGGCCCCGGCCACCGCGGCCCGGATCGTCTACGAGACCACCGGATACCTCGTCGACGGCACCGAACCGCTCGAGCCGGGCCGGGCGGCGCGGGAGACGGCCGTCGTGTGCCAGCTGCTGAGCGAGTCACCGTCGGACGGCGGCCGTCTGACGGCGGACCAACTGCGCTGGGCGCCCATAGCGGAGACCGTCGGACTGCCCTTGCCGGGGACCGTGCGCGCGTACCTTCAGGGGCACACCCCGGTGTGAACCGCCGCGCTCAGCCGCCCCGCTCAGACGTCCGCCCCGGCTTCGGGCGGCGGCGCGAGGAACCGCTCCCGGTCGACGACCGCGCGCTCGATCTCGCCCGACGCGACCGTCCGGCCGGCGCCGTCGACGGCCCGCACCGCGAAGGTGAGCCGCCCCAGCGTCGGAGCCGAGCGCGGTTCGGCGGTCACCTCGACCGCACCGCCCACCCGGGTGGCGCGCAGATGCTCGACGCGGACGGCGGTCCCCACACTGGTCTGCCCCGCACCGAGATACGGGACCGCGGCGCGTACGGTCGCCGCCTCCATCCATGCGATCAGCCGGGGCGTCGCGAGCATGGGCACATCACCGCTGCCCTCCCGCACCGCGGTGTCGGCGTCGGTCACCTCGTGGCGCATGACACCACGCTAAGCGGTCAGGGCGGGATCGCGCCGACGACGCTCAGCCGGACGTGGTGCCCTGTGTCCCCGACGTCTGGGGAAGTCGAAGAAACGGCATGTGCCGGGACGGGCCGGGTTTACCGACGCCCCGGGGCCAGGAGAGATGCCGGGCGCTCGGCGGTGCGGCGGCGAGACGGAATTCCTGGCTTTCCCGGGAGCGCCGGTGCCGCACCCCCCCCGCACATCGGCGGGCCGGGCTCCGCTCGGCGGTCGGATGGAAAGCACTGGCCCGGTTCCCCGCGGGCAACAACAGCCCCACGGGGACCACCGCTGCGGGCTCGACCAGCGCCGACACCCGTCGAACACGTGCGGCCAGGCGCGCGGGACGCACGCCCGCCCGGCGACCGGTGCGGACGTGCGCGAACAACGCCGCCACCGAGTCGGTCTCCAGCCGGGGCACCGGGCCGGCCCCGCCCGCGCGAACAGCTCTCCAGCACCTGCCGCCCCTGTACGGCGGTCGGCACCAGCAGCACGTACCGCTCCCGGTACAGCGGGACCGTGCGGAAGTTCTCCGTGCGGCGCCCGCATGGCGCTCACGAACTGCCGAGCGCGCTGAACCGGGACATGCTGGGCGCAGGACGCGCAGGACGGACTTCTCTGGAGGCAGACGCCCGTGTTCGAGCCGCAGCCCGTCGTGGTACCGCCCGCCAGGGCCGCCGTCTTCCTCGTCATGACGATCGACCCCGGCGGCGAGGACACGGTCCGCGATCTGCTGGAGGACGTCTCCGGGCTGCGCCGCTCGGTCGCCTTCCGGGAGCCCGCCGCGGAGCTGAGCTGTGTCGTCGGCATCGGCTCCGCCGCCTGGGACCGGCTGTTCAGCGGGCCGAGGCCACGGCAGCTGCACGCCTTCGCGGCACTGGCGGGCCCCCGCCACCAGGCCCCCGGCACCCCGGGCGACCTCCTCTTCCACGTCCGTTCCCACCGTATGGATCTCTGTTTCGAACTGGCCCGGCTGCTGAGCGAACGGCTCGACGGGGCGGTCACGGTGGTCGACGAGGTACACGGCTTCAAATTCTTCGACGAGCGCGATCTGCTCGGGTTCGTGGACGGCAGCGAGAACCCCGAGGGGCGCACGGCGACGGACGCGGTGTTCGTCGGGGACGAGGACCCGGAATTCACCGGCGGCAGCTATGTGATCGTGCAGAAGTACCTGCACGACATGACGGCCTGGGACGCCCTGTCGTCCGCCGAGCAGGAACGGGTCATCGGGCGCTCCAAGCTGGCCAATGTGGAATTCCCCGACGACATGAAGCCCGCGGATTCCCACGTCGCGCTCAACACCATCACCGACGCGCACGGGAACGAGCACAAGATCGTACGGGAGAACATGCCGTTCGGCAGCATCGCGCAGGGCGAGTTCGGTACCTATTTCATCGGCTACGCCCGCACTCCGGACGTCACGGAGGAGATGCTGAGGAACATGTTCCTCGGCCGGAAACCGGGACAGCACGACCGTATTCTCGACTACTCGGTCGCGGTCACGGGCTGTCTGTTCCATGTGCCGACCGTGACCTTCCTGGACGATCTCCCGCCCGCTCCTTCCGCTTGCGATGCCGTCCGCACCGGGGTTGAGTGATTACTGACCCCTCGCGGATCGTCGGCCTTCCGCGCCATGGATCCTCCGCGTCACCGACCTCTTTCCGGCCGACACTTTCCGTTACCGGCCTCTGATGCCGCTGCCCCTCGCGGTGGCCCGGCACGGTCGCCCGGCACGGAGACCCGCCACGGATGTCACGGCTTGCTGTCACGGATTGCCCTCCCCTCGCGCGCCTGGAGCTGTCATGTCGATGTCGTTCGGTGCACCGTTCGGTTCGTCGGACCCGTTCAGTGAGTTGCTGAATCGTTTCTTCGGAATGTCACCGGCGTCATCGCCACCCGCCGTGCAGCGCGTACCCATCGGACGGCTGCTGACGGAGTCGTCGCAGGAACTGCTCAATCTGGCCGCGCGGCGGGCCCTGGAGGACGGCACCTCCGACCTCGACACCGAGCATCTGCTCTGGGCGGCCACCCAGGTCGACCCCTCGCGCCGGCTGCTGTCCCAGGTGGGCGTGGACCCCGATTCGCTCGCGGCCGAACTGGCCAAGATCCTGCCCCGGGAGTCCGGCGAGCCCTCCGCGCAGCCGGGCCTCACCCCGGCGGCCAAGCGCACGCTCGGCACCGCCTACGCGCAGTCCCAGGCGTCCGGCGTGTCCTACATCGGCCCCGAGCACATTCTCAGCGCCCTGATCGGCGACAGCGACACGGGTGCTGCCCGGATGCTGCGGGCCGAGGGCATGGACACCAAGCGTCTGGCGAGCCTCACCGAACAGGCGGCGGCGCGCGCCGAAAGCTCCCCCGCCGAACGCAAGCAGCCGGCCACGACCCTGGACGAGTTCGGCCGTGACCTGACGGAGGAGGCGAAGGCCGGCAAGCTCGACCCGGTGGTCGGCCGGTCCGAGGAGATCGAGCAGACCGTCGAGATCCTCTCGCGGCGCTCCAAGAACAACCCCGTGCTGATCGGCGAGCCCGGGGTCGGCAAGACCGCCATCGTGGAGGGACTCGCCCAGCGCATCGTGGCCGGCGAGGTCCCCGACACCCTGAAGGACAAGCGGGTCTTCTCGCTGGACCTGTCGGGCATGGTGGCGGGCGCCCAGTACCGGGGACAGTTCGAGGAACGGCTGAAGAAGGTCATCGAGGACGTCCAGGCGGCCAGCGGCGACATCATCCTGTTCATCGACGAGCTGCACACGGTCGTCGGCGCCGGTGCCACCGGCGAGGGTTCCATGGACGCGGGCAACATGCTCAAGCCCGCCCTCGCGCGCGGGGAACTCCATGTCGTGGGCGCCACGACCATCGACGAGTACCGCAAGTACGTGGAGAAGGACGCCGCCCTGGAGCGCAGGTTCCAGCCGGTGCTGGTCCCGGAGCCCAGCGTCGAGGAGACGGTGCAGATCCTCGAAGGGCTGCGCGACGCCTACGAGGCTCACCACCAGGTCCGCTTCGACGATGCCGCGCTGGTCGCGGCGGCGGAGCTGTCCGACCGGTACATCAGTGACCGCTTCCTGCCCGACAAGGCGATCGACGTGCTGGACCAGGCCGGCGCCCGGGTACGGCTGCGCAGCGCGGGGCGCTCCACCGAGATCGTCAGCCGCGAGGACCGGATCGCCAAGCTGCGGCGGGAACTCGACCAGGCCGTGTCCGCCGAGGATTTCGAGAAGGCCTCGGAGGTGAAACGGGAGATCGCCGAGGCGGAGGGCGAACTCGCCGGCATCGAGGAGCGCCGCGAGGGCGTCGTCTCCGTCACGGCCGCCGACATCGCCGACGTCGTCTCCCGCCGCACCGGGATCCCGGTCTCCCAGCTCACCGCCAGCGAGAAGGAGAAACTCCTCAGGCTGGAGGAGGAGATGCACGCGCGGATCGTCGGCCAGGACGAGGCGGTCACCGCGGTCTCCCAGGCGGTACGCCGCAACCGCGCCGGCATGGGCGACCCGAACCGGCCCGTGGGCTCCTTCCTGTTCCTCGGCCCGACCGGTGTGGGCAAGACCGAACTCGCCAAGACCCTCGCCGCCCTGCTGTTCGGCGACGAGGACCGCATGATCCGCTTCGACATGAGCGAGTTCCAGGAGAAGCACACCGTGGCCCGCCTGGTCGGTGCGCCTCCCGGATACGTCGGCTACGAGGAAGCGGGCCAGCTCACCGAGAAGGTCCGCCGCCAGCCCTACAGCGTGGTGCTCTTCGACGAGGTGGAGAAAGCCCACCCCGACGTGTTCAACACGCTGCTGCAGATCCTGGACGACGGACGGCTGACCGACGCCCAGGGCCGCACCGTGGACTTCCGGCACTGCGTCATCATCATGACGTCCAACATCGGCGCGCACCGCATCCTGGACCACAAGGGCGATGTGTCCGAGCTGAAGGACGAGCTGATGGGGGACCTGCGCGCCCGGTTCCTGCCGGAGTTCCTCAACCGGATCGACGACATCATCATCTTCCACGGTCTGACCGAGGACGATCTGGGGCAGATCGTGGACCACCTGCTGGACCAGAGCAAGCGCCGGGTGCACGCCCAGGGCATGCGCCTGGAGGTCACGGAGGCGGCGAAGAAGCTGCTCATCGCCCACGGCCACCAGCCGGAGTTCGGTGCCCGCCCGCTGCGCCGCACCATCCAGGCGGAACTCGACAACCGCATCGCCGACCTCCTGCTCGGCGGCGAGGCCGGGCCCGGCGACACCATCGTCGCCGACGTGCAGCACGACTCGCTGCACTGTTCGGTGCTGAAGAAGGACGCCGAGACGGCGTCGGACACCGGAGCCACGCCGGACTCCGGAACCCCCTCCGGCGCGGGAGCCCCGGAACCGTCGAAGTAGCGGCCACGGGAGGACACCATGGCGCACCACCACCACAAGTCCAACAAGCAGGTCGAGGGAGACCCCGACACCGGTCACGGGCGGGGCATGCCGCGCCGGCCCGACGACGCGGAGCTGGACGCGCGGACGCGCGAGGATCAGCGCGAGGCCGGCCTGTCCACCGGACGGCGGGAGGACCCCGACGCCGTGTACGAGGAGGAGCGCGCCGACATCGACCGCGAGGCGGCCCGCGGCGACCTGCGCACCGGGAACGCGCCGCGCAAGGACAGGGACCCCTACCCACCGACCCGCTACGACGAGGACTGAGCCCCGCCGACCCGCTACGACGAGGACTGAGCCCCGCCGACCCGTTACGACGAGGACTGACGTTACGACAAGGACTGAGCCGACCCGATCGCCACCACGACCGCCGTCGCCGGGCCGTCCGGGGTGACGTAGTGGACCGTGTCCCCGGACCGGTGGCCGAGCAGCGCGTGGCCGAGCGGGCTGTCGGCGGTGACCAGCGTCTCGTCCAGCGCCTCGGCGACCTCGCCGACCTGGAGGGTCTCCGTCGTGCCGTCCGGGAAGCGGACGGTGACCGAACTGCCCACACCGACCACATCGGTGGGTGCGGGGCCCGCCACGCCCGCCTGGCGGAGCCGCACGGTGATGTCCTCGATGCGCCGGTCCAGGCGTTCCAGCTGGTCGGCGCGGAGCAACTCGTCCGCCTGATCGGCCTGGTCACCCACCGACGTGCTGTCGTGGAGGGTGCCGGCGACCAGCCGGCGCTCGTCCCCGAGGTCGGACAGCTCCTTTTCCAGCGCACGACGGGCCTGGGCGCTGATGGGCTCCGGATCACCGGTCATGTCGTCTCCTCCTCTGCGACTGCGACTGCGACTGCGACTGTGACGGACGGGCGCCGGACCGGGTCTGAGGATCCGGCAATTCGTATCATAAGCGGGCTTATGGCTCCCCTCGCGCAGGCTGATCGGTCCCCTTGTGCGGGCTGATGGCCCTCCTGGCGCAGGTCGACCTCCGCCCCGGAGCGGGCGGCTTGCCCTCATGGTCTGCGGTGGAGCGGAGCGAAGTGCGGGGATAGTGTGCTTATGTCCCTGTCTGTGAGGTCGGTGGTGTGCCATCGACGGCTGTGCGGAGGTGTGCATGTCCTCGAAGCGACGCCGGAAGAAGAAGTCGCGGCGCAAGCACGCGGCCAACCACGGGAAGCGCCCGCAGTCCTGACCCGGACGGCGGCCTCGCGGCCCCCCACAAGGATCCCGGAGGATCCCGTTCCCGCGACGGTCCCGCATACGGGCCCCCTCCGGGGACGGACGGCGAAAGGGCGGCGAGAGAGCCGTGAGCACCTCCCACGACGAGCCGGAACCGGTGGAGCCGGAACCGGTGGAGCCGGAACCGGTGGAGCCGGAACCGGTGGAGCCGGAACTGGTGGAACAGGTGGAGCCCCGGGTGGGGCCCGTCCCCGCCGGGGGTCCCAGCTTCCACCCGTACCGTCACCCCGCCGCCGGCTGGGGCGCCGCCAAGAGCGTGACCAGGTTCGTGGTGCGCGAGGGCGTCCTGGTCGACGGGCCCCGGGCCATCGTGAAGATGAACCACGAGAACGGCGGCTTCGACTGCCCCGGATGCGCCTGGCCCGACGACACCAAGGGCCTGCACCTGGACATCTGCGAGAACGGGATCAAACACGTCACCTGGGAGATGACCCGCAAACGGGTCGGCCGCGAGTTCTTCGCCGCCCACTCGGTGAGCGAACTGTCCGAGTGGACCGACTTCGCCCTCGAGGACCAGGGCAGGCTCACCGAGCCCATGGTGTACGACCCGGACACCGACCACTACGTCCCGGTCAGCTGGCGGGACGCGTTCGAACTGGTCGGCCGGACACTGCGGGAACTGGACGACCCGAACCGGGCCGCCTACTACACCTCCGGGCGGCTCGGCAACGAAGCCACCTTCCTGTACCAGCTGATGGCCCGGGAACTGGGCACGAACAACCTGCCCGACTGCTCCAACATGTGCCACGAGGCCAGCGGACGCGCCCTTCAGGCATCCCTCGGCACCGGCAAGGGCACGGTCGACCTCAAGGACTGGGAGGCCACCGACGCCCTGTTCATCATGGGCGTCAACGCCGCCTCCAACGCGCCCCGGATGCTCACCGCCCTGGCCGAGGCGTACAAGCGCGGAGCCCAGGTCGTCCACATCAACCCGCTGGTGGAGGCGGCGGCCCGGCGTGCCATCATCCCGCACGACTTCCGGGACATGGCCGTCTGCCACTCCACCCCCACCAGCACCCTGAACCTCCAGGTGCGCGTCGGCGGGGACATGGCGCTGCTGCGGGGCATGGCCAAGGCCGTGCTGGAGCAGTCCGTGACCGACCCCAAGGCACTGGACCAGGAGTTCATCGACCGCCACACCGCCGGCTTCGAGGACTACCGCAAGCTGTGCGAGGCGACACCCTGGGAGGAGATCGAGCGCCAGTGCGGCCTCGGCCGCGCCGACATCCTCAAGGCGGCCCGCGTCTACCGGGACGCCGACCGCAGCATCGTCAGCTGGTGTCTCGGCGTCAGCCAGCACGAGCACGGCGTCGACACCGTACGGGAGATCGTCAACCTCCTGCTGCTGCGCGGCAATCTGGGCCGGGAGGGCGCGGGGCCCTCGCCGGTGCGCGGACACAGCAACGTGCAGGGCAACCGCACCTGCGGAATCGACCACCGCCCGGCCGAGGAGTTCCTGGAGCGGCTCGCCCGGGTCTGCGAGATCGATCCGCCGCGCGAGCACGGCCTCGACACCGTCGGCGCCATCGCGGCGATGCGGCGCGGCGAGGTGAAGGTCTTCATCGGCATGGGCGGCAACTTCGCCCTCGCCGCCCCCGACACCCCGCTCACCTACGAGGCGCTGCGCTCCTGCGACCTGACCGTCCAGGTCAGCACCAAGCTGAACCGCAGCCACCTGGTCCACGGCCGCCGGGCGCTCATCCTGCCCTGCCTCGGCCGTACCGAGAAGGACCACCAGCGCGCCGGCATCCAGAGCACCTCGGTCGAGGACTCGATGAGCATGGTGCACCTGTCCGTCGGCATGAAGCGCCCCGCCTCCCGGCACCTGCTGTCCGAGCCCGCCATCATCGCCGGCATGGCACGCGCGGCCCTCCCGGACAGCGCCACCCCGTGGGAGTGGTACATCGAGGACTACGACCGCATCCGCGACACCATGGCCCAGGTCCTGGACGGTTTCGAGGACTTCAACCGCCGGGTCCGGCTGCCGCTGGGCTTCCGCATCAAACAGCCCGCACGCGAACTGGTCTTCCTCACCCCGTCGGGACGCGCGGAGTTCTCCGACGCCCCGCTGCCCGACGTCGTCCCCGCGCCCGGCACCCTGGCGCTCGGCACGATGCGCTCCCACGACCAGTGGAACACCACGATCTACTCGGACAACGACCGCTACCGGGGGATCAGGAACCTGCGCACGCTCGTCTTCATGAACGAGGACGACATGCGCGAGCGCGGCATCGCCGAGTTCGATCCGGTGGACATCACCAGCACGGCCAGGGACGGCAGCACCCGCTCCCTCAACGGCTACCTGGCCGTCCCGTACGACATGCCCCGCGGCTGCGCGGCCGGCTACATGCCGGAGATGAACGTGCTGATCGCGCTCTGCGACTACAGCACCCAGAGCGACCAGCCGCTGATGAAGCACGTGCGGGTCACCATCGGCGCCGCCGCCTGAGCGTGCACGGCCGGCGGGTTGCCGCCGGACCCACTACAACCTCTGGTGCCTCTCATATGTCCAGCACATGACGACCGGGCTCACGCGGCCCGGTCGCCGCCCTTTACCCGGACCGATGTGCATGCACATGTGCAGGACGACGAGGAGACCCCCCGTGCGCTCACCCCTCCGTTCCACGGCGGCAGCCGTGGCCGCCGCGGCGATCGGCATCGGCGTTCCCGCCTTCGCCGCCCCCGTGGCACACGCCGAGGATGCCGCTCCCGACCTGGTGGTCTCCACCCTGCCGGGCGCCTCCCCCGAGCCGGGCGAGGTCTACGACCACTCGGTCACCGTCACCAACAAGGGCACGGCGCCCGCGGACGGCGTCACCTTCCGGATCCGGCTCACCCGCGGGCTGGACTTCACCGAGCGGGCTGCCGGCTGCACCTACACGACCGGCGCCGACCACGTCCGCCAGGCGCTGTGCGAGCTGGACACGGTGATCGAGCCCGACGCCTCGATCACCACGCCCGTACGGTTCAAGGCCCTGCCCCAGGCCCTGATGGAGTCCGTCGAGTACGGCACGAGCCCCACCGGCGAGGCGCCGGGGGAGGGGTTCGACGACAGCTACCGCAAGCTCAACCTCACCGCGGACAGCACGGCCGACCTCGCGGCCGAGGGCGACCTGGCGGAGGGCGTGCCCGGCAGCCGGGTGACCGTCACCGCGACGCTGCGCAACGACGGCCCCGGCTGGATCCAGAACCAGGACAGCGACGACCAGCCGGCCCTCATGGTGCGCATCCCCGCGGGGACCGTCGCCGAGGAGGTGCCCGCGGACTGCGCGCCGTTCGGGACCGACGGGCCGACCGGGCCGTCCGAGCCGGGCCACGCGCGGTACGTGTGCTCGCCCGGCAGCCACACCATCGACGTCGACCAGCGCCTCGACTACACCTTCGTCCTGGAGATCGGGAAGACGGCGAAGGACACCAAGGGCGAGGTGACGGCCAGCTCCGTCTACGGCATCCACCCCGAGTTCGACAAGAACCGGGCGAACGACACCGCCTACCTGTTCGTCGACGTGGCGGACGGCGGCGACCCGGGCACGAGCACCGCCGGCGGGACCACGACCGGCGGCACCGCGACGGGAGGCACCACGACCGGCGGCACCGCGTCCGGCGGGGACACCGGCAGCGGTGGCTCCGGCACGGAGGGCCAGGGCAACGACCCGCACGGCCAGTCGACCGGCGGTACCGGCGGTACCGGCGGCACCGGCACGACGGGGACGACGGGGACTTCCGGCGCCACGGGCACATCGGGTTCGGCGGCCACCGGGTCCGCGGCGTCCACCGCGTCCGGTTCCGCGTCCGGCGGCATCCTCGCGAGCACCGGCACCAGCGACGGCATGCCGCTGCTGGCCGCCGGAGCGGTGGGCGCGACGGTGCTCGGCGGCCTGGTGCTGGTGGCGGTGCGCCGCAGGAGCAGCGTCAGGTAACCGGACCTCGCGCCGCCTACGGCTGGTCCGCCTCCCCGGCCCTCGACCGCTGTCCGACCCGGAGCCTGCCGCGCCGCGCCGTGCACCGGCATGCGATCTCGACAAGAAGTATCGTATGCCGGAAGATGCATGTCGCAGTGCGGAAAATGGTGGGGTCGCGTCGGTTGAGGGGGCGGGCGTGCGACGGTCGGACATGGTCCGGTGGTGGCGTCGGGTGCGGGGTGCGGGCTTCGGGGCGCGCGTGCTGCGCGGCCCGGCGCAGGTGATGTTCCAGGCCGACGCGCGCACGGGCGCCGTCTTCTGCCTGACCCTGGCCGCGGCCGACTGGCGCTACGGCGGCTACGCGCTGGGCGGCGCCGCCCTGGGCACCGGCACCGCGCGGCTGCTGCACGTGGCCCGCGACCGGGTGGAGCGCGGCCTCGAAGGCTTCAACTCCTGCCTCCTCGCCCTGTGCTGCGCGGTGTTCCTGGACGCGGACCGGCTGTCCACGATGCTGCTCGCCGCCGTGGGCTGCGTCGTGACCGCGGTCGCCACCGCGGCCGTGGTCCGGCTGCTGCGCGTATGGCACCTGCCGCCGCTGACCCTGCCGTACTGCCTGCTGGCGAGCGCGATCACGGTCGCGGCACCCGCCTTCGGGCGGATCTGGCCGCACGGCGGCAGCCTCGCCGCGCTGCCCGGCGCCGTCCCGGCGCCGACCGCCCTCGGCGCGGGCGACCTGGGCCGGGCCTTCTTCCGCAATGTGTCCCAGGTCTTCTTCCTCGACGAGTGGTACGTGGGGGCGCTGCTGCTAGCGGGCCTCTTCCTGGCGAGCCTGACCGCGGGGCTGACGGCCTGCGCGGGCAGTGCGACCGGTGTCCTGACCGCGTGGGCGCTCGGTGCGCCGGCGGCCCGGATCGCCGACGGCACGATGGGCTGCAACGCGGTGCTCGTCGCCCTCGCGCTGTGCGGGGTGTTCCTGACGGCCGCGCCGGTCACGCTGCTGTACGCGCTGCTCGGCGCGGCGACGGCGACCGCCGTGACACCGGCCGTCGCCCATCTGCTGGCCCCGTCCGGCGGCCACGCGTTCACCTGGCCGTTCGTGCTGACGACGCTCGGCTACCTGGCCGCGGCCCGGTCCTTCCCCCGGCTGACCGGCCGCACCCCCGCCGCCGACGAGGCACCCCCGCACCCGTCCGGCACCCCGGCCCCGGCCGCGTGAGGGGCCCCGGCCGGAGCCAGGACCACCGCGCTCGGCCGCCCGGCTCCCCCCTCGTCCTCGCCTTGGCCGCCAGGCCCGAATGCCTACACTCGGTGGGCGGACGAGCATCGCCTGTGACGAGGGCAGGAGGGAAGCGGGCCGTGACGGACCATGCCGGGAGCGCCGAGGACCCGTCCGCCGAGGTCCTCGCGGCGGGTGCCGCCGCGTCCGCCCTGCTCGCCGCCCCGCTCCGGCTCCATCTGATGTGGGCCCTCTCACACGGCGAGAGCGACGTCACGCGGCTGGCCGACCGGGTGGGCGGGGCGCTGCCCGCCGTCAGCCAGCACCTGGCGAAGCTGAAGCTCGCCGGGCTGGTCCGCTCCCGCCGCGAGGGCCGACAGCAGGTCTACCGCGTCGCCGCCCCGGACGTCGTGACCCTGGTCCACGCCATGGTGGGCACGGCGGGGGCCGACCGGCACCGCGCCCCGGTCCCCGGCCGGCGCCCGCGCGGCTGACCACCTCGTACGACCGGGAACGCGCGCCGAAGCCGGGCACCCGGCAAGGGCACGTAGACTCCCGCTTCCGCGGTGCCCCGGGGCGAACGGGGCGCCGCGCTGAACGTCACCTGTGAATCGCGTATGGATGCGTGCCGTGCGGGCAGGGCATTTGTTAGATTGCGCAACTACGCAACCGATGTGCCGCAGGCCCGACCGTTCAGGGGAGTGGGAGATGAGCGACCCGTGGGACGGGCCCGCCGGGCAGGCCACCCGCGGCCGAGGTGCGCGGATTCCCGGACAGCGCGCGGCGGAGCCGGACGGGACGCGCCGCCAGGGAGGCCGGGCCGCGGACCGTGCGGCAGCGCGGGCGCGTGGCGGCAACCCCTCCCGCCGGGCCCGCCCGGTCAGGCGCGGCATGCGGGTGCTGAAGATCACCGCGAGCTGCCTGTCCGCCCTGATCGTGGTCACCGCCGGTGCCGGCTGGTGGTTCTACGAGCACCTCGACGGCAACATCCGCAGCGTCTCGCTGGACGGCAAGGGCGGCACGGAGAAGGCCGACGCCTTCGGCCGCACCCCCATCAACATCCTCGTGATGGGCTCGGACGGACGCACCAGCAAAGCGGACTGCAAGCTCGGCGGCGGCTGCTCGGCGACCGGCGTGCAGACCGGCAGCAACGCGGACGTGCAGATGGTGCTGCACATATCCGCCGACCGCTCCAACGCCACCGTGATGAGCATCCCCCGCGACACCATGACCAAGGTCCCCTCCTGCCGGGACCGTGAGTCCGGCCAGTCCACGCCCGGCTACTACGGCCAGATCAACGGAGCGCTCCAGTACGGGCCGGCCTGCCAGGTGGCCACCGTCCACCAGCTCACCGGCATACCCATCGACCACTTCGTGAGGCTCGACTTCTCCGGCGTGGTGAAGATGTCGGACGCGGTCGGCGGCGTCCCCGTGTGCGTCAGCGACGACGTCTACGACACCTACTCGCACCTGAAGCTGTCCAAGGGCACCCACACCCTCAAGGGCGAGGCGGCGCTGCAGTTCGTCCGCTCCCGGCACGGCTTCGGCGACGGCAGCGACCTCGGCCGTACGATCTCGCAGCACATCTTCCTCAGCGCGATGATCCGCGAGTTCAAGAGCGCGGGCACGCTCACCGACCCCTCCGCGGTCTACAAGCTCGCCGACGCCGCCACCAAAGCGCTGACCGTGGACGACGGGCTCGGCAGCGTCAGCAGACTGATGTCGCTCGCGACCGACGTGAACAAGGTGCCCACCAAGCGGATCACCTTCGCGACGATGCAGACGGCGCCCGACCCGGCCGACGAGAACCGTGTGGTCGCCGGTCCCGGCGCGAAGTCCCTGTTCGCCACCATCGCGGGCGACCAGTCCCTGACCACCGGCTCCGGCAAGAAGTCCGCCGCCGCGTCCGCGACCGCCAAGGCAAAGTCCACCGCCTCCGCCGTGCCCGCGTCCGAGATCGCCGTGACGGTGGAGAACGGCACCGGCATCACCGGCCGTGCCTCCGCCGTGGCGACCGCCCTCACCGGACACGGCTTCAGCCCCGCCACCACAACGGGCAACGCCCCGAGCCCCGCGGACAGCACCACGCTGGCCTACGGCGCCGGACAGGAGGCCGCTGCCCGGACGGTCGCCAAGGCACTCGGCCTGCCCTCCTCCCGACTGAAGCAGGGCACGCACAGCGGCCTGACCCTTGTGGTCGGCGGCGACTGGCCCAGCGGCGGCCACTACCCGGCGAAGTCCGCCGCCTCGCATGCGCCCGCCGACACCAGGGCGGCCGTCTCCAACGCCCACGCCTCCACCGCCGACGAGGCCAAGACCTGCGCCAAGGTGAGCCCCTACAAGACGGTCACGCTCGACGGGGTCCCCATGACACCGTCCGAGGCGTACGCGGAGGCACGCGGCAAGCCCGACTCCGACTCCTGACCGCCCCGGCGCACGAGGCCACCCGGCGTGCTCCGCCGAACTCGCCGAGCAGGCCGCCTCCGCCTCCGCCTGACCGGCTACTCGGACCGGTCCTGTCCGGTCCGTACCTCCGTGTTCTGGCAGGCGTGCAGCAGCCATCTCCCGTCACTGTGCCTGGTCATGACATAGAGCGGTGCGCCCGCCGAGTCGCCCTGTGCCGAGTGGTAGATCTGGCGGACCTTGACGGCCGCCACGTCGGGCCGCAGGAACTGTGTGTGCACCACCTCGTAGGTGACGTCGCCGTCCCAGCTCGCCGCAGGCAGTACGGCGCGTGTGAACGCGGCGATCGCGTCGAAGCCGAGGAGGACCTTGCCATGGGCCGTGGTCCAGACGGCGTCCGGGTGGAAGAGTGCGAGGAATCCCTCGGCGTCCTTGGCGCGCTGGGCGCGTTCGACGCGGGCCACGACGTCCGCGATGGCCTCGATGTCTGCGGTCTCGGTGTTCACGCGGCTCACTCTGATCCCTCAAGTGGACTTGAGGTCAAGGGCCGTGGCGACCGCGGGACCGCCCGCACCCGCTGAACGGCCGCGCTACCCGGTGGACACCGCCGCGGCCCGCGACAGCGGATGCGCGCCGAGCAGCAGCGCCGCACAGGACCCGACGGTCAGCAGCCCGCCGGCGAGGAAGACGTCCCGCACACCGCCGAGCGGCAGGATCAGCCCGCCGAGCGCGGCGCCGGCCGCGATACCGGCGTTGTAGGAACCGGAGTTGGCAGCCAGCGCGATGTCCGTGCGGCCCGGGGCGCAGTGCAGCATCGCGTTCTGGGCCGCCATGAACACCGGTCCGAGCGCGCCGCCCGTCAGCACCAGGAACAGCACCGCCGGTACCGGGCGGGCGCCGGCCGCGTACAGGCCGAGCATGCCCACGGCCTGGACGGTCACGGCGGCGGTCAGCGCGGAGTACGGGAAGCGGTCCAGCAACGCCGCGGTGACACTCACCCCGGCCAGACACGCGGTGCCGAACACCGCGAGGAGCGTGCCGACCGCGCCGGGGGAGAACCCGCTCACGTCGCCCAGGAACGTCACGACGTAGGTGTAACCCGCGAACGCTCCGGTGGCGGAGAGGAATCCGGCCGCCAGCACGGTGCCGAACCGGCGCACATCGGGACGCGCCCCGTACGCCGCGGGCTCTTCCTCCGGACGCGTCGTCGGCAGCAGCCCCGCGATCGTCACGAGCGAGACGAGACCCAGCGCGGCCGTGAGGGCGACCGGCACCGGCCAGCCGCAGTGCCGGCCGAGCCAGGCTCCGGCGGGCACCCCGAGCACGAGGGCGAGCGAACCGGCGACCGACAGCGCCCCGACCACCCGCCCCCGGGCCCCGGGCGCGAACAGGCCCACCGCGACAGGTCCCGTCACGGCCCAGAACAGCGCCTGGGCGAGGGCGGCGAGCAGCCGCGCCGCCAGGAGCGGCCAGTAGGACGCGGCCGACGCCGCGACCGCACCGGACACGACCAGCGCGGCGAGGAGCCCGGTGAGCACATGACGGCGGGGCACCGCCCGCAGGACGTGGGCGAGCGGCAGCGAGGCGACGGCAACCGTGGCGCCGTAGCCCGTCACCAGCAGGCCCACCGCGGACAGTGACACCCCGAGGCTCTTGGAGATCATTTCCAGCAGGCCGACCGGCAGGCTCTCCACGGTGTTGAAGGTGAAGGCGGCCAGCATCAGCGCCGCGAGCACGGCAGGCCCGCGCCGGGAAGCCGGTCGCGGTGCGCCCCCGCGCTCCCGCTCCGGCCCGGCCCAGCGCGCCTGCTCCGTGACACCGCCCATGCACTCAGCTCACCGGTCTCACCGGCATCACCGCAACCGAATTCATCCGCCGGTGGTGGACTCGGCGGAGCGATCGGGCGGAGGGCCGGCGAGACGCCCCGGGCGAATGGCTGAAAAGCGAGGCTCGCTCGATGAATATATGCAGCGAGGAATGAGGGCGGAGTCTTATGGCGCGCGGGTGCCGGAGTGCTTGGCATAACGCGATGACCGGGACGCCTGGCTGGAATGCGGCGGTCGCCGCGGCGGCAATAACCCGTTCGGGTGAAGGTTACCGGAACCGCCTTGGGTCTAGCCGAAGTTGCTCGGATAATGGTGGTGATGCCGCACGTTTCGATCGCTATTCGTGCCCCCTTGGAAAAGCATCAAGAAAGCAGAGGAAAGCGACTCGGCTGGCTATTTCATCAGCTCAGGACCTCCGCCGACCGTACGCGGCATGCGTGCCCACCGACCGAACACCGCTTGCCACAAGATTGTGCCGAGAGGCATGGGAATCCACCGCGACATGGGACTGCTGATGGACTCGGGGGCCGTTGAACGGCCTGCCCGCAGTGGCGTCAGAGGTCACCCGAATACGCCTGGGCGGCAACGCGCGACCGTTTCGGACTCGGTCGGGAAAACCGACTTCGCCGCCGAGGTGATCCCCGGAGCGCCGCGGGAAATCCAGAGCAGCGATTCGGTCCGCGTGCCTACCGTTGCCGGCAATGCCGACCGCACGAGGACGGCATCGCCCCCGAACACCCCGCCGCGCCGTCGCGGACGGCCGCAGAACCCGCCGGGAGGGCGCTCCGCCCCGCCCTCGCGGTCGCCGGCGGCGCGGCGGGGGCCATCGTCGCGCGCCGCTCGTCCGCAGGGCGCCGAGTCCGACCGGCCCCCCGCTCGACGGCCGGGACGCCCGCGCCCTGCCCGCCGCGATCCGCCCACCGAGAGGAAGTGAACGCCGTGCCGCGCGAGTTCAAGGTGAACCGCACCCAGGTGCTGCCCCGGCCGCCCGAACGGGTCTGGCACGCGGTGGCCACCGGCGAGGGCAACCTCGGCTGGCTCTACCCGATGGAGATCGAACCCCGCGTCGGCGGAACCGTCTCCCGGGGCTCCTCCACCGTGCTCACCTGGCAACCCCCGCACCGCTTCGCCTGTCGCACCCCCGACCTGGACGGCTTCAGCAACACCCTCAGCTACACCGTGCAGGCCCTGGAGGACGGCACTTCCCGCCTCTCCATGAGCATCCACTGGGTGCACACCGGCACCCCGGACGACAGCTGGGACGTCCGGGCCGCGGCGGCCGAGAAGCACGTCGACTTCTACCAGCACAGCCTCGCCCAGTACCTGGAGCACTTCGACGGGCGGCCCGCCGCCTACATCAAGGCGGCCCGGCCCGCACCCGCGCGCTCCCCGGACGCGTTCGCCGCCGTACGGGAACGGCTCGGCGTACCGGCCTCGGCCGCGGCCGGCGACCCGGTCGAGGTCACCCTCCCGGACGCCCCCGGCGGACCCGTCGAGGCCGTGGTCGACCACACCGACGGCGACTTCCTCGGCCTGCGCACGGCCCACGCCCTCTACCGCTTCTACAACGGCAGCGCCTGGAACTGGCCGATCTGGGCCGGCCACCACCTCTTCTCACCCGGCCCGCACACCGACGAAGCCGAACAGGCGTGGACCGCGTGGCTGGCCCTGACGGCACCCTGACCCCTCGAAGGACCCCCTCATGCCGAACGAGACCCACCTGTACTCCGCGGAACTCGTCGAGGAGGACGGCGTGTACACGCTCGTGGTGACCGACCGGATCCACGACGCCGTGCAGACCGCCCAGGTACCGAAGCGGGCGGTGGACAAGCTGCCCTACTTCCTGTCGTTGCTCAACTCCCGCTCGTTCAACGTGTTCCGCTGAGTCCGGAGGGCACCGACCATGACACCGCCGCACCCCGCGAGCTGCCCGCTCGTCCCGCAGGCCCAGGCGCAGGCGCAGGCCCGGTCCACCGCCGACCGCTGGTTCCACGTCCACGGCAGCGCCGCGACCCGGACGGCCCGCCGCCTGGTGTGCTTCCCGCACGCCGGCGGCACGGCCCACCTCTTCCACCGCTGGCCCGCCCATCTGCCCCTCGGCGTCGACCTGCTGGCCGTGCGCTACCCCGGCCGCCAGGACCGCCTGGCCGAGCGGTGCATCGAGGACATGGCGGAGATGGCCGACGCCGTCACCGAGGCCCTCGCCCCCTACACCGATCTGCCCGTCGCCCTCTTCGGGCACGGCATGGGCTCCGCCATCGCCTACGAGGTGGCGCTGCGGCTGGAGGCCCGCGGGCTGGGCCCCGAGCGGCTGTACGTCTCCGGTCGCGCCGCCCCGCACCGGGCCGCGACCGCCGAGGCGCACACCGGAGACGACGCCGGACTGCTCGCCGTCGCACGGGAGCTGGGGGACTATCAGGCCGAGGTCCACGACATCCCGGAACTACGGGACCTGCTGCTGCCGGGGCTGCGCGCCGACCACCGGCTGACCGAGACCCACCGCCCGGCGCGGCCGGTCCCGCTGCGCACGCCCATCACGGCCTACACCGGCCTGGCGGACACCCATGTGCCGGTCGCGGACGTACGGGCCTGGTCGGAGCTGACCACACCGGACGGGTTCACCCTGCGGACCTTCCCCGGCGACCACTTCTACCTCGTCCCGCACGAGGCCGAACTGGTCCGGGACATCAGCGCCCGCCTTCTCTGACCCGTCCGGCGGGCTCCTCTGGCGCGGGGCCGGAGGGCGGCAGGCACGGCCGCACCGGACCGGGACCGGGTCCGCGCCAACCACCTTTGCCCACCCGACTGTTGACCATCCGTGCGGTATGGTATGAGCTGGATGGTTTAATTTTCAGCTTGAGGGAGGGTCCGTGGCTCAGCAGGAGCGAGCTGTCCGGACCCGACGCGCTGTTCTGGAAGCCGCCGCGGCAGTCTTCGCCGAACGCGGATACGCGGCGGCCACCATCGCCGAGATCCTCAGACGGGCCGGCGTCACCAAGGGCGCCCTCTACTTCCACTTCGACTCCAAAGAGGCCCTCGCGCGGGGCGTGCTGCAGGAGCAGATGCGCACCGAGTACCACTTACCCCGGGAGCTGAAGCTGCAGGAGTGGGTGGACGCGGGCATGACCCTGGCCAACCGGCTCCCCCAGGAACCCGTACTGCTCGCCGGTGTCCGGCTCTCGGCCGACCTCCAGGGCCAGGACGCCCTGGGCAGCGCCTGGCCGGCCTGGGCCCGGCTGACCTCGTGCGTTCTGACGGCGGCCAAGAGACGCGGCGAGGTACTCCCGCACGTCGTGCCCGAGGAGACCGCCCAGACCTTCCTCGGCGCCTGGATCGGCGTGCAGTTCGTCTCCCAGGCCGTGGCCGGCTGGGCCGACCTCGACGACCGTATGTCCGCGTTGTACGGCCACTTCCTTCCCGCGATCGCGGCCCCGGCCGTGCTCGTCCGGCTGGACACCGCGCCGGACCGGGGCGCCCGCGTGATCGCCGAGGCCCACGAGAGGTCGCACACCCTCGTCGGCGCCCCCGCCTGAAACCGACCACCGCGTCCGATTCCCCTCGCGGCCTTCTCCTCCGATCCGAAGCACGGCGGGCCCGGCCGTCGAGCCGTATCAAACCGCTGGGACGGTTTGCCGGAGGACCGCCGAGACCGCGCGTGCCGCCGCCGGCCGACGGTCTGGCGTACCCGGCGGGGCCCTACGTCCGGCTCGCCGCCCTCGTCACCGGGTACCTGGCCCCCGTAGCCGGACCGGGGACGTCCCGCAGCCTGGGGCCAGGTCCGCGAGGAACGTCTCGCAGAGGCCGGCGAGGACGTGCGGCCGTTCGAGATGAAGGTCGTGCCCGGTGCCGGGGAGGCTCATCGCGAGCGTCTCGGGTCGCAGGCCGAGCATCGCGTCGACGTCCGCGCCGGGGATGAAGCTCGACTGGGCGAGCACCACCATCGTGGGGCAGGTGACCTGCCGCCACGCGGACCGGAACGAGCGCCGGGCGTTCTCCGCCAACGAGGCGACCATCACGTCACGGTCGAAGCGGGGGCGCCAGCCGCCCTCGTACCCTTCCAGGCCGGTCGCCCAGCCCTCGCCCGCCGGGCCGCCGCCGAAGAAGGACACCGCCGCCTCGCGGGAGGGGAACGGGACCGGCCAGGAGTCCAGCCACGCGCCGATGGTCCCGGGGCTCCCGGGATCGGGATCGCCGGGCGCGGCCTCCACGAGGACGAGCGCGCGGACCAGTTCGGGACGGGCGGCGGCGGTGAGCATCGCCGTGTGCCCGCCCAGCGACTGACCGATCAGGACGGGCCGCTCCAGCTCCAGCTGCTCGGCGACGGCCGCCACGTCGGCCACGAAAGCCGCGCGCGAGACATCGGCCGGACGGCGCTCGCTCGCGCCGTGCCCGCGCTGGTCGACCGCGACCACCCGGAACCGTTCGCTCAGCCGCCGCGCCGGCACGTCCCATTCGCCCGCGTGGCCGGCCAGACCGTGCAACAGCACGACGGCCGGTCCCGGACCGCCCCAGTCACGGCAGACCAGCCGGACGCCGTCCCGGACGACCACGCGCTCGGTCCACGCCATCTCCACCCCCGTACCGCCGTTCTCCGATCTTGATCATGCCTCGTGGGTCTCGGCGCCGGCCACGGGATATTCCGGCGCCGGAGGGTGCCGAGGCCGGCCCCGGGTCAGAGCTGCCCGCCGCGCTCCAGCGGGATCCGCTCGCCCGCCTCGACCGCGACCGGGAGCCGGTTCTCGGCGGGCGGCAGCGGGCAGGTCGCCAGGTCGGTGTAGGCGCACGGGAGGTTGGCCGCACGGTTGAAGTCGACGGTGACCGTGCCGTCGGGTCCGGGTGCGGCGATCTGCACGGAGCGGTTCGCCGCGTACGTCGTCACGCCCGAGGTGCTGTCGGTGAAGAGCGCCATGAGGCCGCCGGGAGCCTTGCCGTTGAACACGGTGAGGCGGTGCCGGGCGCCGGCCAGCTCGAACTCGACCTGGCCGGGGGAGTCGTAGACGTGCTCGAGGCCCTCCACGGCGGCGCCGACCGTCACCGGGCGGGGCTCGGCGAAGGGCAGGAAGCGGCCGGTGACGACCCAGCGCGGATCCGGGGCGTAGACGGGGGTGGAGCGGAAGGAGGTGCGCAGCGGGTTGCCGGGGTGGCGGGGCCGCAGGATGTCGTGACCGCCGCGCCGGGCCACTTCGAGCCGGGCGTCGCCCCAGCCGGCGTACCGGCTCTCCCGCTCGGGGACGATCCCGAACACGTACCGGCCGCGTACCACCGTGCCGTCCACGGTCAGCTCCTCGTTCTCGGCCAGCTCGACCACGACACCGTCGGCGGTGGCGGACCAGGCGCCGGGGGCGTCGTCGAAGCGAGCCGGCTCGGGGGCCAGCCAGTGCAGGCCGGTGATCGCGAGGAAGCCGTGCGGTCCGGCCAGCGTCTCCTCCTTGGCCCGGTGCCACTCCTCCCACTCCTCGACGAAACGCATCCGATCGATGTCCTGGACGGTCATTGGCCGCTCCCTCTTCACGCCGCTGCGGATCGAGTCCCGTGTACTGTTCAACGGCGTGGCAGCGCCCGTTCATCCCGTCCGCCAGGGTGTTCCGGACTTCAGGGCCGGGGGCCGGTTCTCCGGCGCCGCGGCGACCGATCTCCCGCTGAACAGCTGTTGTTTACGGGCCGTTCACTCTTCAACAGCGGAATTGTCCTGAAAAATGGCTGGATTTAACCGGCCGGGTTGAGGTGGGCGCGTCTGCTGAGCGGATGTGTGTCCACGGTCATTAGGATGTGGGTTCAAGACAACCATGCGACCGGTCCGTTCACCGTGCCGGTCGGGGTCGCCGATGCCAGGGTCCGCTCCCCGGGCTGCGGTGATCTTCCTTCTCAGGAGGACCCTCCGCATGTTCCGAAAGATAGGCAACGTCGTCGTCCGTCATCCCATTTGGACGATTGTGGCGTGGCTGATCGCGGCGGTGGCGATTGTCGCCACCGCTCCGGGGCTGCCCTCGAACAGTGACGAGAGCAGCTTCCTGCCCAAGAGTTATGAGTCCATCAAGGCGGCGGACCTTCAGGAGAAGGCGTTCCCCAGCGCCTTCACTCCGTCCGCGATCGCCCTTTACCAGCGTTCCGACGGCGGCAAGCTCAGCGCCGCGGACCAGAAAGACGTTGCCCGGATCACCTCTGAACTGGGCAAGAAGCACATCGATCAGGTACAGAAGGTCGTCCCCGGCCAGCCGTCCAAGGACGGCAGGTACGCCCTGACCCTGGTGCAGATGGACAGCAAGAACGCCGGTCAGCCCAAACAGGCCGACGCGGCGAAGGAGTTGCGTGACGAGGCCAAAAAGCTGGCCAAGGGCACGGATCTCGACGTCAAGCTCGGCGGTTCCGCCGCGCAAGCGCTGGACCAGCAGGATTCGTCCAAGCGCGGCCAGGCGTTGATCGGTATCGGTACCTTTGTCATCATTTTGGTAACGCTGCTGATCATCTTCCGGGCGCCCATCCTCGCCGTACTGCCTCTGGTGCTGATCGGACTGGTGTCCGCCATCGCCAACGGCCTGATCGCCTACGCCACCAAGCTGTTCGACCTCCAGGCCAACAGCTCGATCTCGTCGATCCTGATCGTCGTGCTCTTCGGTGTGGGTACCGACTACTTCCTGTTCCTGATATTCCGATACCGCGAGAGTCTGCGGGCCGGGGACGAACCCAAGGAGGCCATGGTCAACGCGGTCGCCCGGGTCGGCGAGGCCATCGCCTCGGCGGCCGGCGCGGTCATCATCGCGTTCCTCGCCCTGGTGCTGTCCACGCTGGGCTTCCTCAAGCAGATGGGCCCGGCGCTCGCCATCGCGGTGGGCGCCACCCTGGTCGCGGGCCTGACCCTGATCCCGGCCGTGGTCTCGCTCATCGGACCGAAGGTCTTCTGGCCCTCGAAGTCCTGGCGCAAGGAGCCGGAGAACGCCCGGTTCGCGGCCCTCGGCCGTGGTGTCCAGCGCCGCCCGGCGGTGACCGCCATCGCCTCCGGTCTCGTCCTGCTCGCCCTGTCGGCCGGCACCCTCGGCTACAAGGCGACCTTCGACCTGGCATCGGGCTCCATGCCCAAGACCAAGGAGTCCATGGTCGTCCAGGACGAGATGCAGAAGGCGTACTCGGCGGGCGCGGCGGCGCCCACCGACGTCTACCTGTCCTCCGTCGGCGGCAAGCCGCTCGACAAGTCCGGGTTCGACGCGTACGCGAAGAAGCTGGGCGAGGTGGACGGCGTCGCCGGCGTCCGTATGTCCCAGCTCAACAAGGACGGCACCACCGCCGACTTCACCGTCACGCTGAAGTACGAGGCGTCGACGGACAAGGCGATCGACGCCGTGGGCGACGTCCGTGACGTCGCGCACTCCGCGGCGCCCGGCGGTACCGAAGCGCTCGTCGGCGGCATGTCCTCGATCTACAAGGACATCAACGCGGCGGTCAACCACGACTACCGCACGGTGTTCCCCGTCGCGGCGCTTCTGATCATGGTCATCCTGGGGCTGCTGCTGCGCAGTGTGGTCGCACCCTGGTACCTGATCGCGTCCGTGGGCCTCGGCTTCGGTGCCACCCTGGGTGCCACCGTCTGGATCTTCCAGGGCGCCCAGGGCCACTCGGGCCTGATGTTCATGCTGCCGGTGATCATGTACCTCTTCGTGGTCGCCATCGGCACTGACTACAACATCCTCATGATCGCCCGGCTGCGCGAGGAGGCCCGCGCGGGCAGGTCGCCGCGCGAGGCGGCCGGTATGGCGCTCCGGCACGCCGGGCCGACCGTGGCCGCGGCGGGCTTCATCCTGGCGGCGACCTTCGCCACGATGATGCTGGCGGGCAACTCGCTGCTCTCGGAGATGGGCTTCGCGGTCTCCTTCGGCATCACGGTGGCCGCGTTCGTCATGGCGATGTTCTTCACGCCGAGCCTCACGGCCCTGATAGGCCATGCCGCCTGGTGGCCGGGCCACGGTGACCGGGCAGCGGCGCCGGCCGCCGGCACGGGCACCGGGACCGCAGCCTCCGGGCCGGTCCTGGGCGACGAGGACCAGGGCAGCACGGCCGTCGATCCTGCCGGGCGTCGCGGCTAGCGGCGGTCGGTGTGATCGGAGAGTCCTGCCGGGCCTTGTGGTCCGGCAGGACTTTTCTCATGCCGGGGCCGGAGGGCGGTCGCCGCCGCTCCGCCCCCGGCCGCCGGGTGGTTCAGCCGGTCACCCGGTGGCGGCCGGCCGGTGGAAGTAGTGGCCCTTGTCGAGGTCCGCGAGGAGGCCGGGGTGGACCGGCTCCCAGCCCAGCAGCTCGCGGGTCAGGTCGCTCGACGCGGCGGCGTCCATACCCAGGAAGCCGCTCAGCCAGGTGAAGTGCTCGGCAGCGGCCTCGGGCGCCACCGACACGACCGGCACACCGAGATGACGGCCGATCACCTCCGCGACGTCCCGGATCGTCACACCCTCCTCCGCCACACCGTGCAGCACGGACCCGGCGGGCGCCTTCTCGACCGCGAGCCGGAACAGCCGCGCGGAGTCGAGCCGGTGCACGGCGGCCCACCGGTTGCCGCCGTCGCCGATGTACCCGGAGACGCCCTTGGCGCGGGCGATGCCGACCAGGGTCGCCATGAAGCCGTTGTCCCCGTCGCCGTGGCAGGTCGGGGAGAGCCGCACCACGGACGAGCGGACGCCGCGCGCGGAGAGCGCGAGTACGGCCTCGGCGGTGGCGCCGCGCGCAGCGACGGGTGAGCCGTGGGTCACGGGCATGTCCCGCTCGGTCGCGACCCGTCCCGGCGTGAGGCCGGCAAGGCCGGAGGCCAGGACGAAGGGCCGGTCGCTGCCGGCGAGCGCGTCGCCGAGGGCGTCGACGGCACGGCGGTCGGCCTCGACGGCCTCCTGGAAGCCGCCGCTGAAGGCCACCTCGTGCTTGAAGGCGAGGTGGATCACCGCGTCCGAGGCATCGGCGGCGTCCCGCAGGACGCCGAGGTCGTCGAGGGTGCCGCGGACGGTCTCGGCCCCTGCGGTGGTGAGGGCGGCGGCGGAGGCGTCGGAGCGGGCGAGGCCGATGACCTGATGCCCCGCCTCGATGAGGTCGGGGACGACGGCGGAGCCGATCCAGCCGGACGCCCCGGTCACGAAGACACGCATGGGAAGACCCCAGTTCTCAATCGATGTCAGTGGCTGTCATCGACACTAACACCCTATGTCAGTGACTGTCATGGGATGCGGGACGAATGATGTCGGTCACTGTCATCGCGTAGGATCCGCTCATGGGTAGATGGGAGCCGAACGCGCGCGGGCGCCTGGCGGAAGCGGCGTTGGAGCTCTACAGCGAGCGCGGGTACGAGCAGACCACCGTGGCGGAGATCGCCAGGCGGGCCGGGCTGACCGAGCGGACCTTCTTCCGGCACTACGCCGACAAGCGGGAGGTGCTGTTCGGCGGCGCCGGCGATCTGGAGGGGCTGTTCGTCGGGGCGGTCGCCGACGCGCCGGCGGCGGCGGCGCCGATCGACGCGCTGGCCGAGGGGCTCGACGCGGTCTCCGCAGCGTTCGTCGACCGGCGCGACTACGCACGCAGGCGGCACGCCGTGATCACGGCGAACGCGGAACTGCTGGAGCGTGAGCTGATCAAACTCTCGTCCCTGGCGGACGCGCTCGCCGACACCCTGCGCTCCCGCGGCGTCACGGAGCCGGCCGCGAGCCTGGCCGCCCAGGCCGGAGTGGCCATCTTCAAGGTCGGCTTCGAACGCTGGATCGCCATGGCCGACGAACGCACCATGGCGCAGCAGGTCCGGGAGGCGCTGACCGAGTTCAAGGCGGTGGCGGCGGGCGGGTAGCCGTCGGACGCGGGCACCACGGTGCGCGTGGGGCGGCCGGACGTATGCCGTTCGGCCCTGGCCCGCGCCCCTGCTCCGGCCTTTCGGCTCCAGCCTTCGGGGGCCGCGCGGGTTCGCAGAATCCTGGGGCTCGAACGGCTGGAACCCGTACACCCGGGCGTCTGATTGACGGGCTGGGGGTGCGGGTTCCTGGTATGGGGCTGGTCAGCCGCAGCAGGTGGACGCGGGGCCGGTTGCCCTCTCGTCGGTGCCGGCGCGCGTGACCGGCTCCGCGGTCATGTCGAGGCCGTAGGCCGTGCCGGTGGGGCCGACCCGGCGGGCGGAGAGAAGGACGTCAACGCCGCCGCCGGAGCCGAGGCCCAAGACCCGGTCGCCCTCGTGCGGGTCGGCAACCGCGGTCGGGTTGCCGCAGCCCGGCGAGGCGGCGACGGCCTCGGCGGGCAGCTCGGCGCGCTCGTCGGCGGCGTAGAAGGTGGAGCCGACGTTGTCGTCGATCTCGCTCGCGGCCGGTCCGCGGCAGGCGGTGCCGCCCTCGGTGACCTGGACCGCGGCCGCGGCGTACCGCCGGCGGACTGTCTCGCGCAGGTCGGTGGACTGCTCGGTCATGACCGGCTCCTTGGTGAAGGGGTCTGGCGGAGCCCGGACCGGCTTGCATTCACGTTCTTCGATTCAACCTTGCGCCCTGGATCGAGAAACGTCAACATAGAAGTATGTCAAAACAAGAGCTTGTCGTGCTGGGCCAGGACGGCCCCGACGGCTGCTGCCCGACCCTGCTGACCGCCCCCCTGGACGAGGAGTCGGCGGTCGATCTGGCGAAGGTGTTCAAGGCGCTGGGGGACCCCGTGCGGCTGCGGCTGCTGTCGATGATCGCCTCGCGCGCGGGCGGGGAAATCTGCGTCTGCGACCTCACTCCCGCCTTCGAGCTGTCCCAGCCGACGATCTCCCACCACCTGAAGCTGCTCAAGCAGGCCGGGCTCATCGACTCCGAGCGCCGGGGCACCTGGGTGTACTACCGGCTGCTCCCGGAGATGACCGACCGGCTCGCTGCCGTCCTGACCCGCCCCGCCCCTGTGGCCGGCCCCGCCGGAGGCGCCTCGTGAACGGGACGGCCGCCGCGCCGGGCGGCCCTGTCGCGGCCCGCCTGTCCTTCCCCGACCGCTACCTCGCTGTATGGGTCATGGCCGCGATGGCCGCCGGTCTCGGACTCGGGCGCCTCGTGCCCGGCCTGGGCGGCGCGCTCGCGAAGGTCACCGTCACCGGCGTCTCGCTGCCGATCGCGCTCGGCCTGCTCATGATGATGTACCCGGTCCTGGCCAAGGTCCGCTACGACCGCCTCGACCCCGTCACCCGCGACCGCCGACTGCTCGTCCCGTCCCTGGTCCTCAACTGGATCGTCGGCCCGGCGCTCATGTTCGCGCTCGCCTGGGTGTTCCTGCCGGACCTGCCCGAGTACCGCACCGGCCTGATCATCGTCGGGCTCGCCCGCTGCATCGCCATGGTCATCATCTGGAACGACCTCGCCTGCGGCGACCGCGAAGCCGCCGCCGTCCTCGTCGCCCTGAACTCGGTGTTCCAGGTGGTCGCGTTCGCCGGACTCGGCTGGTTCTACCTGAGCGTGCTGCCCGGCCGGCTCGGCCTGGAACAGACCGCGCTGGATGTCTCCGTGTGGGAGATCGCCCGCAGCGTGCTCATCTTCCTCGGCATCCCCCTGCTGGCCGGGTTCCTCACCCGCCGCCTGGGCGAGAAGGCCAAGGGCCGCACCTGGTACGAGACCAGGCTGATCCCGCGCATGGGGCCGTTCGCCCTGTACGGGCTGCTGTTCACCATCGTGGTGCTGTTCGCCCTCCAGGGCGACGCCATCACTTCCAAGCCCCTCGACGTCGGCCGCATCGCCCTGCCCCTGCTGGTGTACTTCGCGATCATGTGGGCCGGGTCCATGGCCGCCGGCCGCGCGGTCGGCCTGGACCACCCGCGCGCGACCACGCTGGCGTTCACCGCCGCGGGCAACAACTTCGAACTCGCCATCGCGGTCGCCGTCGCGACCTTCGGCGCCGCTTCCGGCCAGGCCCTCGCCGGAGTCGTCGGCCCCCTCATCGAGGTCCCCGTCCTCATCGGCCTCGTCCACGTCGCCCTCGCCGCCCGCCGCTACTTCCCCCAGACCGCAGCGGCAGCCGAGCCTGCCGTGTCCCCGGAAGGCTCCGCCCGTGTCTGAACTCCAGCCCAAGCCGTCGGTGCTGTTCGTGTGCGTCCACAACGCGGGCCGTTCCCAGATGGCCGCCGCCTTCCTCACCCACCTCTCCCAAGGCCGAGTCGAGGTCCGCTCCGCCGGGTCGGCCCCCGCTGACACGGTGAACCCCGCCGCCGTCGCCGCGATGGCCGAAGTGGGCATCGACCTGTTCGCCCGGACCCCGAAGATCCTCACCGTGGAGGCCGTACAGGCATCCGACGTCGTGATCACCATGGGCTGCGGCGACACCTGCCCCGTCTTCCCCGGCAAGACCTACCTCGACTGGAAACTCGACGACCCCGCCGGACAGGGCGTTGAGGCGGTCCGCCCGATCCGGGACGAGATCGAACGCCGTGTACGCGTCCTGCTCGCCGGACTCCAGCCCCGCTGACACCGCCCACAGCAGGACCCGGTGTTCCGGCGGCGACCCCGGCCCGTCATCTTCCCCGGTTACGGTGCGCCCGGTCCCAAGGCCGTGACGAGGAGGAGTGCATGATGAACGCGGGGAGCGTGCCGACGGCCGCCGGTGGGATGAAGCGCCGCTTGGGGGTGTCCGATGCGGTGGTGGTCGGCCTGGGCTCCATGATCGGGGCCGGGATCTTCGCGGCGCTCGGCCCGGCCGCCGGGGCCGCCGGTTCCGGGCTGCTGCTCGCTCTGGCCCTGGCGGCGGTCGTGGCCTACTGCAACGCGACGTCCTCGGCACGGCTGGCCGCCCTCTACCCGCGGTCCGGCGGCACCTACGTCTACGGCCGCGTACGCCTGGGCGCCTTCTGGGGCTACCTGGCGGGCTGGGCGTTCGTGGTCGGCAAGACAGCCTCCTGCGCGGCCATGGCCCTGACCGTCGGCGCCTACCTCTGGCCCGCCCAGACCCACGCGGTCGCCGTGGCCGCCGTCGTGGCGCTGACCGCGGTCAGCTACACCGGCGTGCAGAAGTCCGCCCTCCTGACCCGCGTGATCGTCGCGGTCGTCCTGGCCGTGCTCGTCGCCGTGGCCGTCGCCGCCCTGACCTCCGCGGGCGCGGACACCGCACGGCTGGGCATCGGCACGGACACCACCGTCACCGGTGTACTCCAGGCCGCGGGCCTGCTGTTCTTCGCCTTCGCCGGATACGCCCGCATCGCCACGCTCGGCGAGGAAGTCCGCGATCCCGCCCGCACCATCCCGCGCGCCATCCCGATCGCCCTGGGCATCACCCTCGCCGTCTACGCCCTCATCGCCGTCGCCGCCCTGACGGTGCTGGGACCCGCAGGGCTGGCGGACGCGGCGGCCCCGCTGTCAGACACGGTGCGGACCGCAGGCGCCAGTTGGCTGGAGCCCGTCGTCCGGGCGGGAGGCGCCGTCGCCGCCCTTGGCTCCCTGCTCGCGCTGATCCTCGGCGTCTCGCGCACCACCCTGGCCATGGCCCGCGACCGCCATCTGCCGCACGCCCTGGCCGCCGTCCACCCCCGCTTCGGCGTCCCCCACCACGCGGAACTGGCCGTGGGTACCGTCGTCGCCCTGCTCGCCGCGACCACCGACGTCCGCGGCGCGATCGGCTTCTCCTCCTTCGGCGTCCTGGCTTACTACGCCATCGCCAACGCCTCCGCCTTCACTCTCACCGAGGAGGAGCACCGGACCGACCGGTTCGTCCCCGTCGTCGGCCTGGCCGGCTGCGCGGTCCTGGCGTTCGCCCTCCCCATGAGCACGGTGGCATCCGGCACCGCGGTCCTTGTCGTCGGGGCCGCCCTCTACAGCCTGCGGAAGCTCAGGACCGGCGGCACCGGCCACTGACACCCCTCGTCGGCGCGGGGAGTCCGGCGAGGTACGACGAACCGGCCCCACCGCCCGTGCTCCCGGTGGATGTCGGAACCCGCGCGTACTCCACTGCTCAGCTGCTCAGCCGCCCCTGACCGCCGGCCTGAGCACGTCCTCGCACCACTGCCGGAACGTCGTCGGCGTCGTCGATTCCGCGGTGCGCGGCTCGGCGTTGTCGAGGCCCAGGTTCTTGGCGGCGAACATGTCGACCATCGCCTGTGCCATCGGCTCGCTCGTCCCGAAGCCCATGAGGCGCTCCTTCAACGCCGTACCCCGGACCTGCCGGTAGCCGACCCGGCTGCCCAGGACCTCGGAGACGATCCGCGCCATGTCGTCGGGTGACAGGTCCTCGGGCCCGAGGCAGGCGACCTCTCCGGCCCCCTGCCACGAGTCGTCCAGCAGGAGCCGCGCGGCGGTGGCGGCGATGTCGCGCGTGGCCACGGTGGGGCACCTCAGGTCCGGGTCGGTCATCAGGGAGATCACGCCCTGCTCCCTGATGGCACCGGCCTGATGGAGCAGGTTGTGCATGAAGGACGGGCAGACGACCGCACGGTAGGGGACGCCCGAGCCGGCGATCAGGTCGTCCATCGCCAGTGAGGCGGTCACCAGTCCCGCGCGGTCCGCCATCGGTGTCCCGCGGCCCAGCGCGGAGATCCCGACGACGCGCCGGACGCCGTGGCGGACGAAGGCCGCGCACGCCGGGCGGGTGAAGTCGAGGTAGGCGGCCTCGGGGCTCGGCGCGGCCGGATCGCCCGGCGCGAGCCAGAAGACGGCCTCGGCGCCACGGCACGCCCGGTCGATCACCTCGGCGTCGCCGTGCGAGCCCACGACGACCTCGACGCGCTCGCGGACCTCGGGCGCGAGCCGCTCGGCATCGCGGACGACCAGGCGCAAGGGTGCCCCGCGTCCGAGCAGTCCGTTCACGAGAAGGCGGCCGATGGCGCTGGTGGGGGCGGTGATCACGATCATGTCTTGGTGTTCCTTTCCAGGGGGTCAGGTCAGCCTCGGACCGGGGATCAGGCCGGGCGGGGGACGTACGCCAGTCCATGGGCGCCGGGCTCGCCGAGTCTGGGTATGTCGAGCCGGGCCAGGACGCGCAGCGTCTCCAGATCGACGATCTCGACGGTGGAGGAGACGACGCAGGCGACATAGGCGAGCCGGCCGTCGGGGGAGGAGGTGATGGCCAGCGGCCCGAGTCCGACCTCCAGCGAACCGAGCCGGCGGCGGCCGTCGGCGGCGAACGCCGTGAGCCGGCCAGGTGCGTGCCGGCCGAGCCGGTACACCGGGTCGGGCGTGATCCGTACCTCGCCGGCGAGCAGCGTGCCCGTCGAGGTCAGATGGACCGGCAGGATCACGTGCTCCGTGGGGAGCGTGTCGACCACGGACGCCGTCCGGGCGTCGATCACCCGGATGCCCGCGGCCGGCCGCTCACCGGTGGATCCGGAGAAGGCGCCGGCGTACGGCGCGGCGACGAAGACATGGCGGCCGTCGGCCGAGACGGCGAGTCCCTCACTGCCCGGGACGCCGACCGTGGCGGTGAGGGTGCCCCGTTCGAGATCGACCACCGAGACGAACGGCGCCTCCTTGTTGGCGGCGTAGCCCGCCGTTCCCGCCGGGTCGATGGCGAACCAGTGCGGGCCGGGCGCGTCCGTGTCGATCCTGCCCAGCGGCCGGCGGGTCACGGTGTCGATCACGACGACACCGCCGGGCCGGTCCGCGGAGCCCTCCACGCTGACGTAGAGACGCCGGCGTGCCGGATCCAGCGCCAGGCCGTGCGGCCCGTGTTCCGGTGCGAGGTCGATGACCTCGACCACGCGCCGGGTGTCGGGGTCGATGACGGTGACCTCGGTGCGCCGGCCGCTGTTCACGTGGTAGTAGCCGGAGTTGTACGCCGTCGTGCACCACAGCAGCCGCTGTGTCGGGTCGAAGCACAACTCGTGGGGCTCGGCGAGCACATCGGTCGTACCGAGGAGCCGGTCGGAGGCGGCGTCGAAGAACGAGACGGTCGCGCCGCTCTGGCTGACGACGGCCAGCACATCGCCTTCTCGCCCGGAGCGGGCGGACCGCTGCCCGGGGTCGTGGGAGGACGGTTGCATGGAAGGGGTCGCTCCTTGAGAGGGGGCAGGCGCCGCACGGTTCGGCGGCTGTCCCCACTCTTCGCGGCCCGGAGCGCCGGAACAATGCAAAGATTGGCACCTAATCATTGACTGTGGCGTAAAAGTGCAGGTCAGGAGCTTCGATGGATCTCAATCTGCTGCGCGTCCTGGACGCCCTGCTCCAGGAGAACAGCGTCACCCGCGCCGCCGAGCGGCTGGGCACGTCTCCCGCCGCGGTCAGCCGTACGCTGGCCCGGCTGCGCCGTATCGTCGGCGACCCGCTGCTCGTCCGCGCGGGTCAGGGCCTGGTCCCGACCCCGCGGGCGCTGGAACTCCAGGACGAGGTCGGCGCGTTGCTGCGCGGCTGCGACAACGTCCTGCGGCCCGGGGCCGGTTTCGACGCCGCGCATCTCCAGCGCACCTTCACCGTGCAGGCGACCGACCTGCTGCTGACCGGCCTCGCCGGCACCTTGACCGACCGGATCCACGCGGAGGCCCCGCAGGTGGACGTGGTGTTCCTGCCGGAGGCGGTCGAGGGCGGACCCGGGCTGCGGCAGGGCTGGGTGGACGTCGAGCTGGGCGTCCTCGGCCACCTCGATCCGGAGATCCGGACCCGCGGACTCACCCGGGCGACGCTGGTCGGTGTCGCCCGCTCCGGTCATCCGCTCTTCGGCGGCCGGATCGACGCCCGCCGGTTCGCCGCGGCCGACCACATCGGCATCTCCCGGATGGGCAAGCGGCTGGGGCCCATCGACAGCGCGCTGGCGGAGCGCGGGCTGCGGCGCCGTGTCGCGGTCGTCGTGCCCAGTCACACGAGCGCGATGCTGCTCGCCCGGGACACCGACCTCGTCGCCCTCACCCTGGCCGACTGGCTCCCGGACACCATCGCCGCACTGGGCCTGCGCACGTTCCCCGTGCCGCTCGAACTGGCCCCGCTCGACTTCGGCATGGCCTGGCACCCGCGCAACTCGACGGACCCCGCGCACCGTTGGTTCCGCGACCATCTGGCGGCCGCGGTGTCGACACCGCCGGGGGAGGGGGGTGACGCAGGTGCTCAGGGGGCCGCGGGGTGAGCGGTCGGCTCGGTGCCGAGGGGCACGCCGAGGACGGGCGTCCGGCGGTGGGTCCGTGCGCCGCGCCGGCGCGGGGGCTGCTCCGGACGGCCTCGGCGCGGTCGGGTGCCCGGCCGAATACCGGTTCAGCCCGGGGCGTCGGCCAGCTGCCGCAGGATCTCCAACGCCTGTTCGGCGCGCTCGTGGGGCACGAAGAGGTGGTCGTGGTGGAAGCCCGCGACCACGTTGCAGCTCAGGTCCGCGTCGGCGAGAGCCCGGGCGACCACGGCGGTCAGGCCGATCGCGTCGAGGGCGGAGTGGACGTTCAAGGTGATCCAGCCGGCCACGTAGTCGTAGCCCATCCCGGCCGCGTCCGCGTCCGACTGCGGCACCACGAGGGTGAGCCCCTCCCGCTCGGCCACCGTGACCACGGGGGTGACCCCGGACGGTACGCCGCCCTCGGCCATGGTGAAGACATAGCGGCCGGGGTTCAGCTCCGGCCGCATGCCGCTGAGCAGGGTAGGCAGATCAGTTTCTCCCGTCACAGCCCCACACTAAGGGCCGTCCGGCCGGGCGGCCGCTCAGGCGTCCGCCGAGCGCGCATCCGGGGCCGCGGGCTCCGGCGGTGCCGTCGGCCGGACGGCGAGCGCGTCGACCTCGACCGGCACGCCGGGCGGCGCGAGTGCCGCGAGGCCGCTCGGTGTCCGGGCCGGCAGCCGGTCCCCGCACCGCGCGTGCGGCTCCCTGTCGGGAACCTCCGGCCGCGCGGAGCCGTGGCCGACGAGGGAGGTGCCTAGCCGTGTCCGCCGTCGCGTCCGGGGCCTGGCTAGCCGCGGGCGGCGTGCAGCAGGTGGTCGCGGACCCGGATCACGTCCGGGTTGTCGGGGGCGCCGGGGCGCTGGACCAGATAGGCGGTGTTGATCGGCGGGTCCTCGGGTTCGTGGAGGGGGACGAGGGCGCCGGAGGCCAGTTCGTCGGCGCACAGATAGCGCGGCAGCACGGTGAAGCCCGCTCCTGCCGCCACCGCGGCCCTCACACCGCGCAGGTCGGGCACGGTGACGGCGGCGGCACAGGAGAGGCGGCGGCCGAAGACATGGCGCCAGTAGCGGCGGGCGATGGGCAGGTCCTCCGCGTAGGTGACCAGGGGGACGGAGTGGAGCACCGAGGGACCCTCGGCGGCGAGCGGCGCCCTCAGCCGCTCGGCCCACGAGGGCGCCGCCACCAGGACGAACTCCTCGTCCATCAGGGGGACGGCGGACACCGTACGGCCCCGGGGGCGGGTCGTGGCGATCAGCAGATCGTGACGGCCGGCCCGCAGCTCGTCGAGCAGTGCGTCGGTCAGGCCCGTCGCCACCCGCAGCCGTACCCCGTCGGTCACGAGCGGTGCCAGCGCGGGCAGTGCGAGCGTGCAGAGGAACTCGGCGGGACCCGCGAGGTGCACCGGTTCGGCGGGCGGTCCGGGCACCGCGTCCGGGCCCGCCGCCCCGGCGAGCATGTCGAGGCCCGGAGCGACCCGCACCGCCAGCTCGTCGGCCACGGCCGTCGGCGCGACCCCGCGCGGCAGCCGCTCGAACAGGACCCGTCCCGTCTGCCGCTCCAGCGTGCGCATCTGCGTCGTCACCGTGGGCTGCGACAGCCCCAGCAGCCGGCCTGCACCGGTGAACGAACCGGACCGGTACACGGCGAGGAACGTGCGCAGCAGGTTCAGATCGAGCTGGTGCGGGGTGCCGGTCGCCGGCCGCGGGACCGGATCTCCGCGAGGGGGTTCGCCATTGCTCACAGGAAGAATCTAAGCCCGGCGAGGTATAGGAGTTTCCATGGCGGACATGGGCATCCTCATTGGAATCGCATGTCCCGGCGCTCTACGTTCGAGACCGGCACACCCTGACGGTCCCCACCCGGAGCGTCAGTGCGCAGGCAATGTCAGGCTCCGCTGAAAGAAGCACCATGTCGAAGATCCTCTTTGTGATGACCGGCGTCGACCACTGGACGCTCGCCGACGGCACCGAACACCCCACCGGCTTCTGGGCCGAGGAGGCCGTCGCCCCGTACGAGGCCTTCACGGCGGCCGGCCACCAGGTCGTCGTCGCCACGCCCGGCGGTGTGGTCCCCACCGTCGACCGGGGCAGCCTCGCCCCCGAGGCGAACGGCGGCCAGGAGGGCGCCGACCGGATCGCCTCCGGCCTCGCCGCCTTCGCCGAACTCCGTACCCCGATCCGCCTGGAGGACGCCGATCCCGGCGACTACGCGGCCGTCTTCTACCCCGGCGGCCACGGCCCCATGGAGGACCTCGCCGTCGATGCCGCCTCCGGCAGGCTCCTCATCGACACCCTCGCCTCCGGCACACCCCTCGGTGTGGTCTGCCACGGCCCCGCCGCGCTGCTCGCCGCCGAGCAGGACGGCGTCAACGCCTTCGTCGGCTACCGGGTGGCGGCGTTCACCAATGCCGAGGAGACCCAGGCGGGCTTCGCCGACAAGGCGAAGTGGCTGCTGCAGACGCGCCTCGAAGAGGCGGGCCTCGACGTGCGGGCCGGTGAGCCGTGGGCGCCGAACGTGATCGTCGACCGCAACCTCGTCACCGGCCAGAACCCGGCCTCCTCCGCCCCGCTCGCCGCCGAACTGCTGAAGAAGCTGGCCTGACCTGCGGGAACCGGCCCGCTCGCCGCGCCGGCCACGGCGTAGCGGGTCGGTCAGTTCCCCGCCGCCTCCTGGGCGATCCGGTCGAACTGGGCGCCCATGGCCTCGGCCAGCGCCTGGGCGGCGGAGAGCGGGCGGACCATCACCAGGAAGTCGTCGATCTTCCCCGCCTCGTCGAAGTGGAGGAAGTCGCAGCCCTGGATCTGCTTGCCGCCGACCGTGGCGGTGAAGACGAAGGCGAGGTCGCGGCCGTCCGGGTTGGCGATCTCGCGCACGTAAGTGAAGTCCTCGAAGACACGGGACACCCCGCGCAGGATCGCGGCGGTGATCTTCTTGCCCGGGTACGGCTTGAAGGCGACCGGGCTGGTGAACACGACCTCGTCGGCGAGCAACGCCTCCAGGGCCTCGTGGTCCTGTGTCTCGACGGCCTTGCGGAAGGGGTGCACGGGGATCACCTCTAGTCAATTCGTTGAATAGGTGCAAGTGAGACTAGGGGCGGGTTCGGGGAGATGTCCATCCCTGCTGCCTCTCGCGGTGAGGCGGCGGTGCCGACCGGTCGCCCGCTCACATCACTCCCTTCTGCCACTAGTCGCATTCACGACTAATCAACGATGCGCTACTCTGCCCCGCATGGCATTGCGCAACGCGGTGATGGCCGCGCTCCTCGAAGGAGAGGCGTCGGGCTACGACCTCGCCAAGGAGTTCGACGCCTCCGTCGCCAACTTCTGGATGACCACCCCGCAGCAGCTGTACCGGGAACTCGAGCGCATGGAGGGCGAAGGGCTCATCTCCGCCCGGGTCGTCGAGCAGGAGCGCCGGCCGAACAAGCGGCTCTTCTCGCTCACCGAGGCAGGGATGCGGGCCGTCCGCGCCTACGTCGCCGAACCGCTGGGCAAGCCGACGGCGATCCGGGACGAGCTGATGGTCAAGGTCCAGTGCGCGGACGTCGGCGACCTCGAAGCCGTACAGGCGGCGATCAGTGAGCACATGGGGTGGGCCACGGCCAAGCTCGCCCGTTACGAACGGCTTCAGGAGCGCCTCCTGCAGGGGCGTACGGAGGACGAGTACTACGCGCGGGCGGAACGGATCGGACCGTATCTGACACTGCTGCGCGGCATGGCCTTCGAACGGGAGAACCTCCGGTGGGGCGAGCTGGCGCTCCGCACCCTGCGCCGCCGTGCGGCGCAGGCCGGTGCCCGGCGGCACGCCGCCCCGGAGAACTGACCCGCCGCGCCCACGACCGCCCCGCCCCGCTCATCGAACGGAGGCCCTGCCCATGCCCGGCACAGAGGTGCGCTTCTCACGGTTCGTGGCCCTCGGCGACAGCCAGACCGAAGGTGTCGGCGACGGCGACGACACGACGGGACTGCGCGGCTGGGCCGACCGGCTCGCGGAGCACCTCGCGCGCCACGACCCCCGCCTGCGGTACGCCAACCTCGCCGTCCGCGGCCGCCTCGCCGGCCAGGTCCACGCCGAACAGCTGGCCCCGGCCCTCGCCCTGCGGCCGGACCTGGCGACGGTGGTGGCAGGGGTCAACGATCTGCTGCGGCCACGCTTCGACGCCGACGAGGTCGCCGGCCACCTGGAGGCGATGTTCGCCGCCCTGACCGCCCAGGGGACGCGGGTCGCCACGCTCACCTTCCCCGACGTCGCCCGCATCACCCCGCTGGCCCGGCCCGTGAGCCCTCGCGTCATCGCCCTCAACCAGCGCATCCGCGAGGCCGCGCACCGGCACGGCGTCGCCGTCGCGGAGACGTCCGACCACCCCGTGGTCACCGACCTGCGCCTGTGGAGCCAGGACCGCCTGCACGCCAGCCCCCTCGGCCACCAGCGCATCGCCGCGGCTGTCGCCCACGCCCTCGCCCTGCCGGACAGCGACGACTCCTGGACGCACCCGCTGCCCGCCCCGCCGACCCCGGCCCCCACCGGCTGGCGGGCCGGTGTCCACGAGCTGCGCTGGGCCGCCGACTTCCTGGGCCCCTGGATCGCCCGACGGCTGCGTGGCCGTTCCTCGGGCGACGGCCGCGCCGCCAAGCGCCCGCACCTCACCCCCGTCGCGGCCGCGCCGAGCCGGCAGGCATGACCTCGCGCGGCCGGAATCCCAGAGGCAGGGCCGCGCCGCCGGGGCGCGTGGTGGGGAGCGCGCACGGTATGCGCGTGTGAGCCCTGTACGCGCCCCCTGCCGCGCGAGAAGACTGCGCTGTCGGCGGGCCGCGGGCGCGCGCCCGCCTCTCGTCCGAGCCCCAGGAAGGCAGGTAGGCCGCTGTGCTGTTGCGTCTGCCCACGTCCGTGACGGAAGCCCAGGAATGCCTGGCCGAGGGGGCCGTGCCGATCGGCGGGGCGACGCTGGTCTGGGCGGCCTGGCAGCGGGACGGCTTCCCCGGACTCGCGGTGTCGCTCCGGGAGCTGCCTGAGGCCAACGCCGTGGGACGGGAGACGCTGGGCGGCGCCGTCGTCCTGCACCGGATCGACGCGCGGGTGCCGGACGTCCTGCGGCTGGCCGCGGCCACCGTCGGCACGGGCGCCGTGCGGCGGACCGCGACCGTCGGCGGCAACATCGTCGGCAGCACCCTGCGCTGCCTGCTGCCCGCCGCGCTCGTCCTGGACGCCCGGGCGCGCATCCTGGAATCCGACGGTGTGCACGAGACGGACCTCTCCGAAGTCGTCGCCAAGCGTCCCGTCCTGCTCAGCCTGCACTGGCGTACGCCGATGGCGTCGGCGTACCGAAAACTGCCCGGCGAGGCCGGCGGTGAGCCGCCCCTCGTCGTGGCGTCGGCCCTGCACGCCGGGGAGGGGGAGCCCGACCGCCTGCGCGTCGCCGTACGCGACGGCTACGACGTGCTCACCGGCACCACACTCCGTGGCGCGGACGCCGGCCCCGGCGCCGAGACCGGCGCGGAGCAGGCGCTCGACGCGCTGCGCGACACGGCCCTCGGTGAACTTCCGCGCGCCGCGTGGGACGTCGTCCGCACGCAGGTGACGGGGCTGCTGGCGGGCCGCGCCGCGCACTGAGCGAGGCGGCCGGCCGCCGTTTGCCGTCTCCGCAAAGACGCTGGTCAGCCGGGGGCGTCGGGCCGCAGCCTGACCCGGTACGACTCGTGTACCGGAGAGGCGGCCGACGACCGTGACCACGTATTGCCCTGACCAGCCCCCGCGGCTGAGCGCACGCGGACGCTGGACGGTGCTCGCCGTCTGCTGTCTGAGCATGTTCCTGGTGGGACTGGACACCACCATCGTCAATGTGGGCCTGCCCGCCATCGGGGACGGCCTGGGCGTGGGCACGCGCGGTCTCGAGTGGACCGTCGACGCGTACACCGTCGTCCTGGCAGGTCTGCTGATCTCCTCCGGTGCGCTCGCCGACCGGTTCGGGCGCCGGCGGGTGTTCCAGTGGGGACTGGCCGTCTTCGGCGCGGCCTCGCTGGTCTGCGCGCTGGCCCCGTCGGCGGGCGCGCTGGTCGCGGCCCGCGCGGTGCAGGGGATCGGCGCCTCCATGCTCAGTCCCGTGGCCCTCGCCATCGTGGTGAACGCGATGCCGGATCCACGCGAGCGGGCGCAGGCGATCGGCGTCTGGGCCTCGGTGTTCGGGCTCAGCATGGCGGCGGGCCCGGTCACCGGCGGCGCCCTCGTCGCGGCCCTCGGCTGGCGCTCGCTGTTCTGGATCAACGCTCCGGTCATCGTGGCCGCCCTCGTGCTCAGCGCGGTGTTCGTGCCGGAGTCCCGGGCCCGGGAAGCGCGGCGGCCGGACGTTCCCGGGCAGATCCTGCTGACCGTGATGATCGGCGCCTGGGTCGGCGTCCTGATCGAAGCGCCGCGCGTCGGCTGGACGGCGCCGGCCGTGCCCGCCGCCTGCGCCGTCGCCGCCGCGGCGACGGCGGGATTCGTGTGGGTGGAACTGCGCCGGGACGAGCCGCTGATCGATCCCCGGCTCTTTCGCGGACCGGTGTTCAGCGGTGCGGTCGTCGGCGCCGTGGCCGTCTTCGTCGCCCTGAACGCGGCGCTCCTGCTCAACACCCTCTACCTCCAGCACGCCCGGGGCTTCACCCCGCTGGCCGCCGGGACGGCGACGCTTCCCATGGCGGCCGGAGCGACCGTCTGCGCGCCCTGGGCAGGCCGCCTGGTCGGCCGTATCGGCCCGCGGCCGCCACTGGCTCTGGCGGGTGGCTTCCTCACCGCCGGCGGGCTCTGCCTGACCGGACTCGACCGGCACACCAGCATCTTCCTGCTCCTGTTCGCCTACCTCCTCATCGGCATCGGGTTCGGCTTCGCCAACGCGCCGATCACCCACACGGCCGTGAGCGGACTGCCACCGGCCCGGGCCGGTGTGGCGGGCGCGATCACATCCAGCGCACGCCAGATCGGCGCCGCCCTCGGCATCGCCCTCGCCGGCGGCCTGGTCGCCGGTACCGGCCCGGCGGGACTCGCCCACGCCGCCCGTCCGGGCTGGTGCCTGGTCGCCGCCTGCGGACTGGTCGTCCTCCTCGTGGCCTGCACCGCACGGTCGACGGCACCTGCCCGGACGGAGGATTCCGGCACGGTCGCAGCGGTGCGCGCCGCCGGGTGAGGTGCCGCGCGTGGCGGGTCGTTCCGTGCGGAAACGGCAGAGGTGGCATCCGCTCGCATCCCCCTGCCGAGAACGCCATGGAGCCGGAAACACAAGGCCGGCACGGCCTGGCGGTTCGACGGGCGACGGGTTACCCCTGGAGGAGCGGCCTTTGCCGAGGCCGCTTCCCCGGAGAAGGAGCCCGGCCGTGGACGGATGGTACGTGGACGACCGCTGCACGAACTGCGACGTGGCCCGGCAGTTCGCGCCCGAGCTGATCGGCGAGGCCGACGGAAAGTCACAGATCCTGCGCCCGCCGTCCGACGAGGCGGAGAACCAGCGCTTACACGCCGCCGTCTTCGCCTGTCCCACCCGCTCGATCCGGCCGCTGACCGGCCGCGCGGACCAGGCGCTCGACCCGTTCCCACTGGCCCTGGACGACGGGGTGCTCATCTGCGGCCACAACTCGCCGCACACCGCGGGCGCCAACTCCTACCTGCTGCTGCGGCCGTCCGGCACCCGCATGATGATCGACACGCCCCGCTGGAGCGCCGCGCTGGCCGAGCGCTACGCCGCGTCCGGGCCCGTCACCGACGTCCTGCTCACCCACCGCGACCACGCCGCGCACGGCCGCCGGTACGCCGACCACTTCGGCGCCCGGCTGTGGATCCACGAGGGCGACCTGGACGCCGCACCGGACGCGGACCAGGTCATCCGCGGAATCGAACCCAGGGAGATCGCCGAGGGCGTCACCGTCCACCCGCTGCCGGGCCACACCGAGGGCAGCGTGCTGTATCTCGCCGACGACCGCTACTGCTTCACCGGCGACAGCTTCTACTGGTCGCGCGCCGACGGTGACCTCGCCGTCGCCGAGACCGTGACCTGGTACTCCATCGAGGAACTCGCCAAGTCCCTGGCCAGGACCGCGCGGCGGCTGCGGTTCGAATGGGTCCTGCCGGGCCACGGCGACCGGCGCCGGCTGCCGGCCGCCGAGATGGCACGGCGCCTGCACGGTTTGACGGAGCGCGCTCGTCTGCTGCGCCCGCGCCCGATCGACTTCGCGGGCGTCCGCTGGTGACCTGACGACCGGCCCGTGGAGCGCCGCCGAGAGCCCAGCGCTCCACGGTCGCCCGGCTGGACCGCCTGACCGGGTCGGGTGCGCGGCGGGGGGTTGCCCGCCCTGCCTCCTGTCAGGAGCCGCCGCTCCGGCGGGCGCGTGCGTCGCGTTGGCTGGCGTCGATGACGGCCTGTTCGACGTCCGGTTCGTCGGTGATGCCGGGAGGCAGGGTGCCGAGGTCGGGGCGGGCGCGGAGGCCGTCGACGAGGATCGCGAGATAGCGCCGCCAGGTGTCGGATCCCGGGGCGAACTCGCTGACGGCGGCGGTCATCAGCTGGAGCACGGGGAAGTCCGACGGAACCAGGTCGGCACGGAGTGCGCCCTGCTCCTGGGCCCGCGCCAGCAGCAGTTTCACCGCCGGCTTCACGCGCCCGTGCATCTGGGCCTGACGGGCCGGTCCGCGTCCGGTGCCCAGCATGACCTCGCGCAGGCCGCGGTCGAAGGCCTGCACCTCACAGAGGCGTTCCAGGCAGCGCGTCAGACCCAGCCAGGCGTCCTCCTCGGCCAGCGCCTCGGCGAGGTGGCCGTCGACGGTGTCGACCATGTCGTCGAAGAGCGCGTCCACCAGCTCCTCCTTGTCGGAGAAGCGGCGGTAGACCGTGCCGACGCCCAGGTGCGCGTGGTGGGCGATGTCGTTGAGCGTCGCCGCGACCCCCTGGTCCCGGAAGACCTCGCGCGCCGCCGCGAGGATCCGCCGGCGGTTCAGCTCCGCGTCCTTGCGCAGCGGTGGCTGTACCGGCTTGTCGGCGGTCATGGCTGCGCTCCGGGACGGCGGGAGAGGCGGTCGGGTCGGCTCATCGTACGGCGGTGCGGCCACGGCGAGATCGCCGACCGGGGGCGGGGGATAACCGGATACATCGTATCCGGTTGATGCTAGCCTCCATGGTAAGCGGATAGGTGATATCCGCTTACTGCGGAGCCCAGGGAGACAGCCATGACCATGCGCAACCGGCTCATCACCACCGTCACCGCGGCCTGCGCCCTGGCAGCGGCACTCACCGCCTGCTCGGCGGAGTCCGGCGGCACTCCCGCCCGCGCCGCCTCGCCGACGGCCTGCCCCCGGGAGGCCGCACCGACCGCGCCCCCGCACGGCGGAGGCGGGGGTACGGCGAAAGGCGGGGCGGTACCGGTCGCCAAGACCGTGAAGCCCACGGACACCCGTACGAGCACGGTCGTCGAGGCGACGGGGCCGCAGATCCGGTGCGGGCGGACCGGCCTGTCGTCCCATCAGGACATCGTCTACGCGGCACCCGTCACGCGGGGCAGGAAGACCGAGCTCAAGCTGGACCTGCAGGTGCCCGAGGGCGCCGGAGCCAAGCCCCTCGTCGTCTACATCCCCGGCGGCGGCTTCGTCCTGGCCGACAGGAAGGCGAACCTGGCGCAACGGACCTATGTCGCCGAGCAAGGCTACGCGGTGGCGAGCATCACCTACCGCACCAGCGCCGACGGCGCGACCTACCGGGACGGAGTCGCGGACGTGAAGTCGGCCGTACGGTTCCTGCGCGCGCACGCCGACCAGTACGGCTTCGACGCCGCCAAGGTCGCCGTCTGGGGGCAGTCCGCGGGCGGCTACCTAGCGGCCATGGCCGGCACCACCAACGGCGACAGGCGCTTCGACATCGGGGACCACCTCGACCGGAGCAGCGAAGTGCAGGCCGTCGTGGACGAGTTCGGGGCGAGCGATCTCGCCAGGGTCGCCGACGACTTCGACGCGGCGACACGGAAGACGTACAACGCCCCGGGCAGCTTCATCAACGCGTACGTGTTCGGGCCGGGGTCCCGGCGGACCGTCGTCGGCGACCCCGCTGCCCGCGCGGCCTCCGACCCGGCGAGCCACATCGACGCCAGGACCGCGCCCTTCATCCTGCTCCAGGGAGACGACGACCGCATCGTCTCGCCCAGCCAGTCACTGATCCTCGCCGACGCCCTCAAGGCCGCGGGCACCGACGCGACCAGGTATGTCATCAAGGGAGCCGGCCACGGCGACATGGCCTTCCTCGGCGATCCCGACGCGGGCGCCCCCTGGTCGACCCGGAAGGTCATGGACACGATCACCGGCTTCCTCGACGCGCGGCTCGGCGGCGCCCGGTGAGCGCGGACGGTCCGCGCCGTCACCGGGGCGGATCCTGGGAGAGCGCGTCGCGCAGCTGGGCCCTGGCGCGGATACCGAGCTTCGGGAAGATCTTGTGCAGGTGGTAGCCGACGGTCCGGGGCGAGAGATGGAGCCGGGCCGCGATGTCGCGGTTGGTCAGGCCCTGGGCGGCCAGTTCGGCGATCTGCAGCTCCTGTGAGGTCAGTTCGCCCGCCGGACTCGAAGACGCCGGCACGGGGGCGCCGGCCGCCCGCAGTTCCGCCGCCGCGCGATCGGTCCAGGGCCGGGCGTCGAGCCGCTCGAAGCACTCCAGTGCCGCACCGAGATGGGGCCGTGCCTCGGCGCTGCGCCGGCGCCGGCGCAGCCACTCACCGAAGTCGAGCCGGGCCAGCGCCTTCTCGAACGGCCAGCAGTCGGTGACGGAGTCGGCGAGGGCCGCACGGAAGTGCTCCTCGTCCCCGGTGTCGCTCAGCAGGGCGGCGGCCCGGTGGAGCACGGCGGCCAGCCGGGGGGATCTGCCGGACGGCAGCCCCTGCTCCACGGCGTCCACGACCGTGCGCGCGTCGTCCGCCCGCCCGGCACGCACGGCGGCCGCCGCCAGGTCGCCCAGCAGGTAGACGGAGGCGTGGTAATGGACGGGCGCGGGGCGGAAGTCGCGGGTGAAGGCCGCGCGCAGCTGCTCGTACGCGTCGGCGTGGTCTCCGGCGACGTACGCGGCCATGCCCAGCGCGTGCCGGTGCCGGACCTGAAGGCTCAGCGATCTGCGCAGGTCCGCGCCCCGCACGGCGTCCATCGCCTGGCTGCGCGCGGCGGCGTGCTCGCCCTGGAGCGCGCACAGCGTCGCGCGCAGGACGCAGGCGCCCACCGTGACGTTGTCGGCCCCGGCCTCCGTCGCCATCCAGAAGGCGTCCTCGGCCGCGGTCCGGGCCGCCGTCCAGGAACCGCTCTCGAACAGGGCGAGGGCGAGCGCCTGGGTGACCGTGGCGTTCGTGCCCGCGCTGCCCGCCCTCCGCAGGACGTCGATGGTCCGCCGGAGAGTCCGTACGGCTTCCTCGGTCTCGTCCAGGATCCAGGCCGCGCCGCCGATCGCCGTGAGGTCTCCCAGCGACTCCTGCCCGATGCCGGCCAGGCCCTCCGCCAGCAACCCCATGAGCTCGGCCCGTCGCTGATGCGGATCGACGACCGCCTCGGCCCAGGCGAGGGCGGCGGCGTCACCGGGGGCGTCGATCAGCTCGCTGATCCGGCGCAGTTCCGTCCGATGGAACGGCGCCCCGGAGTTGTAAACGGACGTCGCCGCGGTGCTCAGGGTGCCGAGCGCCAGCTCCGGGGCCGAGACCGCGGTCGCCTCGGCGACACCGAACAGCAGCGTCAGCGCCTCCTCGTGACGCAGTGTGACCCCGAGGGCCCACCCGCCCAGCAGGGAGGCCTCGGCACGCAGCAGAGGATCACCGGTCAGGCCGCCGACGCGCCCGCTGATCTCGCCGACCCACTGCGGGTGACCGGCGAACATGGCCGCCTGTGCCGCCGCCAGCAGGCGCCGGGCACGCGGTTCCGCGACCGGGGTCAGCTCTGCGGCACGCTCCAGCGCCGCCGCTGCCGCCGCGTATCCGCCCCGGGCGCGGGCGCGTTCGGCACTCTCGGCCAAGGCGTCGGCGACCGCCGCGTCCTGGCCCGTGGCCGCGGCGGCCAGATGCCAGGCACGGCGGTCCGGTTCCTCGGTGAGGACGGCGGCCAGCGCGAGATGGGCCTGTCGGCGCTCGGCGAAGGACGCCGCCTGGTAGACGGCCGAGCGGACCAGCGGATGGCGCAGCAGCACCTGGCCGTCCTCGATCCGCACCAGACCGACGCGTTCGGCCGGCGCCAGCGCCTGGACCACGTCCGATGACGGGGCGGCACGCAGCAGATCGGCCAGCTGCCCGCTGCCCGCCGCCGCGACCAGCAGCAGGGCCTCACGCGTGGGCTCGGGAAGGCCGGGCAGGTCGGCGGCGAAGAGGTTCTCCAGGCGGGCGGTGAGCGGAAGGGCGGTGGCGCCGTCCTGGCCCGTGGCGCCGCGGCCCCGGGCGAGGGCCCGGGGCAGTTCGATCAGGGCCAGCGGGTTGCCGGCCGCCTGCTGGAGTATCCGGGTGCGGGTCCGGCCGCGCGGCGGGTCCGGGTGGGCGTCCAGGAGAAGGCCGGCCGCCGCCCGGCTCAGCGGGCCGACGGTCACCTGCGGGAAGTCCCGGTCGAAGCGGGCGGGCACCGCCTCCTCGCGCGCGGCGAGCAGCATCACCACCGGCGTGCCGTCCAGACGCCGGGCGAGGAAACCCAGCACGTCCACCGAACCGAGGTCCAGCCACTGGGCGTCGTCCACCAGCAGGAGCAGCGGCTGCCGCGCGGCGGCGTCGCCGAGCAGGGCGAGCACGCTGACGCACAGCGACAACTGGTCGAGGGACAGCTCGCCCGGCAGTGCCGCCGGCCCGAAAGCACGGTCGAGCGCCTCCCGTTGCGGGGTGGGCAGGGTGTCACCGGGCAGCAGCGGGTGCAGCAACTGGTGGATGCCCGAGAGCCCCAGACCCGCCTCGCCCTCGCTGCCGCGCACCCGCAGGATCCGCAGGCCGCGGGCCCGGCCCTGCTCGGCGGCCCAGTCGACGAGGGTGCTCTTGCCCGCACCCGGCTCCCCGGTCAGCACCAGCACCTGCGGCCCGGTGCCGTCCACCGCCTTCAGCAGATCCCCGATCCGGGACAGCTCGGAGGCTCTGCCCAGGATGCCCGGATCGGCGGGGTGGTCGGCACCAGCGTGCATCACGGTCGTTCTCCCTCAAGCCCGGTGATCATGACTCGGGCATCCTGCCAGCCGCCCCCGGCCGTTGGTGCGCCCGCGTCAGCCGGGTCCGGCCGTCAGCGCGCCCGGGCTGGCCGCGCCCGACCCTCCGCGCCCCCGACCCTCCGCGCGCCCTGCCGTCCGTGCGCCTGACCCTCCGCGTGCCCGACCCTCCGCGTGCCCGGCCGTTGGTGCGCCGGGGTCAGCCGCGTCCGGTCGTCCGCGC